>DASXVQ010000231.1:0-4027 GCA_036504155.1 Myxococcales bacterium
AGGCCGCCGACGAAGGTGCCCAGGTGCTCGCCTTGGGACTCCAGCTGCATGAGCGCCTGGTAGGGGCGGGCAAACTCGACGAGCCGAGCGGAGATCTCCTCGATGTCCGCAGCGCTCAGCTCGCCCACGTCGACTTCGCCAGCCGGGTCCAGCCGTCTTCCCATGTGACCGCCTCCGCGCAGCTCTAGGCGCAGAGCACTTTCAGACCTGCCCGGCCCAGTCAATGGGTCTCTGTAAGTAGTTGGGTTTGTTGGGTTTCTCAACCACTGCGAGTTTCAACCCGGCGACGAGGGCGAGTTCAGACAGTAGAGCTAGTACCAAGCCCGCCGTTGGTGGCTCTGGTCGAAGCTCATCGACGGGCGCCAAGGCTCCAGGAGGTGCGTGACTCTGGCGATCTGAAGCTCGCGCGTCCGCCGAGGATGAAGAAGAACTGCCGCGCCTTCCGGTTGACGCGCAGCCCTTCGGCACGCACCAAGCGCCAACGACCGCTACTCCGGCGGAATGCTCGCGAAGATTTCCTCCGCCAGTTCGGTGAGGGCCATCGCGCGGATGTAGAAGCCCTTCGCTAAGCCCTCCTCCACCATGGCCTTCGCCTTCTCGGGCAACCCGCCGCGAGCCATCATCTCCCTCGCGATTCGCTCGCCCTCGGACCCGAAAAACGCCGAGCGCGTCGCGAACGTGGATTCTCCTCTCACCGATTTCGACGCGTCTTCCGATCGCCACTCGAGCTTCAGGATATGACTCGTCGTCGAAGTGTCCTGAAGCTTCATCTCTTCCCGCTCGGCCGCCTCGACGATCTTCCGTACAAGTTCACGGGCGTCACCGGGGCTGAGCCGCCGTCTCCGCCGCTGGATTTCGGAGACGACCCTGCGCCTCGACGGGAGCGGGACCTCGGCCTCGACCTCGCCATCCGTCGCGTTCCACCGAATGCGAACAGTGAGGTCGGTCTCGCTGAAGCAGGCGCGGACCTCCGCCTTCAGCACGAGTTCGCCCTCGACCGCGCTGGCCAAAGAGTGCAGGTCCATGAAGTCCTCAATCCTGGACCATGAGGATCCTGTCCCCATGGCTGGGCGGCGCCGACACCACCAAGAAGCGCAGCTCCTCGGGACCGGGATTGAAGAACCGGTGCGGCACGCAGGGCGCGACCTCCATCCCCTGCCCCGCCTCCAGCGGATGAGTGACGCCCGCCACCTCGAAGGACGCGCGCCCACTCAAGATGAAGAAGAACTGCCGCGCCTTGCGGTGCAGGTGGCGGACCTCGCTCGTGCCCGGGCGCATCTGCTCCTGGATGACGCTCAAGCCTTCTGACCGCACGAGACGCCAACCGTCGTTCTGCTCGCCCCAGACGTAGTGCTCCACGTTCTCCCTCACGACCGGGCGGCCAGCACCACGCGAGAGATCCAGCTCGAAGAAGAGCGCCCCGAGCACCGGGTTGGGCCGGTAGGGCGCGATCTCCGTGAACCCGAAGTGCCGGTAGAGCCGGATGGCGTCCGCCATCGAAGGCAACGTGTCCAAACGCAGGCGCGTGTGGCCCCGGCCGCGCGAGGCGGCGATGACTGCGCCGACGAGGCACGCCCCGAGCCCGAGCCCGCGGTGCTGCGGGCGCAGATAGAGCCTCTTCATTTCGCCGGTGCCGGGCTCGAGCTGCCGCAACGCCACGCAGCCCGCCAGCGCACCATCGACTCGGGCGACGAGCAGGGTGCCGCCCGGTGAAGCGTAGTCGCCGGGCAAGGAGGCCAGCTCCTTCTGGAAGCCCTGGAAGCAGAGGTCGACCTCGAGCGAGGCCGCGTACTCCTGGAAGAGCTCGCGCACCTCGTCCATGGAACGGGGCGCTTCGATGGCGACTGCAGGCGTGGGCGAAGTCATGGCGTCACGGAGAATGCGCCGGCTGACTTCGCCGGTACAAGGGTATCCATCCGCTGGTCCGTACCCTGACGTGAACGCGCAATCTGCAGGAGGCTTCGGCGCGTAGGCGGAGGCCCGCGCACGAGGAGTCCTGCATGCAGACGGAGTTGGAGCGCCAGGTCGCAGAATTGATCGACAACCGCTACTGGCGCGAGGAGGACGCACGGCTGGCCCTGAACGCCTGGGCCGAGAGTGGGGTGTCGCTGACCGTCTTCGCGCGGCGCACGAAGATCCACCCACGCCGCCTGAGCCGGTGGGCGGAGGCGGCTGCTTGCGGGCAAAGGCCGCGATGACCTCAAGCGCAGTCGTTGCCGGCGCCAACGCTCATGCCGGTCGAGGTCGCGTCGGCTCTGGCGGCCGGTAGCCCTGCGCCTGCGTTCGTGCCGGTCGTGGTCAGGTCCGCTCCGGCGGACGGCGGCCCGGCGCCGGCGGTGCTGGTCCGAGGGGACGCCCGCGTCGAAGTGCACGAACTGAACGCGGCGTCGGCCCGCCTGGACGGCTGCGGTCTTGCGGTCGCTCGAGGAAGGGCGAGCCGTGATCCTCCTGCCCGAGTCGGTCCGCGTCTACGTGGCGACGGCGCCGGCGAACCTCCACAAGTCGTTCGAGGGGCTTTCGAACTGAGGTGCCGCACGGTGCTGGCCGCCGACCCGCTGTCCGGCCACGTCTTCCTCTTCCTGAACCGGCAGCGGACGCAGGTGAAAATGCTGCTGTGGACCCGCGGCGGATTCACGATCGTGCACAAGCGCTTGGAGAGGGGTCGATTGCACGTTTCCCGAGCGGGTGACGCCCGAGGCGTCGCGGGTGGAAATCGACGCCCACGAACTGGCGATGCTGCTCGAGGGTCTGGCCCAGGCGCCCTCGCGCGCAGCGGCGCGGTGGAACCCACCTGCTCGGGGCCGGAGGCCGCTGAGGCGGCGCGCTAGAATTCGTCCAGCGTCCGCTTGACAACGTGTATCGCGGACGCACCTTGTGTGCGCGTGGCCGACTCCCCGAACAACGCGAAGCCCAAGGCGCCGGCGACCGAGCTGAAAGGCTCGGTCCTTCTCGGTGCTGCGCGAGCTCCTGGCCGGCGGCCACGAGGATGAGGTCCTCGCGCTCGTCGCCAAGCTGGTGTCGCGCAACGGAGGAGCTGGAGAAGCTGCTGGCGCGGGCCCGGGGAGGCCAAGAACCGGGGCGAGCGCATCTCCAAGGAGCAGCTCGACCTCTTCCTGGGCAAGCTTCGGGAGCAGTCGCAAGGCGAGCTGGAGCAGGCCAACCGCGACCTCGAGTCCGCCGCCCAGCAGCACGGTGGCCGTCCGGATGCGGACCGACCCGCCCCGGGCAGCCCGCGGTGCGGCGCCCGCCGCCCTCGAGCCTGCGCCGGGTCGAGAACCCGATCCCCGTGCCCGAGGACGAGCGTGCCTGCCCGACCTGCGGCAAGGAACGCCGCTGCGTCTGCCACGAGCGCACCGAGGTCATCGACCTGATCCCGGCCGAAGTCGTCGTGCGTGTCGACCTCCGCGAGGTGCTCGCCTGCGAGGACTGCGACGCCGAGATGGTGCGGGCGCCGATGGGCGACAAGGTTGTCGCCGGGCGGCGCCTACGGCTCCCGGCTGGTCAGCGAGCTGGTGGTCGACAAGTACCGCGACGGCCTGCCGCTGCACCGCGAGCACGAGCGGCTCGAGCGGCTGGGGCTCGACATGCCCAGCTCGTCGATGGCCGACCAGATCGCCTGGGCGACGGACCTGCTGCTGCCGATCTGGCGGGCACATGCTCGCGCGGATCCTCTCGTCGAAGGTCATGCACTTGGACGGGACCAGCCTGCCGGTCCGCGACAAAGACAACGCCTACGCAGTGGCGATCGGGACTCTCTGGGGCTACGTCGGCGACGACGCCGCGGCCTACCTGTACACGTCTACCGGGAAGAAGACGGGGCAGCTCGAGGGGGAGGTCGGCCCCGAAGATCTTCTCGCGGCCCGCCACCGGCTACGTGGTTGCCGACCGCAGCCGGACTCTTCGACGCGAGCTTCAAGAGCGGCCAGCGGATCGAGGTCGGGTGCAACATGCACTCGAGGCGACGATTCGTGAAGGCGCTGGATGCCGGCGACGTACGGGCTGCGGTGCCGCTGGCGGCCTACAAGGC
>DASXVQ010000232.1:0-2703 GCA_036504155.1 Myxococcales bacterium
AGGCGGGCACTACTCTCTATCGCCCCTCTCCTCCCGGCCATGCCAGACCCTGGCGATCACGACGGCCTCGGGATCGACGCGGTAGCGCAAGAGGTACGCCCCGCCTCCAAAGGGCACGACGAGATCCCGAAGGCCAGGAGCACCCTCGACCGCGCGTCCGAGTTGGGGCCGGTCGGCGAGCGCTGCCGTGGCCAGCCGAATCCGAGCCGTCGCTCGAGCCATCGCGGCAGGGTTCTTGGGCTTCAGAAACTCCCGCAAGCGCTCGAGGTCGCGAACGGCTTCGGGGAGCCAGAGGACCCTCATCGCTTCCACTTACGGGTGCGTTTGGGCGCGGGCAGCTCCGAGTCAGACCCCCAGCTCTTCAGCCAGGCGTCCACGTCCTCGTGGGCGATGTACTTCCCCGTCTCGTCGAACCGAGCCAGGCGCTCGAGCGCCTCCTGCCTGGCGCGGTCGGACTCCTCTTCCTGCTCCAAGTAGCGCCTGATGGCCTCGCACATGAGCCAGTGGGCCGATCGTTTTCTCGCCAATCCGAGGGCTTTGAGCCTCGCGTGCAGCACCGGATCCAGCTTGACGGCGAGATTGGCTTTTTCGCTCATGGCGGGCGCCTCTGGGAGAACCTTACGACCCGTTATGACCTCGGGCAATTCCGAGGATGACGCCCCAGCGGCCGCTGCCCAGCCCTGCCTGGCCGGTCTGGTGCTCCCGCGCCCACATCGGGAGCCTCCTGAACCTTCCCAGTCATTGAAGGCCGGCAAGCCCAGTGGAGGCGGCCCAGTGGAGGCAGGCCTCCGCGCCTGCGCTGAGCTTGCCGAAGGGCGCCGGCTTCCCTGCAACCTTCGCCGCTTCCACGACCCGGCGATGTCGGACCCGCGTGCTAGCTTCCGCCTCGCCGCAAGACTCGCAGCAGAGAGGGGGGGCGAGATTGCACCTCACGCATGACGGATTCTTCAAGTCGCTGATGGAGGAGCCGGGGGCGGCCGGGGCGCTCCTGCGCGAGCGGCTGCCTCCGGAGGTCGTGGCGCAGCTCGCACCAGGCGAACCCGAGCTGGTGGACGGCACCTTCGTGGACAAGGAGTTGCGCGAGACCCGCAGCGACCGGCTCTATCGCGTGAAGCTGCTCACGGGTGAGACCGCCTTCATCTACTGCCTGGTCGAGCACAAGAGTTCCTCGGACCCGCGCATCGGCCTGCAACTCCTGGGGTACCTCACCCGCGTGTGGGAGCGCCTGGACAAGGAGGCCGACGAAGCGAGGGGCGGCGGGCCTCCGCGATCGCCAAACAGGTCGCTGCCGCCGGTCATCGCCCTGGTCGTCTACCACGGCGCCGAGCCGTGGGCCGCGCCGTTGCGGTTCAGCGGGGTGTTCGACTGCAACGACGAGGTGCGCCGCAACGTCTTGGACTTTCCCATCCACCTCGTGGATGTGGGACGCGTCGACGAAAGCACCCTCTCCGGGAATCCCCAGCTGAGCGTGGGGCTCTTGCTTCTCAAGTACGCCACGAGGACCGACAAGGGCGACGTGGTGGAGACGGTGACCGCCCTTTGATTTCTGTGTTCGGAGCGGCAGGCCTCCGCGCCTGCCAAACAGATTCCCGAGGAGTCGTTGGAGAGGTACTGGCGTTATCTTGCCGATAAGTACGAGGCCGCGAACCGGAAGGGCCTTTCCCTGGCGCTGAGGCGGACCATGCCGGACAAGGAGGAGCACATGATGTCCATCGCCGCCAAGGAGTGGCTCGCCGAGGGTCGGGCCGAGGGCGAAGCCAGAGGCAAGGCCGCGACGCTCACTCGCCAGCTCGAGAAGAAGTTCGGCGAGATCTCTGCTCGCCAAGTCGAGACGATCTCGAAGGCCTCCATCGAGCAGCTCGACGAGTGGCTCGACGTCATCCTCGACGCCAAGACCCTCGACGAGGTCTTCGCTCCGCGCGCTCACTGAGCGGAGGTAGCTGCCGGCCTCGGCGCAGGGTCGCTCGGCCGGTCAGGCTGCAGCGACGGCCCGCCCGAGCGCCTGCCCTCGGTCAGCGCTCCACCGAGCCTGGCCTGCCCCGCCGTCGAAGGGCGCACCAGCACGCTCGACAGCCTGAAGGCGCTGCTGAAGCCCGAGCCCCTACCGCGGCTGGTGCGGCTCGTGTCGAAGCCCGCGTAGTAACCCGAATGGGACGATCGAGGCGCGGAAGCCAGTAGAGCCCGGCCAGGCCTGCCCTGAGCTTGCCGAACTGCGCCGGCGTCCCTGCAACCTTCGCCGCTTCCACGATCCGGCGATGTCGGACCCAGGTGCTAGCGTGCCTCCCGCCTCGAGGTTTGAGGCAGCGAGGGGGCGACCTTGTCGATCGCGCACGACGGGTTCTTCGAGTCGCCGACGGACGAGCCCGGGGCCGCGGGTGCACTCCTGCGCAAGCGGCTCTCGGTGGGAGCCCGGGACCGCAGCAGGCTCCCGGTGAAGGCGCAGGCGCGGAGGCCTGCCTCCACTGGGCTTGCCGGTTCATGGGATGGGAAGGTTCAGGAGGTGAGCGTCCCCGGGGAGTCCCGACGCGGCGCGCCCGCCCCCCGTGGCCTCGCCCGAAGAGCGCGCTCTCGCCAGCACTGGCAAAGATTGCCAATGCGCCGGCCTGCCGGTACCTTCTCCTTGGAGGAGCGCGCCATGCCTACCCGGAACATCAACCTCACCGACGAGCTCGACCGCTACGTCTCCAAGAAGATCGGGACCGG
>DASXVQ010000233.1:0-3410 GCA_036504155.1 Myxococcales bacterium
CGGCTGCACCATCGCCTGCCTGCCCGGCTGGGCGGACTGCGACCCGCTCATCCCCGGCTGCGAGACGAACACCAACCTCTCGAACGACCACTGCGGCAAGTGCGCGCGCAAGTGCGCGCCCGCCAACGCCGACGCCTTCGCGTGCGAGGAGGGGCTGTGCGTCGTCAAGACCTGCACCTCCGGCTACACCGACTGCGACACCAACCCGTGGAACGGCTGCGAGATCCACACCAGCGCCGACCCCACCCACTGCGGCACCTGCTCGACGCAGTGCACCGTCAACCACGGCCTCGCCGCCTGCAACAACGGCCAGTGCGCCATCGGCAGCTGCACCAGCCCCTGGCTCAACTGCGACGGCGCCTACGCCACCGGCTGCAACATCAACAAGGAGACCGACACCGACAACTGCGGGGCCTGCAACAGCCCCTGCAAGCCGGCGACGAACCAGACGGCGGTCTGCGGGACCTCGGGCTGCACGCGGAACTGCGTGACCGACTTCTTGGACTGCGACAACAACTCGGGGACCGGCTGCGAGGTGTCCATCAACAACCTGCCGCTGCCGCCGCCGGCCAACAACTGTGGCAGCTTCATCGAGCTGGGCGACATCGCCGGGGACGCGAACAGCGTGCCGCTGGTCAAGCAGGGGGTGGGCGAGATCGTCTACCACGTGGGCTTCCTGGAGACGCGCTTCGGCAGCAGCAACGAGGTCACCAGCGGGCAGATCAAGCTCGAGTCGCCGACCGGCGTCTCGTACAGCATGTTCCTGAGCCTGGGCGGCACCTGCGGCGGGTCGACGCAGATGGTGGACGCCTCGGGCGGAGTCGCGACCAAGAACCTCTGCACCAGCGACGGCGACTACGGCATCATCTTCCCGGACTACGTGGACGCGTGGATCGAGATCGTCCGCCGGGACGGGCAGGGGTGCGGGCAGTGGAAGCTGACGATCACCGGGAACATCGCCGCCGCCGCGGCGACCTGCCCCTGAAGCGGGCGAATATTTCTGGGCGCGGCCGGAGGGAGTTGTGCTATACGACCGCGTCGTTTTTGCTGTTCGAGTAGGACGCCGAAATAGCTCAGCCGGCAGAGCAACTGATTCGTAATCAGTAGGTCCCCGGTTCGATTCCGGGTTTCGGCTACGAAGGATCAAGCGGCGACGGGCGGTTCCGGGAACGGAGCCGCCCATCGTCGTTTCTGGGTCGCAGGCTACTTCGGCGGCGCGGCGAGGTCCGCCTCAGCGGCCCGGAGGCGCCGGCCGGCGGCCTCGGCCATCCCGGAAGTGCTCCGGTGCTCGGCTTCCGCGGCCTCGGCGGCCCGCTCAGCAGCCGAGAGCTTCTCGCGCAGTTGGTCGGCTTGCTCCTTGAGCCTCATGGCGTCGTCCGCTGCCCGCTTTGCTTCCTGGGCGTGCTCGCGCTCGCTGGGCTGCGCAAGTACGACGCGAAGGGCATTCTGGTGCCGGCGCTGTTGGGCATCTTGTTGAACGCCGGCCTCCTGACCGCGTTCCCCTCCAACGTCATGGGTTCGGCGCGGCATCCTTGACGATGAGTGATGGCGGGACGGCCAGGCGCCGAGGGGCTCGAGTCGACGTGGCGGGCATTGGATCTACGACCCGCCGCCTGGCCCGCCTTGGCTCTGGGGCCAGAGGCCTCCGTACCTGAGCGCGGAAGAAACCCAGCACGGGGCCACACGGGCAAGAGTTCCGACCGTACCCGACGGCCGTACTTTCCCTCAGTGCCGCACAGGACGGATTGTACGTACGCACTTCACAACCCTCCGGGGGCCTGCTACCGTACTAGCCAACACAGCGCGTCCTGCCGCCCGCGCTACGCGTACCGTTCTTGGAGGGGATTCGTGAGCCGCGTCCTGCTGCTGGTCGACGACGAGCCCGACATCACCAAGGTGCTCCGCCGGATGCTCAAGCGAAGCTTCGACGCGGTCTTCACAGCCACCTCGGGTGAAGCCGCCGCCGAGATCCTGAGCCAGAACTCAGTCACCCATGTCGTCGCCGATCACGATCTGGGCGACGAGGGGCCGAAGGGCGCGACGCTCGTTTCCAGGTGGCGGCAGGCGCATCCGTCCATCCGGTTTGCGGCCATCTTCACTGGCCGAGTGTCGACCCGCGAGATCGAGGGCATGCCGGGCATCAATGCCGCCTACGCCAAGCCCGAGGCCGACGGGCTCGTCCAGCGGCTCAAGGAAGAAACGTAGAGCTCCCGAGCGACTTCTCGTCATTCCCTGGCGCTGCCGCCCGATGCGGCGAGCGGCCGTGCGTGGATCCGGACGCGTCGGAGCGAGGCCTGCGCGGGAGCCCTGGCCGGGCAACGGGTGAGGGGCAATCCTTCGGGAATCGGCGCCCACGTCTGCTTCAGTCGGCGCAGTGCTCCTCTCAGGCAACCGCCCTTGCGCACTCGCTCCGTTCAAGCCTTCATTCACCCATGACCGACGACCGCGACACCAGGGACGCGCCCCCGACCGACCTCGCCGAGAAGAAGCCCACGGCCGTCGCCGAGAAAGGCGAGCTCCCGGTGGTCGCGCGCCTGATCGTCGAGATCCGCTCCGACGGAACGCAGACCATCGCCCGCGGCGCCCTCGAGGATTCGCTGCAGGGCGTGAAGGTGGGCATCGAGGCGCATGGGAGCACGCCGGTAGACCTCGCCGTCACGCTCGCCAAGTCGATGTTCAAGCTCCCGGTGCTGCGCGGCGCGGACAAGCACCTGGGCTCGTTGCGCTCCAGGGTGAGGGCCCTGCTCCCCGGCAAGAAGTCGAAGGGCTGACCGGCCGGCGGCAGTTCCGGCATCATGGGGCGGTGACCCGCGCGGCTCTCTCCTCGTTGCTCGTGGCGCTGTGCGCTCCGCTCCCGTGGGCGGCGGCCCCGGCTGCGGCGGCGAAGCCTGCCAAGGTCGCGGCGAAGCCTGCCCCCGCCAAGGCCGCTGCCGGCAAGCCGACGCCGCCAGCAGGGAAGGGGCCTTCGTCGACCGCGAAGGCGGCGGCCCCGGCTGCCCAGGAGAAGGATCCGCCCGGCCCGCCCAAGGCCGAGGTGACCGCCGAGGACGTCGAGGCGGGCAAGGCCGACCAGCAGCGCGCGGTCGCCGAGCAGTTGCTCAAGGCGCTCTCCAAGCAGGCGGGAGAGGAGGGCCTGGGGGTCGTGCTCGGCGGCGCATCCTTGGTCTCGCGCATCTTCGCCATCGACGATTGGGAAGTGGTCGGCCGGGAGAAGCGGCGCGTGGAGACGGGCGACTTCGCCTCGGCGAAGCGGCTGCTCGCGGCGCTCGACCTGGAGCGCAAGAAGGCCAACCGCGAGCTCGTCTCGGCGCCCCCATTGGCGCCGGCGCCCAAGTCCGCCGACGTGGCGATGAGCGGGGTCTCGGCCGTCGACGACGCCTGGACCTTCGAGTTGGTGCGGGACCGCGCCA
>DASXVQ010000234.1:0-95716 GCA_036504155.1 Myxococcales bacterium
AGAGTGAACAGCGGGCAGACAAGAAAGCCGCCGCCTAGGTGCATTGAGGCATGTCCGACCGACCTGCTATACACGCAGGCCATCAACGGCCCGCCGGTAGGGCGCTACGCGCGCTTTTCCACCAGATGCGGGACACCACCCGGAACGACTTCCTGGTCATCAACCAGTTCCGGGTCGACCCACCTTGGGCGCAGAGCGACCGCGACTTCATCGTGCCCGACGTCGTGCTCTTCGTGAACGGCATCCCGCTCGTCGTCATCGAGTGCAAGAGCCCGAAGATCACTGACCCGATGGACGCGGCCATCGAGCAACTTCTTCGCTACACCAACCAGCGCGATTGGATCGAGGCCGACGAGGGCGCCGAGCGGCTCTTCCACTACAACCAGCTCCTCGTCGCCACCTGGTTCCACCAGGCCAAGGCCGGCACCATCGGTGCCACCGCCGAGCACTTCCTCGAGTGGAAGGACACGAGCCCGGTCCTGCTGGCCCACGTCGCCAGGGAGCTTGGCGTCGAGAAGCTCCGCAGCCAACACACGCTGGTCGCAGGGATGCTGCGCCCCGAGCACCTACTAGACCTCGTCCGCAACTTCTCGGTCTTCACCGAGGCCGCCGGCCGAAAAATCAAGATCGTCGCTCGCTACCAGCAGTTCCGCGCGGTCCACGAGTCGATTCGGCGCCTGCGGAAGGGCAAGACGAAGAGGCAGGCCGGCACCGACCAGCGTGGCGGCATCATCTGGCACACCCAGGGCTCGGGGAAGAGCCTCACGATGGTCTTCCTCGTCCGCAAGATGCGGACCCTGCCGGACCTACGGACGTTCAAGATCGTGGTCGTTACCGACCGCAAGGACCTCGAGAAGCAGCTCGCGGACACCGCCGTCTTGAGCGGCGAGACGCCCTTCAAGGCGAAGAGTACCGAGAAGCTCAAGGCGAAGCTGCGCGAGGAGGGACCGGGGCTCGTCTTCGGCACCATCCAGAAGATGCAGGAGCGCGACGAGGATGCCGAGGTGATCGAGTTCACGCCGGTGCATCCCGAAGCGTCCCTGGCCGCCGAGGCCGAGGTGCTGCAGCTTCCCGGCGGGAAGTTCGAGGAGCTCAACGCCTCCGATCAGATCCTGCTGCTCGTCGACGAAGCCCACCGCTCACACGGGAGCACCCTCCACCTGAACCTCATGGAGGCGCTGCCCAACGCGGCCAAGATCGGCTTCACCGGCACGCCGATTCTTATGGGCGCCGCCAAGCGCACGCACGAGATCTTTGGGACCTTCATCGACCGCTACACCATCAAGCAGTCGGAGGAAGACGGCGCCACCGTCCCCATCCTCTACGAGCTGCGTACCGCGGAGGGTGGCGTCTCCTCGGATGGCACGGTCGACCAGCTCTTCGACGACATGTTCGGCGAGCGCAGCGAGAAGGAGCGCGAGGCGATCCGGAAGAAGTACGCCACCACCACGCACGTCTTGGAGGCGCCGAAGCTCATCGCGAAGAAGGCGGACGACATCATCCGCCACTACGTCGACAACGTGTTGCCCAACGGGTTCAAGGCGCAGGTCGTCGCGGCAAGCCGGTTGGCGGTCGTCCGCTTCCAGGCCGGCCTCGAAGACGCCAAGGCGCGGCTCCTCAAGAGGATCGACGCGCTCACCGCCGCTCAGGTCCGCCTTACCGACGAGGCCTTGGAGGGGAAGGACCCCGAGACGCAGTTCCTGGTTCGCGCGCACCGGAGGCGCGACCTTCTGGCCTCGCTCGAGGTAGCTGCGGTCATCTCCGGCTCACACAACGACGACCCGGCGTGGAAGGAATGGTCCGATCGCAGCAAGATCGACACGCGGATCGAGCGGTTCAAGAAGCCCCTCGTTCACGCCGACCCGGCGAAGCGGGATCCGCTCGCGCTCTTGTGCGTGAAGAGCATGTTGCTCACCGGCTTCGATGCACCGGTCGAGCAGGTGCTCTACCTCGACCGCTTCATGCAGGGCGCCGACCTCCTGCAGGCTATCGCCCGGGTCAACCGCACCGCACCCCACAAGACCTGCGGGCTGGTGGTCGACTACTACGGGATCGGCAAGCGGCTCCGCGAGGCCCTGAGCGTCTACACCGCCGAGGACGTGGAGGGCGTCGCCACCGACATCTCCGACGAGCTCCCGAAGCTCCGCGACCGCCATGAACGTGTCCTCGCGTTCTTCCGCACGAATGGCATCAACGACATCGCCAAGGTCAACGACTGCGTCGACCTTCTGCGAGATCCGAAGCTGCGCGCCGAGTTCCTCGTTCTGCTCAAGGGGTTCCTCACGCTCTTCGAGCTCTTCCGCGCCCGCCCCGAGGGCCGGCCCTTCCTGCGCGACGTGAAGATCCTGGGCTTCATCGCCCAGCAGGCGGCGAACCTGTACCGCGACGAGCACCTCAAGCTCGCGGGCATCGGACAGAAGGTGCGCGAGCTGATCGACGAGTACGTCGTCGCAAAGGGCGTCAACCCGAAGATCCCGCCCATCTCGATCACCGACGCCGAGTTCCTGGCGCGCGTGGACGGCCGACCGTCGAAACAGTCGCAGGCCTCGGAGATGGAGCACGCGGCGCGCTACCACATCGCCGTCCACTTCAACGAGGATCCGGCCTACTACAAGCGGCTCAGTGAGCGCCTCGAGCAGGTGCTGGAGGGCTTCAAGGAGAACTGGGATCAACTCAACCTGGCGCTCAAGGACCTGGTGAAGACCGTGCAGGCCGGGCGGCCCGCTGACGAGACCGGGCTCGACCCCAAGACCCAGGCGCCCTTCTTCAACATCCTGGTCGATGAGTGCGAGCTGGGCGGCGGCAAGGTCGCGCCCGAGACCCTCAAGAAGCTTGCCGAGCTGACCGTAGAGCTCGTGGACCACGCCCGGCAGGAGATCCGGGCGGTCGACTTCTGGAAAAGCACGGTGGCCCAGAATGTTCTGCGCGGGTGGGTCGTCCAGCGCCTCGATGATGCGGACGTCCTGCCCTTCGAGCGCCTCACCGACGTCGCAGGCCGACTTGTCGAGCTCGCGAAGGCCCTGCACCCGAGGCTGGTCGAATGAGCCGCGAGCTCGTCATCGGCGATCTCACCTTCGCGCTGCGGTGGAGCGCGCGCAGGAAGACCGTGGGCATCACCGTGGACCGGGCCGGTGAGCTTGTTGTCGACGCGCCGCGAGGAACACCCTGGAGCGGCGTCGAGAAGACCGTGCGCTCGAAGCTGCCGTGGGTCTACGAGAAGTTGGCGAAGAAGAACATGCTCCACCGGGCGGAGCTGCCGGTTCGCTACGTCGCCGGCGAGGGCCACTCCTACCTCGGCCGCCGCTATCGGCTACTCCTCGTCGGAGCCGTCGATGTGCCGCTCAGGCTCATCGCGGGGCGCTTCGAGCTGGCTCGATCGGCTCGGCCGAACGCTCGCGACGTCTTCCGCGACTGGTACTCGAAGCAAGCGCGGGAGTGGTTGCCCGCCAAGGCAGTGCCGTTCGCCGAGCAACTCGCCGTAACCCCGAGACGCATCGAGGTCCGCGACCTGGGCTACCGCTGGGGCTCCTGCTCGCGAGGCGTGGTGTACTTCCACTGGCGGGTGATGCAACTCTCACCCCGGCTCGTCGAGTACGTGGTGGCCCATGAGGTGGCACACCTACGAGAGGCGCAGCACGGGCCCGCATTCTGGAGGCTGTTGAAACGTCTCATGCCAGATTCGACAGCGCGGCGTGACCAGCTTGCATGCGTGGACGTGTGACCTGATGAGAGGTGACGAGGTTCAGGGAGTACCGAACAAGGCGGATGGTCTTAGAGCAGAACGACAGAATGTCCTCAGCCCAATAGGGACGCCGATGACAGAGAACAACCGGGATGACTTCCCTCTGATGACGAAGTGGCGTTTGGCTCAGCGCGTCGGACTTCTGTGCTCGTTCGAGGACTGCCAGCTCCACACCACGGGACCTTCAGAAGAGGCAGAGGCCAAGGTCAACAACGTGGGCGTGGCGTGCCACATCTGCGGAGCTGCACCCGGCCCGGGGAGTCGTCGCTACGACTCAAAGATGACGCCAGAGGAGCGCAGTTCTATAGAAAACGGGATCTGGCTCTGCGGGACTCACTCCCGTCAGATCGACAACGACGAGGTGACTTGGACGGTCGAGAAGCTCAAGGCCATCAAGGCCGCCGCAGAGCAGCGGCAGAGCGCAAGGATTGGCAAGCCGGGAGCCACCGAGAGCGTGCAACTCTTGTCGGCAGCCGGGGGCTACTTCCGTGACTACAAGGCCGCGTACGTTGTGGTCGAGATAGTCAACCCAAGCGGATCACCCAATTCGATTCGTGGGGCGACGCTCAAGGTCGGGGACAAGATTCATGCAGCAAATACGCCCCGCGAGAACCTGTCGATCAACGGGTTCCCTTGGCTGCCGGCAAGAGGGCTCCGCCTTGAGAGCGTAGGAGTCTCGTGCGGGGCTTGGTACTTCGGCCACAGCTTCCTGGGCGGCGGCGACGACGTGGCAGCAGTCGAGTGCGACCACTTCGAGCTGACTGTGCTCCCGGTTCGCGGCGACCCAATTGTCCTAGACGTACCGAATCTTGAGGCTGCTTCGCAGGTAGCCGTCAGTCCACCAGCAGTCAGCGAGGCGCATGTTGCCCTCGACACAACCCTGTTTGCGGCGATCGACTCTTTCTTGCCCGAGCAGGACTTGGAGATTCTCCTCAACCGCCTGACGACAAGCGACGACTACTGTCGCTCACAGGCAGAGCCGCTGGACAGGCTGGTCAGCGAAGCCAAGCTTGAGTCAAACCAGTTCTTCGACAAACGCCTTCGGGCTCTTCATTCGGAGCTCGCGAAGTCGACCGCCGCGCTACTGGTATTCCTTGCCACGAATTTCTTCGTGTTTCCGAACCACCAGCCGCTCGAATCAGACTGGCAGTTCGCGCTCCAGCCTGATCTCAACACGGATCGGGCGAGTTCCTACAGCTTGGAAAATTCGCTGAGGTACTCGGGTTTGCAGAAGGACCTCGACTCCTCCGTCCGCGATGTTCGCAAGAAGTACCAGGAGTTCAGAAAGGCTGTGCGTGAGGTTCTTGCGAAGTAGGTGTCTGTCGAGACACCCCCACTCAGGCTGGGCGACTCTCCACGGCGGGGCTATGTAGGGATGAACTTGCGGCGAAAGCAACTTGACGTGGGTAGGCATGGCGAGACGCCTTGACGGCCGAGGGACGCAAGTGGGTCAACTTCTAAGAGATTCCGACATCCGTGCGGTCCTAGGCGGCAGGCTGCGCTCAGAGATGGGCGTGACCGCCCGAGTAGTGGAGGAGCTCGGCCTCTGCCAGGGCGACGTCTTCGTGGACGTTGCGGTGGTCGACTCAGCCCTCGATGGCTACGAGATCAAGAGCGACCTCGACTCACTGCGACGCCTGGAGCGCCAGCGGGTCGCCTACTCGAAGGTGCTCTTCAATGCGTCGATCGTCGTGACGCAGAAGCACCTCACAGACGCACGGCAATCGGTTCCTCGTTGGTGGGGCATCTTGCTCGCACGCCCAAGGGGGACTTCGGTCGAGATTGCCCCAGTCCGGAAGCCGAAGCGAAACCCGAGCGTGGACCCTGCTGCTCTGGTCCAACTTCTCTGGCGTGACGAGGCACTGCAACTTCTCGAAGACATGGGCGTGGCCACGGGGCTGCGCGGCATGCCGCGCCGGGCAATCTGGGCACGACTACAGGAAAGCCTCACCCTCGGAGAACTACAGGCGGTCGTCTGCGCTCAACTCAAGCTGCGAGGAGATTGGCGATCTGCGACGACACGAATTCCAAGTGATGACTTGTATCGACGCCGACCCAGGTCGTCAGGTTGCCGGGACCAGTTTGCTTCCTAGCGCATTTGTAGATGTAGTCGTCGCCCCAACTGTGCCCCAGGCCCCAGTACTCCTTTCTCGACTGCAAGGAGGACGCGAGGCGGTGGAACTGCTCCGGATCTGACTTGTAGCTGTGCCCCTTCAAAACGATCCAGGTCTGCCCCAGGGTGTATCGAATCTTGGCGCTTGGATTCAATGTGCGGGGGTCCTTGGGGTCGGCGAACTCCGGATCCACGATGCCGTAGTCGCCGAAAAGGGGCCTCCTCTTCGACTTATCGAAGAGGATGATGTTCTTCCAAAGGGAGAGCTCAACGCGCTCGAGCTCGGCTTCTGAGTTGGTGGTGATCTGGCTCATTTCCGCCTTGGCCATCCCAGATGCCGCTACAACGATCTGGGCCCAAGGACCGAGTCGATTGGCCGCAGCGATCATTTCAAGCGCACGCTCACTGGCGTCATCGATGCGGTCGGAGTCGAGCCCTCGGAAGTCGAGGAGCAGAGAGGTAGTCCCCGGCTTGCTCTTCGAGGCGGCGAGCAGTCGCCGCAGGCCCCGGCAGGTCTTTTCGGCGGAGGAGATGTCCTCTTCGAGTAGACGAATGGCCACTCTGCCGCCAGTAGCAGCGGATGCGCGGCCTACGGCATCTTCAAAGGCCGTGTCCCGATCGAGGCCCACTGTGGGGATTGCGTCGACGGACGATGCGTGAAGGGCGTGAAGGAGGTGGTCGACGGGGTGAGTGCCTGGCGTCGTGCGCGTTTTGAGCGGCAAGTCGAAGAAGTCGACAAGGATGGGTGTACCGCCTTTCCAGACCTTGGCGATGTTCTTGGCTGTGGAATCGAGGTGAGCCTCGGGGGTCTTCGCAGGAGCGCCTTCCTTCCAGTTCCAAGGGATGGGCTGGATGTCGAGCAGAGGCATGATTGCTCGACGGGCCGTGACCGAGAGGGACTTGAGCGCACTGAACTCGCCGGCCTTTGCCTTGAGAATGGGGACGTAGACAAGATCGCTACGATTCATCTTCCCCTCCCGTCGAGGCCTTGAGGCCAAGCTGCTTGGATACTTCGTTCTGACCAAGGATGCCCCTGAAGAGCTTGTAGTTCTTGGTCTCTCTATGGATGCGCCCGACAACAACCGCCGGATGGACCGAGAGCTCGTCGGCAAGCTCGATCACGGCGTTCTTCGACGGCGCTCTGCACGCATCGCTTCGTCGCCAGATCGCACGAGGGATGAGCGCCTCGCCTGCCAACTGATCTGCCTCTCGTTCGTCGGCATCCGCAGCATCGCCAGCTTCGACGTCGTCTACGAAGAGAGGTCTCTCTGCGCTGACGTGCCGGAGGATGTGGGAAAGCTCGTGCAGTAGCGTGAACCAGAAGTTGTCGAGTCGGTCGTAGCGGAGTGTTAGCGCGACTCCGGGCCTCCCGTCCTTGAGGAGGAAGGAACAACCATCGAGGTAGGTCTTCGGAAGATGCTTCTCGAAGACAAGGGGGATCCCGGTGAAGGCGAGGAGGTCTCGTGCGCGGGCGGGACCGTTCGGCTGAGAGCTCAGTCGCGCCACTTTGGTCAGGAACTCCTCGTTGAGCGAGCCTGCCACGTACTTCTCGGTCTTGTAGTTCGCGGCCAAGCTGAGAGCGCGAGACGTCCAGGCCAGCAGTGCATTGGGATCCGAGGCTTCCTTCGCTCGTTCGTGCATGCCTCGGCGAAAGCCAGTTGCGCCGCCGAGCACTCCCGTGGAAAGCACGAACTGCTCCGCGAGACGAGGGCCGTCAGCTCGAACCAGGGCCTGGGTCGCGGCAATCCATCCCCGCTTCACCATCTCCTTGATCGGCATCCGGCTCCAGTCGGGGGCGGTCGGCTTCTCATCTACAAAGACACGCCGCTGCGGTGAGCGGATCAAGATGTCGGCAGGGATTCCCAGCCCCTCGTGCAGAGCTCGGATCATCGAGATGCTGAGGGGGCGCTTGCCCGCAAGCACTTCGGACACCCGAGCGCGCGTCCCAAAGAAGGGAACGAGGTCGGCTTGAGAAAGCCCCTTCTGGTCCATGCGGAAGCGGATCGCTTCGATGGGGTCGGGGGGATCGACGGGGAAGCGACTCTTTTCGTACGCCTCGACAAGAGAAGAGAGCAGTTCGAGTTGGTCTGCCTCGTCCGAGCCGGGCTTGGGATCGAGCGCCACAAGAGCCGCGATCTCCTCGAGCGCCTTCTTGTGCTGCTCATCGGTCTTGATGATGCGAGGTTCCATAGGTGGCCTCCGACGTTCACCAGCGGTCGTATTCAGCGTGAGTACCGGCCCGTTTCAGGAGGACGACACCAGTGCCGAAGGCGATCTGGGTTTCCAGTCGGTAGCGATTGCCCTTGATGTTGAAGATGAAGATGCTGTTCGCCAGGATGCTCGCAGACGGGTACACGGCCTTCACATCATTTGGCCCCTTCCATTGAGCGTGCTGGACTTCGGCGACCCATGCCTCGATGGGGGCACGAGCGTCGCCATGTTCCTTGCAGAAGGTGGTCAGGACCTCCATGCCGACCAATCTCATAACCAAGGGCCCTCAGCGCATGTTCCCAAAATGGGGTCAACGAAGTGGTCCCATAATGGGAACACACCCGCACGGAGTCAAGCGGGACCGCCACTTCACTGGTCCGTGGCTCCGGAGGATGCGCCCGTAGAGGATGTCCTTCTCCAGCAGCGGCTGCTGCTCGCGGGTGGCCGATAGAAGGCCGTTAGGAGTGGCCAATTGACCTCCGAAAGCGAGGGGGCCCTCGTGAGCCTGCCCCCTGCGCTGTCACCCGCCTGGAGAAGGGGACGGTGGACAACGGCTTCGACCAGGATCTGCCCGGCCACGAGCAGTGCCTGGGGTTCGGGAGCACGCACGCCCCGCTGCGTCTCTGGCTGTCGGCCATCGAGGACGGACCCGTCCTGCTGGCGGTCTTGCGGCTCAACGTCGCGAAGGCGCTCGCGGAGCAGGGCGGCGCGGTCGCAATGCCGCTACCTGAGGGCGCCGTGGCTTCACTGGCCACTGGCCTTGCCCGACGTCGAGGCGCTGCGCCGGGTCGTGCGCCGCGCGTTCCAGCTATCGAAACCCTGCCGGACGAGTTGCTCCACGCCTTCGAGGCGAAGACCAGCGGGATGCCAAGGGCTACCGAGGTCGATCGCGTGGTGGTAGAGCGGGTCGGGCAGGACCTCTTGCGCGAGGGGCTGATGGACTACTGGGACGGGCGCTGCGCGGTGACCGGCCTTGCGGTGCCCGAACTGCTGCGCGCCAGCCACATCAAGCCCTGGGCGGACTGCGAGACCGACGCGGAGAGGCTTGACGTCTACAACGGGCTGCTACTCGCGCCGCATCCGCACGCTGCGTTTGATCGGGGTTCATCATGTTTGAGGATGACGGGACGATGCGGACGGCGCCGCGACTCGACCCGACGGCGCGCGAAGCCTTGCACCTCGACTCGGAAATGACAGCTAGACGGCTTTGCCCCGAACACCAAACCTACCTTTCTCATCATCCGGAGGAGGTGTTTAGAAAGAGCTGACGCTATTCCGGGTGAAACGCGCACTCAGTTGCCCCACGACCCGAACGTCACCTTATAGCCGATGAGGGCGTCGACGACGGGTTGGCGGAGCCCTTCGGTCACCTCCAGCCAGACGAGGAGACCCGTGCTCACCTCCATGGCGCTGCTCGGCCCGCTGCTGCCAGGCACGCGCAGACCGAGGCCAGCGACACCCGAAAACCTCGGTCTAGTCCCTGTGAGACTGGTGAGAGAAGCGGAGATCAGCGCTCCCGCGTGGAGCTGCGGGTTGAATGGCAACAAGGGCTCGTTATCGTCGAAGTTCCACGCTTCGACGACATAGAGAACCGCTGCGCCGATGACCGCCGGCTGCCAACCGTTGAACTCGCTGGAGGCCTTCGCCGTGAAGCCTGGATTCGCGGTCCGGACGAGCACGGCCGGGTTGCCGAAGCTCAGGTAGCCGCGCACCCCGTAGGCGCGCACATCCTTCTTCCCTGCGAACCCCGGAAAGTTGTTCTTCGGCATCTTCCGCACCCTGACCTCGAAGTTGTCGGTGCGGCTTGCAGGCTCCTCCTCTGTGGGAAGGTAGTCCGACGGGTTAGCGTGCGAGACCCTGATCTCCACCAGACCGTAGTCCTCCATCTTCAGACGCCCGTCTTCGAGGAGGCCCAACTGAAGGTGGACGCCGGCCCAGGGCTCTTCGAGAAAGGTCCGGAACCCGGAGTCGACTCGCGCCTCGGGCGGCGCGTCCAGAGGCAGGCTTAGGGCTCCGCTTCGAGCCTCTATCCATTCGGACCACGTCTTCCCTTCGTCGTTCGATACACGCATCGTCACCTTGAGCTTCTGCGGGCCGTAGGTTCGCAGCGCGCGTCGATAGACGGACCGCGCGACCCCGGTCTGGCACGTCTCATCCTTCGCGCAGCGCACGAGGCCAATCCGTTCCTCGGCTTTCAGCGGGAACCCGACGTTCAGCTCGCATCCGTCCCCCTTGTTCTTCTGCCCGAAGTCGACCGCGCGGGTCGCGCTTCCTACCCTGACCCCCCCGGGATACTCGGCGTTGCGACAAGTCAGAAGGAGGCTGTCCTTTAGCGGCAGCGCAAGGTCGAGGCGACGCGCACCAAATGGGAGCGGAATCCTCCGGTACCCGAAGTGCATGGGCAACTCTGGGAACCTCAAGCCGGCGGGCGGTTCGGCCCGCTTGAATTGCGCCGCTGGTCCCTGCAGCTCCGCAATGACCGCCAGTTCACTGGCCGTCGTCGTCGCCTCCAGGCAGACGTACTGCTCGCGGAAAGGCAGGCGGAGATTCCCACGTCGGGACGCCAGTGCGAGGGCATGGCAGGGCCGGAGGTTCGTTCCTTCGATCTCGAGGGCCCAGAGTTCGGGATGGGGAGTGCGGAAGTGGATCCAGGTAGGCCTTCCCACGCTGATGGCCTTGGCGCTGGTCCGGTCAAGGTCGACGGCTGGTCCCGCCGCTTCCTTGCCCCAAGGCGTCCAGAGCGCCGTCCAAACGTCTACTGGCGCGAGAGGCAGGCGCGGATCGACGACAAGCAGCACCTTCGCGTCGGTCGCGATGTCCATGCCCTCATACGAGAACTTCAACTCTGGTGGCATGTTTGGGACGGAGGGGATACTGCGGATGGGTATCCAAATCAGCGCCGCTGCTGGCGCGTCCTCCCTGAGCTCTCTTTCGATCAGGCTCGTGGTGCCGCCCAGTGCGAGCAAGGGCTCAACGGTGGAGACCGACCATCCAGTGGGTGGTGGACAACTGCTCGTCTTCTTGTCCGAAGTGACGCTGAACAGCACTCCTCCGTCGTTGAGATCGGCGGAGACGTTGGTCAACTGCTGCGCGTGCCAAGTGCACTGCGCGAGCTTCAGCTCCACCTTGGGATTCACCTTCACCGGGCTCCAGTCCCGCTTGATCAACGTCACCTGCGTGGGCTCGGCCAGCTTGATTTCCAGCTTTCCTCCCGCCTTCAACCCGGCGCTCACGTCCTCGAGCGGGAAGCTGAACTCCACGGGAGGCGTGGCGCCCCTTGCAAACCTAAACTTCCCGCAGGAGGCCACTGCGCGGCTCCCGGTCGTCGTCACCAGCAAGCAATCGTAGGTGTCGCCCACGTAGAAGCGCAGCAGCGGCTCGTCAAGTGGCGCGTTCAGCCTTGGTCTCTCAAGCTCGTTCCACAGGATTTTCTGGAGCACACGGGGCTTGTACTCGTCCATCCTCCAGCGGTTGACGCGGACGCCAGGGAAGGAGGTCTTCGGCTGACCGTCGAGGTCGAAAAGCCTGCGTTCGTAGAGGTCCCGCTCGCTCACCTGGGGCGGCCGGAAAACGACCTCGAGCGTGGTGGCGGTCTTCCAACTCACGTGGCTCTTGAGGACGTACTCGCAGGTCTGCGTCACGGCGTCGCACGGCTCCGTCCAGTTACCCGTCCGCGGGCCGGTGCCAAGCACGTCGGGGGCCAGGATTCGCCGAGTCGCCTGGTCGGCGACGGCCTTCGAGTGGACGAGAATCGTGAGCTGTTGGTCGGCGGCCGGATCCCATTCCAGCGCCAGCTGGTCCTCCTTCACCGTTGGCGTCTCGGGCAGCAGCGTCGCAAGCACGTCGAATTGGGGGCCCTTGGCCTCCCCGCAGTCGCCCGCATTGGCAGCGACGACCATGGCGAACCTCTGGCTCTCCACAGGCACAGAGATGGTGGCTTCTCCAGCGTTGGCGGTGGCAGGAGCGTTCGCAGAACAGACAACGAAGCCCGCGGGAACTCGGATGCTGAGAGCCTTCGCGCCAGGCTTGGCCGAGCCCTGGAAGTACCAACGCAGCACGGCGCCGCCCTCCTTGACCGTCTCCTCCGTTGCGTTCTGCTCGGGTTGACTAATCCGTCCCGTTTTCTGCACATCGGAAATCGACTGCAACGCAATATCCACGCTGAGGGGAGAGATTGTCACCGCGAACGGATAGCAGGCCGCATCGGGGATCGCCTTGGGCCGGGCGCGCACGTAGACCAAGTAGGGGTCTCCTCCCAACGCGGTGCTTCCCTGCTCAGCAGGGAGCGGCGTGGTGAAGAACGTCCAGGAGTCCACCACGTGGACCCCGGAAGCCTGGTCCTCGCACAACACCCAGTCGGCAGAGAGCTTGGACTCGATGCGCTGCTCGGACGCCGACCGCTGGGAAAGGACCGAAGGCGGCGTCAGCGGCGACGGCGGCGCTGCCGAGAGGGCGACCGCTAAGCACGCAGAAAGCAACAGGGCGGCGTTCATGGCAGACCTCCATCCCCTGCGCCTTTGCCTCCGTCTTCGATGTCTTCCCCGGCATCGGGCAGGTAGGCGTGGATGTCGAAGCCAGGGCAGGCCTCACCGTCGAATCTCAGGATGAGGTCTCCTAGAACCGCCCCCTCAACGCACCTTCCGTCCCGGAAACGCAGGCCCGTGCCCCCTTCGTCAGCACAGGGCGCCCACGCATTTACGCAGGAGTAGCGACCGTTGAGTTCGGCCAGTGATCCGGTGCGAGCCCCGCACAGGCAGGCCTCGTTCGAGTTGCAGGTCACGTCTGCGGGCTCGCCCCTTCCGCACGAGGGGATCCCGGCGTCCTGGCCCGCATCGGGTGTCCCGGCGTCGGGCCGGAACGGGTCGATGTCGAGCCCCGGGCAGTCACCCTGGCCGTCGAAGAGCAGCACAAGGTCCGTGAGGCCCGCCCCGGTAAGGCATACCCCGTCGCGGTCGCGCAGAGCCAGGCCTCCGTCACTGCAGCCAGGGCCCGCCTCCACGCACGTGTTGGGCGCCAGGTTCACTGGTCCGCCGCCGGCCTTTACGCCGCAGAAGCAAGCGTGGCCGGCGCCGCAGGGGTGGTCGTTCAAACCGGTGCTCATCCCGCAGGTTCGAGGGAAGATCTCGGACCCCGGGCAGGCGGGGTCATCCGCACTCCGCAAGACGAGCCCGGGATCCTCGACCATTCCCCGGCTTGACGTGGCCACCAGACATTCGCCGGAGTAGGCGCGCGCGAGCCCGGATTCCGGGCAGGTGCCGTCTCGGACTACGCAGCTGTGGGTAGGGATGCTCAGCGACACATCCGGGTAAGACACCCCGCAGAGGCAGAGCTGCGCCTCTGCGCAGGCCGTGAACGTCTTGCGGTCCGCGGCCAGGACGCCGCATGCCTCCGGAGTGCCGTTGACGCCTGGGCAGAACGAGGTGGGGCCGCTCTTCTCCAAACGCGTCCGCATCAAATCGGCGTCCACGCAGGTTACCGGGTCGAAGCGCCACGCGAATCCGGAGGCGCAAGTCTCGCTCGGAGTGGCGCAGCGTTGCGTCGCGCAGACGCAGACCTCGTTGGGACCGTCGCAAACGGTGGCCGTCCCGTCCTGCAGCTTCGCGCCGCAGCTGAAATTCTCCACGCTCTCGCAGCCGGAACACGAAGCGAACAGGAGCAAGCCCGTCGCGCTCGCAACACACCACACCGCTTTGCTCATCGCCCCTCCAGCGTCCAAAGCTCGTCTGACTGGCTCAAGCGAAGGCGCTCCGCCCGACGCGACGAGAAGAAACGAGATTGATTCGGCGCGTCCTGGACTGCAGGACCAAGGCACCTTCGTGGAGGTGATATTCCGCAGTCTTCTTGCTGGGCTCCCCCCTCGGGAACACCTCACGTTAAGAGCGATAGGATCACAACTGGATGAGTGTCGTCAACTGCGGCACGTTGTGTGCCGAGTTGCTGTCTCCCCCGACGTTCAAGAGCCCGAAACCTCAGACGATCCTCCGAGACAGAGCAGCCCATGCTCGCCGAACCAGGGGCTCAGTTAGGGATTGCAGTTTTCGCGCCTGAAGGCCCGGTTCGCCCAGATGCGCGCATTCCGGCCGGCAGGCGCGGCCTTCTTGGTGTCTCCGGAGTTCGCTTTCTGCAAATGCAGCGCGTGACAGAGCGAAGGCAAGGGGGCCTGACCCGCTGGGCCGGCCGAGGTGTGGAGTGGGAGAAGCGGAGCAGCGAGATGAGCGGCGCCGGCTTGCGTCGTCCTCGAATCAGCCGGAGAGGAACAGGGTCCTCTCCGTTAATGTCCTTGGCGCCGGGGAGGTGACGGGCATGAGCCGTCGCAAGAAGCCAGGCACGCCCGGGAATACGACGATCCCGCGCGAGGTGGTCTCGGCGGTCACTATGCTAGTCCAGGCCGAGTTCAAAAAGCGCGGGTGCGCGGACTACCTCGACGTCTTCGTCGTCGCCCGCGGCGCCCACTTGGTACACGCCAGCCACTTGCTACATGTGGCCGAAGTTGCCGGCACCCGTCAGCCGGGCCCGGCCATTTTCGCAGCTCGGGTCGCCGGCCCGCGGCGCCCACTTGGTACACGCCAGCCACTTGGTACACGTGGCCGGAGTTCGGGAGCGGCGCCGGGCCTTGCTGCGAGGCCCGTACGCAAAGTAAAAGTGGACTCGCTCAACCAAGGACCACCGGCCGGAGACCACGGGCCGGGCTGGCCACTGCCACAGGGGGAAGCGACATGCCGGACAAGAGCGTGAAGGTCGCCGTCATCAGCCAGGAGCAGCTGCGCAAGCTCGCCGAATTCGTGCTGAGCGAGAGCGCCGCCGGCGAGGTCCGCAGCACCTTGAACATCGGGAGGTATCTGTTCCTCCAGATCTTCCGCGGCTCCGAGGAGGCCTTCCGCTCCAAGGACAGCAACAAGCCCGACTCGCTCAACGACCTCGCCGCCCAGCCGGGGATGGCCGAGGCGAAGTGGAGCCGGTCGCGGCTGCGCAACGTCATCGAGATCGCCCTGATGGCCAAGGTGCACAACGACTTCCGGGCGTGGCGAACCCTGCGGGTGAGCCACCTCGAGGAGGTCATCGGGCTGCCTGCCGAGATGCAGCGCGAGCTGCTGGACCGGGCCGGGAAGGAGCGCTGGTCGGTCCTGCGCCTGAAGCAGGCGGCCGGCAAGCAGAAGCCGCTGCGCCCGGTCCCGGAGCCCGGCTCGGTCACGCCGGGCGCGGCCCTGGGCCGGCTCCGCAAGGCCATGGGCCAGTTCGCCTCGGTCGCTGCGCTGGCCCCCTGCCTCCTCGAGGTGGGCATCGACGCCAAAAAAGTCGCGGAGCTCACCGCGTCGGCGGAGGAGGGCCTGCGCATGCTCAAGGGCTTCCAGGAGCGGATCGAGAAGGCGAAGAAGCGCTCTGGGGACAAGCTCAAGCGCGTGGCCGGGAAGGTGGCCGTGCCGGGCTAGCGAGCAGGTCGGGCGGGCAATCCGAGCCAGCCCTCAAGAGGACGGCGAGGGCCTGGAGGCCAAGGTCGGCGTCTGCAGGCCGCCTTCCCGCGCGCGATGCGCGAGCTGGCCCCAAAGGGCGAAGACGAGCTGCGGGTGCTGAGCGCCGGGCTCGTCCAGGAGCGGGGGCCATGATCGGGCGACGCACGAGCTAGCCCCGAGGTGCAGCGCAGCCGCTCGCCCGCCTGGCTCGTCCAGCCGAGTCCTTTCCTCCGCCGCCGGGCGCCGCCAACCTCACTGCGGAGGGTCCCGATGCCTGCCCGCGCCCGTGGAGGTCGCCTGCGGCCTGCGCTTGCCGGCCTGCTGGGCCTGCTCGCATCCGGGTGCGCGCCCAAGGAGCCCGGGGTGAGCCCGGCCGGCCAGTGGTTCGTCCAGAAGGGCTGCGCCCAATGCCACACCATCGCCTCGCTGGGGGTCCGCGGCCGGCCGACCGCTGCGCCGGATCTCTCCGTGGCGGCCGAGGACGTCCCGCGGCGGTACGGCGTGTCGCTGGAGCAGTTCCTGGACGCTCCGCGCAGCGGGACGATGGCGATCGTGCTCTCGGTCCAGATCCGCCTGACGCCCGAGGAGCGCGCCGCGGCGGCGCGCGGTCTGCGCGAGGCGCTTCAGCGGCACCGGGGAGGGCGAGACGGGAGCGTGGCGCCGTGAGCCCAACGCTCCTCGAACTCGCCCGCGCAGGCGACCAGGAGGCCTTCGAGCGGCTCGTCGCACCTCATCTGCCGCGGATCCACCGGTTCCTGGCCAGCCTCTGCCGGCGCCCCGGCGAAGCCGAGAATCTGCTGATGGAGACCGCCTGCGATGCTTGGAGGCACCTGGCCGACCTGGGAGACGAGCCCATGGGCGACTGGGTCCTCAGCCGGTGCGCGTCTCTCGCGGTGCGTCGGCTCCGTCCGTCGGAGCCGGGCGATCGTCCTCGAGGGCCGAGCTGTCGCCGCCCGCTGAACACGGGGCCGGCAGGCCGCTGGGCCGAAGCCCCGGAACTGGACGAGCGGGTCCGGCGTGCGATCCGCTCCGGCGTCCGGCGCTTGCCGCTGCTGTACCGCGCCGTCTTCCTCCTTTGCGACGTGGACCACCTCTCGCCCGAGGCCGCTGCGGCGGCGCTCCACCGCTCTCCCGAGCAGGTCCGCCGCCTGCGACACGAGGCGCGCCTGGCCATGGTCGAGGTGATCGACGCCGCCTCGCGGCCCGGACCCGAACGGGGCTAGCCGCCTGCCCGGGGCCTTCACGAGGACCGGGCGCTGGGGAACTTCACCTCGTCGTCGGCGCTCTCGGCGCAGGACGAAGGGGGAGCCCATGGGAGCAACGGCCGTCGCCGAACAGCAGCGGGCCAGCCCCGGTTGGCGCGCCATGGGGCTCGCGACGCTCTTCCTCACCTGGGCGTTGATGGTGATGGGGGCCTTGACCCGGGCGTCTCAGGCCGGCGTCTCCTGCCCCGACTGGCCGCTATGCCACGGCTACCTCGTGCCGCCGCTGAGCCAGGGCGCCTATCCGGCGGACCCGCTCTATGCGGTGCACAAGGTTTACTTGGAGTTCGTGCACCGGGTCCTGGCGGCGCTGGTGAGCGTGGGAGCCGTGGCCGTCGCCTGGCGGACCTGGAAGGCGGGCCGCCGCGGGCTCACGCTGACGGTGCTCGGCACGCTGGCGCTGCAGGTGGCGATGGGGGCGGCGACGGTGTGGCTGCGCAATGCGCCGTACACCGTGGTGGTGCACCTCGCGCTGGCCCTGGGCTTCCTGGCCGCGCTGGCCGCGGCCCACCGCCAGGTCCTGGCGCCCTCGCTGCGCACGCGGGCGCGCGCCCTCGGCACCGGCACCGCGGCGGTGCTCGCCCTCCTCGTCGCGCAGATGCTGGTCGGGGCGGCGGTCAGCTCGGGCTACTTCGCGCTGGCCTGCTCGCAGTTCCCGCTGTGCGAGGACGGCGCGCTCCTGCCGGCGGATTGGACCGAGGGCCTGGTCTGGCAGATGGCCCACCGCGGGCTGGGGGCGCTCGTCCTGGTCGCGGCGCTGGGGATGGCGGCGAGGGCCTGGCGCGCCGGGCACGACCGCGTGCTCTGGCTCTCCGTGAGCGCGGGGATCCTCGTCCAGGCGCTGCTCGGCGGGCTCAACGTCTGGCTGCGCGTGCCGCCGTGGGCCAGCGCGGCGCACCTCGGCCTCGCCGCGATCCTCTTCGCGACGCTCGTGCTCCGCCTCGCCCGGCGCGCGGGATCGCAGGCTCTGCCGCAGCGCGCGCCGAGCCTGGACCGCGCGGCGTAAGCGGACGCGTCGAGCACCGGGCAGTGTTCGCGCACCGTCGCGGGTGCGATCCGGACCATTTGGGAGATCGACCGTTCGGCCTGACCGATGTCAAAACCCCGCGCGTCGTCGGGCGTGCCAGTGCTTGTTCGCGCGGGGGGAGACATGGTCGGTCCGCGGTACCCGGTGAGCGTCCCCGATCTCGCCTACTGGCTGGAGCGGGTGCCCTGCCAGATGGGCTGCCCGGTGCACACCGACTGCGGCCGCTACGTGCAGCTCATCGCCCACGGCCTGATCAAGGAGGGCTTCCTCGCCGCCCGCGCTCCCAACCCGCTGGCGTCGGTGTGCGGCCGGGTCTGCGCCGCGCCCTGCGAGGACCAGTGCCGCCGCGGGAAGATCGACGCGCCGGTCTCCATCCGCGCGCTCAAGCGCTACCTGACCGAGCGCTACGGCCTGGAGTCGAGCGATCCGCGCGCCAGCGCCGAGCTGCAGCAGGGCGCGGTCGAGGAGCCGGGCAGCACCTGGCCCGGGCACCTGCGCTCCCTGCGCCAGGCGAAGCACGCCGGCTCGGGGCGCCGCGTGGCGGTGGTTGGCGCCGGGCCAGCCGGGCTCGCCTGCGCGCACGACCTGGCGCTGACGGGCTACGCGGTCACGGTCTTCGAGGCCAGCGGCCGCGCCGGGGGAATGGCGTTCCACGGCATCCCCGAGTTTCGCCTGCCGCGCGCAGTGCTCGACCGCGAGATCGCGGCCATCGCCGGCCTCGGGGTCGGCTTCCGCTACGAGACGCCGCTGTCGCCGGCCTTCGGCCTCGCGCAGGTTCGGGCGCAGGGCTTCGAGGCGGTCTTCCTGGCGGTGGGCGTGCAGCAGGGGCGCGACCTCTCCTGTCCGGGCCGCGAGCTGGACGGGGTGGTCCGCGCCATCGACTTTCTGCTCAACGCCAACCACGGGTATCGCGTGCCGGCGGCGAAGAAGGTGCTGGTGGTCGGCGGCGGGTTCGTGGCCTTCGACGCCGCCCGCGTGGCGCTGCGGGCGGTGGAGGCCGGCGGGGAAGGGGCGCCGGGAGGCGGGATGGCGGCCCTGGACGCGGCGCGCGTCGCCGTCCGCTCGGGCGCCGAGGTCACCATGGCCTCGCTGGAGAGCTTCGCGGAGATGCCGGCCCGGCGCACCGAGCAGGGCCGCGAGGAGTTCGAGCACACGCTCGGAGAGGGCGTGCGCTTCCTGCCGCAGCGGTCGGTCGCGCGCTTCGAGGGCAGCGGCGGGCGGGTCGAGCGGGTGCGGCTGATCGGCGTCAAGCGCACCTACGACGAGGCCGGCCGCTTCGCCCCGGTCTTCGACGAGACGATCGAGGAGGTGCGCGAGGCGGACCTGGTCATCCTGGCGATCGGCCAGCGCCCCGACCTGGGCTTCCTCTCCGAGAAGGACGGGGTGCGGCTGACCAAGACCGGCACCGTCGAGGTCGAGCGGGAGACGCTGGCCACCTCCGCCCCGGGAATCTTCGCCGGCGGCGACGTGGCCTTCGGACCGCGCAACCTCATCGACGCCGAGGCCGACGGCAAGCGCGCGGCGAGATCCATCCACGCCCTGCTCGCCGGCGCCTCCTCCCGGGCGCCGTCGACCCGGCTGCGCTTCGAGAAGATCCCCACCGCCCGCTACTGGCGGCGCGCGGACTACGACCTGCTGCCGCGCCGGCCTCCGCCCGCCGTCGAGCTGGGACGGCGCACCGGCATCGGCGAGGTGGAGCAGTGCTACGACGAGGCGCAGGCGCGCGAGCAGGCCGAGCGCTGCCTCGCCTGTCACGTGCAGACCATCTTCGACGCCCAGCGCTGCGTCCTGTGCAACCGCTGCGTCGACGTCTGCCCCGAGGGCTGCCTGAAGCTCGTCCCCATCGAGCAGCTGCAGCTCTCGGACGAGGCGCTCACCGCGGCGCGCCGCGGCGGCGGGGTGGAGAACGGGCAGCGCGCCTCCGCGATGCTCAAGGACGACGAGCGCTGCATCCGCTGCGGGCTGTGCGCCATCCGCTGCCCGGTCGACGCCATGACCATGGAGGTCCTGCACTATGAGCAGCGATGAGTCCGGCAAGGGACCCGCCGACCCCGGCCGCCGCCGGGCGCTGAAGGTCCTGGGAGTGGGCGTGGTGGGCGCGGCGGTCGCGGCGCCGCTGGTGGTCGCGGCCCGCTCGCTGGTGCCCAACGTCCTCTACGAGCCGCCGCGGCGCTTCAAGGCGGGGCGCCTGGAGGCGCTCACCGAGGGCCCCAACTTCTTCCGCGAGCAGCGCGTCTTCGTCTTCCGCGAGGCGGGCAAGCTGAGCTGCCTGAGCGCGGTCTGCACCCACCTCGGCTGCACGGTGCAGCTGGTGCGCAAGGGCTCCGGCGACGGCTTCGAGTTCCACTGCCCCTGCCACGGCTCGAAGTACCGCGCCGACGGCACCAACTACGACGGCCCTGCGCCGCGGCCGCTCTCCTACCACCTGCTCGAGATCGCCCCGGACGACGGCCAGGTCGTCGTGGACCTGTCCCGCACCGCCGACAAGACCTGGCGGCTCAAGGTCTGAAGCGAGGCCCCCGAATGGATCCCTCCGCGCTGCCCGTCCCGCGACGAAGCCGGCTGCTGCCCCGGCTGCTCGACCTCACCTGGTCCTACGCCCCGCGCACCGTGCGCGAGGCCGGGGACGCCATCGTCCGCAACTTCCTGCTCCACGGCTTCCCGCACAAGGTGGCGCGGCGCTCGCTGGCGCTGTCCTACTCGCTGTGGCTGGGCACCGCCTCCGCGGTGCTGTTCCTGCTGCTCGCCGTCACCGGCGGGATCCTGATGTTCCTGTACGTCCCGTCGGTGGAGCGGGCCTACGGGTCCATCCAGGACCTCGAGTCGGTGGTCAGCTACGGCGCCTTCCTGCGCGCCTCGCACCGCATCGGCGCCCACGCCATGGTCCTGGTGGTCGTCCTGCACCTGATGCGGGTCTTCCTGACCGGGGCCTACAAGAACGGGGTGCTGGTGCGCCAGCACCGCCACTTCAACTGGTGGATCGGGTTGGCGCTGCTGCTGCTGACGCTGCTGCTCAGCTTCACCGGCTACCTGTTGCCCTGGGACCAGCTCGCCTACTGGGCGATCACGGTGGGCACCAACATCGCCAACGCCGTGCCGCTGGTCGGGCAGGAGGTGCGCCTGCTGCTCCTGGGCGGCCACGAGATCAACCAGAGCACGCTGCTGCGCTTCTACGTGCTGCACTGCTTCGCGCTGCCGGTGGCGACCGCCGGACTGGTGGCCTGGCACCTGTGGCGCGTGCGCAAGGACGGCGGGCTGGCCTGTCGCGACCAGCTCGCGCTCCAGCAGCGCTCCCAGGAGGCGCCGCCGGCCCCGGGGAAGACCTACGCGCTTTTGGGCATCGCCCCGGGCACCACGCCGCAGGTGGAGACCGCGCTGGTCGACGAGGACGAGCACTTGGTGGAGACCGTCCCCGCGCTCAACCGCCGCGTGCTGCTCACGCTGCTGGCCACCCTCGCCGTGGTGGGCCTGCTCGCGGTGGCGCTCGGGGCGCCGCTGGAGGAGCCGGCCAACCCGCAGATCACGCCCAACCCGGCGAAGGCGCCCTGGTACTTCCTCTGGCTGCAGGAGCTGGTCACCGACACGACGCTGCGCCTCGGCGGCTTCACCCTCAACGGCGCGCTGGTCGGCGGAATCCTCGTGCCGGGGCTGCTCGCGCTGCTGGGCCTGGCCGTGCCGTTCCTGGATCGCTCGCCGCCGGAAGCCGTGGGGGTCTGGGGTCACCGCAGCCGGCGAGGCGTCAACGCCGTCTTCGTCGCGGTCTGCCTGGCGCTGGTGGTGCTGACCGTGGTGGGCACGCTGCTGCGCGGTCCGTACTGGAACTTCTACTGGCCGTGGGAGAGCTGGCCCACGACGCCGCCGCGTTTCTGAAGGAGGCCTGGGTGATCGCGCGCGACAGAGTCGTCTTGCTCTCGGTGTCGGCCGCGGTGCTGGCGTTCGCGGCGGTGCTGGTCTGGCAGGAGCAGCGCCCCGGCTACCGGCGCTACCAGGCCGAGTTCCGCTCGAAGGTGGCCCAGGCGCTGGGCGAAGAGCGGGCCGCGAAGGCGCCCGACGGGCCGCAGCAGATCTGGCTCGCTTCGCTGAATGGCACGGTGGACCGCTGCCCCAGCTGCCACCTCGGGGTCGGCTGGAAGGACCTGAAGGACCTGCCCCAGCCCTTCGCGCCGCACCCGCTGGCGCCGCTGGCCCACCACCCGGTCGAGAAGTTCGGCTGCACCGCCTGCCACGGCGGCCAGGGCGCGGCGACGCAGCTGCCGGAGGCGCACGGCTGGGTGGAGCACTGGGAGGATCCGCTGCTCGACCGGACGCTCGCCGCGGAGTACGGCGCCAAGGACCGCTGGGCCTTCCTGCAGACCCGCTGCAACGGTTGCCACCGCTACGACCAGCACATCGAAGGCGCCGAGCTGGTCAACCAGGGCAAGCGGCTCGTCGACGCCAAGGGTTGCCGGGCCTGCCACGCCATCAACGGCCGCGGCGGCTCGGTCGGCCCGGACCTGACCCGGGTCGGCGACAAGCCCGCCGAGCAGTACGACTTCTCGCGCCTCGGCGCGCTGCGCTCGCTCTTTGCCTGGCACGTCGGCCACCTGCAGAACCCCAAGTCCTTCAGCCCCACCACGGTGATGCCGGAGTTCGGCTTCGCCACCGGCGAGGCGCAGTCCATCGCCCTGGTGCTGATGAGCTGGCGCGACCAGAGGTGGCCCGCCGAGTACCTGCCCGGGGCGCGCCTGAAGGACGTCCCCAGCCCGGAGCAGGCCGAGCGGGAGCGCCTCATGCGCGAGGGCGAGGGCCGCTTCTTCGTGGAGAAGACCTGCTTCGTCTGCCACGACGTGACCGCGCTGGGCGTGGAGTCGGCCACCAAGATCGGCCCGGACCTCTCGCTCGCCGTCGACGACGTGCCGCGGCGCTTCGGGCGGCCGCTGGAGGACTTCCTCAAGGCCCCCAGCGGGACCATGGAGGTCGTCCTCGCCCGGCAGATCACCCTGACGGAGCCCGAGCGGGCCGAGGCGGCGCGGCTGCTGCACCTCGCCTTCGAGCGCCACCAGGCGAAGGCCAAGCCCGAGAAGTGACCTTTCCAATTCGAGAGCCCGCAAGGAGCCAGACCATGAAGCACCACACCGGCCGTACCGGGTCGTCGCTGCCGCGATCGCTGTCGCTGCCGCTGTTGCCGCTCGCGCTCGCGCTCGCGGTCCTCGCCTCGGGTTGCCGCGGCGGCGAGGGCAAGTCGGGCCGGGCCCCGCGCACCGGCGCGCTGGGCAGCGCCACCAACGCCGCCAGCGCCACCTACGTCGCGCCCGGGGACCAGGACGAGATGTACCTCTTCTACTCGGGCGGGCACTCCGGGCAGGTCTTCGTCGCCGGCCTGCCGTCGATGCGCCACATCGCCACCATCCCGGTCTTCACGCCGTACCCCGGCACCGGCTTCGGCTTCGACGACGAGAGCCGGAAGATGCTCGGCGGCTTCACCTGGGGCGACGTGCACCACCCCTCGCTCTCCCGCACCGACGCGGTCTACGACGGGCGCTGGCTGTTCGTGAACGACAACGCCAACAACCGCATCGCCCGCATCGACCTGCGCGACTTCAAGACCAAGCAGATCCTGGGGCCCATCCCCAACCTCTCCGGCAACCACGGCAGCTCCTTCGTCACCGCCAACACCGAGATGGTCCTCTACGCCACCCGCTTCAGCGCGCCGGTGCCCTCCGGCGAGTTCGCCTCGGTCGAGGACTACAAGACGAAGTTCCACGGCGTGGTGGGCGCGCTGAAGGTCGACCCGCAGAGCGGCGAGATGTCCCTGGGCTTCCAGATGGTGACCCCGCCGTTCAACTGGGACCTGGGCTCGACCGGCCGCGGCCCCTCGGCCGACTGGGCGGTGTGGACCTGCTACAACTCCGAGCGCGCCTCCGGGCAGCTGGAGCGCACCGCCAGCGCCAACGACCGCGACTACGCCATCGCCGTGAACTGGCGCAAGGCGATGGAGGCGGCCAAGGACGGCAAGGGCCTGAAGGTGGGCGGGGTGGAGCTGCTCGACCCGCGCAAGGTGCCCGGCATCGCCTGGCTCATCCCGGTGGCCAAGAGCCCGCACGGCGTGGACTTCAGCCCGGACGGCAAGCACTTCGTCACCAGCGGCAAGCTCGAGGCCATCACCACCGTCTTCAGCGTCGAGAAGATGCTGGCCGCCATCGAGGCCAAGGCCTTCGACGGCGAGGAGGACGGCCTGCCGGTGCTGGCCTACGACAAGGTGAAGGAGCGCGAGGTCAAGGTGGGCCTGGGGCCGCTGCACACCCAGTTCGACGACAAGGGGTTCGCCTACACCAGCCTGTTCATCGACAGCGCGGTGGCCAAGTGGAACCTGGCCAGCGGCGAGGTCGTCGACACCATCCCGGTCGCCTACAACATCGGCCACCTGATGATCCCCGGCGGCGACTCCGCCAAGCCCACCGGCAAGTACCTGGTCGCGCTCAACAAGCTCTCGCACGGGCGGCACGTCAGCGTCGGCCCCAGCCAGCCGGAGTCGAGCCAGCTCATCGACATCTCGGGCGACAAGATGAAGCTGCTCTACGACGCCTTCACCGAGCCCGAGCCGCACTACGCCCAGGCCATCGAGACCGCCAAGCTCAAGGTGGTGGAGGTCTACCCGCGCGAGGAGAACAAGGACCCGTGGGCCACCTGGGACGTCAAGCAGGCCGGCGCCGAGCGCAAGGACGGCCGGCTGCACGTGCGGATGGTGGCGGTGCGCTCGACCTTGTGGCCCACGTCCTTCGAGGCCGAGCAGGGCGAGCAGGTCACCGTGCACCTGACCAACATCGAGCAGACCACCGACCAGCTCCACGGCTTCGGGCTCGTCGGCTACAACCTGAACGTGGTCGTCGATCCCGGCGAGACCAAGCACATCAGCTTCGTCGCCGACCGTCCGGGCGTGCACGCCTACTACTGCACCAACTTCTGCTCCGCGCTCCACCAGGAGATGCAGGGCTACTTCGTGGTGAAGCCGGGCAAGGGCAAGGCGGGCGCCTCCGAGGCGAAGCTCAAGGGTGACGCAAAGTGAGCGGGGCCGCGGGCTGGTCCGGAAAGCTGGGACTGCCGCTGGCCTGGCCCTCGCGGGCCGCGTTGGCGGCGGCGGCGGCGTGCGCGGTCGTGGGGACCGCGCTGCCGCTGTGGACGCTCTCGTTCCAGTCCAACCAGTACCCGGACCCGCTCGTGATGGTGATCTACGCCGACCACCTCGCGGGCCAGAAGACCGCGAACCGGGACGACCTCGTCGAGATCAACGGCCTGAACCACTACATCGGGATGAGGCCGCTCTCGGAGCACGACTTCGCCGAGTTCGGCTGGCTGCCGCTGGCCATCGTCGCGCTGGCGCTGCTGGCGCTGCGGACGGCGGCGCTGGGCACGCTGCGCGACGCGGTGGATGCGGCGGTGCTGGGCCTGCTGTTCTCCGGGTTCTCGCTCTACACGTTCATCCACCGGCTGTGGGAGTACGGCCACGTGCTCTCGCCGGAGGCCGCGATCAAGGTCGCGCCGTTCACGCCGCCGTTCTTCGGGCGGGTGCGCATCGCCAACTTCTGGGTGGAGAGCTACCCCGGCTTCGGGAGCCTGGCGGTGATGGCGAGCGTGGCGCTGATCGTGGCCGCGCTGGCCTTCGGAGTGTGGCGAGCGCGGCGCGGGTCCTCCTCGCCTTCCGCCGTGCAGGCGGCGGCCTGAATGAGGCGGCGCGCGCTGGTCGCGATGCTGGCCGTGCTGCTCGCCGGCGCCGAGGCTCGGGCCGGCGAGCTGCGCGTCGGGGCCCGCGAGCGCTTCGCGACCATCGGCGCCGCGCTCGAGGCCGCCCGGCCCGGCGACCGCGTCGTCGTCGGGCCCGGCGAGTACCGGGAGAGGCTCGAGGTGCGCACCGGGGTGACGCTGGTGGGGCAAGGCGAGCCGCGCCTGATCGGGCCGGGCAAGGGCGCGGTGGTGCGCATCGTCGCCCCCGACGTCGAGCTGCGCGGCTTCTCGGTGACCGGCTCGGGCTCGGACATGATGCGCAGCGACGCCGGCATCCGCGTGGAGGGCGCGCGGGCGAAGGTCGTCGGCAACCGCGTCCACGGCAACCTCTTCGGCGTCTACCTGCACGGCTGCGAGGACGCGCGGGTCGAGGACAACGAGATCACCGGGCGGGCCGAGCTGGACGTGGGAAGCCGCGGGCCGGGGATCCACCTCTACGACTCGCGCGGCGCGACCATCGCCCGCAACCGGGTGAGCCTGGTGCGCGACGGCGTCTACTTCGACCACTCGGACCAGAACCTGGTGCAGGGCAACGACTTCTCGCGCCTGCGCTACGCCATCCACTACATGTTCTGCGCCGACAACCGCTTCGTCGGCAACGCCATGCACGACAGCGTGGGCGGCGCGGCCATCATGTACACCTCGCGGGTCTCCTTCGAGGGCAACCGCGTCTACCGCAACCGCGACGGCTTCAACGCCTTCGGCCTGCTGCTCAAGGACTGCGAGGACTCGCGCGCCGCGCGCAACTCCATCGTCGACAACGTCACCGGCATCTTCCTGGAGGGCGCGCACCGCAACCTCTTCGAGGGCAACCTCGTCGCCCACAACGAGGTGGCGGTGATGCTCTACGCCAGCGCGCTGGACAACCGCTTCACCGCCAACGACTTCGTCGGCAACCGCGCGGTGCTGCACCGGGTGGGGCGGGCGCACGCCGAGTGGGCGGTCAAAGGCGTCGGCAACTACTACGACGACTATCCGGGCTACGACCTGGACGGCGACGGCCGGGGCGACGTGCCGCACCGGCTGCAGGATGCCTTCGAGTACCTGGCGGGGAACCACCCGCTGCTGCGGCTGCAGCTGCTCAGCCCGGCGGCCGACGCGCTCGCGGTGGCCGAGAGGAGCTTCCCGGTCATCCCCCGCGGCGACGAGCAGGACCCCTCGCCGGCGATGCGGCCGTTCTCCCGCGCGCAGCAGCCTCCGCCCGGGCCGCGCCAAGGCACTCCGCTGCTGGTGCTGGCCGCGGCGCTGACCGCGGGCGCCGGCGGGGCGGCGGCCTGGAGGCTGCGCCGATGAACGGCACGCTCCTGGAGATCCAGGGCCTGGCCAAGTCCTACGGCGCGCGGCCGGCGGTGGCGGGGGTGAGCACGCGCCTGGCGGCGGGCGAGACCGTGGCGCTGCTCGGGCCCAACGGCAGCGGGAAGACCACCATCCTGCGCTGCGTGGCGGGGCTGGTGCGGCCGCAGGCAGGCACGGTCCTCGTCGGCGGGGTGGACGCGCGCCGGGAGCCGCGGCGGGCGCGGGAGCGGATGGCCTTCCTGCCGCAGGCGCCGAGCTTCCCCAAGCAGTCCACGGTGCGCGACGTGCTGGGCCTGCACGCGCGGCTGCGCAGAGTGGAGCCGCGGCGGATCGAGGCCGCGCTGGCCGAGGTGGGGCTGGGGACCGAGCTACTGGGACGGCAGGCGGGAGAGCTGTCGATCGGCACGGTGCACCGCGTGGCGCTGGCGGTGGCGTGCCTGGCGGAGCCGGAGCTGATGGTGCTGGACGAGCCGACGGCGAGCCTGGACCCGATGGCGGCGGGCGCGTTCCGGGAGTCGGTGCGGAGGTGGCGCTCGGCGGGCCGCGGGGTCCTGCTCGCCACCCACCTGCTGGCCGACGCGGAGCAGTTGGCGGACCGCGTGGTGGTGCTCGTGGACGGGCGGGTGGCGGCCGACGAGCCGATCGGCCGGCTGCGAGAGCGGCTGCTGCGGCGGGCGCTGTTGCGAGTGGCGGTGGACGGCCCGTGCCAGGCGCACCTCGAGGCCGCCCGCGCCGGCGGCGCCAGCGAGGCGCGGCTCAACTGCAGCGACGTGCTGGTGACGGCCCCGGCGGAGCAGCGGCTGGAGATTCTCCGCAGGCTCGCCGAGGTGGGGCCGGTGCGCGGCCTGCGGACCGAGGAGCCGTCGCTGGAGAGCGTCTACCTCGACTTCGTCCAGGGAGGCTCCGATGCGGAGGTGCGCGGCATCTAGCGTCCTGGCCTGCCTGCTGCTCGCCGGCTGCGCGGACGGCCCGCCGCCGCCGCAGGCCCTGCGGACCGGGGAGGACGCCTGCGCGGCGTGCCGGATGAGCGTCTCGCAGCCGCGCTTCGCCAGCCAGCGGGTGCGCCGCGGCCTGACGGCGGAGTTCTTCGACGATCTCGGCTGCCTCGTGCGCAGCGTCCGCGAGCGGCCGCTGGAGCGGGGCGCGGCGGCCTACGTCGCCGACTACGGGACTGGGAAGTGGATCCCGGCCGCCTCCGCCAGCTACGTCCGCGCCGCCTCGGTGCCCACGCCGATGTCCTCCGGGCTGGTGGCCTTCGCCGAGCGCGCCGGGGCCGAGAAGGCGGCGGCGGAGTGGGGCGGCCGCGTGCTGTCGTGGAAGGAGCTGTCCGAGTCCGTTCCGGCGGCGGCGGTGGGCCGATGAGCGCGCCCCGGCCCGGAGTGGTGCTGGCCATCGCCCGGCACGACCTGCGCCTGCTGCTGCGGCAGCGCTGGGTGCTCGTCTACGCCGCGCTGTTCGCCGTCCTCGCGGCGAGCGTCAGCTACTTCGGGCTGGCGGTGGTGGAGGTCGCCGGCTGGCAGGAGCTGGACCGGACCGCGGCGAGCCTGTTGAACCTGGCGCTCACCTTCGTCCCGCTGGGCGCGATGCTCATGGGCGTGCAGTCGCTGCGCGCCGAGGGCGGGGCGACCGACCAGCTCTTCGCCGAGCCGGTGACGCGCGCCGAGGTCGTGCTGGGCAAGGTCGCCGGGGCGAGCGGGGCGCAGACCCTGGCCACGCTGCTGGGCTTCGGGCTGGCCGGGGTGGTCATCGGCACGCAGGCCGGGGGCGAGGCCTGGGACGCCTACGCGGCGCTGGTGGGCTTCACCGCGCTGGTCGGGGTGGTGTTCGTCTCGCTCTCGAGCGCGGTGGCCGTCGCCGCCGGACGCGGGGCGCGGGCGTATGCCGCGGTGCTGGCGGTCTGGTTCGGCTTCCTCATCCTGGTGGACCTGGTGGTGGTGGGGCTGGTCCTGGTCGTGCCCGAGGGCTGGGGCAATGGCACCGCGCTCGCCGGCGTGCTGCTCAACCCCATCAGCAGCGCCCGGGTCGGGGCCCTGCTCGCCCTGGGAGGCCAGCAGATGTTCGGCCCCGCCGGCGCGATGCTGTCGCGGACGCTGGGATCCGCCGAGGCCGCGGTCGCGCTGCTGGCGGGCTCGCTCGGACTCTGGTCGCTGCTGGGGATGGGGGCGGCGGTGACGCTGGTCGGGCGCCAGGATCTCTAGCCGAAGAGGCAGGGTTGCTCGGTTTTCGGCAGTCGCGTTGAGCGCCTCCCGACGTTCGGCCCGCCGGCCCCGAGTGGGACGGTGTCGCCGCGCGCCGGGCGGGCTATCCGTCGCACCTCGCACGGAGGGGAGCGCCCATGAGATCGACCGTCTCGTCTTCTGCCTTGCTCGCCGTTTCGGCCGCGCTCGGGCTCGCCGCCACGCTGGCCCTCGCGCCGGCCCGGGCAGAAGAGGCTTCTGCTGCGCCGGCGGAGGGCGGCCCGCAGGCCCTGCCGACCGCGGCGCCCGCGCCCGCGGCCGCGGCGTCCCGGCCGAAGAGCCTGGAGACGGTGGTCACGGCGCCGCGCGACCTGTGGCGGCAGGCCGTCCCCGCGGGCGAGCTCTCCGGGGTGGACCCGGGAGAGGCGCTCTCCCGCCTGGGCGCGGCGTCGAAGGTCCGCAAGGCAGGGGTGGGCAACGACTTCGCCCTGCGCGGACTCAAGCGCGACGACCTGAGCGTCACCGTCGACGGCAACCGCCTCTTCGGCGCCTGCCCGAACCGGATGGATCCGCCTTCGGCCCACGTGGAGAGCGGGGAGCTGGATTCGCTCGAGGTCCGCCGCGGGCCGTTCGACGTCACCGTGCCCGGCGGAATCGGGGGCGGCGTCGAGCTGACCACGCGCAAGCCGCGCGCCGGCGTCCACCCCGACCTGAGCCTGTCCTACGGCAGCTTCCAGGACCTCGACGCCGTCGGCGCGCTCTCCTGGGCCGGCCGCGCGGGCCACTTCGCGCTCGGCGGCTCCTACCGCCAGGCCGAGCCCTTCGCCTCCGGCGACGGCACGCGGATGACCGAGCTCTATCCGCAGACCTCGCCCAACCGCTTCCGCTCCGAGCGCGCCGGCGGCCTCGCCTTCCAGAACGGGGGCGCCTGGGCCAAGGGCGGCTACGAGCTGGCGAACGGCCACCGGCTCCAGGCGTCCTACGGCCGCGTGATGATGCGCGACGTCGCCTACCCGTACCTCCTGATGGATGCCGTGGTGGACGACGCCGACCGCGTCTCCCTCGGCTACCGCTTCGACCGCTGGAGGCTGCTGCGCGAGGGCTCGGTGGACCTCTTCTACGGCTACGTCCGCCACGACATGAGCGACGTGCGCCGCTGCAGCTCGGCGCTCAATCCCGCCTCGTGCGAGGGCGAGCTGCCCGAGACCTGGGGGATGCGCACCACCGCCACGGCCCAGACCTTCGGCGCCCGGCTGAAGGCGACCCTGGGCGAGGACGAGGCGTCCGGCTGGGGCGAAACCGTGCTCGGCCTGGACGCCGACGACCGGCTCTGGGACGCGACCACCACCCGGGTGCTGCGCGGCGCGGGGCCTCTCTCCTACTCGAGCGAGCGGTCGATGCCGCGCGTCGAGGCCCTGCGCGCCGGGCTCTTCGCCGAGAACCGGCACCGGCTGTTCGGGATGCTGCGGCTGCTGGTGGGGCTGCGCCTCGACTTCTCCTCGACCACCGCCCGCGAGGACCGCACGGCGCTCTACCAGATCTTCCACCCCGAGGCCGGCTCGACGCGGTCGCGGTTCGACGCGATGCCCTCGGGCAACGCGCGGCTGGAGTGGGCCGTCCTCGACGAGCTGACGGCGCTCCTGGGCATCGGCCACGCGCAGCGCGCGCCCGATCCCCAGGAGCGCTTCTTCGCGCTCAGCGGCATGGGCGGCAAGCCGGGCACGGTCGGCGATCCGGGCCTGTACCCGGTGGGCAACACCGAGGCCGACCTCGGGCTGCGCTACGGCTCGTCGAGCGTCCAGGTGCGCGCGCAGGTCTTCTTCGGGCGGCTGACCCACTACGTCATCCCCGGCTCCGTCGCCGCCGCCGACGCCGGCGGCGCCCAGGCCAAGACCTACCGCAGCGTCGAGGCCCACCTCTACGGCGCCGAGGCCACCGGGACGGTGAGGCTGCCGTTCGGGCTCTCGCTGCGGCTCGGGGTGGCCTACACCGAGGGCCAGAACCTGAGCGACGCCGTCCCCTTGGCGGAGATCTCCCCGCTGACGGCCAACGCCGCGCTGCGCCTCGGGAAGGGGCCGGTCTTCATCGAGATCGAGGAGCGCTATGCGGCGCGCCAGAACCGCGTCGACCCCAACCTGCAGGAGCCGGCCACCCCGGCGTGGTTCGTCACCGACCTGCGACTCGGGGTCCTCTTCCACGGGGCGCGCCTCTCGGCCGAGGTGCGCAACCTGCTCAACAAGCAGTACTACGAGCACCTGTCGTACTCGCGGGACCCCTTCACCAGCGGCATTCGCGTGCCGGAGCCGGGGACCAGCCTGCTGGCGACGGTGAGCTACGAGATGTAGCCGCCTCGGCGGCCGCGACCAAATCTGGGTGCGGCACCCACCGCTGGTCGCGCGCGCACCCAACCCCGGTCGCGGCGGCGCGGCCCTCCCCGCGGAGGGGCCGCGGCAAGCGGCTTGCAACCACGTCCTCCCTGCCCTTCGGCAGAGGAGGAAGCCACCATGCGCATCGCCGTACCGTTCACCCGCGGAGTGATCGCCCAGCATCCCGGCCACTGCGAGGCCTTCCTGGTCGCCGACGTCGAAGCCGGCGCGGTGACGAGGGAGCGCGAGCTGACGAACCCGGGCCATGGCCCGGGAGGCCCGCCGCCGCTCTTCCTGGCCGGCGAGGGCGTGTCCGAGCTCCTGGCCTGGGGCCTTCCGGTCGAGGCGCGCGACAAGTTCGCCGCGCTGGGCATCCGCGTCCGGTTGGGCGCCACCGGCGAGCCCCGAAAGGCGCTGCGCGAGTACCTGGCCGGCACCTTGCTCTACGTGGAGGAAGGCCTGGATGGCGGCGGCGCCTGCGCGGGCCATGACCACGGACGGGGCGAGGACGGCGTGGACGGCGAGGATCCCGATCCAGATCCCGAGCTCGACGTGCGCGAGGTCGCGGCGAGGGACCGCCACGGCCTCATCTTCCGGAAGTTCGGCGGGCTGGAGGCGGGGCAGGCGTTCGTGCTGGTCAACGACCACGACCCGAAGCCGCTCTACTACCAGCTGGCGGCGGAGCAGGCGGGCCGGTTCAGCTGGGACTACCTCGCCCAGGGCCCGGAGGTGTGGAGGGTGCGCATCGGCCGGGTCTGAGGAGGGGAGCGGCCGGGCGTGGAAGGGTCAGTCGGCCGCGGCGATCAGCGCCCGGCCGTGCTCGGCCCTGACCGTAGCCGGCCGCGTCGCCGCGACCTATTTCCTGGTGGAGGCATTCAAGGAGGGGATCGCATGAAGAAGCTCTTCAGCGCTTTGGCCGCGGCGGCCATGCTCGTCTCGGCGGGCGCTGCGTTCGCGCAGTCGGACAGCAGCAGCCAGGACAAGAACCAGGACCCGAGCGGCAGCTCGACCAGCAAAGGTAGCTCCAGCAAGAGCTCCAGCTCGGCGCAAGGCGGCACCGGGGCCCAGGGCCAGTCCAAGACCCAAGGCTCCAAGGCCGGCGGCGGCGTCGGCGGCGGAGGCGGCTGAGGTCCGGCGGACGGGTGGAGGGCGGCCCCTCCGCGGCTCCACGGCCGCGGTCGGGCCGCCCGCCGTCTCGCGATGAAGGCCTCCGCGCTCGCGCTGCTGCTCTCCGCCGGGCTGCTGGCCGTAGGAGCGTCGCCCGCGGCCTCGGGCTGGCCGGAGCGGCTCTCGCGCCGCGTGGACTCGGCGCTGGCGGCCTTCGACGGCGACCTGTCGCTGTACGTGCGCGACGTGGCCACGGGCGAGGAGTACGCGCACGACGCGCGGACGCCCACCTACCTCTCCTCGGCCATCAAGGTGTTGGTGATGCTCGAGGTGCTGCGCCAGGTCGACGCGGGCCAGCTGCGGCTCGAGGACCGCGTGGTCTTCGGGCCCGACGACGTGCGCGACGGGGTGGGGCCGGTCAAGCGCGGGCCGCCGGGGCGGGTCTTCACCGTGCGGCAGCTGCTGGCGCTGATGATGGACTACAGCGAGAACGCCGCGGCCGATCTGCTGATGGGCAAGGTGGGCCTGGACCGGCTCAACGAGCTCCCGCGGCAGCGGGGCGTCGCCTTCTCGGAGATCGACACGTTGCTGGGCGAGCGGCGGCGCATCTGGGCCGAGCTCGACCCCAAGGGCGCCTCCCTGAGCGGACAGCAGATCCTGGCGCTGGGCGACGAGCCCAATCCGGACGCGCGCGGCCGGCTCTTCTCGCAGATGGTGGGCCACACGCCGCCGTTCACCGGAGCGGACGTGCAGCGCGCCTTCCAGTCCTTCTACGCCAAGAGGATCAACTCGGCCCCGATGCGGGAGATGGGCCGGCTGCTCGAGCAGGTGGCGCGCTGCGAGGGCCTGAGCCCGTCGAGCTGCCGGCTCGCGCGCGAGCTGATGAGCGGCTGCCGCACCGGCGCCGGCCGCATCCGCGCCGGGGTCCCCCGGGACGTCGAGTGGGACCACAAGACCGGGACGCAGGAGCACCGGGCCTGCGACGTGGGCATCCTCTACCCGCGGCCCGACCACCCAGTGGTGGTCGCGGCGTGCACCCGCGACTTCCAGGACGTGCGCGACGCCGAGCGGCTGTTGCGCGAGGTCGGCGCCGCCGTCTGGCAGACGCTGGGCCGGTCCCTGCTGGCCGCGCGACCCGCGCCAAAAGAACCGCGCCCCCCGCCCGGAGGCGAGAGGCGCGTGAAGGCTGCCAGTCCGCCGGTGCCCTAGCCGTGGATGGCGATGGGCTTGCCGCGGGCGCCCTCGCGCTTGGGCACGTGCACGTAGAGCACGCCGTTGCGCATCTCGGCGCGGATCTTCTCGTGGTCGACCGTAGTGGGCAGCATGAAGCCGCGGTGGAAGACGCCGTAGGCGCACTCGATGCGGTGGTAGTACTCGCGCTTGTCCTCGCGCTCCAGCTTGCGCTCGCCGCGGATGGTGAGCGTGTTCTCGTCCATCACCACCTCGACGTCCTTGCGCTCCAGGCCGGGCATCTCGGCGCGGAAGAGGATCTCGTCCTTGTCCTCGTAGATGTCCACGCGCGGGAAGATCTCGGTGCGCAGGTAGTTCGTCGGGCGGACCTCGTCCTCCCTCGTGAACGGGTCGAGCATGTGCTCCATCGTGCGGGTCAGGGTCGCCATCTCGCTCAGCGGGTTCCAACGGGTCAGCGCCATCGTGTGCCCCTCCGGTTCGGGTGTCAGACGGGGCGCAAGCTAATGACGCGCCGCGCCGCGGCATCCTCCTGCATGGGGGTCGTGTGGTCGGGCTGGCCCGGCGGGCGGCGGTGGGGCGTCTCGCTACTCGATGACCAGCGCGGCGGCCTCGAAGTAGGCCACCAGGGACAGCAGCGCCACCGAGGAGGCCTCCTCCTCGCTCTCGACCGCGCCCGAGTAGCGCACTCCCTGGAAGCGGGCCAGGACGACGAACTCGCGGCCGGGCGCCAGGAAGGGATCGGGCTGGGACAGGCGCAGCAGGCCCTCGCGGCCGGTCTCGGTGATCTCGTTGTCGTGGCGCTGGACCATCGAGTCCCGGGAGTACCGTGCGCTGTTGGCGCTCTCGCCGTAGGTGGCGGTGTTCCCGGCGGTGGACGAGGAGGTGAGCGTCGTGGCCCCGGACCGGACCTGGGTGCTCACCGAGGAGACCGTCGTCTCCGCGACCTGGACGGTGGGCTGGCCCACCTCGTTCTTGCTGCCGCCGATCCGCAGGCGGGCGACGACCAGCTTGCCGGCGTAGGTCTGGGGCTGCTCCATGGCCATCGACAGGCCGAAGAGGGCGATGCGGCGCTGGTGGAGCGCTCCCAGATCGCCGGCGATGTCCCCGCCGCGGGTGGCGATGACCTTGGTGAGCACGACCGAGGCGTCCTTGCGTGCGAGCAGGTCCTCGGTCCAGAAGCCGTCGGCCAGGCGCTTCATGTTGGAGAAGCCGCGGTTGACGCACTCGCGCAGCACCGCCCAGCCCAGGTCGCGGTTCTTGCCTGCCAGCCGGCGCGCCTCGTCCTCGCAGAGGCTGGGGTGGCCGAAGCTCGCCGCGTGGGCCTTGGGGTCGAAGGCCCGGGCCGGCTGGGCCGGCGCCGGCGCCTGCTCCGGCGGGGCGCTCGCGGTCTGGGCCGGGTCGCCCTCGGAGGGAGGCGGTGCCGCGCCGTCGCCGACGCGGGTGGAGCGGTCGCGAAACTGCGGCGCGGAGGCGCAGGCGGCGGCCAGCGGCAGCAGGCAGAGCAGCAGGGTGCGCGAGGAGCGGCGGGCGTCGGACATGGGCCCAGGCCTCACTGGGGGGCGTCGGGGTAGGGGCCGGCGGAGGGGACCAGCGGAGCCGTGTACGGGTTGGGCGGGTTCGAGTACGGCATCGGCTGCGGGTACGGCGACGGCTGGGGGTAGGGCGGCAGCCTTCCCGTCGCGTCGGGCGCGTTGGGGGCGGCGCCGTCGGGCCTGGGCTTCTTCGCGACGGGGCTGGCGTGCGGGAGCATGTGCGAGCAGCTCTCGAAGCACTCGGCCGCCGCGCACTTGGGCAGCACCGGCGGGTCTTCGCCGAGGAAGCGCAGGCAGGCGTGGGCGCTCTTGGTGCAGCTCTGGGCGACCGCGCAGCGGCAGCAGGCCGTGCCGGTGGTGGCGATCCTCGAGGTGTTGCGCAGCACCTCGCCCAGGGCGAAGTAGCAGGGCTTGGACTCGGAGGTGAAGCGGCCCCGGGCGTCGACGATCGCGGCGGCGCCGTCCAGCTCGCAGGAGGCGGCGGAGGCCTTCTTGAAGTCGGCCTTGCACAGGGCGACCAGGTCCTTGCTCGGCTCCTCGTCGTTGCCCGGCCGAGACGCCGCGGCGCACAGCCCCGGCGCCATCGTCTCCACCACCGCGGCATTGGCCTTCTTCTGCTTCTCGCGCGAGCCCAGCGGCCTGGCCGCGCCCTCGAAGATGCACTGGCTTCCCGAGGAGAGCGTGGAGCGCGTGCAGGCCCAGCCGGTGGCCTGCGCCGGATCGGCGGTGGTGGTGGCCGCCAGGCCGGGGTCGTCGACGCCGCTGGGCAGATCCTGCGCGGCGGCGGGCGAGGCGAGGCCGGCGGCCGCGAGGACGAGCAACCAGTGGTGGGAGCGGGGCCGCATCGAGGTGCAGGAAGCGTACGCCTCCGTGCGCGGAGGCGGCAATCGGAGCCGAGTGAAGCCAAAAAGAGAAGCGGCACGCCGCCGAGAGCGACGTGCCGCCTCTGGAAGTCCGGGACCGACGCCTCAGTTCACGTTCAGGCCCATGTAGAGCTTGGCGAAGTCGGCGAGCTTCATCTTGAAGATGCCGTCGTTCTTGCCGTCGTTGCCCGGCTCGCTGCTGCCCCAGGGGTTGCGCAGCTGGACGAACTTCTCGCCGTTCTCCACCGTGGCGCCCAGGACCGAGTAGTTGTGCCAGGCGTACACGCCGGTGCCCGTGTACATGTCCTTCTTGTCCTCGCCGTAGGTCAGCGCGGTCATCGGGGTCTTCATCTCCGAGCCGAGCTGGATGAGGTCGAAGAGCTGGTCCGCGGTGTTGGTCTTGGTGGCGTAGTAGGACGACGAGCTGCCGGTGATGGCGGTCATGACCTCGGTGGGGTAGCCGCCGTTGCCGATGGCCTCGTAGCCGCCCTTGAACGACGCGTAGGCCTTCTCGAGGAGGGTGACCCACATCTCCTTGGAGTCGCGGCTCTTGGCGTAGGTGCTGCGCCCGCCGTAGCTCGAGGGGATGTCGCCGTCGACGCGCACGTAGTTGGGCTTCATCTTGCCGTCGACGCCCTTGGAGAAGAACCGCGCGGTGTAGGTCCCGTCGCCGTTGTCCTTGATGGCGTTCTCGATGGCCTTCGGGTCCTGGTAGGCCACCGCGGAGATGGCGCCGACGAAGTAGCAGTCGCCGATCTGGCCCTGCATCACGTCGTCGTAGCTGACGCCGTCCTTGAAGAGCTCGCCGCCGTCGACCTTGGTCCAGGACACCGAGGAGCTGTGCTTGGTGAGCACGGCGGGGTCGTTGGCGAGGGGGACGGGGTTGGTGTTGGTGGTGGGGCTGGTCGGAGTCGTGGGAGTCGCGGGAGCCGTGGGCTTGGTCGGCGGCGGAGGCGGAACGGCCACGCCCAGGAACGCGCTGAGCGCGGACTTGGCGTCGGCGTCGAACTTGTCGCCGGCCGTCTTGAGGAAGCTGGTGAGCTCCTTCTTCTCCGTGGCGCTGACCTTGCCGTTGGCCTTGGCCTCGGCGATGAGCGAGTCGACCTCGGTCTTGGTGATCTTGTTGTCGAGGAGCGCCTTGTTGATCTGCTGGCCGATGCGGGTCGTCATGAGGTCCTCGCGTGGGAGCGGTGGCGGAAAGTGCCTACATTGTCCGACGTGTGGCGGCGGAAGTTGCCTCCGCTGAAAAAAGCCAACGGTGGCGGCAGGTTCAGTACGACCAGTGGCGGTAGCCCGGGGTGGCCTCGACCTGCGGCTCGCCGTCCTTCTTGAACGGCTTGTCCGACAGCCGCAGCACCGTCCGCTTGCCCTGACGCGGGGGCTTGCCGGGGCCGTCCGGGGGCAGGCGGAAGACGTCCTCGAAGACCACCGCGTGGAACTTCTTGCCGGCCTGCAGGCGGTACTCGGCGGCGAAGACCGGCTTCTTGAGCTCGGCGATCTTCTCCTGCACCACCTCGGGCGCCGACGGGTCGCCCGCCTTGAACTCCTTCTCGATGGCCGCCGCGGTGTAGACGCGCACGCGGTTGGAGGGCATCGCGGTGCGCTTGCCGCCCGCCAGCAGCAGCAGCGGCGACTCGGAGTGGAAGGCCACGGTGTAGGTGACGAGCTGGCCGCCCTCCTTCACGCCGTAGACCCACTCCCAGTACGCGCACTGGACCTTGCCCAGGAAGGACTGCTGGTCGCCGTCGACCTCGACCTCGAAGGGCTCGCCGAGGGGGTGCGCCTTGAGGAACTCGTCTTCGCTGACGATGGTGAAGTTCGGGGCAGGGGACATGGCGGCTCGGCTCGCGATGGGGGTGGGTCGGTTGCGGAATCGAAGACGCGGGAAGTATCGGCTCAGGTCCGGCGGCTTGTCGACCTCGACGAGTGCAGCCGGTACAGGCAGGCCGGGGACTCGCCGCGGACGTCGCCGGTGGCGGAAAGGGTGCGCCCGGGGCAGCCGCCCAGGCAGTCCTCGACGGCGGGGCAGCGACGGCATCGGCCCTTGGGAAGCTCGCGCAGGAGCTCGCGCTGGACCTTGAACATCGCCGGGTCGCGCAAGAGCTCGCCGATGGGCCGCTCGCGCACGTTGCCGACCTTGTACTCGGGGACCATCAGCGCGGTGCAGGGATAGACGTCGCCGTTGGCGCAGACGTAGAGGACTCGCCGGCCGGCGCCGCACTGGGTGGTCGGCCGCGAGGGGCGCGGGCCGATGGGGCAGTCGAGGATGACCTCGACACCGCCGTGTGGCGAGTCGGCGTGGGCGTCGGCCACCTCGAGGAAGCGGCGCACGGCGGCGCCGGCCCAGGGGCGCTCGTCGTAGCCGGCGCCCTTGGCGCGGCCGAAGGGAGACCAGGGCGTGTAGCGCAGATTTTCGGCGCCGAGCTTCTTCGCCAGGGCGAGCATCTCCTCGATCTCCGGCGCCGATTCCGGCGAGAAGAGGGTGCAGACCGTGACCTGCAGGCCCGCCCGGACGCCCTCCTCGACGGCGGCCAGGGCGCGCTCGAAGGCGTCCTTGGGGCCCAGGCGGTAGCGCTCGGCGCGGGCGCGGTCGGGGCCGTCCAGGCTGACCTGCAGCGTCGCCAGGCCCGCGCGCTTCAGGCTCGCCAGGCGCTGCTTCGTCGCGAAGTAGCCGTTGGTGGGCAGGCCGACCTCGGCGCCCAGCCGCGTGGCGTACGCCGTCAGCTCGTCCAGGTCCTTGCGCAGCAGCGGCTCGCCGCCGGACCAGCCGATGGCGTCGGCGCCCGCTTCCACGAGGCCGCGCATCAGCGCCTTCACCTCGGGCCCCGTCAGCTCGCCGGCGGGCCGGCGGCCGGCGTCCACGAAGCAGTGGACGCAGCGGAAGTTGCAGGCGCGGGTGGCTTCGATGCCGGCGGAGAATCCCATCTACACCCCGAGCCCGTCGAGGGGCTCGAACGAGAACGGCCCGCCGAGGCGGGCCGCTCTCTCAATCAATGCTCGGCGACCCGGAGGGCCTACTTCTTTCCCTTGGTGGTCGGGGGAAGGATGTAGATCGGGTGGGTCTGCGTGTCCGGCTTGCTGGTCGGCGGCAGGATGTAGATCGGCTGGTCCTTCTGGTCGTTCTTGCGCGGCGCCATGATGTAGCAGGGCTGCGGCTTCTTCGCGACGTAGCCCGGGCCCGTCTCGCCGAAGAGGATCTCGTTGGCCTTCTCGCCGAGCTTCACGTCGGACAGCGCGGCCTTCAGGAACTTGGCCACGTCCGGGCGGATGTTGCGGCCTTCCTTGTCGGCGTGCGCGATGTCGCGGTTGAACAGCTTGGCCATCGTCGTCGCCTCGGCGATGGAGACGACGCCGTTCTTGGTGGCCTTGTTGATGACGGCCTGGTGCGCGTCGACGTTCGCCCACGGCGGAACGACCATGTACTTGGCCACGATCGGGCCGGGGACGACCATGTACTTGGCGGCGATCGGCGGCTTGCCGCCACCGTTGTCCACCGGCGGCCGGACCACCATGTACTTGGCGGCGACGGGCGGCTTCTCGTCGATCGGCGGGCGGACCACCATGTACTTGGCGGCGACGGGAGGCTTGCCACCGCCGCCCGGCTTGGGCGGGTGGACCATGTACTTCACGGTCATGGGCGGGCCGCCCTTCTGCGTCTTCTTCTCCGCGTTCACCAGCCGCAGGATCGAGTCCTGCTCGGAGCGGCTGAGCTCGCCCGAGGCCTTCGCACCCGAAGTCGGGACCTTGTTGCCCGTGATCTTGACCGTCATGTTCCATCCTCCCTAGGGCGACCGCTTGAGGTCGCAAATGGTTCTGTGCGAGCGCTGATGTAGAAGCTTGTCCTACATTATCTTTTGCTCCCCCTCTTGAGTTGCCTCGGCCGGGCTTTCCCCCGTCTCTTCGGGGACTTGGCCGCCCGGTCCTCGACCGCTCTCAGGCAGTACGGCGCCTGACCGGCCTGGCCGTGCACCGAGATCGAGCTGGCGCTGCAGCCGCCGCGGCAGACCTCGGCGACGGTGCAGGTGCGGCAGTCGCCGCGCAGCTTGGACTTCTTGAACTGGCGCGTGAAGGCGAAGGCCCCGGGCCGGTTCCAGATGCGCTCGAGGCCCTCCTCGAGGACGTTCCCCTCGATGAAGGCGTCGTCGATGATCGACAGGCAGGCCTTGACGTTGCCGTTGCTCTGGATGCCAGCGAGCCGCAGCCCGGCCTGGCAGCCCTGCCACGAGTCCTCGCCGCGCATCCCGGACTCGATGGAGGAGAGGTAGCCCAGGCAGTCGCCGGGGTAGACCTGCATCGGGGTGCCCTTCACCTTGCGCCGGAAGCGGCTGACGAAGGTGGCGACCTGGGCGTACTCGACCGGCGAAAGGTTCAGGTCCCCGTGCTCCCTGGCGCGGCCGAAGGGCGTGGTGATCTGGATCTGCCAGCAGTACGGCTCGAGCTCGCGCAGGAGGATCTCGCCCAGCTCGGGCAGGGTGTGCAGGTTGGCGTGGCTGACGGTGGTGATGATCGCCGCGGGGATGCCGGCCGCCTTCACCATCTTGGCGCCGCTCAGCGCCCGGTCGAACGAGCCCTTTAGGCAGCGGATGTCGTCGTGGACTTCGCGCGTGCCGTCGATGCTCACCGCCACGTGGAAGCCGCCGTCGGCGATCTTCGCCAGCTGCTTGACCACGCGGGCGTTGAGGGCCCAGCCGTTGGTGAGCAGGCCCACCTGGATGCCCGAGGCGAACAGCGCCTGGAGGATGTCCTGCCAGTCGGTGCGCAGCAGCGTCTCGCCGCCGGTGAGGACGACGCGCCCGATGCCCAGGTCGGCGAACTGGCGGCACAGGGCGAGGGCCTCGCGGCGGGACAGCTCCTGCTTGCGCGCGGCGCCGGCGGTCGAGCCGCAGTGACGGCAGCGCATGTTGCAGCGGAGCGTCGTCTCCCAACCGACGACCTCGGGCACGGCGAGCGGGGCGAGGGTGTTGCGCGGGGTAGGCATGAGGGCGGCAAGTCTGGCACGGGCGATGACTGGCGGACAACTCGCGGAGGCGGCCTCGGAAGGTTCCCGCAACGGGGGAGTCTTGGGGATCTCACGACCGGGAAGTGCTTGAAAGCGCGCGTAGGGCTGCACACGTTCACCGGGCTCATCGGTGTGCTGGCTGCTGACCAAGGGGGCGGGGGAGGGCGGGATGGGGATCGGCAAGCTGATGCTCTGTCTGACGTTGGCCTTGCTGGCGGTCGGTGGGCTCGCCCGGTGGCAGAGCTCCCAGCGGGTGGCGAAGGCCTCCGAGCTGGTCGACCGCAGCCGGGAGGCCGCCCACGCCTTCACCGCCTCGCTCGACGGGGATCACAGCCAGGCGGAGGTCCTCTTGCTGGACGCGCGGCGCGCGGAGCTGCTCGGCGCGGCGCGTTGGCGGGCCGCGGGCTGGCTCTCCTGGGCCGTGGCCTTCGCCGCCCTGCTCGGCGCCTGGGTGGGGCGAAGCTTCGAGAAGCTCGGTGGCCAGCCGCTGGATGAAGCGGGCCGCGCGATGGGTTGACCCTCCAAGGCCTCCCCCGTAAGGTTCGCCCGGATCGCCCCCCTCCGCTCCTCCCCGGGACAAGGGAGGAGCAGGTCGCGGGCGCGGAGGCCTCACACCCATGGCGGCAAAGTTCATCACGGAGCTGAAGCGGACCCACACCTGCTGCGAGCTGACCGGCAAGGACGTGGGCAAGACGGTGGTGCTGTTCGGCTGGGTGCACACCCGGCGCGACCACGGCGGCGCGGTGTTCATCGACCTGCGCGACCGCAACGGCCTCACCCAGGTCGTCTTCGAGCCGCGCTTCTCCGCCGAGGCCCACACCCTGGCCGGCGAGCTGCGCCGCGAGTTCGTCGTCGGCGTGCGCGGCGTGGTGCAGAGCCGCGGCGCCAACGTGAACCCGAAGATGAAGACCGGGGAGATCGAGGTCCACGTCGCCGACCTGGAGATCTTCAACAAGTCGGAAGACCCGCCCTTCATGATCAAGGACGACGTCGACACCGACGAGCAGAAGCGCCTGGCCTACCGCTACCTGGACCTGCGCCGGCCGCAGCTGCAGCAGACCCTCATCACCCGCTCCAAGCTCAACCAGTTCACCCGCGCCTACTTCGGCGAGAACGGCTTCCTGGAGCTGGAGACGCCGTTCCTGGTCAAGTACACCCCCGGCGGCGCCCGCAACTTCCTGGTGCCCAGCCGCCTGTCGGCGGGCAAGTTCTACGCGCTGGCCGAGAGCCCCCAGCTCTTCAAGCAGCTGTTCATGGTCGCGGGCTTCGACCGCTACTTCCAGATCGTCCGCTGCTTCCGCGACGAGGACCTGCGCCTCGACCGCCAGCCGGAGTTCACCCAGATCGACGTGGAGATGAGCTTCGTCGAGCAGGACGACATCTTCGCGATGATGGAGGGCCTCGTCGCCAAGCTGTGGAAGGAGCTGCTGGGCGTCGAGGTGAAGCTGCCCCTGCCGCGCATGGAGTTCGACGAGTCGATGCGCCGCTTCGGCAACGACAAGCCGGACCTGCGCTTCGGTCTGGAGCACATCGACCTGACCGAGGTCGTCCGCAAGCACGACGGCGGCGGCGTGGCGATGCTCAAGGACGCGCTGGCCCCCGGGCAGATCGTCAAGGCCCTGCGCATCCCCAAGGAGCACCCGCTCTCCCGCAAGGACACCGACGAGCTGGAGACCGAGGCCAAGGGCATGGGCGCCAAGGGCCTGGCCCGCGCCAAGCTGGGCGAGAACGGCGAGTGGACGCAGTCGCCGATGGCCAAGACCATCACCCCCGAGCTGCGCGCGGCCATCAACGAGGCCGCCGGCGCCCAGCCCGGCGACCTGCTCATCTTCCAGTTCGGCCGCGAGGCGCTGGTCCACGCGGTGCTCGCCAACCTGCGCCTGTCCCTGGGCAAGCGCTTCGGGCTCATCCCCGGCTACGGCTCGGGCGGCAAGTGGAACTTCCTCTGGGTCGTCAACCCGCCGCTCTTCGAGTACGACGAGGAGGCGCAGAAGTGGGTCGCCGCCCACCACGCCTTCACCCGGCCGCACGACGAGGACGTGCAGTACCTGGGCACCGACCCCAAGCGCGTGAAGTGCTACCGCTACGACCTGGTGCTCAACGGCTTCGAGATCGGCGGCGGCTCCATCCGCCTGCACCGCCCCGACGTGCAGGCCAAGGTCTTCGCGGCGCTGGGCATCGGCCCCGAGGAGGCCCAGAGCAAGTTCGGCTTCCTGCTCGACGCGCTCAAGTTCGGCGCCCCGCCGCACGGCGGCATCGCGCTGGGCATGGACCGCCTGGCGATGCTGCTCACCGGCGCCGCCTCGCTGCGCGACGTGGTCGCCTTCCCCAAGACGCAGAAGGGCACCGACCTGATGACCGGCGCGCCGGGCGACGTGGACGCCAAGCAGCTCGCCGATCTCTCCGTGAAGTCCACGGTGACCTGATGCGCAAGCGGCTCAAGGTCGACGTCCGGCCGCAGAAGGGCGGCCCGCTGATCGGCTGGCTCGGCCAGCGGATCAGCGGGGCCCGCGAGCTCGCCAGCCGGCGCTTCGCGGTGGACCGCTACTACGACCTGGCCATCGACCCCGAGGCCGCCGCCGACCCCGCCGGCGCCTTCCGCGCCCACGTCAACCGCCCCGGCCGCGGCCTGGAGCAGCACGCCCCCGAGGCGCAGGCGCGGCTGAAGATGCTGCTGGGCCACTACCACCCGTCCCAGTCGCTCAGCTCGCCGGACGCCCTGGTCTTCAACGTCTTCAGCCCCTTCGGCCGCCCCCGCGTCAGCCGCCGCTGGCTCAACGAGGTCCTCGCCGCCGCCTTCGGCCCCCAGGACTACCCCGCCGACTGGATCGTGCGGATGTGGTACCGCGAGGAGGTCGAGGTCCAGGGCCTGGCCGCCACCATCGAGGTCGAGGAGGCCTGCTCGCTGGTGGCCTCCGGCGGCTGGAAGTTCCTGGTCGCCGCCGCCTGGCAGGAGGACCTCCCCGACGGCGTCGCCGACACCGTCACCCTCTCCGCCGAGCCGCTGCGCCAGAGCGTGCCCGAGAAGAGCGGGCTGCTGGTCATCGTGCCCTCGCCCGCGCACTACCCGCCGGCGCACGACGCCTCCTCGGTCTTCCGCCGCTACTTCATGCCCCAGCACGACGGCTACCTGCTCACCCCCGCCGCCACGTCGCTGCCCTGCCGCATCCGGGTGGTCACCTGGGAGTCCCTGGGCGAGCGGGCGGACGTGCACCCCCACGGCGTCGAGCTGCGCGCCTACGTCGGCTGGCGCGTCGCGCTGGTCGAGGGCGCGCAGGCCGAACCGGCTCCGTGACCTCCGCCGCTCTGCGCTAGGATGGCGGGACCGATGGGCTCCGAGATTCTGCGCACCCGTCTCTTCCGCACGGCAGCCCTCGTCGGCGCCCTGGCGGCCTGCACCGTGCCCGCCCCGGTCCTCGAGGATCGCGCGTGCGACGGCACCCACCCCTGCAAACCCGAGTACTCCTGCGTGCTGGGCCGCTGCGTCGTCGACGGCCAGGGCGACGGCGGGACCGGCGCGCCCGATGGAGGCGCCGAGGCCTGTACCGGCACGGGGACCCGCCCGTGCGGCTCGAGCGTGGGCGAGTGCAAGCCCGGCACCCAGACCTGCCTGGCCAGCGGCCTTTGGGGGCCCTGCACCGGCGGGAACGGGCCGGGCACGGAGATCTGCGACGGCAAGGACAACGACTGCAACGGCGAGACGGACGAGGAGCAGAACCTCAAGAGCACGCCGTGCGAGCTGCAGAAGGGCGTCTGCGCGGGCAGCCACAAGGACTGCTTCGGAGGCGTGGAAGACCCCTGCGACGCGCTCACCTACTCGAACGACTACGAACCAGGCACCGAGACCAGCTGCGACGGGCTCGACAACGACTGTGACGGGAAGACCGACGAGGGCCTGGACAACGACGGCGACGGCTGGGGCGTCGACGTCACCTGCGTCAATGGCAGCGGCGACTGCGACGACTGGAACCCCACCGTGAGCCCGGTCGCCGACGAGCTGTGCAACGGCCGCGACGACGACTGCAACGGCAAGACGGACGACGGCGGCGGCAGGATCTGCGTGATGTTGGAGACCGGGCTGGTCTGCGACGAAGCGGACGCCGGAACGGTCCTGGGGGTCGAGACCTGCAACGCGCTCTGCTCTGCCTGGGAGTGCAAGCCCCCCGCGGAAGTCTGCAACGGCGTGGACGACGACCAAGACGGCTCTCCCGATGAGGACCTGGCGGGGGCCTGGGCGCGCCTCGACTTGGCGGGCGCCAAGCCGGACTCGCCGCGGGTGGCGGGCTTCCCCGGCATGGGCTTCATCGCCGCCTGGCGGGCCGTGGGTGCCGCCGGCGAGGTGAAGGTCAGCCGGATGCTCTCCCCCGAACTCAAGGCCGAAGCGCCCGTGCCGGCGGCCTCCGGGGCCATCGGCGCCGTGGCCGTCACCGCCAGCCACCTCTTCTGGCTGCAGGCGTCCGGGGTCGGGGCGAAGGCGCTCCACCGAGGGCTGCCGGCAGGCTCGGCCGTGGCTGCCGCCGCCACCTCCTCGGCGCCAGCCCACCTGGCCGCCCTGGACTGGGACCCGGCGGCAGGGAAGTCGATGGTGGCGGTCGCGGCGGGGGCGAACGTGAAGGTGGTCACCCTGACCGGACGCACCCCCCTCGTGCGCAGCTCCGACACGCTTGGCGCGGATGCCGGCCCCACGGGAGGCCTCGCCCTGGCCCGCCTCGGCGCCATCGACGCGCTGCTGGTCTTCCAGGCACAGACCGCGTTGAAAGCGGTGATCGTCGGGCCCGGGGTCTCCGACTGGGGGACGGCCTACGCCTGGTCTCCATCGTCCGGGCTCTCGAGCGCCGACAGCCCCGCCGGAGCCGGGGGCGCCGTCGCCTTCCACGGCAGGGATGGCGCCAAGCACGTCATCGCCGTCGGCCGCGCGCTCGACCACCAGCTCGCCGCGGGCGAGTGGGCCACGGTCTCGATGGGCACCGACCCCACCAGCCAGCCGGCGCTCGCCGCGCTCAGCGACACCGAGTATCTGGTGGCGTGGATCGAGGCGCCCGCGACCGGCACCCTCGTGAACACCAAGCGCATCCGCTGGAATGGCGCGGCCTGGTCCACGCCTTCGTCGGCGACCGGGCTCAAGAACAAGGACGACGACGCCGCGGCGGTCCTTGCCGCCTCCGCGGGGACCGACGGCGTGCGCTACCTGGTCCTCTTCCACACGCTGGGCACCACGGACGACCTGGTGGCCCGCACCAACTGCCCCGCGGGGCTCTGATTCGACCGGGGCGCCGCCCGGCCGGGGGCCGCCTCGAGGAAGCCAACATGCGCCACGTCGCTCTGCTCATCGTCCTGGCGTCCCTCGCCTTTCTCCCGGCCTGCCCCGATACCGAGCGCGTCAATGCCATCACGCCCCAGATCGAGCTGGGGCAGGCGGCCCTGCCCTTCGGCACGGTGGCCGTCGGCACCGGCGCGGACCTGGGCCTGACCATCGCCGCCCGCTCGCGCAGCGCGGTCAGCCTGGTGTCCCTGACCTTCGTCGACGCTTCGGGCAAGCCGGGGAGCGCGGCGGCGTTCTCCCTGCCCGAGCCCTTGGACTCGGTGCAGGGCGACAGCGAGGAGACCCTCCTGGTGCGCTTCTCGCCGCCCCAGGCCGGCGACTTCGCGGCGACGCTGCGCATCGAGAGCGACGATCCCGATCCCGAGGACGCGGTGAAGGAGGTCGCGCTCACCGGCCGCGGCGCGGTCCCGGTCCTCGTCATCGAGCCCTCCTGCAAGGCGCCCTGCGAGCTCTTCACGGTCGTCGCCGACCCGCCGGCGGTGAACTTCGGCCCCCGGCCGGCGCTGCACACCGACAGCGGCGGCCGGGTGATCAACGAGCCGGTCTGGCCGACCCTGACCTTCGCCAACGAGGGGGAGGTCCCGCTCTCCTTCGCCAAGGCCGCCTTCGCGGGCTCGCCGGGCTTCCGCACCAAGCCGGCGCTGGACCTCGAGGGGATGGCGCTGGGGCCCGGCGAGCGGCGCTCCTACCGGCTGGTGTTCGATCCCCAGGACGAGGCGGCCACGCCCTACGTGGCGGACCTGGTCGCCGAGACCGACGACCCCACCTGGCGCAGGGCCAAGGTGCACCTGCAGGGCACGCTCGCCCCCAACCGGCCGCCGGACGTCTGCGCCGGCATCGTCGAGGTGCTGCAGCCCGACGGCTCGACCGACATGCCCAAGGACGGCGCGACCAGCCAGACGGCGTGGGGCGGGAAGATCGCGGTCGAGCCCAGCGACCACTCGCTGGTGAAGCTGTCGGCCTTCTCCGACCACTTCGAGGCGGGGCTGCACCCCAACGAGGCCTCGCTGGGCGACTACGCGCTGTGCACCCGCGACTACGAGGACGGCCGCGAGCCGCTGCTGTGGCAGTGGACGCTGCGCGAGAAGCCGCTGCACTCGGTGGCCACGCTCTCCGGGTACACCGGGCCCGAGGTGAGCCTGCAGCCGGAGGCCTACGGCAAGTACACGCTGGGCCTGTCGGTGACCGACCCCGACGGCGCGACCACCAGCACCGAGCTCGCCTTCACCGCGCTGCCGGCGCGCGACATCGCCGCCGAGCTGACCTGGGACGTCCCCGGGGTCGACCTCGACCTGCACCTGGTCAAGCCCGGGGCCTGCGGCGGCCAGCCCACCTGCTTCTTCAGCCGCCTGGGCGACGCCAGCGCCTACACGCTGCTCAAGTCGGGCGGGGTGCTGGACTGGGGCGAGCAGGGCAAGCCCTGGGACGACCCGCGCGTCGACACCCGCGACTCGGGCGACAAGGGGCTGGTGGAGAGCGTCAGCCTGAGCCGCCCGGAGAGCGACCCGTCCTGCGTCGACGCGCCGTGCCCCTACGACCTGTACGTGCACTTCATGCGCGACTCGCGCCTCACCTCCACCACCGCGCCGGCCTGCCCCGGAAAGCCCTGCAAGGAGGGAGAGACCTGCGGCTGCCAGGGCGGCAACGTGTGCGTCGCCGGCCGCTGCGTCTCCAAGGTGGCGGCGCAGGTGCGGCTCTTCGTCCAGCCGACCGCCAGCCGGCCCAACCCCATCCTCAGCCTGCCGCTGTCGGCCGAGACGATCAGCCTGGCCGGCCCGTGCTACGCGTGGCGCGTGGCCACCGTCACCTGGCCCAGCAAGAAGGACGTGCAGTCCAACCCGAACGCGCAGGTCACGGTCGGCGCGGTGGGGACCGCGGGGGCGCGGCAGTTCGTCTACTTCGGCCGGCTCCCGGCGGACTCCTTCTCCTGCCAGGCCAACACGCCGGCGAACACCCCGGAAGCGGACGTGACGTATCTGGCTGGGCAGCCGCCCGGCTACTAGCCAGGCCCGATGGCGCATCCCCGGTACCACGGACCCCTATAGAGGATGCGGGCCGTCCCAATAATCCCCAGGAACTGCGGCCGCTTGCCGCCGGGATCGGACGGGGCTCCGAAGAGCCCAGGAAATCAAGGTGGTTGGACGACCCCCTTCGGTCGGGTCCCGGACGCCTGGGAGAGCCCCCGACCGGTATATCCTGGCGGAGCATTTCGACTCGCTCGCAAGGGGGAACCATGCGTCGCCTGGCCCTGCTGTGCTCGCTCGTGCTCCTGGCTGCTGCCTGCCAGGAGGAGAAGGTCGAGAGCGTGCCTCCGCAGATCCGCATCGAGTCCAGGGTGGTCGAGTTCGGCATCGTTCGCGTGGGCACGCCGGCCGACGGCGTGGTGAAGATCACCGCCGAGTCGCGCAGCCCGCTGACCATCGTCTCGCTGGTCGTCACCGACGATCCGGCCGCCCCCGGGGGCGCCAAGGCCTTCTCCGTCCCCAAGGCGCTGCAGTCGGTGGACGGCAACAGCGAAGTGGCCCTGGCCGTGCGCTTCGCCCCGCCGGCGGTCGGCGACTTCAAGGCCATTCTCACCGTGGAGAGCGACGACCCCGACCCCGCCGACGCGGCGCTCCAGATCGCCCTGACCGGCCGCGGCGGCGTCCCGAAGATCTCGCTCGTGCCCACCTGCGCCGCGCCCTGCGAGAAGTTCGAGGTCGGCGCCGAGCCCCCGGCCATCGACTTCGGCGCCCGCAACGCCCTGCGCACGGACTCCACCGGGCGGATCATCAACGAGCCCGTCTGGCCGACGCTGACCTTGTCCAACACCGGCGAGATCCCGCTCACCCTGTCCCGCGCCGCGTTCGAGGGCTCCGAGGGCTTCTCGTCCAAGCAGTCGCTCAACGCCGCGGGGGTGGTCGTCGAAGCGGGCAAGAGCCTGCTGTTCCAGTTGGTCTTCGATCCCAGGGACGAGTCGCCCGAACCCTACGTGGCCGACCTCGTCGTCGAGAGCGACGATCCGGCGACGGCGGTGGCCAAGCTGCACCTGACCGGCACGCTCGCCCCCAACCAGCCGCCGGTGGCGTGCGCCAGCATCGTCGAGGTGCTGCAGCCCGACGGCGCCGTCGACCTGCCGCGCGACGCCTCGGGCGCCCCCGCCTTCGGCGGCCAGGTCCAGGTGCAGCCCGGTGACCGCGGCCTGGTCAAGCTCTCCGCCTTCTCCGACCACTTCACCGAGGGCCTGCACCCCAACGAGTCCGCCAAGGGCGACCTGTCGCAGTGCACCACCGACCCCGAGGACGGCCGGCAGGTGCTGGTCTACCAGTGGGCGATGCTCGAGAAGCCCGCCACCTCGGCCGCGGAGATCTACAGCCCGACCAGCCCCGAGCCGAGCCTGCGCGTGGACGCCATCGGCAGGTACAAGGTCGGCCTGACCGTGACCGACCCGCGCGGCAAGACCGCCAGCGCCGAGGTCTCCCTGGAGGCCCTGCCGCAGCGCGACCTGGCGGTGGAGCTCAGCTGGGAGAAGCAGCCCTCGGTCGACCTCGACGTGCACCTGGTCAAGCCCGGCCCCTGCGGCGCCGACCCCAGCTGCCTCTTCAGCCGCCTGGGCGACGCCAGCGGCTACACCTCGGGCAAGACCGGCGGCGTCTTCGACTGGGGCGAGGCGGGCGCCGCCTACGACAACCCGCGCCTCGACATCGACGACCAGGGCGACAAGTCGCTCATCGAGAACGTCAACCTGAACCGCCCCGAGAACGACCCCGCCTGCGCCACCGCGGAGTGCACCTACGACGTCTACGTCCACTACTTCAAGGACTGGCGCTCGGGCTCGCCCACCGCCCCGGCCTGCCCTGGCAAGCCGTGCAAGGAGGGCGACGAGTGCGGCTGCGGCGCCACCGCCGCCGGCGCGGGCTCGCTCTGCGTCTCCGCCCGCTGCGTGGCGCCGGTCTCCGCCAAGGTGAAGGTCTTCGTGCGCCCCACGCCCGACCACCCCGAGCCGGCGATGGTCGTCCCCGTCGACCCGGAGATCGTCCAGCTGGCCGGCCCCTGCTTCGTCTGGCACGTGGCGCGGGTGACCTGGCCGTCCAAGGCGGCGCTGCAGGCCGACCCCAACGCCATGGTCAGCGTCAGCTCGCCCGGCAACCCGGGCGCGCGCCAGTTCGTCTACTTCGGAAAGCTCGACCCCAAGTCCTTCGCCTGTGCGCCCAACACGCCCGCGGGGACCCCGGAAGCCGACGTCACCTACGTTCCGGGGACCGTGCCCGAGTACCCATAGCTGCCCGCGCCGCTGCGTTCCCTGAGCGCGGCGCGGCCTTTGCCGGGTGTCACTTGGAGAGCGCGGGCGCCGCCGGCACGAGGCTCGGCGCGGTGCTGCCGAGGCCGCGCTGGCCACGGGAGTTGTCGCCCCAGCACACGACGTCGTTTCCCACCAAGGCGCAGGTGAAGCTGCCACCGACCGCAACCGCGAGCACGTTCTTGTCCAGGCCCTGGACCTGCACCGGCGTCGACGGGCTGTTGCCCTGGGAGTTGTTGCCGAGCTGGCCCGATCCGTTGTTGCCCAGGCACTTGAGGGCGCCGTTGACGATGGCGCAGGCGTGGCCGGAGCGCATCGACAGGGTCTGCACCCCGCTCGCGAGACCGCTGATGGCGACGGGGCTGGGCCCGAAGGTCGCGCCCCAGCACTTGGCACCGCCGTTGACCGTGGCGCAGCTGTTGCTCCCGCCGGCGTAGGCGCTCTGCGCCCCGGACAAGGAGGGCAACGCGCTCCCGTAGCCCGTCGCCGCCGTGTAGCCCTTGCCCAGCTGCCCGCTGGTGTTCTGGCCCCAGCAGTAGATCCCTCCGCTCGTCACGTTGCACAGGTGGTTGTCGCCGGTGGCCGGGACGCCGTAGATGTAGCCCTCCTTGAAGGTGGTGGTGGAGCCGATGCCCTGGAGTTGGTAGTTGGCGTCGCTCCCCACGCAGCGGTAGTTGCCGCCGCCGCCGCCGATGAGGCAGGTGTGGGCGCTGCCGGCGAGGAAGTCCGTGCCGTTGCCCGCTCCGGAGAGGGATTGGCCCGGCGTGTACTCGCGAGCCGTCACCGTGCCGCGGCCGAGCTGGCCCGACGAGTTGCGCCCCCAGCACTCGCTCTGACGGCCCTCGGCGCAGGTGTGGTAGGCGCCGGAGGTCAGCGCGCGGTAGCGATACAGGCTGCGCTGGGGCGGGAGGGTGGGCTGGGTGGTGTCGCCCGCGGTGTTGGTGCCCAGCTGGTAGTCGTCGTTGGCGCCCCAGCAGTAGGGGCGGCCGTCGACGAGGACGCAGGCGTGGGACTCGCCGGCCACGAGGTGGGAGAGGCCCCCGGCGATGCCGGCGACCTTGACCGGCGCCGCGCTCGAAACCTTCGTGTCGTTGCCCAGCTGGCCGTGCTCGTTGGAGCCCCAGCACCACACCGCGCCGTCCACCATCGCGCAGCTGTGCCCGCGGCCGGCGGCCACCGCCTGGACGTCCTCCAGGGCCAGCTGGAAGGCCGTGAGCCTGGCGGCCACGAGCGACGGGTCGCCGGCCTGCCCTTGGGCGTTCGCGCCGTAGCAAGAGAGCGAGCCCCCGAAGGAGAGCGCGCAGCCGTGGTTGAAGCCGTTGACCCTCCGCATCGGCCAGGACACGCCGTTGCCGAGCTGGCCGACGTCGTTCGTGCCCAGGCAATAGGTGGAGTAGTTGGTCCGGAGGCAGGTGATCACGCTGCCCAGCGAGAGCTCGTGGATGTCGGCGTCGGCCTGGCCCTGGGTGTTGACCGGTTCGTTGTGGTCGGCGGTCGTGCCGTCCCAGAGTTGCCTGCCGCCGTTGGCGCCCCAGCACATCATGCGGCCGTTGCCGACCGCGCAGGAGTGGTAGGCCCCGGCGGCGATCAGCCGGGTCCCGGTGTCCATGCCCAGGACGGTCACCGGCGAGGGCTGGTCGTCCCAGGTGCCGTTGCCCAGCTGTCCCGTCGAGTTGAGCCCCCAGCACCTGGCCGCGCCGTTGACGATGGCGCAGGTGTGGTAGGCGCCCGCGGCGATGGCCTGCACGCCGCTCTCCAGGCCCGCGACCCGGACCGGGCGGACGCGCTCGTCGTGGGTGCCGTCGCCCAGCTGGCCGAAGGAGTTGCCGCCCCAGCACCAGGCGCCGCCGTTGACGATGGCGCAGGTGTGCGAGGCGCCGGCGGTGATGGCCGTGGCGCCGCCGAGGATGCCGGAGACCGGCACGGGGGCCGAGCGGTCGTCGTAGCTGCCGTCGCCCAGCTGGCCGTTGACGTTCAGGCCCCAGCACTGGACGCCGCCGCCCATCAGCGCGCAGGTGTGGTCCCAGCCGAGCGCGAGCGTGCCCCAGGTGCCCGTGGTGGTCTGGGACAGGACCGCGATCTCGAGCTCGACCGAGACGGAGCCGCTGGGGTTGGTGGCGGTGACGGTGTGGACCCCCTCGGCGAGCGCGCTGGGGGTGCCGGAGAGGACCCCGGTCGCGGGGTCCAGGCTCAGCCCCGCGGGGAGCGCTGGCGTGACCGAGTAGGAGGTGGCGACGCCGCCGGTGGTCGACGGCGGGTTGGGGGTGATGGGCGCGGTCCGGTAGTAGCGCGCCGGGTTGGCCGCGTAGGAGAGGCGCGTGGGCGCGACGTCGGCCACGGTGAGGGCGAGGGTCGCGGTCGTCGAGCCGAGGGAGTTGCTGCCGGTCACGGTGTAGCCCGCCTCGGCGGCGGCCTGGGTGGGAGCGCCGGTGATGACGCCGGTCGTCGCATCCAGGCTGAGACCGGCCGGCAGGTCCGGGGAGACGGAGTAGGAGGTGATCTCGCCGCCGGAGTGGGTCGGCGCGTTGGGGGCGACCGCCGTGCCGATCGTGTACTTGGCGGGGTTGGTCGCGTAGGCGAGGTCGGAGGGCGCGGCCGCCTCGATCGTCAGGACGAGGTCCGCGGTGGCGCTGCCCCCGGAGTTCGAGGCGGAGACGGTGTAGGTCGCCTCGGCGGCCACGGCGCCTGGCGTGCCCGAGAGGACGCCGGTGACCGGGTCGAGCGAGAGGCCGGCCGGCAGGGCCGGGGCCACCTCGTAGAGGGTGACCGGGCCGCCGGCGCTGGACGGCGCGTTCTCGGCGATGGCGTGGCCGACCGGATAGCTCGCCGGGTTGGCGGCGTAGCGCAGATCCGCCGGGGCGACGTCGACGACGGCGAGGCGCAGCGCGACGGTCGCGCTGCCGCCGGAGTTCGAGGCGGTGACCGCGTAGTCGGCCTCGGGGGCGAGCGCGGTCGGAGTGCCGGAGAGGACCCCGGTGGCCGGGGCGAGGGAGAGGCCCGCGGGCAGCTCCGGGGAGACGGTCCAGGTGCTCGCGGCGCTGCCGGTGCTGGTGGGGACGTTGTCGGCGATGGCGGCGCCGAGCGTGTAGCGCGCCGGGTTGGTCGCGTAGGCGAGCCCCGAGGGGGTGGCGTCGTGGACGGTGATCGAGAGGGTGACGGTCGCCGAGCCGGCGGAGTTGGACGCGGTCACCTTGTGGCGGGTGAAGGCGGCGACGGCGGACGGAGTGCCCGAGACGATGCCGGTGGCCGGGTCGAGCGCGAGTCCGGCCGGCAGCGGAGGATCGATGCCGTAGGTGGTCGGGACGCCGCCCTTGGTGGTGGGGGCGTTCGGCTCGACGGCGACGCCGACGGTGTAGACGGCGGGGTTGTCGGCGTAGGCGACGCTGGTCGGGGCGCGCTCCTCGACGGTGATGCGCAGCGCGACGGTGGCGCTGCCGGCGGCGTTCTTGGCGGTGACGGTGTAGCTCGCCTCGGCGCTCGCCTTGGCCGGAGTGCCGCTGACGAGGCCCGAGGACGGATCGAGGCTCAGCCCCGCGGGCAGCGCGGGATCGACGGAGTAGGAGTCGACCTGGCCGCCGATGCTCGAGGGCGCGTTGGGCGCGATCGCCACGCCCGCGGTGTAGACCGCCGGGTCGACGGCGTAGCTGAGCCCGCGGGGCGCGCGGACGGCTCCGGCGTCGCCGGCGCCGCCGTCGGACGAGTCGGCGGGGTCGCCGCCCGAGCAGCCGCTGCCGGCGAGAGCGAGGAGGAGGGTGAGGAAGCGAGCTCGGCGGGCCATGGGGCCTCCTGCGAAAGGATGTTTCGGCACTGCGCGGCTTAGGGGCTGCTAGAGGATCAGGTCCTGCTGCGCATCGCCGTTATCGCCGAGGGCCCCGTTGCCGCCGTTGCCACCCGCGGCGACACCGGCGGTGGTGCCCCCCGCGTTGCCCCCGCCTGCTCCTCCTCCTCCTCCTGCGCTGCCTTCCGACTCGGTCAGCTTCGTCGCCGTGAAGGTGGTGCCCGAGTCGCGGACGATGGCGAAGGAGCTTCCGCCCGCGCCGCCGCCGCCGCCGCTGCCGCCGGCGCCGTTTCCGCCGATGCCGCCGGCCCCTCCGCCCGCCGACGGAGCGGTCGGGGTGCCGCCTCCGCCCGCGAAGCCGCCGGAGCCTCCCTGGCCGCCGCGGCCGCCGCCGCCGCCCCTGACCGTGACGGTGTCCAGGACCATCCCGGTCGAATTCCACACCAGCATTCCGATGGAGGTGCCGCCGGGCGCCCCGGCGCCGCCCTGGCCTCCGCCGCAACCGCCGGCGCCTCCCCCGCTGCCCGGAAAGCCGGGCAACGAGCAGGAGTAGCTGCCGCCGCCACCGCCGCCACCGGAGCCGTTGCAGTCCCCCTTGCCGGGCCCGGCCAGGGCTCCGCGCACCCAGCGAAGCTCGGCCGTCGCGTCCACGCTGGTGCCCTTCTTGCCGCCGGCGCCGCCGGCGAGAAGCGTGGAGCAGCTCGTGCCGACGGAGCCGGGCTTGCCCGCGAGCGAGCTGGCCGTCCCCGCGGCGCCGCCGGCCCCGCCCATGCGCCAGCCCGTCGGGCCGCCGGAGACCCCGGCATCCCAGCCCTTGCCGCCCGCAGTCGGGTTGCAGATGGAGCCGAAACCGGCGATTCCTCCCAGAGGTTGCGTCGGGCAGACGGCGCCCAGGTTGTAGGACGCGCCGTTGGACCCCGCGGCGCCGTCGGCGCCCTGGCTGGCGGCGATGGTCATGTTGGTCAGCCGCAGCCCGGGGCAGTGCTTGCAGCGCAGCCCGACCGCGTGCAGCGCCGGCGCGGAGGGCCGGTCCATCTCCACGCTCAGGTTCATCAGGTAGGTCGGGTCGACGAGGTCGTTGCCGTCGATGGCCACCAGGTGGTCGCTGGTGCCCGAGCCCAGGCGGTGGACGGTCGAGGTGCCGACTGCCCTGGAGAAGGCCTCGTCGAAGCCGCCGAAGATGCCCTGCCCGTTTCCGAGGACGATGGCCGCGCTGCGCTGATAGGAGCCCGAGGCGGTCAGGTAGATGTACTTCTTGCCGCTGGCCGGCAGCCTGCTGATCGCGGTGTCCAGCGAGTCCAGCGGAGCCGAAGCAGAGCCGTCGTTGGCAGGGTTGCCGGTGGCCGGCCTGACGAACAGCGCCTGGCTCGCGTCGCCGTCCACGCCGTCGCAGTTGAGGTCCTCGCCCAGCGGGTCGGGCAGGTCGGCCTTGGGGAAGACGGTCTGCTTGCAGTAGGTGTCGGTCGTCCCCACGACGCAGGCGGTCACGCCCTCGGCGCAGGGCCCGAACTTGCCGGGGATCTGGCACTTGACCTCCGTCCCCGGCAGTTCGTCGGTGATGCCGTCGCAGTCGTTGTCCAGGCCGTCGCAGGCCTCCTCGCTCGGCGGCGTGATCGGCAGGCACTCGATCGTGCCGTTCACGCAGTGGCGCGCGCCCGGCTCGCACACGCCCGGCAGGCCGGTGTGGCAGGCCGCCCCCTCGGTCAGCGGGTCCTCGTCGGTCGCCCCGTCGCAGTCGTCGTCGACGCCGTTGCAGACCTCGACCCCGCCGGGGCGCACCGAGCCGCGGGTGTCGTCGCAGTCGCCACCGACCTGGGTGTAGCCGGCGGGAATCGCGTCCGGGGTGCAGGCGAATAGGCCCGGCTCGCCGCCGAAGCCGTCGCCGTCGGCGTCCGGATACCAGATCCGGGCCGGGTCGGTGATCGCCTGCTCGCAGCCGTTGGCGAGCTCGCCGTCGCAGTCGGCCCAGGCGGTCGGGTCGTCGCACTGCGCGGTGCAGCGCGGTGAGGCGTCGGTCGCCTTCAGGGTGCAGACCGCCGTGCCGTTGGGCACCGCGCCCGAGCAGGCGTCGAAGCAGGCCGTGCAGTGCTGCTGCGGGTAGAGCGCCGGGCCGATCTCCTCGAGGTCGTCGGAGAGGCCGTTGCAGTTGAGGTCCTGCACCCCGCAGGCGCCGGGGAAGGCGTGCTCGGGGTCCGCCGGGTCGTAGTAGGCGCTCGGGTCGCGCTCGTCGCAGTCCACCGCGGTCACCGCGTCGCCGGGCCCGCACCGCCCGAGCCCGCGGCCGTCGCCGTCCGGGTCGGAGCAGGCGCCGCAGGTGCGCAGCCAGGGCACGCAGAACGAGCCGTGGTCGAACGGGCCGTCCGCGCGCTGGGAGACGAGGTCCTGGCACTCGAAGCCGAAGGGGCAGGGGGACTGCCCGCCGCAGGGTCCGAGGCAGCTGCCGGCGGCCTGGGAGGTGCCCAGGTCCCAGCCGGTGAAGTCGAAGCACAGCTGCCGGTCCGAGCACTCCGAGGCCTGCGTGCAGCGCTGGCAGAAGGCGTCGCCCACGGCGTTCGAGAGCCCGAACGGAGGCCGGCAGAGGGCGCCGAAGGTGTCGCCGGCGGCGAGGTCCGCGGCCGACAGCTGGGCGTCGAAGGGGAAGGCCGGGCGGGGCGAGGGGTAGAACGGCGCGCCGGCGGCGACGAGCTGGCACTGGTAGGGCACCGGCTGGCCGCTGTTGTCCTTGATGGAGAGACCGTCGCAGGTGGCGGAGCTGCTGGTGCACACGAGCGTGCAGATGCCCGGCTTGGCGGCCCCGGGGGCGAGCTCCAGGACCGTCAGCGAGTTGCGGCCGGCGGCGTCCTTGCGGTTGAGGGGGATGGTCTTGATGCAGTCGCCGTAACCGACCGGGCACTCGTAGTCGGCGCTGCAGGCCAGGTAGTCGGCGATGGCCCCGGCAGGCTCGACTGCGCCGCCGTCGCCTGTCGCGCCTCCGCCGTCGCCGCCGATGATGAACGCGCCGTCCGTCGCCTGGCTCCCGTCGGCGCCGACCGAGGCGTCGAGCAGCGCTGCGTCCGGGGCGGAAGGGAGCGCGCCGTCCGAACGGCTCGCGGCGTCCGGCGCCTCGCAGCCCGACCCGGTGCAGGCGGCGTCGGGCGAGGTGGGGGCGGGGCCTCCGCAGCCGGCCAACAGGACCGCGAGGGCGAGGGCGAGAAGGAGTCTCATGCGTCGGCCTTTCGAAAGCGGCGGGGCGGGGCAGGCGATCGCGGCGCGACGGACCGGCGGGCCGTCCCCCCTCCCGGGAGCCGGCCCGCCGGCGTCACGCGCAAGGCGCTACTGGCACTGACCGGCCGGGAACAGGTCCTGGTACGAGTACTCGAGCTTGACCTTGATGTCCTCGAGCTTGGTCCAGTCGATCTTGCCGTTCTCGCCGAGCTGCGGGTCGATGAGGATGGTGTACTGCGAGGCCAGCGGCAGGCCGGAGAGCGAGACGTTGGTGCTGCCGGACGGGAACTCGTTGATGCCCGCCACCGGCGAGACGCTGCGGCCGGGGGCGTGCAGGCGCGTCACCGCGCCGAACGAGGTCGACTCGCGGCCGGTGGTGTTGAGGTACTCCTCCAGGCCCGGCTGGCAGGAGCGCAGCTCGCTCGAGCCGTCATAGAGGATCGACACCGTCGGCTGGCCGCTGCCCAGGTCCTTGCCCACCAGCTGCACCGAGATGGAGTAGGCCTTGGCGTTGCAGGCCGCGGCGAGGTTGGCGAAGTCGCTCAGCGTCACGTTGAAGGAGGCCGCCAGCACCGAGCGGTTGGACAGCAGCCCGCCGATCGTGGAGTCGCTGGTGTAGCGCACGCGCTTGTCGATGGGCACGTACCCGCGCTGCAGGAGCTGGCGCAGGCGCAGGTCCGGCGTGAGCGTCTTCTTCGTGACCGGGTCGACCATGGAGAGGGTCAGGCCCAGCAGGTCGTCGCGCAGCGACAGCTCCGAGGTCTGGCGGCTGATGGGGCCGCCGCACTTGCCCTGCAGCCGCTCCACTTCGGCGGCGATGGCCTCCAGCTGGTAGGTGTTGCGCGCGAGCAGGATCTGCACCCGCTGGTCCATGAACGGGCGGACGGCGAGGTACTCGAGCGCGACCAGCCAGTCGTACAGCTTGTTCTTGGCCGCCTGCAGGCGCCGCTCGGCCTGCTCGAGCCGGTTGGCCCAGGCGAACACCGCGGTGGGGCTGCCGACGATGCTGTTGATCTCCGCGCGCTGCCGCTGCAGGTCCTCCAGCCGCGCCATCCGCAGCTCGGAGCGCTGCGCGACCTTGAGGTACTCCTGCAGGGCGATCATCATGCCCAGCTCGCCCTGGGCCACCTGCAGGTCCAGACCGGCCGACTGCAGCAGCATCTGCTTGAGCTGGGTGCGCCGGTCGTTGAGCTCGCCCAGGTCGCGCTGGTAGGCCAGCTCGGCCTCCGCCATCTTCTCGGTCATCGTCAGCAGCTCCTTGAGCGCCGCCTCGGCGTTGGCGTCGGCCTGCGCGGCCGACTCGGCCTCGCCCTCGAGCTCGGCCACGTCCGCCTCGGTGACGGCGTCGCCCAGGTCGCTGGCGTCGCGCATCGCCTCCACCTGCGCCTCGGTGAGCGCCTGCTGCTTCTCGGCGTTGACCTTCTGCATCTCCGCGGCGCCCTCCATCGCCAGCCCGGCCACCTGCATGCCGGTGGAGATGCCCAGCCCGGTCATGACGGCGACCATGCGCGGGACGGAGAAGGTGTCGTTGGAGAGGCCGACCTCCTTGGGGAAGCCCTCGGCGATGGCCGCGCCCCACTTCTCGGAGAGATCCGCGCCGTGGTACAGGCCCTCGGCGCTCATCTGCAGGGCGGTGGCCGACTGCAGCTGGCCGAAGGTGGTGTTGATGCCCGCGACGGTGATGTCGTTCCACTTCAACATGTCCGCCTCGGTGCCCGAGATGTTGTCGCGGCGCGCCTGGTTTCGCGCGTCGAGGTTCTCGAGCAGCTTGCCCAGCGAGGTGTTGCGGTCGGCCTGGCGCTTCTGGATGGCGGCGTCCAGCTGGTCGAGCATGTCCTTGCGGGTGGTGTTGGCGGCCAGCACCTGCAGCGCGAACGCCTCGGTGGCCTGGTAGTACAGCCCGGCGCTGGCGACGTGGGCGCGCAGCTCCTCCTGGGCGCGGTTGTAGGCCAGCACTGCGCTGCGGAAGGCGAGCAGGCGGCTCCCCGCCTCGGAGACGCTCTGGGCGCCGGCGTCGAAGTCCTTCACCTCGCCCGTCTCGTGGTCGACCAGGAAGCCGCAGCGGCCGGCGCCGGTGCGCACCAGGCAGGTCGGGTCGCTCCAGGCGGTCGAGGCGGTGCAGCCCACCGGCAGCCCGCACAGCTCCACCATCTCGCCGCGCACGTCGTTGATCTCGTTGTTCATCCGGTTGGTCAGCTCGGCCTGGCTCAAGGCCTCGCTCTGCGCCTGGGCGAGGATCTGCCCGACCGCGGAAGCGGCCGCGGCGATCTCCGCCTTGGCGGCGTCGCGGCGCTCCTTGAGCAGCGTGGTGTTGTCGCTGGACGGGTCGACCGAGGTCGAGACCACCACCTCGGCGTCGCGGGCGTAGACCAGCTTGTCGAAGGGCTGCATCAGCTGGCCCAGGTCGCGCATGAGCTGGGCGAAGCCGGCGGCGAAGGTGCCGCTGGCGAAGCTGGCGCCGCTGTCGCGGTTGAAGTTGGTGAGCAGGCCGGCCACCAGGTACAGGTCGAACATGCGGCCGCTGACGAAGGCGGCCTTGGCCTTGCGGGTCGGGTCGTCCTGGTAGAGCTGGTTCCAGCGCGCCGCGGCCAGGGTCAGCGCGTCGGCGGCGCCGCGCCAGCTCTGCGACATCTCCAGCAGCAGGGCCTTGCGCGCGGCGACGGCGTCGGCGCCGCTGGCGGCGCGGGAGAGGACCGCCAGGCCGGCGTCGTCGAACTGGCCGCCGAGCACGCCCAGGTGCACGTCGAGGACGTTGGCCGCCCACTCGCGCAGCAGGCGGTCGATGAGGTCCTTGACCGCGCTGGTGACGATGGCTGGGTAGTCGGTGGTCTTGAGCCAGTCGAGGCGGGTCTGGGCGTCGGTCTGGAAGGCGCCCAGCTGGCGGCCGAGGAACGCCTCGCGCGAGGCGTCCTGGAAGGCGGCGACCAGGTCGGCGCTGCTGGCGAGGTCCTGCTCCTGGCCGGCGTAGGCGTAGGCGGACAGCTCGCGGCCGCACAGCACCGCGGCGCTCGGACGGCAGGTGCCGTTCTCCCCGGCGGCGCAGCGCTTCATGAAGTCGGCGAAGCTCTCGCCGCTGGTGTTGGTGTTGTCCAGGAACGAGGCGATCTGCCGGGCGGTGGTGTCACCGTTGAGGCTCTCGCGGGTGAGGGCGATGGCGCAGGAGGCCTGCTCGGCGGCGGTGGCGGCCTTGAAGGCGGTCACGGTCTTGGTCGTGTCGCAGCCGTAGGTCGCGGTGCCGAGGGTGACCGCCGGGACGGCGGCGAGCAGGGCGTCGGTGCAGTCGCCCACCGCGGGAATCGGCAGCAGCTTGGGGTCGCCCTCGGGCACGGTCTCGGGCGGGTTGATCTCGGTGTACAGCGGGGCCGGCCCCATGCGCCGCATCTCGATCTGCCCCTCGAAGACGACGTTCGCCGGCTGGCGGGGGCCCAGGTCCGGGCGGGCGTCGTACAGGCCGGTCCAGCGGTCGCTGATCTTGCCGATGATCTCGTTGGTGCCGAACGGCTCGATCTCCAGACGAATGGTGCGCCGCACCTGCCCGGCGATGCCCGCGGCGGCGACGACCGAGCCGTCGCCCAGGTCGAACTCGCTGACGAAGACCGCGACCCAGCGGTTGACCGGCGCACCCTCCCAAGAAAGCTTGCGGGTCATCGTCTCCGCGCTGGAGGCGGCGGCCGTCTTCGGGTGCGGCGAGAAGATCTTCTCGGGCCCCACCGGCAGCAGCACGAAGGCCTCGGTCGCCTGCGAGAGCGAGGCGTCGCTGGGGTTGGTGACCACGTAGAAGTCGAGTGGGACGCCGGTCTGCCCGAACTGGGCGAGCCGCGCCTGGCCGGCGTAGTAGCCCGACAGCGGCAGCTGCGGGATCAGCGAGAGGCGGAAGGCGCCGGCGGAGGTGATGACGTACACCTCGACGTCCTTGGGCTCCGAGGCGCTGGGGTTGGCCAGCCCGGTCTCGATCTCCAGGTCGAAGTCGGTGCTGCCCGAGGCCTGGCGTACCTGCTGCGCGTCGCCCTGGCCGTCGGTTCGCTCGACACGGTAGCTGAGCAGGCCCGAGGCGATGGCCGGCGCCGCCTTGACGTGTAGCTGGAGCTTGTCGGTGCCGGCGGCCACCTGCTGGACGCGGGCCGGAAGCTCGGTGAGCGCAGTGCCGGGCTCGACGTCGATGTCGCCGGCGCCGCCGCCCGCGCCGCCGCCGTTGCCGCCGGCGACGCAGCGTCCCCGCTCGCTGCAGCTGGCGCCCGCCGCGGTGCAGTCGGTCGGCTGGGCGCACTGCCTGGCGCACCCGCCCTGGAAGCAGAACGAGCCCGCCTTGCAGTCGCTGTCGAGCGCGCAGGCGGCCGCCGAGGCGAAGGCCACCGCGGCCCGGGGCGTGGGCTGGACGTCGGTCTGGAAGTCGGGCTTCGCGTTCTTGGAGGGGCAGCCCGCGAGCAGCAGGCCGGCCAGCGCGACCAGGGCGGAGGTTCTCAGGGTCATGGGTTCTCCCAGGGGGTTTTCGGGCGCAAAACCTACCCAGGGCCGACCCCGCTGTATGTCCGGGGAATCCCCTACACCCGCGGTGCGCCCTCCCGGCCGTCGGGATCGGTGCGGCGGGGCGGCGGGTGTGCTTGCATGGACCCCATGTCCGGCACCTCCGTCGCCGCGCCCGCGCACCCCCACGCTCCCGCCTCGCTCGACGAGTGGCGACCCTGGGCGACCGGCGCGACGCTGTGGGCGGCGCTGATCGCCGACTTTCCCGCCCTGCTCGCCGGTCTCGTCCGCGACCTCGCCTGGGGCACGCGCCTGCTCTACCTGGGCCTGTACGCGCTGCTCGGGGCCATGGCGATCGCGCGCCGCCTCGACCATCGGCTGCGCGCCGGCGTCTTCCTGGCCTCGGGTTACCTGCTGGCCGCGGTCGGACTGGTCCGGATCGGCCTGGGGGGGAGCGGCCGCATGCTGCTGCTCGCCCTGCCGCTGTTCGCGCTGCTGCTGATCGGGCGCAGGGCCGGCGCGGGCTGCCTGGCGGTCTCGATCCTGCTGCAGGCGGCGTTCACGACTCTGGCCTACCTGGAGCTGCTCCCCGAAGTGCCGGCGCAGGTCGCCGGCAACGCCTGGCTCACGCACAGCGTGCTGATCCTGATGACGCTGGTGCCCCTGGGGGTGCTGCTGGAGCGCGCCTTGGCCTTCCAGGAGGACGCGCTGCGGCGCGCCCAGGCGGCCTCGGCCCGTGCCGCCGCCGAGGCGGAGGAGCGGCGCCGGCTGGAGCGCGAGGTGATCGAGGTCTCGGAGCGCGAGCAGCTGCGGGTCGGCCACGAGCTGCACGACGGGCTCTGCCAGCAGCTGACGGCGGGCCTGCTCTCGGCGCGCCTGCTCGAGCGCGAGCTGAAGGCCCGCCAGGCCTCCGAGGCGGAGCAGGCCGGGGCGCTGGCGGAGATGGTGGACGGCGCGCTCGCCGACGCGCGCTCGCTCTCGCGGGGGCTGAGTCCGGGGCCGCTGCCGGCCGGCGGGCTGGGGACCGCGCTGCGCGAGCTGGCGCGCCAGGTCCGCGAGACGGTGGAGGTCGACTGCGAGCTGGTCGGGAGCGGGGCGCCGTCGGCGGGCGGCGCCGACGCCACCCAGCTCTACCGCATCGCGCAGGAGGCCACCCAGAACGCCATCAAGCACGCGGAGGCGGGGCGGATCACCATCGAGCTGAGCGAGGACGACGCCGAGGTGCGGCTGCAGGTGCGCGACGACGGCCGCGGCCTGATGCCGTCCGCGCCCCCGGGGCTGGGGCTGCGCTCCATGCTGGGCCGCGCGGTCTCCATCGGCGGCACCCTCGAGGTCGCCCCGGCCGAGGGTGGCGGCACCTCGGTGATCTGCCGCGTGCCCATGGTCGCCAAGCGGCGCAACCGCGGGTGAGGCCCGGGCCTTCCTCGCGCGAGTTTTCCCTTACAGACAGCCCTGCTCCGATTTGAAAGGATGCCCGCCTTTCCACCGAAGGGCCGCCAAGGGCGCGATGGACACCGCCGGGTCACCGCTGAAGGTCTTCGTGGTCGACGATCACCCCGTGATGCGCCAGGGCATCGGCGTGCTGCTCCAGCAGGCCGGGGTGGAGGTCGTGGGCAGCGCCGCCACCGTGGCCGACGCGCTGGCCGGAATCTCCAGCACCGCCCCCCACGTGGCGCTGGTCGACCTGGGGCTGGGCAGGGAGGACGGCAGGGCGCTCCTGCGCAAGTTGGGGAAGGACCCCGGGGGGCCCAAGCGGCTGGTCTACTCGATGAACGAGGACGCCGGCAGCGTCGAGGAGTCGCTGGCCGCCGGGGCCAGCGGGTACGTGACCAAGGGCGAGGTGTGGGAGACCCTGGTCGCGGCGCTGCGCGCGGTCGCCGCCGGCGAGTGCTACCTGAGCCCGCGGGCCAGCCGAGCCCTCGACGCGCTGCCCCGCGTGCCCTCCGAGGCCGCCGCGGTCGCGCTGAGCGTCCGCGAGCGCGAGGTCTTCCGCCTGCTGGGCGAGGGCTACTCGACCAAGGAAGTCGGCGCCCGGCTGGAGGTCAGCCCCCGCACCGTCGAGTCCTACTGCGCCCGGCTGCAGGAGAAGATGGGGCTATCCGGCATGCGCGAGCTGCGCCGGCAGGCCATCGGCGCCCGCAAGGGCTAGTGCAGCGCCGTCCAGCCCCCACGAGCGGGCGCGGACTTCACTCGTGTACGATGATCGCACCGACGAGCCCCCGGCATGAGGCCGGGCGGGCTCCTTGGGCGGGCGCAGCTCTTCGCGGGTGGGGTCTGCCATGGCGCTTCACAGGTGGGGCTTCGGGGTCTTCGCTGCTCTGGCCACTACGGCCCTCGCCGGCTGCGGAGGCTGCGGAACGGACCCGGCGGGCGAGGTCGACGCCGCAGGCGAGCGCCCGGACGCCCGGCAGGGGAAGGCGGACGGCAACGAGGTGTGCATCCCCACCACCTGCCTGCAGCTGCAGGCGAACTGCGGCTTCGTCGACGATGGCTGCGGCGTGAAGATCGAGTGCGGGTCCTGCGACACCGGGACCTGCGGGGGCGGCGGCACCCCCAACCAGTGCGGCTGGACGAACCCCGACACCGGCAGCGAACCGCCGGACGCCGACCTCGTCGAGCCCCCCGACGCGGACCTCCTCGCGCCGGCCGACGCCGGTGGGCCCCAGGACGCCGCGGCGCCGGGAAGCGACGCGGGCGGCGGCGAGCCCGACGTCGGCTTCGTCTGCGCCCCCAAGAACAACTGCGGCGCGATGGGCTTCAACTGCGGCCCGGTCGGCGACGGCTGCGGCGGCCTGGCCCAGTGCGGCAACTGCGGCGGCGGCGGCGTCTGTGGCGGCGCCGGCGAGCCCAACGTCTGCAGCACCCCGCAGGTGTGCGTGCGCAAGACCTGCAACGACTACCCCAGCAAGACCTGCGGGCCGGTCAGCGACGGCTGCGGCGGGATGACCGAAGACTGCGGCGGGTGCACCGACCCCGAAACCTGCGGCGGCGGCGGCACGCCCAGCCTGTGCGGCAGCGTCACGACCTGCGTGCCCAAGACCTGCGGCGACTACCCGCTCGGCAGCTGTGGCCGGCTCAGCGACGGCTGCGGCGACCTGACCGCCGACTGCGGGGGCTGCACCTGGCCCAAGACCTGCGGCGGCGGAGGGGTCGCCAGCGAGTGCGGCGGCGGGCCGCCCCCGTGCACGCCCAAGACCTGCGGCGACTTCCCGGCCGGCACCTGCGGCCAGGTGGACGACGCCTGCGGCGGGCTGACCACCCTCTGCGGCACCTGCGTGGCCCCCGACACCTGTGGCGGCGGCGGCGTCGCCAGCCTGTGCGGCGGCGGCGTCCCGCCGTGCGTGCCCAAGACCTGCGCCGACTTCCCCGCCGGCGCCTGCGGCCCGCTCAGCGACGGCTGCGGCGGCCTGACGGCGGTCTGCGGCACCTGCCCCTCTACGCAGACCTGCGGCGGCGGCGGCGTGCCCAGCGTCTGTTTCGGCCCGCTCCCCTGCACCGCCAAGGTCTGCGGCGACTTCCCGGCCGGCACCTGCGGCCGCGTCGCCGACGGCTGCGGCGGGCTCACCGCCGACTGCGGCGGCTGCAGCATTCTCGGCGACACCTGTGGTGGCGGCGGCATCCCCAGCCGCTGCGGCGGCGCGCCTCCGGCCTGCACCAAGAAGACCTGCACCGACTACTCCGCCGCCACCTGCGGTCAGGTGAGCGACGGCTGCGGCGGGCTGACGGTCGACTGCGGCGGCTGCGCCGCTCCCGACACCTGCGGCGGCGGCGGCGTGCCCAGCGAGTGCGGCGGCGGCGGCGGCACCACCTGCATCAACCTCGAGTGCAAGCAGACGGTCTGCCCGGGCACCGGCACCACCTCCATCAGCGGCGTGGTCTACGACCCGGCGGGCCTCAACCCGCTCTACAACGTCTTCGTGTTCGTCCCCAACGGCACTCCGGCCGCCTTCCCCAATGGCGCCACGTGCGACAAGTGCGCGGACGCGCTTTCCGGATACCCGCTCGTCACCACCGTGACCGACGAGAAAGGTGCCTTCAAGCTCACCAACGTCCCGGTAGGGACCAACATCCCGGTGGTGATCCAGACCGGCAAGTGGCGCCGGCAGATCAAGGTGAACACGCAGGCATGCGTCGATGTGCCCATCGCCGCGACGCTGACCCGGCTGCCTCGCAACAAGAGCGAGGGCGACATCCCCAAGATCGCCCTGAACACGGGCGGCTTCGACACGCTGGAATGCCTGTTGCGCAAGGTCGGCATCGACGACAGCGAGTTCACCAACCCCAGCGGTACGGGGCGGATCAACCTGTACCGCGGGCGTCCGCTGGCCGGTTTCGTCTCCGGCGGGCAGGTGTACACGTTCCCAGCGGTCAACAAGTACTCCTCGGCGTTGGGCGGCGCCTCCTTCCCCGACTCGACCGCGCTCTGGAACGACCTCGCCACATTGAAGAAGTACGACGTGGTGCTCACCTCGTGCGAGGGCGCGACGTACGGCGACCCGAGCGAGAGGTTTGGCTACACCAACGAGTCCGGCACGAAGTCGGCACAGGCCCTCGGCAACATGCAGGACTACGCCAATCAGGGCGGGCGCGTGTTCGCGTCGCACTTCAACTACTACTGGATCACCGCGAACACCTCCGGAGCCGGGGCAGCTCAATGGAGCTCGCTCGTCAGCCTCTCCTCGTGGCCGGGCGCCAGGCTGGTCAACAAGCTGAGCTCCACCACCTTCAGCTACACGGTTCCCGAGAAGATCTCGATGTCCTTCACGAAGGGCGATGCCCTCGCGAAGTGGCTCCTCAACGTCGGGGCCTCACCGGCCGGCTTGGGGAACATCTCCATCAACGAGGCCAAGAACAGCATTTCCTCGTTCGACTCGACGCGCCTCCTGGAGTGGGTCTACGCCGACAACATGTATCTCGATCCGACCCAGACCAGCGGCGTCTGGACCCTCGTCGCTCACGCGCCCGAGTACCTGAGCTTCAACACGCCGGTGGAATACACCGCCACCCAGCCCGCGAATCAGTGCGGGCGCTTCGTCTTCAGCGACATCCATGTCTCTTCGGGAGACGTCTCGGGATACAAGTCGGGGAACCAATCCGTCGCTTACGCGTTCCCCGACGAGTGCAAGACGACCACGCTCTCCGCCCAGGAGAAGGCGCTGGAGTTCATGCTCTTCGACCTGTCCTCTCGCGTGTGCGACGACACGGTGCCGCCCGAGCCTCCGGTCTGCATCCCGCGCACCTGCGCCGACCAGGGCATCGAGTGCGGCCCTGCCCCGGATGGCTGCGGCAACATCATTCCCAGCTGCGGCACTTGCCCCTCGCCGCAGGTCTGCGCCACCGGCGGCAAGTGCGGCGGCTCGTCCTGTACGCCAACGACCTGCGCGGCACAGGGCAAGAACTGCGGTTCGTGGCCGAATGGATGCGGCGGGATCCTGGATTGCGGCAACTGCGTCTCGCCCAAATCCTGCGGCGGGGAGGGCCTTCCCGGAGTCTGCGGCGGCGGCGTGTGCACGCCGACCACCTGTGCGGCGCTGGACCTGCTGTGCGGCCAGGCGTCCAACGGCTGTGGCGGGACCCTGGACTGCGGCACCTGCCCCTCGCCCTACACCTGTGCCGGCAGCGGCATCGTCGGCCGCTGCGGCGGCGCGGTGTGCACGCCCACCACCTGCGCGGCGCTGGGCATGAACTGCGGCCAGGCCTCCGACGGCTGCGGCGGGACGCTCGCCTGCGGCACGTGCACCCCGCCCCAGACCTGCGGCGGCGGCGGCATCGTCGGGCGCTGCGGCGGCAACGGCTGCACGCCCACCACCTGCTCGGCGCTCGGCGTGGAGTGCGGCGAGATCGCCGACGGCTGCGGAAGCATCCTTCAATGCGGCGACTGCGTCGCCCCCGACACCTGCGGCGGTGGCGGCATCCTCGGCCGGTGCGGTGGCGGCTGCACGCCCGCCACCTGCGGCACGCTCGGCTACGCCTGCGGGTTCTGGTCCGACGGCTGCGGCGGCACCCTGGCGTGCGGCACCTGCAACGCGCCCAAGCGCTGCGGCGGCGGCGGCGTCCTCGGGGCCTGCGGCGGCGGCTGCGTGGTGGCCGGCGACGCCTGCGCGACGGCCGGCGTGACCTGCGGCCCGGCGCCGGACGGCTGCGGCGGCCTGGTCAACTGCGGCCCCTGCTCCACCGCCGACGGCGGCGTCGCCACCTGCACGCCGATGCTGTGCGGCGGCCGCTGCGGGCTCCAGGGCGACGGCTGTGGTGGGACCCTGTCCTGCCTGGCCTGCCCGCCCAGCGGCTGCGTGCCGACGACCTGCGCCGTCTTCGGGGCGCAGTGCGGCCGCATCCCCGACGGCTGCGGCGGAGTGTTGGAGTGCGGCAGCTGCGACGCCGGAGCCTGCGGCGGAGGCGGGCAGCCGTTCCGCTGCGGTCCGTAGGCGCCGGCAACCACCGCTGAAAAAAAGGACGGCCGGGCGAATCTCGCCCGGCCGTTCCGATTCAAGGGGCCCAAAGCCTGCGGCCTACCGCCTGAAGAGTGCGCTCAGACTTCCTCGGGCTTGCGCTCGCGCGGGGGCTTGGGGATGCCCAGCGGCTGCGGGGCGGTCTCCTCGCGCGTGCCGCCGGCCATCCGGCGCAGGATGCGCAGGCCCTGCGGCGCACCGGGGAAGGCCCAGGAGGCCAGGCGCACCGCCTGCTTGGCGGCGGTGAGGCCCACCTCGAAGGTGGCCTGCAGCGGGTTGGCGGAGCTCGCCTCGGGCTGCTGCGTCTTCTCGGGCTTGGGCTTCTTGGCGTAGCGGGCGTGGACCTCGAAGACGAAGTTCTCCAACGCCTCGGGGGCGATGGGGTCGCCGTTGAGCGAGAGGGTCAGCGAGAGCAGGCCCTCCTTCTCGGCGATGTGGGCGAACTGGTTCTCGCTGATCTTGTTGGGCAGGCACTCCAGCGGGCCGACGCTGATGACGCCGTCGATGAGCCCCTCGCGCCACTCGTGCACCGGGCCGCCGACCGTGAGCACCGACTCGCCCTGGAACTCCTCGCGGACGTACGGGTTCGAGGCGGCCAGCGACTGCTGCACGGTGGTGCGGTGCGGCCAGCCCAGGCGCTGGGCCATGACCGAGTAGCACAGCGACTGGATGACGGCGCGGGTGAAGCTGGAGATGTGCGGCGACAGGCCGGTGCGCTCGCCGTTCTTGAAGTTGATGTAGTCGGCGTACTCGATCCACTCGTTGAACGGCGCGAAGCGGACGCGGATGCCGCGGGCGGCGAGCTTGTCGGCGACGAAGTCGTTCGCGAACGGGTCGTTGCGGACGTAGATCTCGCCGACCATCATCACCGCCGGCACGTCGCGGTCCTGCTTGGCGGCGGCGAACTCTTCGGCCGCGCGCGAGAGCAGGTCGAGCACGCCGAAGAGCCGGCCGCTGGCCACCTGCACCAGCGCCTCGGCGGCCGACATGTCGCCGCGGCCGCCCTCCTCGAGGACCTCCATCAACTCCGCGTGGTAGCGGTCGAAGATCTCGCGGGCCAGGCCGGGCCGCTTCTCGACGACGCGGGCGTCGTAGTGGGCCTCGAGCAGGAGGTCGCTGCCCATGAAGGCGACCATGATCAGCGCGGGGAAGCCGTCGGGCAGCCCGGCGAAGTAGTTCTGGAAGCTGGGCGACCAGATGCGCACGCGGTCCTCCAGCCCCAGGCGCTGGAAGACGATCTTGTGGAGGATGTTGTAGACGCCGAAGCGGCAGGGCCCGTAGGCCTTGGGCATGGCGAAGGCGAAGCGCTTGGTCTTGTCCGGCTCGCTCGCCACGCGCTGGAGCATGCTGCCCAGCGTCACCGTCATCGGGACGCACTCCTTGCCCGAGGTGTAGCGCCGGCCCATCCGCATCGTCTCCCGGTCGGGCATGGCCAGCGCCTCGCAGGCGATGCCCAGGCCGCGCATCGCCGCCGCCACCGCCTCGGCGCCGGGGCCCATGCGCGGGATGACCAGGATCTCGCCGCTCGCCTTGATCTCGTCGAGCAGCGCGGTCTTCTCGGCCAGCGTCTTGAGGTCCTGGGCCGGCTTGGTGCGGCCGGCGGAGAGGTCCTCGGCCACGCAGTGCAGGAAGGCCTCCACGCGGGTCTTGGTGCCGGCGTCGCCGGAGTGGCCGTCGGTCTCGATGACCGCGAAGGGCTTGCCCTCCATCAGGTAGGAGTAGAAGTGCAGGGCGAAGCTGTCCGGCCCGCAGCTGTAGTTGCTGCAGTAGAGCGTGTAGACGCCGGGGGTGCGCCGGGCGTGGTGGGCGGCGCGCAGGTTCTTCTGCGCGAAGCTCCAGTACACGCCGTAGAAGATTGGCACCTCGTCGGGGACCGGGAAGCAGTCCACCGGGATGGCGATGGCGCCCTGCTCGCGCAGGATGGCCGGGACGTTGGAGTTCAGCACCGTGTTGTAGATGGTGTAGGCGCGGCCGAGGACGACCACCGGGACGATGTGGTGCTCGGTGCAGAAGTCCAGCGCCCGCCGGCCGAGCTCCTCGATGCCGGCGTCGAACTGGCGCTGCTCCTCCACGCCGGCGAAGTAGGCGGCGCGCCAGCGGTCGTCGCGGATGCCGAAGTCGGAGGCGATGCGCCGGCAGGACTCGAGGAACTGCGGCGACTCGAGGTTGCCGGTGCCGATGTCGATGAGCGGGGTGACGAGCTTGCTGGGCAGCGTCTGGCCCAGGTCCCAGCGCAGCATGTCCGGGCCGGCCTGGACGAGCGGGCAGACCACCGCGTGCTCCTCGTCGCGCACGCGCAGGTACTCGCGCAGCATCGGCAGGAAGAGGTAGTCGGGCTTCTGCTCGGCCATCTGCGCCACCAGGCCGTGGAACTGCTGCACCGGCGCGCAGAACGGGACGTTGGCCTCCTCGATGCCGCGCTTGAGCGCGTGGTGGTCGGCGCCGGTCTTCACCTTCAGGTCGAAGCCCAGCTCGAACAGGAAGTGGGCGAAGAAGGGGAACAGGCCCTTGAGCGCGAACTCGTCGGTGATGCCGACGGTGGGGTTGCCGCGCGCGGCCGAGACCCGGGCGATGACCGCCTGCAGCATCTCTTCGCGCTCGCGGAAGGGGTCGGGGGTCAGGTCGGGCAGCTTCTTCTTGCGCGTGCCCTTGTCGTACAGCGAGCAGCCGCCGCCCCAGGTGAACTTGTTGCGGTCGCCGCCGACCAGCGTGGTGATGCGGTCGATGCGGCACTTGTTGCCGGCGCCGCCGCAGCCCTTGGTGGAGTTGCAGACGAAGGTGTCCTTCTTCTCGACCTGGGCGGAGAGGAACCGCGCCGGGTCCAGCGCCGGCCGCGCGGCGACGCTCGCCGTGTTCTTGAGCGTGAGCAGGGCGATGCCCATGGCGCCGACGGTGCCCGGGTTGGGCGGGACGATGACCTCGGCGCCGGTCTGGCGCACCACCGCCGCGGCGAGCGCGTCGGCGGCGAAGGGCATGCCCTGGCAGAAGATGACCTGGCCGACCGAGCGGCTGCCCTTCACTCGGTTCAGGTAGTTCTGGATGATCGAGTCGTAGATGCCGGCGATGATCGAGCGCTGGTCGGTGCCCGCGGCCACCGCGTCGTCGATGATCTCCGCCATGAAGACCGAGCAGTGCTGGCCCAGCGAGACGCCGGAGCTGGCCTTGAGCGCCTCGCCGCCCAGCTGCACGACCGAGGAGATGCCGGAGAACTTCTTGCCCTGCTCCTCGATGAAGGAGCCGGTGCCGGCGGAGCAGGCCTCGTTCATGGCGGCGTCGACGACGCGGCCGTCGGCCAGGCGGATGTACTTGGCGTCCTGCCCGCCGATCTCGAAGATGGTGTCGACGCGCGGGTCGAAGTGCAGCGCGCCCTCGGCGTGCGCGGCGATCTCGTTGAGGACGTAGACCGACTCGCCGCCGTAGCAGTTGGCCATCAGCGACCCGACGATCTCGCGGCCGCTGCCGGTGGCGCCCACCGCCTTGACCTTGCAGAACCAGGCCGGGCCCTCGGTCCACTGCTTCATCAGCTCCTGCGCGGCGCCCACCGGGTTGCCGTTGGTCTTGAGGTAGCCCTCCCAGACCACGTCCTTGGTGGCGGCGTCGATGGCCACGGTCTTGGAGCCGGTGGAGCCGATGTCGAAGCCGAGGATGACGTCGCGGGCCGAGTCCACCGCGCAGACGGGCACCGGCGGCATGCGCTTGACCCGGGACAGCGACTCGGCGAGCGCCGGCACGCGCTCCAGGCTGGCGTCCGGGGCGGGGACGACCAGCCGGTCGAGGGTCGGCACGCGGGCGGGGCGGTCGGCGGCCAGCACGGCGCTGCCCAGGGCCTCGAAGTAGAGCGCGTCGTCGCTGAGCGTCTCGACCAGCTCCATCGCGTGCTTGGCGGCGAAGCGGCGGAAGTTCTCGCGAATGCGCCGCGAGCGGGAGACGCCGCCGACCAGCAGCAGCTTGTCCGGGGAGAGGCGGGGCTTGACCAGCACCTGCACGTTCTCGCAGACCGCGTCGAACAGTCCGGCCAGGATGCGCGCCCGGTTCTCGCCCTTGTTGGCGAGGTGGGTCATGTCGGTCTTGAGGATGACCGGGCAGCGGCCGGAGAGCGGCGCCGGGTCTTCGACGTCGGCGCACAGCTCGCTCGCCTGCTCGATGTCCAGGTCGAAGCGCTCGACCAGCTGGCGCAGGAAGTTGCCGGTGCCCTGCGAGCAGCGGCTGTTCTCGCGCATGATCTCCACGCCGCCGGGCCGGACCTCGAGCACCGAGAAGCCGTGGCTGCCGATGGAGACGACGGTGGCGGGCGACTCGCCGAACAGCTGCTTGTAGCCGAAGGACTGCGCCTGCTTGGTCGGCACGTGCGTCACGCCGACGAGGCGCGCCAGGCGGCCGGTGGCCGCGGCGCCGGAGAGGAAGTCCCAGCCCCAGTCGGCGAGCAGCGCCTTGAGCGCCGCCGCGGGCTCCTTGTGGTGCTCGACCAGCGCGCGGCGGGTCCAGGTCAGCCGACCGCCTCCTTCGCGCTTGAGCTCGACGGCCTTGATGGTCTCCGCGCCGATGTCCAGGCCCACGAACCGGTTCGACATGGTTTTTCGTCCTCCGCAGCTGCGTCGGCGGCGGGCTCTGCAAGACCGCGCCCGTCGCCGGAACTCCAAGGGCGGCGGAGGTTAGCGAGATCTTTTGCCGGAAAAAAGAGCGTACGGGACTACGCAGGCCCGCCGGGGGTGCGTCGCCTTTTTCGCACTTCGTGGGGGGTGTCACAAGCTGAGACGCGGGCGTTCCGTGCGAGGTCGCACAGCAGGCAAGGAGGGGAGGGGGCGATTCCGAAAAGCGGCCTGAATACCAACGGTTGCCGGAGTTCGTCCGCTTGGCGCGGACCCTGAAACTGCCGGAGGGAAACCCCAACCCCGAGGCAGCCAATGACCAGCGTTAACCAGAAGACGAACTTCGACCCCGCGGCGCAGTTCGAGGACGGAATGAGCGTCCAGACTGAATCGAAGTGCACCAGTGGCGCGACCGCCAAGACGGCCGAGCCGGCGCCGACCCCAAACAGCGACGTCGACACCTTTGAGACCGTCAAAGCTGACCCGCGACGCGCGGAGCTCGAGCGGATCAATGCCCAGCGGAACGCGCTGAAGCCGGACCTGGAGAAGAAGAAGGGGGAGGCGCTTCGCGCCATCCCGAAGATGATCCCCGTGGCGGGGAACGTGGTCGATGTTGCCGTCGGAATCTACGACGCTGCCCGGTCCGTGAGCGGGGGCGATTCCGACAAGGCCACCAAGGCCGGGGTCGACGGGGCAAAGTCGATCGCGGAGTTGGAGGCTTTCAAGAAGGCGATCGACGCGGGCAGCGAGGGCGCGAAGATCGTGTCGGCTGCCGCCTTGTTCAAGAACGCCTTCACTTTCTACAGCGCGATGCGCGAGTACGGGAAGGACGTCAAAAAGGATGAGGAGCTTCGCCACCAAGCGGAAGCCATCGAGACGCAGCTGGATCCGACGAAGAAGTTCAAGATCGGGAAGTTCGGCGCGGAAACCCTCAGCCTCCAGGGCGGCCAGGTCGTCAGCGATGTGAAGAAGGCTCCGCCCACGCCGGCACAGCAGGCGTACTGCGATCAGCGCTCCAAGGGTAAGTAGCCGCGACACGGGTTGCCGTCTCATCCAGAGGACGTCTCTGCTCTCGACCGATGGCGCGCGAGCTGCGCCCCGGACTTGGAGGAGATCATCCCGGACGCGAGAGCCCCGCGCCGCCTCTGGTCTGTTGGCTGACGAGTTTCCACCACTCACCCCAACCGCAGGCGAGGTTCGCCATGACCACCGTGAACGAGAAGAGCTTCGCCAACCCGATGATCGGCTTGGAGGACGGCATGAGCGTCCCGGCCGAGACCAAGTGCACGAACGCCGCGAAGCCGGCCGAGCCCGCGGCCGCCAACAGCGGCGACGTCGACACCTTCGAGACCCTCCAGCTGAAGTCGCGGCTCAACGAGAACTCCGCCGCGCGCGCCAAGCTCAGGCCCGAGCTGCAGGAGAAGCGGACCGAGGCGCTGCGCGAGCTGCCGAAAGCAATCCCGATGATGGGCACCATCTCGAAGGTCGGCTTCGCCATCTGGGACGCCGCGCACGGGACGGTGGGCAAGTCCGCGGTCGACGCCGGCAAGTCGATGGCCGAGACCAAGGCCTTCAACGAGCTGGGCCGGGTGGCGGTCGACAAGTACGGCGAGGCGGCCGGCGAGGGCGTCGAGGCGCTGGCCGTGTTCAAGGAGGCCTACGACATCTACGGCGCGATGCGCGAATACGGAAAGCTGGTCAAGGAGGACGAGGCGCTGCGCTACGAGGCCGAGGATCTGATGATGAAGCTCGACCCGACCAGGAAGTTCGAGCTGGTCAAGGTCAACGGCAAGGCCTTCTTCCGCCAGGACGGAGAGCTCATCAGCGACCAGCCGGCCGAGAAGGCGACCAAGGCCGACTACGAGCGGCTCGCGGACATCCGCAGCCGCCTTCCGAAGCGCTAGCCCTCTTCCTTCAGCCCGTACTTCCGATACATGTGCCGGAACTGGTCGTAGGTCAGCCCGAGCTGCGCGGCGGCGTCCTTCTGCGAGTAGTGCTGGTCCAGCAGCGCCTTGGCCAGCATCGCCTTCTCGAACGAGGCGACCCGCTCCTCGAAGGTCCCGGACGCCGCCGCCTGCTCCTCGGGCGGCATCGGCGGCGCGGCCGGCAGCGCCGCCTCCACCGCCTCGCGGGTCAGCTCCGCCGAGTCGCAGCGGAAGGCGGCGCGCTCCACGACGTGCTTGAGCTCGCGGACGTTGCCGGGGAAGTCGTAGGCCGACAGAGCCGCCGCCGCGCCGGCCGATATTTCGCGCGGCTTGGTGTGCGCCTCCTCCGCGAAGCGCGCCAAGAAGTGCCGCGCCAGCGCCGGGATGTCCTGCTTGCGCGAGCGCAGCGGCGGCAGCTCGATGGTCTCGAACGAGAGCCGGTCGAGCAGGTCGGCCCGGAACTTCCCGTCGGCGACCCGCTTGCGCATGTCGGCGTTGGTCGCGGAGACGATCCGGACGTCGACCTCCAAGGTCTGCGTCCCGGCCACCCGCTCGAAGCGTTGGTACTCGACGGCGCGCAGGACCTTGGCCTGGAAGGCCTCGGACATGTCCGCGACCTCGTCCAGGAACAGCGTGCCCCCGTCCGCCAGCTCGAAGCGCCCCGCCTTGCGGGTCGAGGCGCCGGTGAACGCCCCCTTCTCGTGCCCAAACAGCTCGCTCTCCAGCAGGCTCTCGGCCACCGCCGCGCAGTTGAAGACCACGAACGGCCCGTCGGCGCGCGGCGAGCGCTTGTGGATCTCGTAGGCCACCAGCTCCTTGCCCGTGCCCCGCTCGCCCAGCACCAGCACCGGCCGCGGGACCTTCGCCACCCGGTCGATGCGCTCCAGCGCCGGCCCCAGCCCCTCGCCCGCGACCATCGCGTTCACCCGCTCGCGCTCGGCGCGCAGGTAGCGGTTCTCGCGCTTGAGCCGGCGGTTGTCCTTGAGCGCGAAGAGCATGCGCTCGATCTTCTCGATGGAGATGGTCACCCGGTCCGAGAGGTGGATGTCCTTCTCCAGGAAGTCCGCCGCCCCGCCCTTGATGGCCGCGACCGCCCCGTCGATGGTCGCGTTGCCGGTCAGGATGATCACCGGCAGCTCCGGGCGGTCGCGCCGGAGCAGCTGCAGCGCCGTCCCGCCGTCCATCCGCCCCGCTCCCAGGTCGAGGTCGAGGATGACCAGGTCGAAGGGCTCGCCGCGGTCGAGCAGCGAGAAGGCCTCCTCGGCGCTGGGGACCGCGCGCACTTCCTTGCCCCGCTCGGTCAGAAGCTGCGAGAGGTGGGTGCGCAGCTCGCTCTGGTCGTCCACCACGAGGATGCGTTCGGACATGGCCTGCTTCTACCACGGCAAACCGGGCGGGCGCTGAGGCGGGAGCGGTTCTACAATCGGGGCGAAGCGGACCGTTTCCGAGGAGCTGAGCGCGCATGAGCCTGGTCGTGGAGGTCGTGGGGGAAGTCGGCCCGTTCCTCGAGAACACCTACGTCGTCGGCGACTCCGCCTCGAAGCTCGCGTGGATCGTCGACCCCGGCGGCGAGCTGCCGCGCGTGTCCCGGGCGCTCGAGTCGCGAGGGCTCTCTCCGGTCGCCGTCGTGCTCACCCACGGGCACATCGACCACGTCCTGGGCGCCGACGAGGCCCACCGCCACTTCGGCATCCCCGTCTGGGCCCACGAGGCCGATCGGGCCTTCGTGGGCGAGCTGCCGATGCAGGCCCGGATGTTCGGCCTGCCGGCGGTCGAGGGCCCGCCGCTCGCGCGGCTCCTGAAGCACGACGAAGAGCTGAAGCTGGGCGAGCAGCCGGTGCGAGTCATCCACACCCCGGGCCACACCCCGGGGGGCATCTGCCTCTTCTTCCCGGAGGCGAAGGCGCTGCTCACCGGCGACACGCTCTTCCGCAACTCCATCGGCCGGACCGATCTGCCCGGCGGCGACTCGCGGGCCCTGCTCTCGTCGATCCGCGAGCGGCTCTTCGGACTGGGTGACGAGGTCGTCTTCTATCCGGGTCACGGACCCGGTGGTACGCTCGGCAGCGAGCGTCGCATGAACCCCTTCGTGGCGGACCGCTAGGCCGCCGACGATCGCCGCAGGGACTGAACGCTTGGCCGCTGGCAACGAAAAGAGCAAAGCCGACGCCGCGCCGGTCCACCCGTGGGACCTGCCCGCCGAGGAGGAGTTCGAGGACGACGGCCCGCGCACCATCATCGCGCGCCAGCCGGGGCCGCCCGAGCCTCCCGAGCCCAAGCCGAAGAGTGGCGAGGTCCTCGAGTCGATGATGCCCGAGCCCGACCCCATGGGCGGGCCCGCGACCTTGCCTGGCAGCGCGCCGATGACCCTCCCGGGGAACACGAGCGCGGCGCCGGAGCCTCCCCCGCTGACCGCGTTCGACAGCGAGCCCCAGCCGGTCTTCGATCCGCCGACCTTCGCCGACCGCCCGTCGGCCAAGATCCCCCGGTCCGGGCTCCACGCGACCGAGCCCAACCCGCTGCCGCCCGTGACCCCTTCCGAGCGGGTCCCGGAGGGCACCCAGCCGCAGGTCGCCAAGCCGAAGGAGCCGCCGCCCAAGAAGGCATCCACCGAGGCCCCGGCGGCCGGCACGCCGATCCGAAGGGCCACCGGCGAGCTGGGAAAGGCGGCGGAGGCGGTTCGCAAGCAGACCCCTTCGGGAGCGTCCGCACCGCGCCGGACGACCGGCGAAATCAAGTCCGCGCAGGCGGTGCGCAGGGCGAGCGGGGAGATCAAGTCGGCGCAGGCGGTGCGCAGGACCACCGGCGAGGTGAAGTCCGCCGAGCAGCTGCGCAAGGCGACGTCCAAGCCGTCCTCGCGCATCCCCGGGCTGGGCGAAGGCGACCCGGAGACGACGCGCAAGAAGGTCCCCGAGAAGCCGGCCGGGGCGCTGGGCGAGGGCGAGCCGGAGACCACGCGCAAGAAGGTGCCCGAAAGGCTGCCGCCTCCGGTCGAGGAGGTCGCCTCGGACGAGTTCGAGGCGCTGCCCGATTCCGAGGATCCCGAGCTCGAGGCTTCCACCGCCGAGCGGCAGGCGGTGAGCAAGCCGGGCGCGTTCAGCCGCAGGCGCTCCAGAGAAGAGAGGGAGCCGACCGCCCCCAGCGCCAACCTCGGCGACCCCGACCTCTTCGAGCGCACCAAGACGGGCGTCAAGGTGATGGACCCGCGGGCCAAGAAGCGCCTGCACGTGCTGGTGGCCGTGGCGGTGGTGCTGCTGGGCGCCTTCCTCCTCCACGGGCTCTACCAGGGCACGCGCGAGCAGCCCACGACGGCCGACCTGCACAGCTGCTACCCCTACGGCTTCGGGGGCCTCCGCGGGCCGCACGGCGAGGACGCGCCCGGCGCGGAGTTCATGCAGTACGAGTACCTCGACGAGGCGGCCTGCACGACGCACCCGGTCTGCCTGCGCTACCGCTACAGCGGGCAGAACAGGTTCACCGGGACGATGGTGGTGGGCAAGGCGCCGGCCGGGAACTGGGAGCGCGTCGGCGACGAGGGCAGCCCGTTCCCGCCGCCCCGGACCCGGGACTGAGCCGCCGGGCGCCGTGGTATTCCGCACGCGGCGGGTGATAGAAACAGACCAGTCCCCTCTGCCGCCGGAGCGAGCGATGGTTCCAGGATCGGACCCGGTCGAGCTGACCCGCCGGGTCGAGAAACTCAGCGCGATCCTCGACGTCGCCAAGGCGATGACGGTCCAGCGCGACCTCGACCGCCTGCTGGAGCTCATCCTCCAGGCGGCGACCCGGGTCGTCGATGCCGACCGCTCGTCCATCTTCATCGTCGACCGCGAGAAGAGGCAGCTGTGGACCAAGGTGGCGCAGGGCACCGGGGAGATCCGCATCCCCCTGGACACCGGCATCGCCGGCGCGGTGGCCACCACCGGCAAGACGGTGGTCATCAAGGACGCCTACGCCGACCCGCGCTTCAACCGCTCGGTGGACCTGGCGACCGGCTACCACACGCGCAACATCCTCTGCGTGCCGATGTGTGGGGTCACCGGCGACGTCACCGGCGTGCTGCAGGCGCTCAACAAGGCGCGCGGCGACTTCACCGAGGAGGACGAGGAGCTGCTGTGGGCGCTGGGCGGCCAGGCCGCGGCGTCCATCGAGAACGCCATCCTCCACGAGGAGATCAGCCGGCTCTTCGAGGGCTTCGTCGGCGCCTCGGTGCTCGCCATCGAGTCCCGCGACCCCACCACCGCCGGCCACTCGAGCCGGGTCGCCACGCTCACCGTGGAGCTGGCCTCTTCGCTCGAGCACGTCCACGACGGCTCCTACGCCCGGGTGCGCTTCACCCGCGAGGAGATCAACGAGATCCGCTACGCCTCGCTCCTGCACGACTTCGGCAAGGTCGGAGTGCGCGAGCCGGTGCTGGTCAAGGCCGAGAAGCTCTACCCCTACGAGATCGAGACGCTGCGCTACCGCTTCGAGCTGGTGCGCGCGCGCATGGAGACCGACAGCTACAAGCGGCGGGTGGACCTGCTGGTGCAGAAGGGCGCCCTGGAGGCCGCGGCGGCGCTGACCGCCGAGCTGGAGGCCTTCACCAAGTCCGCCAAGGACCTCGACGAGCTCTTCGACTTCGTGATGGCCTGCAACAAGCCCACCGTGCTCCCGCGCGGCGGCTTCGAGCGCCTCGAGGAGATCCGCACCCGCTCCTTCTCCGACGGCCGCGGCGGGTCGCAGCCGCTCCTGACCGACCGCGAGATCAAGGCGCTGGCCATCCCCAAGGGCAGCCTGTCGGACACCGAGCGCACCGAGATCGAGAGCCACGTCACCTGGACCTACCGGTTCCTCTCGCAGATCCCCTGGACGCGCACGCTGCGGTCGGTGCCGGACATCGCCTACGCGCACCACGAGAAGCTCGACGGCAAGGGCTACCCGCGCAAGCTGCAGGCCCAGTCCATCCCGGTGCAGAGCCGGATGATGGCCATCAGCGACATCTTCGACGCGCTGACCGCCTCCGACCGGCCGTACAAGAAGGCGCTGCCGACCGAGCTGGCGCTCGACATCCTGAAGAAGGAAGCGGACCTCGGGCAGCTCGACCGGGCGCTGTACGACATCTTCCTGGGCCGCCGCATCTGGGAGAAGGTCATCCCCAAGCGCTGAGCTCGTCGGCCCGGCGCGCTATCTTCTCCACGCCATGAGCCGCCTCGCCGAACACCTGGGCCGCGCCCGACGCGTCGTCTTCTTCACCGGGGCCGGGGCCTCCACCGAGCCCCCGACCTCGCTGCCGGACTTCCGCTCGTCCACCGGCCTGTGGAAGAACCGCACGCTGATGCAGACCCTGACCCGCGGGACGTTCTTCGAGGACCCCGAGGGTTTCTGGCTCGCCTTCCGCGACGTCTTCCTGCCCTGGAAGAGCGTCCCGCCCAACCGGGTGCACCGCGCCCCGGCGCGCCTGGCCGCGCTGGGCAAGCAGGTGGGGGTCGTCACGCAGAACATCGACGGGCTCGACCTGCGCTGCGCCACCGGCTACCCGGTGCACGAGCTGCATGGGCACCTGCGCACCGCGGCCTGCCCCGAGTGCGGCACGCGCGTCTCCACCGACCGCTGCGAGACCGGCCTGCCCACCTGCGAGTGCGGCGCGGTGCTCAAGCCCGACGTGGTGCTCTTCGACGACCCGCTGGACTTCGAGGGCGTCTTCCTGCCCGCGCGCGACCTCATCGGGAAGGCCGACTTCCTGGTGGTGGTGGGCACGAGCCTCGCGGTGGCGCCGGCCAACCTGCTGGTGCTGGAGCGGCGCGGGATGCCCATGGCCATGCTCAACCGCGACCCGACGCCCTACGACGAGATGGCCGCCGTCGTCGAGCGGCGGCCGGCGGGGGCGGTGCTCGACGAAGCGCTGAGCGCGCTCGAGTCCGGCTGAGCCGGGAGGAGCGGCGGGCCAGAGCCTGCGCCGAGCCTCCGAGGGCGCCGGTGGGACGGTGCCAGACATCGTCCCAGGCTGGCGATATGTGACGTGGCGTGACGATACGTTGCTACTTGTCCCAAAAAACCCTATCCTTCTGCCCTCTTCGCTCAGGAGGGGTGACCGCTGGAACGCCCCGACGCATTGCTCAAAAGCGCTTTGGAGAAGGTGATCTTCTTCGAGTGCCGCCTGGATCAGCTCACTGCCGACCTGTCACGGGCCAGCGAGGAGGTCGAGCGCCTCAAGGCCGATCTCGCGCAGTCGACCCAGCGCGAAGTGGCGCTCAAGCAGGAGCTCGCCGCCGCCGAGTCGCGTGCCGGGCAGGCCCGCCGCGAGCGCGACGAGGCCAACTCCAGCGTCGAGGCCTCCCACCGCGAGCGCGAGCGCATCCTCGACAAGCTCATCGAGGCCGAGCACATCCGCATCGCCGGCGAGCAGGTGGAGGGGCTCGACCTCGCCGCCTTCATCGCCGACCTGCGCAACGAGGTCCTCGCGCTGCGCGGCGCCTCTCCCTTGCCGGTCACCGCGGCTTCCGGCTTCACCTCGGGTGAGCAGGCGGGCGACGCCTTCGCCCTCGCCGGCCGGCTGGGAATCACCGACCAGGACCGCGCCGCCCTGCAGGCCGCCGCCCGCTTTGAGACCCGCTCCGAGGAGACGCTCTTCTCCTTGAGCCTGCGCGAGCTGTCCGCCGCCGAGCCGCTGGCCCGCATCCGCGCCGCGCAGCGCCTGCAGGCCATGGGCGCCCGCGCCGCGCTGCCCGCCGTCGCCGCCGCGCTCAACGCCGAGCAGGACGCCGAGGTCCTCTGCGCGCTGCTCGCCGCCTGCGCCGCCGCCAACGAGCCGACCGTGCTGCCCATCGTCCAGTCGCGGCTGGTCCACGACTCGGTGGAGGTCCGCCTCGCCGCGCTCGAGGCCGCCGTCCACCTGAACGACCCGACCTGCCTGGCCAAGGCCCTCGACGACCAGAGCGGGCGCATGCGCCGCCGGGCGGCGATCCTCGCCTCGGGCGATCCCGACGCCGGCTTCGTGCTGGAGCGGGCCGCCCACGACGCCGACCCGTCGGTGCGCCGCGTGGCGGTGCTCGGGCTGGCCTCGCACGGCGGCACGCGGGCCCGGCCGGCGCTGCTCTCCGCGCTCGACGACGACGACGCCACCGTCCGCCGGGCCGCCGCCAAGGGCCTGTCCGGCTCCTTTGGCCCCGAGGTCTTCGCCATCGCCGACTCGTCCGACGTCGGGCGCCGCCGCCGCGAGATCCGTCGCCTGGCCCTCCAGCCGGTCCACCAAGTCCACTCCCAGGTCCAGCCGGTCTCGGAGCGCCGCCCGGTCGAGCCGGCCGGCCCGTCGCAGCCTTCTTCCCAGCCCAAGCGCGAGGCGCCGCCGGCCACCGGCGAGCCGCAGGAGCCGCAGGAGCCGCCGGACCGCGAGCTGCGGGCCGAGGTGCTGGCCAAGGTGTACGCCGCGCTGCGCGGGCAGTCCGACGAGGAGCTCGTCCGCGGCACGGGCGAGCGGCCGGAGCGCGTGACTCAGGCCGCCCACGCGCTGGTCGGGGCAGGCAAGCTGGTGCGCCGCGGGCAGCGCTACTTCGTGCCGTAGGAACCGAATGGATCCCATCTCCTACAGCCCGCGCCGGGCAGCGCAGCTCCTCAACGTCGAGCCCAAGGCGCTCGCCGCTGCGCTCAAGAAGGACATGTACTCGGCGCTCGATCTGCTGGCCCTGCGCCAGAAGATGAAGCGGCAGCCCACGCCGCTGGGCCCGCGCCGGCAGCTCTTCCTCAACTTCAAGGGTGGCACCGGCAAGACCTCGCTCTCCACCAGCTATGCCTTCCGCATGGCGGAGATGGGCTACCGCGTCCTCCTGATCGACCTCGACTCCCAGGGCCACGCCACCAAGTGCCTGGGCCTGGAGGGCGAGAGCTTCGAGAAGACGCTGCTCGACGTGCTGGTCAAGCGCACTCCCATCGGCGAGGTCATCGTCCAGTCGGGCCAGCCGCAGCTCGACCTCGTGCCTTCGAACCTGTCGATGAGCACCATCGACCTGGCGCTGATGCCGCTGGCCGGCCGCGAGTACAAGCTCAGGAACTCGCTCAAGGACGTCGAGGGCCAGTACGACCTGACCATCCTCGACGCCCCGCCGTCGTTCGGCCTCTTGAACCTCAACGCGCTCATCGCCGCCGACGACCTGATCGTCCCGGTGCTGGCCGACTTCCTGTCCTTCCACGGCCTCAAGCTGCTCTTCGAGACCGTCGAGGGGCTGGAGCAGGACCTGCAGCACCACCTGGCCCACGTCTTCATCGCCATCAACGCCTTCAACGCCACCTTCAAGCTGGCCAAGGAGGCGCAGGAGGCGCTGCAGCAGCACTACGGCGAGTACCTGTGCAAGACGGTGATCCGCCAGTGCACCAAGTTCGCCCAGGCCTCCAGCGAGGGGCTCCCGGTGTTCGCGGTGGACCCCGAGTCCAAGGGCGCCATGGACATCCAGGCGCTCATCGACGAGCTGGTCGGGGTGCTCACCAAGGGCGGCGGCAAGCCCAAGCCCAAGCAGTAGCGACCGGCCTCGGTGCCCGTCCGGATTTCGCAGTCCCGAAAGAGGAGCCTCACGATGCGCAAAGCCTTCGACGCCAACGTCTCCCGCGCCAAGCCGCGCCTGCGGCTGGGTTCGCTGACCTCCACCGGCGTCATCGACCCCGCCCAGGAGGCGCTGGCCCACCCCGCCCAGCAGGCCCTGGCGATGGTCGAGCACGCGACCGCGCAGGCCAACGGTCACGACGCCGCCGCCCTCGAGGCGCCGCCTCCCGCGCCGGTGGCCGCTGCCGCCAGCGTGCAGGAGAAGATCACCGCGCACCTGGCCCAGACCGTCGAGGCGCCCCAGGCCCTTCAGGCCTCCCTCGTCCCGCCGCCCGCCGTGGTCGAGGAGACGGTGGAGGCGCCCCAGCGCCAGCGGATCATGGAAGCCAAGGTCCAGGAGCCGCCGGCGCCGGTGGTCGTCGATTCCAAGGAGCGCCGCGAGAAGCTCAAGGAGCGCCTGAAGGCCGCCACCGCGAAGGTCGAGCCGTCGCAGCCGACGCCGCAGAGTCCGGCCGAGGCGCGCACCTCCGCGCTCTCGCTCATCGCGCAGCTGCGCCAGCAGCTCGAGGACTCGCAGCGCCTGACCGCGGCGCTCGCCAAGGACCTGGACCAGACCCGGTCCGAGCTGGGCCGTGCCGCCGAGGAGGCCCGCGCGCGCACCTCCGAGGCCACGCGGATGTCCGAGGAAGTCGCCCAGCGCGCCAAGCTCATCGAGGAGCTGGGCAAGGAGATGGCGAGCCTGGAAGGGGAGCGCGACGACACGCTGGTGCAGCTGCAGAGCGCGCGCGCCAACCTCGAGCAGCAGGTCGCGGCCAAGAAGGACCTCGAGGGCAGGCTGGCGGCGCGGGAGGCCGAGCTGGCCGAGACGCTGACCGAGGAGGAGCGGCTGGCCGCGGAGCTGGAGAACCGCAACGCCGAGCTGCGCCAGGCGCAGCAGGCCATCGCCGGGCTATCCGAGGAGCGCGAGAAGCTCTCCAAGCAGGTCTCGGAGCTCACCCGCGAGCGCACCGACCTGCTCGACTCGCAGAAGGCCCTCGACGAGATCCACCGCGCGCTGGCCGAGGCGCGGGTGCGCGTCGGCGCCAGGTAGCCAGGGATTCCGGAAGAACACGGGGCCGGGGGGTGGCGACACCTCCCGGCCTCGTCGCGTCCAAGGGGAGGGAGGGCAGCCCGCCGAGCGGACCGTGTCCGGTGGCGGACGGCCGTTCGGATCCGCCCACTAGCCAACGTCCTCCCGACTCGGAATGTCGGGGGTCTGGCCTAGCCTCCTGCCGCACGCCTAGGTTGCGCGCCAAACCCGATGCACAAGGAGAGAGCCATGAACCTGTCGATCCTCGTCGCCGCAGTGCTCCTCGCTGCCCCCGCCGACAAGCCTGCGGACAAGCCCGCCGCCGCCGCGCCCGCCGCCACGCCTGCCGCTCCGGGCATGGACATGTCCAAGGTCGGCCCGGCCTCGCGCAAGCCCAAGGACGAGAAGGTCGTGAAGAAGGACATCGACGCGTTCCTCAAGGCCCAGGAGGACATCGCCAAGAAGCACGACCAGGAGGGCATGCTCGCGGCCATCGACTTCCCGGTCTACATGATCAGCGACGACGCCAAGGGCGTGGTCGAGGCCAAGGCGTACACGAAGGACGAGTACGTGGCGATGATGAAGCCCTTCCAGGAGAGCATGCCCAAGGACATGCAGGTCACCCACAAGTACACGGTGACCATCCTCAGCGACGCCATCGCCCAGGTCATGGACGACGCCACGATGACCGTCGGCAAGCAGAAGAGCGGCGGCAAGTCCTCGAGCGTCATCGTCAAGAAGGACGGCAAGTGGATGTGGAAGACGATGGTCGAGGCCGGCTGGGCCGGCATGGAGAAGCAGCCCGCTCCCGCGGCGGCGCCCGCCAAGTAGGACGCTCGCAACCGGTGGGTCCACGGAGCCTCGCGCGAGCGAGGCTTCGCCATTTTCAGGTCAGGAAGCGGTCCCGCCGGAAGGTCTTCATCCCGATCCACAGCAGCAGTCCGGCGAGGACCCACAGGAACAGGCCCACCAGCAGGACGCCCCCGGTGCTGAACCGCATCGCTCCGATGACCTGCCCGATGATCGGCGCCGTCAGCGGCAGCACCAGCATCGAGGCGAGCTGGTGGGCCTCCTGGAAGCCGCGCACCCGCGAGCTGATGAGCACGGTCGAGCCCAGCGCCAGCGCGGCCACCGCCGGCCCGGCCCAGAACGCCAGCGCGAACCAGATGGTCGTCGGCAGGATGAGCCGGTGCGCCACCGGCCAGGCGGACGCGTCCGCCACCGCGGTGTAGACCACGAACGAGACGAAGTTGACGGTCAGCGCCATCACCCAGGCCGGCAGCAGCTTGGCCAGGAAGAGGTCGGTGTTGCTGACCGGGGTGTGCAGCAGCGCCTCCAGCGTGCGGCGCTCCTTGTCCCCGGCGAAGCTGTCGGCGGCCACGACGTTGGCGACCACGATGGGCACCAGCAGGAAGAGCGGAGCGTAGAGGTGCGCCAGCACCCACTCCGCGAAGAGCTGCCCGGGCCGGCGGGGATCGGCGATGGCGCGCAGCGCCTCCGGCACGCGCTCCAGCAGCTGGGCGAAGGCCGGATCCTTGGCGTTGAGCGCCACGCCCTTGGCCTCGATGAACCAGGCGATGAAGCCGATGGCGATGGGCATCGCCACGAGCAGGAACGCGGGCAGCAGCACCACCGGCGCGAGCACCGCCTTGCTGCGCAACACCACGCGCAGATCCTTGCGGACGATGGCGCGGATGGCGCGGGCGTTCATGGCGTCAGCCCCCGGCCGTAGAGCGAGAGGTAGACGTCCTCGAGCGTGGCCTCGCCGGGGTTGACGCGGTAGACGCGCACGCCGGCCGCGGCGAGCGCCTGGACCGCCGCGGGCACGGACTCGCGGACGAGCGGGACTCGCAGGACCGCGCCCTGGACCTCCACCGGCGAGCCCAGGGAAGCCAGCGCCGCGCGCGCGGCGTCGACCTGCGCGGGATCGACCTCGACCTCCACGGACCCGGTGGCCCCGGAATTCCTGGCCAGCTCCGCGGGGGTGCCCGAGGCGATGATCTTCCCGTGGTCGATGACGGCGATGCGATCGCACAGCCGCTGCGCCTCGACCAGGTTGTGGGTGCAGAGGAAGACGGTGCGCCCGGCCTCGCGCAGCCCGCGGACGAGGCCGTGCACTTCGTGGGCGGAGACGGGATCTAGCCCGGAGGTCGGCTCGTCGAGGAAGACCAGCTCGGGTTCGTGCAGCAGCGCGCGGCACAGGGCCAGCCGCTGGCGCATGCCCTTGCTGAACTTGGCGATCCGCAGGTCGGCCTGGTCCTTCAGCCCGAAGGTCGAAAGGACCGACTCGATGCGCGCGACGACCGACTCGCGGGGCACGGCATAGAGCTCGGCGAAGTCGGCCAGCGTCTCGCGGGCGGAGAGTCGATCGTCGAGAGAGGGCAGCTCGGTGAGCACCCCGGTTCGCGCCCGGACGCGGTCGCCGTCGGCCACCGGAGAGAGCCCCAGCACCTTCAGCTCGCCGCTCGATGGAGGAAGCAGCCCGTTGAGCAGCCGGACCGTCGTCGTCTTGCCGGCGCCGTTGTGTCCCAGAAAGCCGAAGACCTCGCCGCGCGCGACCCGGAGGTCGAGCCCGCGGATGGCGAAGTCGGTCCCGAACTGGAAGCCCACGCCGCGGGCGTCGATGGCGAGGCCCGTGTCCATGTCAGCCCACCGCCGCGTCGAGCTCGACTTCCTGGTGGGCCGCGGAGGGATCGAGCTCGGCGGTGGCGAAGTAGCGGTCGATGGCTTCGCGAATCTCGGCCGGGCTCTCCAGGCGCATCGCCTCCACGCGGAAGTGCGAGGCGCCGCGCAGGCCGTGCGCGTAGTAGAGCAGCGGCTTGCGGAAGCTGCGCACGCCGGCGCCCGGGTCGTCGAAGAGCGCCAGGTGCTCGTCGAAGTGCCGGCGGACCAGCGTGCGGCGCTCCTCGCTCGTGGGCGGCGGGCCGCCGGCCAGCTCGCGGAAGAGCCAGGGGTTGCTCAGCGCGGCGCGGCCGATCATCACCGCGTCGCAGCCGGTCTCCCGGACCACGCGCTCGGCGTCGGCTCGGCTCTTCACGTCGCCGTTGCCGACGACGGGCACCTTCACCGCGCGCTTGACCGCCGCGATGACCGACCAGTCGGCCTTCCCCGAGTAGGCCTGCGCCCGGGTGCGACCGTGCACGGCGACGGCGCAGACGCCGGCCTGCTCGAGCACCTGGGCGAAGGGCACCGCGTTGAGGGTCTTGGCGTCCCAGCCCGAGCGGATCTTGGCGGTGACCGGCAAGCCGGTGGCCTCGCGGATCTTGGCGACGATGGCGCAGGCGCGGTCCGCGTCGGCCATCAGCGACGCCCCCGCACCGTTCTTGGTGACCTTGGGGACCGGGCAGCCCATGTTCACGTCGATGATGCCCGCGCCCTGGTCCTGCGCCACGCGCGCCGCGGCCGCCATGCGTTCCGGGTCGCCGCCGAAGAGCTGGACGTAGAACGGCCGCTCGAGGGCCGGGTCATGGACGAGGTAGCGCAGCGAGCGCGCCTGCAGACGCGCCAGGCCCTCCGCGCTGACCAGCTCGGTCGGCGCCGCCCCGGCCCCCAGCTCCAGGCAGATGCGCCGGAACGGCATCTCGCTCGCCGGGGCCATGGGCGCGAGCAGGGTCGGGTGGGGCAGGCGGTACGGACCAATCTGCATGGGAGGCATATGACAGGCGGGCCTCAACCGGGGCAAGCGACGGCCACGGGGCTGGCGGGCGGGCAGGCGGCGCGCGCCGTCCTCACGTCGCCCCCGGCCGGCTGATTCGCTGCGACATGACGACGCGCTTGACCACGTAGGGCACGACGGCGTGGTCGATCCCCTTGAGGATCACCGGCTCGCCGGCCTCGGTGACGATGCCGGGGCCCGCCTGGCGCAGCGTGTCCTCGGTGATGATGACCTGCCCGGGGTCGGCCAGGCCGCACAGCCGCGCCGAGAGGTTCACGGTGCTGCCGATGGCGGTGTAGTCCAGGCGCCGCTTGGAGCCGATGGCGCCGACGACCGCGGTGCCGGTGTTGATGCCCACCCCCACCTCGAGCGGCCGTCCGTCCGCCTTGATGGCGCTGGCGCGCAGGACCATCTCCAGCGCGCAGGCCACCGCGCGCCGCGGGTTGTCCTGGCGCTGGTCGATGGCGCCCCACAGCGCCATCACGCAGTCGCCGATGAACTTGTCGACGATGCCGCCGTGCCGCTCCACGCACTCGACCATCTCGGCGAAGAAGGTGTTGAGGAAGCCGACCACCTCCTCGGGCTGCATCTGCGAGCTCATGGTGGTGAAGCCGCGGATGTCGATGAAGAGGACGGTGATCTCCGCGCGCTGGCCCTCCATGCGCAGCTTGAGCCGCCCGCCGAGGACCTCCTCGGCCGCGCCGGGCGACAGGAAGCGCTGCAGGCTCATCCGGTTCTCCACCTCGCGGCGCATCTGCACCAGCAGCGCGGCGTTGTCGAGGAGGATGGCGGCCTGCGCGCCGATGGACTCCAGCAGCGGCAGGTCCGACTGGCCGAAGGCGGAGTCCACGGAGTGCGACTCGGCGTAGAGGATGCCCACCGTGCCGCTGCGCGGGGTGCGCAGCGGCACGGCCATCACGCTCTGGATGCCGCGCACCATCACCGAGGCCGAGCGGTCGAAGCGCTCGTCGGTGAGCGCGTTGTTGATGACCACCCCGGTGGCCGACTTCAGGACCTGGTCGATGATGGCCCGCGGCACCTCGACCTTCTGGGTGCCCTCGCGCGAGCGGCCCGCGGTCTGGCCGGTGTGCAGCCACATGGCGCAGCCCTCGGCGGGCAGCAGGTCGAAGATGACCGCCAGGATGCGCTCCACCATGGCCGAGAGGTTGCTCTCCAGCGCCACGCGGCGGTGGAACTCCTCGGCGATGCGGTAGCGGGCGATCTCCTTGCGCAGGGCGGCGATGGTGGCGTCCTCGGGGCGGGCCAGCGGCCGCGGCGCGGTCCTGCTGCGGTCGTGCTCCTCGGGGGAGGAGGTGAGCACCGTCGGCTCGCGGTGGTTCTCCTCGGCCGGGTCCTCGAGCGCCTCCTTGTCGTTGGGGAACGGGGTCCCGGCGCCGTTCGGGGTCAGCTCCTTGAAGGCGTCGCGGTCGCCGTAGTAGCCGGCGCGGATGAGCGCGTGCACCGCGCCCGGCGTCGCCAGGATGCAGACCACCGAGTTGGCGTGCGCGAGGTCGCGCATCTCGATCTCCAGCGTCGCGCTCATCGGCGGAGCGGCGACCACCAGGAGCTCCTGGCTCGCCGGGTCCCAGCGGATGGGGCAGATGCGCAGCCGCTCGGCGGCGCGCACGTTGACCCGGTTCATCAGCTCCTCGTCGAGCCGGAAGGTCGCCACCTTCTCGCTCTTCACGTAGCGCGTGGAGTACAGCTCGGCGAAGGTCCGCAGGAAGTGCAGCTCGGCGATGATGTTCAGGCGCAGCAGCGCATCGACGAGCGAGCCGCCCCGCGTCTTCTGCAGGGTCTGGGCGCGCTCCATCCCGGCGGCATCGACGATGCCGGCGGCGCGGAGGTGGTTGACGACCGGACCTTCGCTCTCGAACGCGTCCATGCGCTACGGGCCTTCCTGTCTCCCCCCTGCCAGCTCGCGGCCGATCCTACCCAACCTTCACGCAGGCTGTCGCCGACCGCACAGGGAGCGTGGGGAGTCGGTTGGATGCGCGTCCTGCGATTCCGGCTCGCGCCGCCTGCGCCTCGCCGCCGCCGCCGGCCGGGGGCTGGGCCGCGAACCCAAAGGATCGTCGCGGGCCGCCGCCTCACGCTCGGCAGCCGGGCGACCCGGGAGCGCGCCGCAGCCGAAATCGCCGGCGATTTCGGTTCCTTGGCGGCGGCGCGGCTGAATCCCGGAGCGGAAGCGGCGTACAATGGCCGCCGTCCACGAGGTGGCTGCCATGACCGAGAAGAAGACCCGCAGGTCGTTTCTCTCCGACGTGCTCATCCGCGCCGCCGGAGGCGTGCTGCTCCTCTCGGGCTTCGGCTCCTCGGGGTGCGGAACCCCCACCACCAAGTACGGCGGCCCGCCCGAGGAAGACGCCGGGACGACGGTGGCCAAGTACGGCGGCCCGGTCGAGGACGCGGGGATGGTCGCGAAGTACGGCGGCCCGCCCGTGGACGCCGGCGTGGAGGACGACGCCGGGGTCGTGGTGAAGTACGGCGGTCCGCCCGACGCAGGCGTCTAGCGGCATGCTCCTTCGGAGAAGCGCGGGCCACATCGGGCTGCTCGACTTCCCCCGCCTGCTCGCCGTCCGCCGCGACGCCGCGCGCCGCGCCCGGCTCTTCGAGGCCCCCTCGCTCACCTACCTCTTCTGGGAGAGCACGCTGCGCTGCAACCTGCGCTGCGCGCACTGCGGCTCGTCCTGCGAGGCCCGCTCGCCGCTGAAGGAGCTCGAGACCGCCGAGATCCTGCGCATCGTCGACTCCATCGCCGAGGACTTCGACGCCAAGCGCATCTTCGTCTCCATCACCGGGGGCGAGCCGCTGCTGCGCGACGATCTCTACGAGGTCGTCGCCCGCATGACCCGGCACGGCATGCGCTCCTGCATCGTGAGCAACGGCACGCTGCTGGGTGCCGAGCAGGCGCGGCGGCTCTTCGAGGCGGGGATGCGCACCGTCTCGATCTCCATCGACGGGCTCGAGGCGGAGCACGAGGCGGTCCGCGGCAAGGGCACCTGGCGGCGCGCCCTGGCCGGCATCGCCGAGGCCCGGCGGGCGGGGATGCGCACGGTCGAGGCCATCACCTGCGTGCGCCCGGCGAACCTGGGGACGCTCTCGCAGGTCGAGGCGGCGGTGCGCGAGGCGGGCGCCAACCTCTACCGCGTCATCACCATCGACCGGATGGGACGGCTCGCCGGGTCCGGCGCGGGCGAGATGTGGCTGGAGCCGCCGCAGGTGCGCCAGCTGCTCGACTGGGTCGAGGCCCGCCGCAGGGCGAAGGCCGCGGTGCGCTTCTCGTGCGGCGGCTTCCTCGGCGTGCGTCGCGAGCTGGCGGTGCGCCCCGGCGACGGCCAGTGCTTCGCCGGGCTGTGCGTCGCCTCCATCCTCGCCGACGGGCAGGTCGGCGCCTGCCCCTCGCTGCCGCGCGACTGGGCCCAGGGCTCGGCGCGCGAGGAGCGCTTCTCGACGATCTGGCGGACGAAGTTCCAGAAGTACCGGGACACGTCCTGGCGCCGAGAGGGCCCCTGCGCCGACTGCTCGCTCTTCGCGATCTGCCAGGGCGGCGGGCTGCACGAGCGGCTCGCGCAGCCCGACGACTTCTGCTGGATCGACCGGCAGGACGGCTAGGAGAGGGCCGCCTCAGTACAGGCAGCTCTTGACCCCGTTGTAGTCGCCGCAGCGGGCGAACCCGTGGGCCTTGCAGTCGAAGGAGACGGTGCGCCCGGCGACGCAGCCCTGGAAGACGTCGCCCGTGCACCGGTCGGCGTTGACGGTCCACAGGCACTGGGTCTCCGAGGGGCTGCAGCCCCCGGAGATGCAGGCGTAGCCCTCGAGCAGGGAGCAGTCGCTGCGCCTCTCGAACTGGAACTCGCCCGCGGTCGCGCACTCGACGGCCATGTTGCCCTCGCAGCGGCTCGCGCCGGAGCAGGCGGTGTCGCCGACGCACACCGGGCTGCCGAGGGTCGTCGAGAGCTGGCAGCTGCTGCCCGCCAGGCACTGCACGTGGGTGGCTCGGGTCATGCCGCTCTCGCACCTCCAGTAGCCCGTCGTCCCGGTGCACGCCCCCGCGGTTTGCGGGCAGGCCTGCGAGGTCACGCAGCGCGCCGAGCCGTCGACGAGCTCGCAGGTGTTCCCGCTGGGGGCGCAGTCGGTGACCACCGAAACGGGCGCCATCGACGAGCCGCAGAGCACGGACTTGGTGCCGTCGCAGGCCGGCTCGGGGTGCGCCGAGCAGTACGCCTTGTCGTACGCGCCGCCGTTCATGCAGAGCACGAACTCGTTGCAGGTGGTGGCGGTCCGGCCGCAGGCCACGGACAGCCCGATGTCGACGTCGGGCGCGACCTCGGTGGAGGGCTTCTTCGTGTTGATGAGCCAGTTGGCGCACAGGTAGAGCCCCTCGCGGATGCGGTCCGGCACACCGTAGTAGTCGCAGGCGATGATGTTCGAGCACGCGTCGAGCACGTCGCCGAAGTCGGGGCCGGCGGGCGTGCCCGCGTCCGCGGAAGGGGCGCCGGCATCGGTCCGTGGCGCCCCGGCGTCGCCGGTGACCGAGGGGCCCGCGTCGAACGCCGGGCCGCCGCCGTCCGGCTTGGGGGTTCCGGCGTCATCGCCAGCGACCGGGTCGCCCGGGCAGCAGTAGACGTTGGCGAAGTCCGAGTCGCCGCCCATCACGCAGCCGGACTCGACCTCGCCCATGCAGGATCTGGGGCGCTGCTGTGGCTTGTCGGCGCAGAGCGCGTTCAGGATCGGGGGCGAGTCGACGCAGGGCTCCTCGGGCGTGAAGCTGAGGATGCAGTAGTTCTTGTAGTGGTCCATCGCCGGGCGGCACTCGCCGGGGTCGAGGGACTTGAAGCCGCACTGCGGGTTCGTCATGGCGGCGAGGCAGTCGATGTAGTGGGCGTAGGCGTCCTGGCAGTACTGAGGCTTCCCCTCCAGGGCGGTGCGGGTGTCCTCGCAGCTCTTCGCGCAGGTCGCGACCGGCTCGGAGGAGCAATAGATGTCGAGCGACTTGTGGCAGGCCTTCTCGCACGGCGTGTTGCCGGCGGTGGTGGGGCAGCCGGCCAGGACGAGCACGGCGAGGAGGGGGAGGGCACGGCGGAGGGCGCGGGCCATGAGAGATCCTTGTCGAGGAGCAGGTGGGGCGCGTCAGCGAAAAGCTATCACCTGAGGTGTGGGGCCCGGCAGCTCAAAACGAACCGAGCGTGCGGGGACGGCGTGCCCGGGGCAAGGGCGTGGCGCGGCCCGACGCGGCGCACGCGCGGCACGCGCCCGGTCTGCTCCGGCCTCGGCCGACGGGGCTGCGACTACGGGACCGCCGTGACGTTGAAGGTCACCGGCGTGCTGGGAAGCGAGGTCTTGTCGGTGACGACGAGCTGCACCACGAACAGGCCCTCGCGATCGACGACCAGCTCGGTGGAGGAGGCGTCCGCGCTGCTGAGCACCGCGCTGGAGGTCGCCGGCTGGCGCACGAGGGCCCACGCGTAGGCGTCGATGGCGCTCGGGGACTTCACGGTGCAGGCGCCGCCGGCGTCGGCGACGAGGTCGTAGCTGGTCTCGCCGGACAGCCGCACCGTCCCCTGGGAGAGCCGGACCTCGAGCGACGGGACCTTGGGGCATATCTTGCCCGCGCAGCCGACCACCTCCGCGACGGGCGCGCGGTTGCACCCGGTGGAGGCGGCCAGCGAGAGCAGGTAGCCGTCGGGGTCGGGGAAGAGCGGGTCGTTGGTGTGGACGAGCAGGTTGGCGACGAACGAGCCGCCGCCCGAGGGCGCGACGAACTTGACGCACGCCTTGGCCGAGGCGCCCACCAGAACCGCCGTGCCGCCCGCGGGGGGCGCGGGGCAGCCGACGGGATCGGTGGGGCTGGCGGTGAGCGAGAAGGCCGAGGAGTTGGAGGGGAAGCGCGCGTCGACCTCGATGGAGGCGAGGGTGAGCGGCACCTGCCCGTTCCAGGTGGGCAGGTTGGTCAGCTCCACCGGCAGGTAATACTCCTGGCCCGCGGTCTTGCGGTCGCCGAAGTCGAGCCGCCCGCCCGGGGTCACGCCGAGCGCGGGAGGCGAGCCACCCGAGAGCGAGGCGCTGCTCTTGCCGCCCGACCAGTCGACGACGAGGGTGTCGCGGGCGGTGGCGACGGCCGGGGTGTAGGCCACCTGGACGGTCGCCTTCTCGCCTGGCTGCAGGCGCGTGCCCGGGGCGGGCGCCTGGGTGAGCTTGAACATCGCCTCGCCCTTCTCCAGGGAGACGGCGCCCAGGTCCACCGGCTGCGAGGAGGTGTTGGAGAGGGTGAACTGGCCGTCGCAGGGCGCGGCGAGCGGCGAGAAGTCGCAGTAGAGCGGCTCGAGCGAGAGCGCCGGCTGCACGCCGATGCCCTGCAGCGAGAGCGAGAAGGTCGTCGCGGCGGGGTCGTTGGTCTCGAAGGTGAGCGTCCCCGAGACGGGCGAGTCGCGCACCAGCGGCGAGAAGCGCAGCGCGACCGGGGCGGTGGCGCCGCCCAGGACGTTGAGGGCCGACTGGTCCTCGGAGAGCGCGAAGGTGCCCACCGCGGGGTCGTCGTTGGCGATGCGCAGGTTCTTGACCTCGAGCGGCGGGCAGCCGCCATTGCCGATGACGAGGGTGTGCGTGCCGGTGCCCTTCACCGCGGCGTCGGGGAAGAAGAGGCTGGGGTTGGTGCCGGCGCAGGAGTCGTTGCTCCACTTGCCGCCGGGGCAGCTCAGGGTGACGACGGGGTGGGCGGGCCCGGCGCGGCCCGAGCCCAGGAGGCTCACGGTCCGCGGGGGCACGCCGGACTCGTCGCCCTCGACGGTGAGGGTGGCGCTGACGGCGCCGCTCGCCGAGGGCGTGAAGGTGACGGGCACCTCAAAGCCCTCGCCCGGCTCGAGGGAGGTGGGGACGAGGGAGGCGTCGAAAGCGAACTGCTCCTGATCGTCGATCGCGAACTTGTTGAGGTAGAGCAGCGCGTTGCCGATGTTGGAGACGTGCACCGAGCGGGTGGAGGTCAGCGTCATCACCCCGGTCGCGTCGGGCTTGGGGCAGACGTCGCCGAACTCCAGCGTGGTCTCCTCCACGCCGAGCACGCCGCCGCCGGCGTGCGTCTTGCCGCCGCAGTCGCAGGCGGGGAGGGCGAGGAGAAGGCAGGCTGCGGCGAGGGGGAAATGCGGGCGCATGGAGCCTCCCAAAGGAAGGGCAGGAGGCTACCACGGGCAGCCCTCCCCCCTGCCCCCTCCCAGCCCTCCCTCTTCTGGAAGTGAGCCTGATCCGATCTCGTGGACAGCGTTTATGAGTCGTATCACTTGGTCGTAGTAGTCGTCGGATCGCTCGGAGTGCTTGGTTGGTGACCTCCTGTGGGGTGGTTGTGGATCGAGGGGGGCGCGGGGGGAGAGTGCG
>DASXVQ010000235.1:0-67604 GCA_036504155.1 Myxococcales bacterium
AGAGTGAACAGCGGGCAGACAAGAAAGCCGCCGCCTAGGTGCATTGGGGCATGTCCGACCGACCTGCTATACACGCAGGCCATCAACGGCCCGCCGGTAGGGCGCTACGCGCGCTTTTCCACCAGATGCGGGACACCACCCCTTGAACGTGCGTCCAAGGGCGAGGACCCCGTCCTTGTGGGAGTGGACATCGTCTCGGAGGGACTAGACCTCCCGCCTGTCCAGACACTGGTGCTTTCGCGCCCTACCTTCAGCCTCCGGCTGTACACCCAAATGATGGGGCGCGGCCTGCGCGGACCCGCCATGGGAGGCAGTGACCACTGCAATGTCGTGCACTTCGCCGCGCAGGCGGAGATATCCGGGGGACGACGACGGTTCTTTTCCGATGTGCGAGACGTGCTGGACCAGCGCGCCCCTCGCGTCGTGGAGTTGGAAGACTTGGAGAGGTCGCTTTCTCGGGACCCTGAGTTGGTCCGAATACGCGCGGCGGCAATGGAGGCCTGTGCTTCGTCGGGCGAGCGGCGCCCCCGTTAGTCGGAGGTACTGAAGGGGGACTCGATTCCGGGTGGCTTCGCGGCAGCATCCGGCCGCGCTCGGTCCTGCTGCGGCATCGAAACGAGCGGCTGGGCTCAGGCGATCCCTGCCCGCTGCGTGCGGACGGCCGAGGCGAGCGAGAGCGCCCCGGTCAAGAAGTCGCCGCCGGTCTGGGAGCCCACCGCAATCAGGCGCCGGCAGGCTTCGCACAGGGCGTCGCGGCGCGCCGACGGGTCTCCGAGCAGCGAAGCGACCCGCAGCAGCGCCTCAGGCAGGTCGCCCCGCGAGGCGTGGCGCAGCATCTGGCAGGCCACCGGCGTCGTCGCCGTGTCCGGCACCTGCGACAGCGCGTCGAGGAAGGCTTCCCAGGTGGGGCGGAAGGTGAAGCCGGAATACGCCAGCCGGTGGCCCAGCGCGGCGACGCCAACCAGCCAGTCGTCGCCGGTGGGGGTGGAGCCGAAGCCCACCCCGACCAGCTTCTGGACCGCGGCGGACAGATCGCGCGGGGCGTGCAGGCCGGTGGTCAGCCCGACCACTACCCGCCGCAGCGACTCGTCCGCCGTGCCCAGCGCCTTGCACTCCAAGGCGCTCCGGTCGCGGCGCGCGAAGGGCACCGCGAGCGCCAGGTGATCCTTGAGCGCCTCGTGCGAGAAGGGCGCTGCCACCAGGCGCAGCGCCGTGCCGTCGCCCTCCAGCAGCAGCCGCGCGCCGCCCACCGAGAGGACCCGCTCGTCGAGGAGGACGGCGTCGCCCGCCGAGAGAGTGGCCTGCTCCCAGGGGATGGTGACGCCGAAGGGGACCAGGTCGCGGGAGGGATGCAGCAACGTCAGCAGCGAGCCGCCGGGGGCGGTCCGGACGACGGCCGCGTGGGAGAAGACCGCGACGATCTCGCCGCGCAGGGGACCGGCGCCCAGCAGCGATCGATCGAAGCGGCGGGAGGGCTGGGGTGTCGCGCTCATCGAAGATGCCAAGGAGAAGGGGCCTGGAGGAGGGGAACTCTACCAAAAGAAACGGCGGCCGCCCCTCTGAAGAGGAGCGGCCGCCCTTGAGCCCTTTCGCTCGGGTGCTTCGGCGTTCCCGCTAGCCGCAGACGCCCAGGCCCAGCGTCGAGGGGTCGCCGAAGTCCATGCAGCTCTGGCCGGACGGGCACCCCGGGCTGCCGTTGATGATGCAGTACTGGTAGCACTTGTTGGTGACGCCCTGGTCCGGGGAGAAGCAGTCGAAGCCCGCCTTGCAGATCACCGTGGCGCTGCAGGTGGCCCCGGCGCCGGCGGTGCCCGCGGCGCCGCAGTTGTAGTTCGAGCCGTCGAAGAAGCAGCCCTGGCCCGTGGAGCAAGTGCTGGCCACGGGGTTGCAGTTGGGCTCGACCACGGCCGCGCAGATGCCCACTCCGGTCACGGAGGTGGCCTGGCACTGGTCCGTGCTCGGGCAGCTGGGCGAGGCGGTGTTGCAGATCTTGAAGCAGATCGGTTTGCCGGCGGCGTCGTACAGGCACGAGGCGCCGCGGACGCAAGAGTTGATCGCGCTGCAGGCCTGGCCCGGCTGCGTGGCGCCGGTGGCCTGGCAGACGGGGTCGGGGTTGGCCAGGTAGCAGGACTGGCCGCTCGGGCAGGTGGCCGAGGTCAGCGGGTCGCAGGTCGTGGCGTTGGCCACGCAGGTCCCGCCCTGGCAGGTCTGGGTGGCGTTGTCGCAGCAGGACGAGCCGCAGGCCGTCTGGCTGGCCGAGCAGGTGGGCTTGGCCACGCAGGTCCCGTTCGAGCAGGTCTGGGTGGAGCTGTTGCAGCAGTTGGACCCGCAGGCGGTCTGGCCGGTGCTGCAGGTCGCTCCGACGCAGGTGTTGTTCGAGCTGTTGCAGGTCTGCCCGTAGGAGGAGAAGCAGCAGTTGCTGCCGCAGACCGTGCCGCCGTCGGAGCAGGAGCTGGCGGGGATGCACATCGGCGAGGAGAGGGTCTCGCACAGCTGGCTGCCGGTGGTGCAGCAGGTGGTGGTGCCGTAGGAGGTGCAGGCGAACTGGCCCGTCTGGCAGGTGCTCTTGGGCACGCAGGTCCCGGCCGAGCAGGTCTGGGTCGAGTCGTTGCAGCAGCTCGTGCCGCAGGCGGTCTGGCCGGTCGAGCAGGTGGGCTTGGTCACGCAGGTTCCGCCCGAGCAGGTCTGGTTGGAGTCGTTGCAGCAGCTCGTGCCGCAGGCGGTCTGGCCGGTCGAGCAGGTGGGCTTCGCCGCGCAGGTGTTGCTGGACGTGTTGCAGGTCTGGGTGGCGTTCTCGCAGCAGGCGCTGCCGCAGAGCGTCTGGCTGGCGGTGCACGTCGGGGTCTTGGCGATGCAGGTGGCGCTGCTGGCCTGGCAGGCCTGGGTCGCGTTCTCGCAGCAGCTGCCGCCGCAGACCGTCTGGCCGGCGGTGCAGGTCGGGGGCTTGGGCACGCAGGCGCCCGAGGAGCAGTTCTCGGTGTCGGTCGCGCAGCAGTTGGCGCCGCACGGGGTCTGGCCGCCCCCGCAGGTGGCGTTGGCGAGGCAGGTGCCGCTGCGGCAGGTCTCGGTGGCGGTCTCGCAGCACACGTTGCCGCAGGCGGTCTGGCCGCCGGCGCAGGTGGTGTTGTTCACGCAGGCGCCGCCGACGCAGGTCTGGGTGGTGGGGGCGCAGCAGTTGGCGGCGCAGGCGGTCTGGCCGGTGGGGCAGGAGGCGTTGTCGACGCAGGCGCCGCCCTGGCAGGTCTGGGTTGCCGCGGTGCAGCAGTGGGCGCCGCAGGGGACCTGGCTGGAGGTGCAGGTGGTGGCGTTGTTGACGCAGGTGCCGGCGGAGCAGGTCTGCTCGACGGTGCAGCACGCCGTCCCGCAGCCCGTCTGGCCGGCGGGGCAGGTGGCGTTGTCGACGCAGGCGTTGCTCACGCAGGTCTGGCTGGCGGCGTCGCAGCAGCGGGTGCCGCAGACCACCTGGCTGGGCTGGCAGGTGACGGCCTTGCAGGTGCCGGTGGCGGCCTCGCAGGTCTTGCCCGCGCCGCAGCTGCCACAGGAGTTGCCGCACTCGTCCTCGCCGCACTGCTTGGTGCCGCAGGAGCAGACGGTGCAGACGCGGCCGATGCACTGCTGGCCGTCGGGGCAGCACTCGGAGCCGCACTTCTGGAGCTGCGGGCAGGCGCTGGCGTCGGGGCCGGCGACCGCGGTGGAGGCGTCCGGCGGGACGACGGGGACGGCGCCACCGCTGCAGGCGGCAGCGCTGAGCAGGCAGAGGGACAGCGACAATCGAAGGAGCTTGGTCATGGAATCCTCGGGAAATGCGGCCGGGGAGGCATTCGCGCCTCCCGCCTGACCCACGGTTCCGGGGCGGGCGCGAGTTTGGGAACCCGGGGCGCCGGGCCCTCTCCGATCGGTGTGCTAACCTTCGCCTCAACATGACCGGCATCACTTGTCCGAGCTGCGGGCGCAGGGCCGAGGTCGGCGACTTCCTCTGCACCCGTTGCGAGACCATCCTCGACCCCGACGTGCTGCTGGAGGACCCGCTGCCGCCGCGGGAGCCGACCCTCGTCCGGGCGATGCTCTCGCCGCCGGAAGCGACGCTGCGGCGCACCAACCCCGAGCTCCCCATGGAGCTGCGGGAGAAGAAGACGGCGCGGGGCAACACCCGGACCCGGGTCTTCATCATCCCCTTCGAGCTCTCCGACATCCCCACGGTGGTCGCGGGCCTGGACCTGAAGGTGCAGAAGCTCTCCACGTTCGAGGCCTTCGCGCTGTCGATGGTGGACGGGCGCTCGTCGCTCGACGCGCTGCGCCACGCGCTGTCGCTGGGGAAGATGGAGGTCCAGACGCTGGCGGTGTCGCTGGTCGACCGCAAGCTCCTCAGGATGCAGCCGCCTGAAGCGATCTTGCCGCCGCCGCCGAAGAGGAGGGAGCCCGAACCTCCGCGCCCCCCGCCGCCGACCCCGGCCCCGACCTCGACCCCGGAGCGCGCCCGGCCTGCGCCGCCGGTGGAGCTGGAGGAGAACCGGGCGCTGCCCGAGCTCAAGCGCGTGGTGCCGCCGGGAATGGCCAAGCCCTTCCGCTCCGAGCCCGAGCCGCCGCGCCCGGCTGCGCCCAAGCCGGCGCCGCCGATGCCCAAGCAGGCCTTCGAAGAGGTGCGCCCCAGGGGACCGGTGCCGGAGCACGTCTACGAGTCGCCGCTGCAGCGGGCCATCACGCTGGAGAAGTCCGGGCGGATCAAGGAGGCGATCACCCACCTCGAGCACGCCATCTCCGTCGCGCCCGACCCCGCGCCGCTCTACAACCGGCTGGCGCTGGTGCTGCTCAAGGAGCGCCGCGACCTGAAGGGTGCCGAGGCGCTCTTGCACAAGGCGCTCGAGCTGGACCCCGACAGCGACGTCTACCGCCAGAACCTGCTCAAGATCCTCATGATGTCCGGGGCGACCACCGGCAAGAAGAAGATGCCCAAGCGGCCGTAGCAGCGGCCGGCCTCCGGGCCGCCTTCCTGCTTCGCTCCGTGATTCCACTGCTCGGCCCCGCCAAGCCGGTTCGCTAACCTGCCGCCATTGCCCAGCTTTTTGGGCGCCCTTCCGGGCGGGTCCGCCAACCCCCTGATTTTCCTAGGGTTCGTCCGGGGCCCCCGCAACGATCACATGGGTCCTGTGATATGGACTGGCCCCCGACTTTCGAGGACACCCTGGAATGTCGGACCCACCAGGTATGAATCATCGCGTCCAGGAAAAGGGGGGACGCTATGACTCAGATGACGATGACCATGGAACTCGAGAGCAAACCGAAGTCGACCCAGCCCAAGCCGGATCCGCGCATGCCGGCCAAGCGCGCCCGCAAGAAGCTGGGGCAGCTGTTGCGCAACAAGCGGCTGGGTGAGACCGACTTCCAGCCGTGGCACCCGGTGGGGCCGTACACGCTGGACTTCTATTCGCCCGAGCTGAAGCTGGCCGTCGAGGTGGACGAGCCGCCCGATCTCTTTGCCGGCGACCGGGACGTGCAGCGCCAGGCGCACCTGCTGGAGTTCGGCGTGCGCAGCGTGAGGCTGCAGGCGGAGGCGTTGGGAACCGACCTCGAGGGCTGCCTCCAGCGGGTCGCCGAGGCCATCCGCACCATCCGCGACCTCTCGTAAGCGCGCCGGAAGAGCGAAGCCCCTCTCCGCGCGTGGCGAAGAGGGGCTTTCCTTGGGCCTCGAACCTAGACAGCCTCAGCAGTTCTCTTTCTGCTCGCGGAGCGCCCTGAGCACCTTCTCGGCGGTGATGGGCATCTCCTTTATGCGGATGCCGCACGCGTCATAGAGCGCGTCGGAGATCGCCGCGGGCGTGGGGATCATCGTGTGCTCGCCGATGCCGCGGGCGCCGAGCGGGCCGTCCTCCTGGGGAGTCTCGACGTAGTGGGCCTCGAGCTTGTCGGGGATGTCGAGCGCGGTGGGGATCTTGTAGTCCATCAGCGCCGCGTTCCGGGGCTTGCCGGTCTTGGCGTCGAGGATCAGCTCTTCCATCACCGCCGTGCCCACGCCCTGCACCACGCCGCCGTAGGTCTGGCCCAGGATCATCCCCGGGTTCACGACCTTGCCGACGTCGTAGCAGGCGACGATCCGCTCCAGCTCGAACACGCCGGTCTCGGGGTCGACCGACAGCTCCACGCCCTGGCAGCCAAAGGTCCACTTCGCCACCGGCTTCTTGCTCTGGCTGGTGTCCGGGTCGAGGAACAAGAGGCCATCGGGGACGTAGGTGGTCGCCGCGGCCACCGGCCCGCCGATGGTGTGGCCGTCGGGGAACTGGTAGCCCATGACCAGCTCGGCGAGCTTCACGCTCTTCTTGGTCTTGGGGTCGGTGACCTTGCAGTTCTTGAGCACCAGCCGGCTCTTGGGCGCCTTGAGCGCCTGCGAGGCCATGTCGAAGAGCTGCTCCTTGATCATCCCGCTGGCCTTGATCACCGCGTTGCCGGTGGCCCAGGTCTGGCGGCTGGCCACGGTCTGCCAGTCGTAGGGCGACAGGTCGGTGTCGGGGTTGCCGCGGACGCGGATCTTCTCCATCGGCAGGTCGAGCATCTCGGCCGCGTACTGCGCCGCCACGGTCTTCAGGCCCTGGCCGTAGTCGATGCCGGAGATGAGGATCTCCAGGGTCTCGTCCTCGCAGAACTTCAGGACCACCGAGGAGCTGGCGTTGTTGGGCATCGCCGGGGCCTTCACCGCGCAGGCCAGGCCCTTGCCGTGGTACTTGCCGTCCTTGCCCAGCACCCAGTCCTTGGTCGTGCGCGGCGCCTTCCGGGCGATCTTCATCTGCTCGTCGATCTTCTTGATGCACTTGTCGACGCGGCCCGCGAACTTGCCCAGCACCTGGCCGGTCACGGTGGTCTTGCCCGGGCCCAGGCAGTTCATCAGGCGGAACTGCACCGGGTCGATGGCCAGCTCGCGCGCCACCATGTCCATCTGCTGCTCGAGCGCCCAGTGGATCTCCTGCATCCCGAAGCCGCGGTAGGCGCTGCCCACCGGCTTGTTGGTGTAGACGCCGATGGAGTCGCCCCAGACGTTGGGGAAGAAGTACGCCCCGCCGCAGGTGTAGCCGGCCGCGCGCACCACGTTGACGCCGTAGCCGCCGTAGGCGCCGCAGTCCCACAGGTAGCGCATCTTCTGCGCCTGGACCTTGCCCTTCCTGTCCACGCCGGTGACCAGCGTCGCGGTCAGGCCCTGGCGCACGACCGTGGCGTAGAACTCCTCGCTGCGGTCCACCGCCACCTTGACCGGCCGGCCGTTGGTCTTCATCGCCAGCGCCACGGCGATCGGCTCGAGGTTGATGCCGGCCTTGCCGCCGAAGCCGCCGCCGACGTAGGGCACGTTCACGTTGATGTCGCCGTGCGGCACCTTGAAGCACGCCGAGAGCAGGTGGCGCACGGTGAAGGGGCTCTGCGCCGAGGTGTGCACCTGGATGCGGCCGGCGCTGTCCACCCGGGCCACGCTGATGTGCGGCTCCATCGGCACGCACTGGACCTGCGGGACCTTGAAGGTGTTCTCGAAGACGTGCTCGCACTTCTTGAGCGCGCCCTCGTAGTCGCCCTTGCGGACCTTGAGGTGGTTGTTGATGTTGCTGCCGGCCTTGGGGGTGACCCACGGCACGACCTCGTACTTGCCCAGGTCGGGGTGGACCAGCGGCGCGCCGTCCTTGATGCCTTCCAGCACGTCGAAGATCGGCTCGAGCGGCTCGTAGTCCACCTCGACCAGCCGGGCGGCCTCCCAGGCGGCCTCGGGGGTCTCGGCGGCCACCGCCGCCACCGCGTCGCCGACGAAGCGCACGCGGTCGGTGGCGAAGACGGTCTGGTCCTTGAGGTAGATGCCGGTGTGGAGCGGGAACTCCTTGCCGGTGGCGATGGCGCGCACCCCGGGGACCTTCAGCGCCCGGTCGGTGCGGATTCCCTTCACCAGCGCGTGGGCGTGCGGGGAGCGGACCACGCAGGCGTGCAGCAGGCGGGAGAACTTGAGGTCCCCGGTGTAGATGGCGGCGCCGGTGACCTTCTCCAGCGCGTCGACGCGGTCGACGGACTTGCCGACGTACTTGGTGGCGCTCATGCGACCCTCCCGGACTTGCTCTCGGCGCGCACTTCCTTGGCGGCGGCCTGGATGGACTCGATGATCTGCTTGTAGCCGGTGCAGCGGCAGAGGTTGCCGGCCAGCGCGGTCTTGATCTCCAGCTCGCTCGGCTCGGGCTTCTCGTGGAGCAGGCCCAGGGCGGTGATGATCATCCCCGGCGTGCAGAAGCCGCACTGCACCGCGTGGTGCTTGAGGAAGCTCTGCTGCAGCGGGTGCAGGCTCTTGGCGCCGCCGATGCCCTCGATGGTGACGATCTCCTTGCCGTCGACCTCGGCGGCGAGGATGAGGCAGCTGTTCACGGCCTTGCCGTCGAGCAGCACCATGCAGGAGCCGCACTCGCCCTCGTTGCAGCCTTCCTTGGCGCCGGTGAGGTTGAGGTTCTCGCGCAGGAACGTGAGCAGCGTGGTGTTGGCCTGGACGCTCTGCGCCTCGTCGATGCCGTTGACGCGGACCTTGATCTCGATCGTGTCGTTCATGGGATGGCTCCGAATCAGGCGAGGGCGGTCAGGCCGCGGGCGGTGAGCACGCCGACCATCTCGCGGCGGTACTCGGCGGTGCCGCGCAGGTCGGTGATGGGGCTGCAGGCCACGGCGGCCAGCTGCGCCGCCTTCTGGATGGAGCTGGCGCTCAGGCCGTCCTCGTCGAGGACCAGCTCGGCCTGCGTCACGCGCAGCGGGGTGGGGGCGACGGCGGCGAGCGCCACGCGGTGCGGGCCCTGGCCGTTGGCGCGGGTGACCAGCACGCCCACGGTGGCCAGGTCCATGCCCTTGCGCCGCGACAGGCGCAGGTACCTGCCGGCGAAGTCGGCGGTGGTGTTGGGCAGCAGGATCTCGGTGACGATCTCCCCGCCGTCGAGCGCGGTCTTGCCCGGGCCCTTGAAGAACTCGGAGAGGGAGAGCTTGCGCGGCCCCTTGGGGCCGTCGATGCCCACCGCGGCCTCCAGCGCCAGCAGCGCGATGGCGGTGTCCGCGGCCGGGGAGGCGTTGCAGATGTTGCCGGCCAGCGTGGCGCGGTTGCGCAGCGGCCAGGCGCCCACCTCGTCGATGCACTGCAGGAGCGCGACGTAGCGCTTGGCGATGACCGGGTGCGCGGCCACCGCCGCCATGGTCGCCGTGCCGCCGATGGAGACGCCGCCGTCGGAGGTCAGGCGGATCTCGCTCAGCTCGGGGATGCGCTTGAGGTCGACGACGCGGGCCACGTGGTGCCGCGCCCGCATCTGCGGCAGGAGGTCGGTGCCGCCGGCCAGGTACTTCGAGCCCGGCACTTCGGACCACAACGACGCCGCTTCCCGCACGCTCTTGGCCGCGCGGTACTCGAACCGTGACAGCAGCATGAATCGCTCCAGGGGTGGTGGACGGTCAGCCTGCCGACAGACGCAAAGAAAGGCCCGATTTTGCTCAAGAAGCCTCTCGCGGGCAACCGCGCTGCGCGCCCTCCAGAAGGGCTGCCAGGTGGGATAATGCCTGCTCCTCGCGCCAAGGAGCCGCGCTCATGACCCGCATCCGCCCCTGCGGCCTCGCCCTCGTCTGCAGCCTGCTCGCCGCCTCCCCCGCTTGGGCCGACGACGTGCTCCACCCGGGGACCGCGCGGCTCGACCGGCCGACGCTCACCGCCCTGGGCGTGCAGTGGCCGGTCAGCGGAGACGACGATCACGACGCGCAGGTCTCGCTGCGCTACCGGGTCAAGGGCTCCGGGGCGGCCTGGCGCGACGCGCTTGCCTTGATCCGCGTCCACCCGGAGGTCGTGGCCGGGCGCACCGTGGAGCCGCAGTTCGCCGGCTCGGTCTTCGATCTCTTGCCGGCGACGACCTACGAGCTCGAGCTGCGCGCCACCGACCCCGACGGCGCGGTGGACCAGACCACGATCCTTGAGGCGACGACGCGGGCCGTGCCGCGCGATCCGGCGAGCCCGAACCAGAAGACGGTGACCGACGTGGCCTCGCTCAACTCGGCGATGGGCGCGGCGGCGCCGGGCGACGTCATCGAGCTGGCGAACGGGACCTACGCCGGGACCTTCTCCTGGTCCAAGAGCGGCACCGCGCAGAACCCCATCGTCGTGCGCGGGGCGAGCGCCGGCGGGGTCGTCCTCGACGGCGGCGGCACCACCGGGAACGTCATCGAGGTCTACGGCAGCTTCGTGCACCTGGAGCGCATGACCGTCCAGAACGGCAACCGCGGCATCCGCTTCCAGACCGCCGGGGCCGAGGGAAACGTCGTGCGCCGGGTGCACCTCAGGGCCGTGAGGCTGGGCATCGGATCCAAGCAGGACCAGAAGGACTTCTACATCGCCGACAACGACGTCGAGGGCTTGCTCCGCTGGCCGGCGGTCTACAGCGACGACGGCGGCTCGCACGCCAACGACGACGGCATCCACGTGGAGGGCGACGGGCACGTGGTCTGCCACAACCGGATCGTCGGCTTCGGCGACTCCATGAAGGTCGAGCAGGACGGCGCCCGGGCGGTGGACTTCTACGGGAACGAGGTCCTCTCCGGCTACGACAACGGGCTGGAGTTGGACGGCAGCGAGGGCAACGTGCGCTGCCTGCGCAACCGCTTCACCAACACCTACGCGACCCTCAGCTTCCAGCCCATCTTCGGCGGGCCGGCGTACGCGCTGCGCAACGTGGTGGTGAACGTCGCCAACGAGCAGATGAAGTTCCACGCGCTGGGCGGCACGCCTCCGCTCGAGCCCAGCGGCATCGTGGTGCTCCACAACACCTTCGTCAGCCCCAAGAACGCGCTCCTCAACAGCACCGGCGCGACCTCGCACCACTTCGTCGTCGGGAACAACCTCTTCTTCGGCCCGGCGGCGCCCGAGAACGACAAGACGGTGGACTGGCTGGGGCCCGTCGACGACGGGAGCTTCGACTACAACGCCTATTTCCCGGACAAGGAGTTCCGCTTCAACCTGCCGCCCAACGGGCAGGTGAGGTACGCCAGCTTCGCGGCGATGCAGGCGGGCGGGGTGGTGGAGGCGCACGGCGTGCTGCTGACGGGATCGCCGTTCGCCAACGGGCTGCAGCCGCCGGCGACCTACCAGGAGAACCTCGCCGCCCAGGACGTCACGCTCGCCGCCGGCGCGGGCGCCGTCGACAGGGGCAGGGTCTACGCCAACGTCAACGACGGCTACCAGGGCGTGGCGCCGGACCTGGGCGCGCTGGAGCGCGGCTGCGCCTTGCCGATCTACGGGCCGCGGCCGGAGGGCACCGACGAGTCCAACGCCCCGACCGGCTGCGTCGCCCCGCTGCCTCCCGGTTCCGATGCCGGTACGCCCGGGGGGCCGGACGGCTCGCTCGTGCCGCCGGGCTCGGATGCCGCGGCCGCCACGGTCGACGGCGCGGTGAGCGGGCCTGGCCTGGACGCGGGAGCCGCCACCGCCGCGGATTCCGGGACGCCGGGAGTGGCGAGCTCCGGTTGCGGGTGCGCGGCGGGGGCACCCGGGGCAGGCTCCTTCGGCTTGGTGCTCCTGGTGTCGGCCCTGCGGCGCCGGGCCCGGGACCCCGGCGCTGGGGCCCGGTAGCGCCGGGAGCGCCCGCCTCCCCGACCGCCGGCTCGCCCCGTGGCGCTCGCACCCGGAGGCCGGGCTGGGCTAGCATCCGGCCCATCTCAAAACCCCTCAGAGGTCTTCGATGAAGCTCGCAAACGTCCTCGCCGCCGCGGCGCTCTTCGCGTCGTCGCTCGCCTTCGCCGCCGAGCCGGCCAAGAAGGAGGCGGCCGCGCCGGCCAAGGCCGCCGAGCCCGCCAAGAAGGAAGCCCCGAAGAAGGACCCGCCGATCCCGGAGACGAAGGCGACCGTGACCGACTCCTCGGTGCCGGTCGAGACCCAGGACGATGCGCGCAAGCTCGCCGAGGCCTACCTCAACGCCATCGCCAAGAAGGGCGGAGACGAGGCCCTCGAGTCGCTGCTCGGCGGCGCCACGCTGCGCGCGCGGTCGTACTCCATCCCGGACTGGAAGATCGTCAGCCGGCCGAAGCACCGGCACGAGGTGGGCACGGTCGAGGCGCTCAACGGCTTCGTCACCAGCATCGACGCCTCGGCGCGCGCCGCGCTGGCCAGGCTCCAGGGCGGCGGCGGCGGCCCGACCGGCGACCTGAACGAGCTGACCGCGGAGGACGCGACCAAGATCCTCGACCCGACCCGCAAGAAGGCGAAGGCCTTCATCACCAACTACCCGGTGTTCGCCTACATCGCCCGCGCCGACAAGCCGGTCTACTGGCACCCCGAGAACCCGTTCCGCAAGCTGCTCACGGACGTCGGCGAGAAGGGCGAGTACCAGGCCGACCTGGACCTGTTCTGGGTCGAGACCGCCCGAGAGGGCATGCCGGCGCGCCAGTGGCCGCTGCGCGTGGTGCGCTTCCAGGCCAACGGCAAGGACACCGGCCTGAAGATCCTGCCGGCGAGCGACTGGAACGCGGAGTAGTCGCTACTCGATCGGCTGAGAGGGTGGCTGGCTGACGGTGCCGGCGGGCGCGATGGCTGCGTCCGCCGCGCGCGAGGGCGCGAGCCTCGCCAGCGCCAGGAAGACCCCGACGGCGAAGGCCGCGCCCAGCGCCAGGTCGGTGATCCAGTGGTGGTCCAGGTAGACCGCCGCGCAGCACATCCACACGAAGAAGAAGACCGACGCGCCGCGGAAGGGCCAGCGGTGACGGCGCCAACCTTCCAGGATGATCAGCAGCGGAAAGGCGACGTGCAGCGAGGGCAGCGCCCCGAACACCTCCGAGGCGCGCCCGTAGAAGCCCTTGAAGTAGGCGAGCCCGGTCATCGCGTCCACCCGCGCCAGCGCGTCGCCCTCGTACTCGGTGACGCCCAGATGGATGGCGCAGCCGTACTTGTGCAGGTACCAGGGCGGCGCCGCGGGCAGCAGGTGGTAGGTGAGCATGCCCAGCACGTTGAGGGCGAAGAAGCCCCAGCTGAAGCGCGCACACGCGCGCGGGTCGCGCAGGAACAGGTAGACGGCGTAGGCCAGCGGGACGGCCAGGAACACCGCGTAGGGCGCGGCGAAGAACGCGTCGGCGACCGGGTGGTGGTGGACGAGGAAGTAGTCCTGCAGCGTCACCCGCGCGCCGCCGTTCGAAAAGCCGAACCAGGCGCGCTCGAAGGCGCTCAGCCCGCAGTTGGCGACCCGGCTCTCGGTGATCCCGAGGTCGCGGAAGAAGCGGCCGGAGTCGTAGAGGACCGCGACCAGCGGGAAGCCCAGGAAAGAGAGCAGGAGCTGCTTGGTCCACCGGTGCGCGTAGGCCAGCGTCAGGACGATCGCCGTGATCGCCAGGTGGTCCCAACGCAGCTGGCCCCGCCAAGCCACCACCGCGGTGTACAGCGGCATCGGCAGCGCCGGCAGCAGCGGCCAGCGGGGCCACAGGCTGCGGCAATGGGCGAGCGCGCGCCTCACCGGGCCTGCTCCCGGTGCCGGTCGGCCCCGAAGACCACGAAGCGCGCCATGGGATAGCTCACGGCGAGCCAGGCGACGAGCTTGGCGGGCGGGTAGGCGAAGGCCTGGGGAGCCCTGAGCACCTCCACCAGCAGCGCGAGCATCCCCAGCATCCCCAGGTAGGTCATCAGCGAAGCGAGCGCGTAGAGCAGCGCCTGGCGCGCGATGGGCTGCTCGGTGCGGTGGAAAGCCCAGTAGCGGTTCACCAGGAAGTTGGTGATCCCGCCGCAGGCTGCACCCAGCGCCGAGGCCGGGCCGTACAGCCCCGCGGCGTGGCCTCCGACCTGGAGGACGAGGTAGTAGACGGCCGCCTCGGCCGCCGTGCCCGCGACGCTCGCGAGCGTCGAGCGGGCCAGCAGCCGCATCTCGGGGTGCGTCGTCCTCGTCCTGCTGCCCATCGCCGACCCTCGCTGCTCAGGAGCGGAGGGTTCAGGCGAGCACTTCTCCCAGCGCCGCGTCGAGCAGCTCGAGCGCCTCGTCGGCCTGAGCGTTCGATAGCAGCAGCGGGGGGTTCACCCTCACCCGGGGGGCGTAGGCCATGGTCAAGAGGCCCCGCTTCAGGCAGGCGGTGAACAGCGCCCGGCAGCGGGCGTGGGTCCAGAGCGCGCCCTTCTCGTCCACGAGGTCGAAGCCGATGAAGAGGCCCTCGCCGCGGACGTGGGCGATGGCCTGGTGCTTCTCGGCCAGGCGAGAGAGCCCGGCCTTCAGGTGCGCGCCGACCTGCTTCGCGTTCTCGACCAGGCGCTCGTCCCGGATGATGGAGAGCGAGGTGGCGATGGCGGCGCCGGCCAGCGGGTTGCCGCCGTACGACGAGCTGGAGAACGACGGCTTGCTCCATGGCTCGGCCTTGGAGATCTCCTCGCGCACCAGCAGGCCGCTCACCGGGAAGCCGCCGCCCAGCGCCTTGCCGAGCGTCAGGATGTCCGGGAGCACGCCGGCAGAGTGGAGGTGGCCGAACATCTCCCCGGTGCGCCCGAAGCCGCAGATCATCTCGTCGACCACCAGCAGCGCCCCGGCGTCCTTGGCCAGCGCGGCGACCGCCGGCAGGAAGTCCTTGGGCGGCACGAGGTTTCCGGCGGTGCCCTGCATCGGCTCGATCAGGATGGCGGCGAGGCGGCCGGTGGTCTCGCGCTTGAGCTTGTCCTTGGCGAACTCGACGCACAGCAGGCCGCAGGCCGGGTAGGTGGTCTTGAACGGGCAGAAGTCGCAGTCGGCGTAGGGCGTCAGGAAGGCGCCGGGCGTCAGGGGCCCCAGGCCGTGCTTGAAGTCGCTGCCCATCTGCGCCAGCGTCCCCGCGGTCTTGCCGTGGAAGCCGCCCCAGAAGGAGAGCACCTCGAACTTGCCGGTGTGGCAGCGGGCGAGCCGCAGCGCGCTCTCCACGGCCTCGGAGCCGCCGGAGTAGAGCTGCAGGCGCGTCAGGTGCGAGGGCGCGACCGCGTGGACCCGCTCGAAGGCCTCGACCCGGGCCTCGGTGGTGAAGCTGCCGCAGTGGGTGCGCGCCAGCTGGTTCGCGAGCGCCGCGACATAGCGCGGGTGGCCGTAGCCCAGCGCCGCCACGCAGATGCCCGCGACGAGGTCCAGGAAGCGGTTGCCGTCCAGGTCGACGATCTCGCAGCCCTCGCCGTGGTCGACGGCGATGCCCGAGTGCGCGGCGATGGCCTGGAAGCCCGGCGCGATGTGCGGCGCCTCGCGCTCGCGCAGCGCCCGGCAGCGCGGGCCGGGCAGCTCGGTGCGCACTCTTCCCTCGACGGGCCTCGGGCTCTCGCGGTTCACGGCTTCTTGCCTCCGGGCCCGCGGCCGAGCCGCTTGAGCTCGGAGCGGCCCCACGCGGCCAGCTGCACCGCGGCGAAGTTGGAGAGGAAGCCCACCAGCAGCAGCGTCGCCAGCGTCGCCGGGTGCACGATGCCGAAGGGCGCGGGCAGGTACGGGCTGAGCTCGGGGCCGATCACCAGGGCGATGACGAAGTAGGTGATCCGCTCGTGCCGGCGCATCACGGTCGAGGGCAGGCTCAGGCCGAAGGACTCGGTCTTGGCGCGCACGTAGCTGACCATGATCGAGCCGACCAGCGCCGCGAGGGGCACGGCCATCTGCAGGCCCGAGAACCGGTAGAAGATGGTCAGGCCGATGAGCGGCGCCATGTCGGCGTAGCGGTCGATGATGGCGTCGAGCATCTCCCCGGAGTCGCAGGCGATGCCGCGCTCGCGCGCCACCATGCCGTCGAAGGCGTCGAACGCCGCGCCCAGCAGGAAGAACAGCCCCGCGGTGGAGAAGTGGCCCAGCGCCGCCGCCGGCAGGCACGCCATGGTCATGGCGAAGCTGGTCCAGGTCAGCATGTCGGGCGTCACGCCCGCGCGGATGAGCAGCCGCCCGAAGACGCGGAAGGACCAGTAGAAGGCCTCGATGAGCCAGCGGCCCAAGAACGCGGTGCCGCTCTCCTTGGCCAGGCGCGGGTCGGCGGTGCGCCCGACGAACACGGTCCGCAGGCTGTAGGCGAAGATGACCCCGCCGGCGAAGGCGACGACCAGGCCGGTGGCCCAGTGCGAGTAGAAGAGGTTGCCGTTGGGGTTGGGCGTCATCCGCCGGCCTTCCTCCCCCGCGACGGGCTCGGGGTGGAGGCGCAGGCAGGCGTGGCGCTCGAGGTGGCCTCGTCGGCGAAGCGCCGCCGGCGCGCGTGGCCGGTCAGCCCCTTGCGCGCCGACGCGGCCGTCATCTGGCCTTCTCCGCCGAGACGGGCCGGGCCGCGACGGGGCCGCCCAGGACGTCGACGACCTCGCCGGTGGCCACGGCGAGCGTGGCGCGGCTCATGTGCACCGAGAGCAGCGCGTCGTAGAAGCTCTTCTTGGCCTGCACGAAGGCGCCCAGGCCCTCGAGCACGTCCTTCGTCTCGCCGGTGCCCGAGGCGTAGGCCGCGGCGGAGAAGAGCATCCACTTGCGGGCCGCGGTGGAGCCCGTCTCGGAGATGGCGAGCATGCGCCGGGCCTGGTCGTAGTCGTCGCGGCAGCGGCGCACGTCGGTGGGGATGCCGGTCTGCGCGAACTTGGCCAGGCCGTCGATCTGCTCCACCAGGGCCCGGGCGGTGTCGCCGCGCGCGCTGGCCTTCATGGGGTCGAGGTCCCACTTGAACGCCAGGGCCACGCCGCCGGTGAGGTCGTTGTAGGGGTCGTAGGCGAAGGTGTTGTTCTGGTCGGTGCGCACCGCGGTCCAGCTCGCCGAGAGCTGCCCGACGACGGCGACGATGGGGTAGTTGGCCAGGCGCTCGGCCTCCTCGAGGGAGAGCGCGGCGGCGCGGCCGTGCTTGATCTGCGCGGCCTCGGGCCGGCGGTCCCAGGCCTTCTGCACCAGCACGGACAGGGGGAGCAGCTCCTCCTTGGGGGCGGGCGGCAGCACGGCGTCGGCCAGCTCGAGCGGCTCGGCTTCAGGCCGGCCCATGGTGTGCTTGAGCGCGGCCATCGACAGGCCGGCCCCGATGTCGGCCTGCACCCGGTACTTGTCGAGCTCGGTGGAGACGTACTTGAGCTTCTGCAGGTCGGCCATGGTGACCTTGCCCTGGGCCTCGTCGTACATCTCCTGGGCGGAGGTCATGGCGTCGTCGAGGATCTTCCGGGTCGACTCCAGGCTGGGGCGGATCGAGGCGACGTACAGGTGCAGGTAGTAGTAGCGGGCGACCTCCAGGGCGACGGCGTTGCGGGTCGCCTGCAACCGCGCCTCCTCGACGAGCATGCGCTCGCGCGCCGCGTTCTCGCCGGCCGACTGCTGGCCAAAGGTATAGACGGGCTGCATCAGCAGGCCGTCGAACTTGAGGTAGGGCCCCCAGCGGTCGTACTGGCGCTGGACGTCGGTGTCGGTGACCAGGCCCTTGATGCCGAAGATGGGCGCCGCGAAGGCGATGGCGGTGATCTTCGGGTAGAAGATCGCCTTCACCTCGTCGAGCCGGCCGCGCCACTCGGCGACCTTGCCCTCGGCCTCCTGGACCTGCCCACTGCCCTGCAGCGCGACGTTGACGCACTCGGAGAGCGAGCGCCTGCGGGCGGCCGGGGCCGACGGCTCGTCGGCGCTCGCCGGGGCGGCGCAACAGAGGGCCAGCGCCGCGCTGGCTGCCGCGGCGAGCGTCGCGAGGGAGCAGCGGTGCAGGACGGCAGGTCGCATCGTCACTCTACTTCTTGGGGGTCACGGGCTTGGAGAGCTCGGCCTGCTTCTCGTCGAGGACCTTGAAGAGGCCCGGCACGCCGCTCTTGTCGACGATCTTGGCGATCTGGTTCTGGTAGTCCTTCACCAGCGAGTCGCCCTCGAAGAGCACGTCCTCGATCTTGAGCAGGCCGGCGCTCTTGGAGAACTGGAACTCGACGGTGGTCTCCAGGTCCTCCTCGGGGAGCTTCACGTTCAGCGGCACGAGGATGAGCTCGCCCTGCACCTTCTCGGGCTGCCACTCGAGCTTGGCGGTGCGGAAGAAGTTCCCCGACTTGGGGTAGGCGATCATCCGGATGAGCTCCTTGAACTTCGACTTGAAGGAGGTCATCTCCTCGGCCTTGAGCTTGTCCGCGCGCGGCGCGATGGGCTTGGCCGTCAGGTTCTCGAAGTTGAGGAAGCTGTCGAGGTCGAGGAAGAGCTTGGCGTTGGCCGCCTTCTCGGCGTCGGTGAGCTTGCCCTCGTCCTTCTTCACCTTCATCAAGGTGGCGATGAAGAGCTCGGCGCGCTCCTTGCCGGGGGCCTTCTCGGCGGCGAGGGCGGCGCAGGGCAGGGCGAGCGCTGCGGCAACGGTGGCGGCGATGAGCGTGCGGATCATTTCGGGCTCTCCTCGAGGGTGCGTCGGTGCGTTCCAGGTTCTGGTCGGCTGTTGGAACGCAGGTCGCCCGGAATGCATGCCGACGTCTGGTGGGCGGGCGCCCGGGAGTTGGACGGCGGGGCGGCCTCGCTGCTTCAGGCCGCCCCGTCGTTCGACTGGCACTCCCCAGGCTACTTCTTGGGCAGCGGCAGGTCGGCGCCGTAGTAGTCCAGGCCGAGGTGCGTGATCAGCTCCTCACCGGCGATGGCGCGCAGGGTGTTCTTGAGCTTGGTCTGCTGGATGAACAGGTCGTTCTCGATCTCCAGCCCTTCCTTGACGATGGGCTGCTTGAAGAAGAGCGAGAGCCACTCCTGGATGCCCTTCCACTCGATGCGGCTGGCCAGGTCGGCGAACAGCGCCAGGTCGAGGACGAGCGGCGCGGCGAGGATGGAGTCGCGGCACAGGAAGTTGATCTTGATCTGCATCGGGTAGTTCATCCACCCGAAGATGTCGATGTTGTCCCAGCTCTCCTTGTCGTCGCCGCGCGGCGGGTAGTAGTGGATCGACACCTTGTGCGAGTACTTCGCGTACAGGTCGGGGTACAGGTCGCGCTCGAGGATGGTGTCGAGCACCTGGGTCTTGGTCTTCTCCTTGCTCTTGAACGAGCCCGGATCCTCCAGGACCTCGCCGTCGCGGTTGCCCAGGATGTTGGTGGAGTACCAGCCGTTGAGTCCGAGCATGCGGGCCTTGAGGGCGGGCGCCAGCACCGTCTTGAGCATCGTCTGGCCGGTCTTGAGGTCCTTGCCGGCGAGCGGCACGGACTTCTGGCGGGCGAGCTCCTGCAGCGCGGGGATCTCGGAGGAGACGTTCGGCGTGCAGTTGACGAACGGCGCGCCCTCGGAGATGGCCGCGTAGGCGTACATCATCGTCGGGGTGAAGGCGGAATCGCTGCGGTCGATGGCCTTCTCGAGGTCCGCCACCGTGGTCCCGAGCGGGCTGTAGTCCATCCAGGCCTCGGTCGAGCCGGTGTACATCACGACGGCGCGCTTGGCGCCCAGCTCCTTCTTGAAGTCGCGGATGTCCTGGCGCAGCGCCTCGATCTTCTCGCGGGTGTTCTTCAGGTCCTTGTAGTGCGTGCCCTTGATGTTCTTGACCAGGTTCGCGGCGTAGACGGCCTTCTTCGGCTTGATGGTCGCCAGGAACGGCTTGATCGCGTCGAGGTGCTGGCGGTTCAGCACGCCCGAGCGCTCGGCCACCTCGGCGGCGGTCTCGGGGATGATGTCCCAGGCGCCGAAGACCAGGTCGTCGAGCGAGGCCAGCGGCACCAGCTCGCTGAGCTTGACGTACTTGTGCTCGTCCCGGCGGCCGATGCGCGCCGTGCCCAGCTGCGTCACCGAGCCGATCGGCGCGCACTTGCCCTGGCGGGCCATCTCCACGCCGGCGATGAACGTCGTCGCCACGGCGCCCAGGCCGGGCATCAGGACTGCCAACTTCCCATCGGGCTTGCTCTTCGTCACCATCGCCTACCTCCAGAAAGACGACGCAGGGGCACAAGGCCAAACCGCCCTGCGCCCAGCGCCGTCAACGGTCCAAGAAGTCTGTCTTTTCGTCCCGGGTGGGCTTTCCCCCAGCCCGGCCTCGTCCGCCCCCGGCTTCGGGCGGCAAGCAAGTGGCTGCTAGCTACCACAACAGCCAATCGAGTCAACCCACGGGATTTCACCTGGCGTGCCACCAGGCCTTAGCGCTGGAAAAACGAGGCGTTGCGTGCTTTGCGCGCGCCCGCGGCCGCCCGAAGTCGCGACGCGGGTGTCAGAAGTCCCCACAGCTGGAAAAAAGAGAGGAGCCGGCCCTGGTTCGGACCGGCTCCTCGACAGCGGCCTGCGGACTCGGCGTGCGGCCTACTTGCCCTGGCCGGGGGCGGGGGCAGGGGCCGGGGCGGCGCCGGCCTTGATCTCGAGCAGCTCGACCTCGAACACCAGGGTCGCGCCGCCGGGGATGTTGGGGCGGCCGCCGTCGCCGTAGGCGGTGTCGGCCGGGCACACCAGCTTGGCCTTGCCGCCGACCTTCATCTTCTGCACGCCCTCGGTCCAGCACTTGATGACGCCGTTGAGGGGGAACTCGGCCGGCGCGTTGCGGTCGTAGGAGCTGTCGAACTTGGTGCCGTCGATGAGCGTGCCCAGGTAGTGGACCTTGACGGTGTCGGTGGCCTTGGGGGACGGGCCGGTGCCGGCCTTGAGCTCCTTGTAGACGACGCCGGAGGGCAGCTTCTGGGCGCCGGGCTCCTTGGCGAACTTGTCGGTGAACTCCTTGCCCTTGCCCTTCTCGGCGGTGGCCTTGGCGCCGGCGCGCGACTTGTAGAGCTCCTCGACCTTGGGGCCGTAGACGGTGAGCTCGACGGCGGGCTTGTTGCCGACCACCGCGTCGGAGAGCCCGCGCTTGACGATCTCCAGCTCGGCCTTGGACAGGGCGAAGCCGCTCAGCCGCTTGCCCTCGATGAGGCCGACGGCGTACAGGGTCTTCTCGTCCTCGGTCTTCAGGTCCGAGGCGGCGGCGGGGGCGGGAGCGGGGGCTGCAGCGCAGAGCGTGGCGGCCAGGACGGCGATGGCGATGGGCATTTGGGCTGTCTTCCTCTCTTGTGGGAGCTGCTGGGGCATCGAGTGCGGCGCCTTTATAGACCGTTTGGACGGCACATCGCAGCCGGATCTTCGCGGCCTCGTCGCAGGACGTGCCGGCGAGTTCGTTGAAGCCGCGCGGCGCGGATGCTAATTGGCAGGGGTCAGGAGGGTTCTGCGTGGCCGACTTCGAGACCGATGGGGAAGGCATTCGCCGGGCGATCCGCTGGATCAGCGAGCAGCGCCAGGCCGACCCGTCCCTGAAGCTGGCCAAGGTCATCGACGAGGCGGCCCAGCGCTTCGACCTGTCGCCGCTGGAGACCGATTTCCTCTGGCGCCAGCTGAGCAGCCCGCCGAAGGGTTGAGCCGCCCGGAAGGGCCGCGGCCGTCGAGCGCCGATCGGTCCCACCCGTCCAGGTCCAGCCGCTGCCTGCTCAGTGCAGCTGAGGCGGCGCCGCCGCCACTCCCGGTTGCGCGGGTTCCGTGGCGCGGGCCGGCGCCTCGACCATCGTCCGCAGCTCCTCCAGCCAACGCCTGAGCTGCGACAGGATGAGGAAGTGGTCGCGCACGCGCAGTTGGCCGGCGCAGGCCATCCGCTCGGCGTCCTTGGGGAAGGCCAGCATCCGCAGCATCGCCTCGGAGATCTCCCCGGGATCGGCCGGGTCGTTGACCAGCAGCCCGTCGGTGCCGTGGCGGACCTGCACGCCCAGGCCGCCGACGTTGGCGGCGATGACCGGGGTGCGCTTCCAGAGCGCCTCGGCGACCGTGAGGCCGAAGCCCTCCTTGAGCGAGTTCTGCAGCACCGCCGCGGCCACGCGCTGCAGGGCGTTGACCGCCAAGGCGTTCTCGCGCACGTCGGCCATGGACAGGCGCACCAGGTGGACCCGCGCGGCGAGCGGGCCGGGCAGGGCCCGGTGGCGCTCGCACAGCTCCTCGAGCACCTGGGCGGCCTCGGGGTCGTCGCTGACGCCCTGCGGGTCGGGCCCGGCGAGGACGAGCTGGACGCAGCCCAGCTCGCTGGCGGCGCGCTCGGTGTCGACCCGGAGCCGCTGGCTGACGGAGGGGCCCTGGGCGATGAGCCGCTCGAAGGCGGGGATGAGGTGCTGGAAGCCCTTGAGGCGGTCGAAGCGCGAGACCTGGAGGAGGACCGGCGCGTGCAGCAGGCCGGGGATGGGCGCGCGCACCCACCGGCCGCCCTCGAAGCGCGACGCCTGGTTGCCGAAGCGGGCCCAGTTCGGCACGGGCGGCCCCTCGAGCAGGCCGGACGCGCGCAACACGCCCACCAGCTTGTAGGGCCGCAGCTCGCGGTTCTTGTGGCTGAGCGGGTCGATGCCCGGGTGGAGCACGGCGCTGCGCGGCAGGTGCTCCTCGGGGATGTAGCCCTCGGCCGAGAAGACGAGCCGCTGGTACGCCGAGAGGTAGTCGCGCAGGAACGCCCAGCCGCGCCGCGTGGCCTCGTTGGAGTAGGACAGCCCGATGTGGCTGCGCCAGAGCAGCGCGGGCCGGTGCTCGGCGGGGATGAGCGCGGCGGCGCCGGCCGGCTGGGGGTCGTGGACGACGAGCAGGTCGTCGCTGACCACCTTCTCGCGCAGGCGGGCGGCGGCCTCGCGGCTGACGCGGTCGTAGATGGCCCGGGCGGCGCCGACGTCCTCGAGCCCGCTCTCGCCGTGCAGCAGGTTGTGCAGCGCCTTGGTCACGCGGAAGAAGGCGGGGTCGTCGGGCTCGAGCACGAGCCAGCGCGTGTCCACGCCCAGGCAGTTGAGCAGGTCGCACAGCTTGGGGAGCATCTCGGCCACGCCGCCCCCCACGGCCGTGGAGTTGAGCATCCAGACCCGGCGCGGGCCCAGCAGGTGCGCCAGCTCGGCGCCCAGCTCCGCCAGGTCGCCGAGCATCGGCTCGGCGCCGGCGACGGCGCGGTAGGCGTCCAGGCCCACGGTCCTTCGGATGGTGACCTCACGAACGTTGGCAGGCACGGCGCTCCCCCGGGGGACCGTGCCGACGCAGCCGGGCGCGGGCCATCCCCCGAAGCCGGAGCTGGCGCGGGAGGGCGGGCGGGCCCCAGCTTGGCAGGGAGGTGGGCCATGCTCGAGTGGCGCAAGATCCTGTGCCCGGTGGACTTCTCGGAGCCTTCGCGGCGGGCGATGCACGTGGCCGCCCAGCTGGCCCGGGAGCACCGCGCCGAGCTGATGCTGCTGCACGTCTACCAGGCGCCCGGGGTGAGCTTCCCCGAGGCGACGTTCCTGGCGGGCGACGAGGTGCTGCAGCAGCTGGTGGAGATGGTGCTCAAGTCGCTCGCCGAGTGGAAGGAGGAGGCCGCGCGGGCGGGCGCGCCGGAGGTGACGACCCACACCGCGATGGGCACGCCCTACGCCGAGATCCTGCGGTTCGCCGAGAAGCAGGAGTGCGACCTGCTGGTGATGGGGACGCACGGCCGCACGGCGCTGGCGCGGGTGTTCATCGGCTCGGTGGCGGAGAAGGTGGTCCGCCACGCGCCGTGCCCGGTGCTGACGGTGCGCCCGGACCGGGGGCAGCCGGTGGTGGCGGAGGTGCCGCAGGCGGAGGGGCCGGCGGCGCACTGAAAGGCAGTCGATAGTCGATAGTCGATGGTCGATAGCGGAAGGCGCCGAGCTTCCGGCGCGGTCTCGGGGCGACGCCCCATCGACTATCAACTATCGACTATCGACCCGCTTTGCGTGACGCTTCCCCGGGTGACCTCCAAGCAACGCCCGGGAAGCGGACTGCCCGAGCCGTCGGACAGCGACGAGCTCACGACCGCCATCCCCACCGGCCTGTCCATCCCGTTCGGCAAGTACGAGCTGCTGCAGTGCATCGCCGCCGGGGGGATGGGCGAGGTGTTCCTGGCGCGCGAGGTCGGGCAGACCGGCTACGAGAAGGTCCAGGTCATCAAGGTCCTGTTGCCCCACCTGGTGAAGGACCCGGAGTTCGTCCGGCTCTTCCTGGACGAGGCGCGCATCGCCGCGCAGCTCAACCACCCGAACATCGCGGCCATCTACGACCTGGGCCAGAACGACGGCAGCTACTTCATCGCCATGGAGTACGTCCACGGCGAGAGCCTGGAGGTCATCGAGCGGCAGGCCTGGGGGCGCGGGCGCAAGGTGCCGCTGAAGGTCCTGGCGCGGATCGTCGCGGACGCCGCCGCCGGGCTGGACTACGCCCACCACGCCAGCGACCCCAGCGGCCGGCCGCTGCGCATCATCCACCGCGACATCTCGCCCCAGAACGTGCTCGTCGGCTTCGACGGCGGCGTGAAGATCATCGACTTCGGCATCGCCAAGGCGGCGGGGCGCTCCTCGCAGACCCGGGTGGGCGTGGTGCGCGGGAAGATCCCCTACATGTCGCCGGAGCAGGCGGCGGGGCTGCGCATCGACCAGCGCAGCGACGTCTTCGCGCTGGGGGTGGTCTTCTTCGAGATGGCCACGGGCAAGCGGCTCTTCCCGTACACCAACGACCTCAGGACCCTGGCCCTGGTCACCCGCTGCGAGGTGCCCAGGCCCAGCACGCTCGAGCCGGACGTCGACGCCGCGCTCGAGGCCGTGATGCTCAAGACGCTGGCCAAGGACCCGGTCGACCGCTTCCAGACCGCGGGCGAGCTGCGCGCGGCGCTGGAGGAGTGGCTGTCCAAGGGCGGGGAGACGGTCCCCACCACGCTGCTCGGCGCGTTCATGGGCGAGCTCTTCAACGAGCGGCTCGAGCTGGAGCGCCAAGAGGGAAAGCAGTTCACGAGCGCCAAGGTGGTGCCCTCGGAGATCTTCGCCGGCCAGACCGGGCAGACCTCCATCCCCAGCCCCAACCCCAGCCCCAACCCGAACCCCGAGCCGCTGCTCGCACCGCCGCCTACCTCGCTCAAGACGATGCCCGCGGCGCCGCGCCCGCCCAGGGATCGGCAGGCCAACAAGTCCACCGTGCTGCTCAGCCGCCCGAACCTGAGCCAGGCGGGCGAGGCCTGGCAGTACCTCGTGCTCGGCGCGCTGGCGCTGCTGGGGGTGTGGCTGCTCTGGGCGCGCTTCCTGGAGACGGGGACCGGGTCGGCGGAGGTGGTGGCGGCCGAGGACGCCTCCGACGCCGGAGCCGACGAGCTGGAGGTCCCCGAGGCGCCGGGCCTCATCCCCGACCCGCCCGACGCCGCGCGCTCCGCGCCCAGGTCGAAGGCCGACCTGGCCTACGAGGACGCCGTCCGTCTGTTCAAGGAGAAGCGCTACGTCGCGGCGACCAAGCAGTTCCAGAAGGTGATCGACCTGGAGCCCGGCCGGGCGCGGGCGCACCTGCTCTTGGGGACCAGCCTGGCCCGGCAGCGGCGCTGGGACGAGGCGGCGCACCACTACGAGCAGTTCGTGCGCCTGGCCCCGGAGGACCCGATGACGCCCGAGGTGGTCAAGCGGCTGAAGGGGTACTACGCGAAGCCGAAGCGGCGGAAATGAGGTAGGCAGTCGCCGGCCGCAAGTTGTAAGCCCCGAGTTGCCGGGCGAGCCTGTCGGACGCGCGTGCGAGCATGGATTCGGATTCGGAACTCATGACCTAGAACTGGCGACTCAAGACCCCCGTGTCCTCCATCATCCACGTCGACATGGACGCCTTCTACGCGTCCGTCGAGCAGCGAGACGACCCCCGGCTCCGGGGCAAGCCGGTCATCGTCGGCGGGCACCTGCGCCGCGGCGTGGTGCTCGCCGCCTCCTACGAGGTGCGCAAGTTCGGGGTGCGCAGCGCCATCCCCATGGCCCGCGCCGTCAAGCTCGCCCCGCACGCCATCGTCGTGCCGCCGCGCTTCAAGGCCTACGCCGAGGCCAGCGACAAGGTCTTCTCGTTCTTCGAGAGCGTCACGCCCCTGGTCGAGCCGCTCTCGCTCGACGAGGCGTTCCTGGACGTCACCGGGTCGGTCGGGCTGTTCGGGCCGCCCGCCAAGATCGCCGCCGACTTGCGCGCCCGCATTGCCCGCGAGCTGTCGCTGCCCGCCTCGGCCGGCATCGCCGCCTGCAAGTTCGTCGCGAAGATCGCCAGCGACGTCGCCAAGCCCAACGGCCAGCGCGAGGTCCCCGCGGAGCAGACCCGCACCTTCCTCGCTCCGCTGCCCGTCTCGCGGCTGTGGGGCGTCGGGCCGCGCACCGACGAGACGCTCGCCGGGCTGGGCCTGCGGACCATCGGGCAGATCGCCGAGCACGACCCCGACTGGATCGAGCGGCGGCTGGGCTCCCTCGGCCGGCACCTTTGGCAGCTCAGCCAGGGCATCGACGACCGGGTGGTCGTCCCCGACCGCGACGCCAAGAGCATGGGCGCCGAGGACACCTTCGAGGAGGACCTCGACGACACCGAGGCGCTCAAGGTCAACATCCACTCGCAGGCTTCGCGCGTGGGCCGAAGGCTGCGGCGCGCCGGGGTGAAGGCGAGGGTGGTGCAGCTCAAGATCAAGTACGCCGACTTCGAGACCATCACCCGCCGCATCACGCTCGAGGCGCCCACCGACGACGGCCAGCGCCTCTACCGCGAGGCCCTGGCGCTCTTCTCCCGGGTGCCGCGCGGCCAGTCCATCCGCCTGACCGGCGTCTCGGGCCAGGACCTGACGACCGGGGGCGGGCAGCTCGCGCTCTTCTCCGCCGCGCCGGTCCGCCGCGAGAAGCTCAACGCCGCCCTCGACAAGATCGCCCAGCGCTACGGGACCCAGGCGGTGACCACGGCCGACCTGGCGAAGCAGGACGACCGCGAGGACGACGAGGAGGAGGACCGCCGCGCGCTCGGGGCCTCGCGGCTCGACGCCGACGCGGCCAGGAAGAAGCAGAGTTAAGGTGGGTGGCGGCCGGCGTCCCTGCCGGTCCGAGAGCCGCTCCGGAGCGTCGGTCGGTGAAGGGGAGTCGGGCATGCCCAGCGTCCTGGCCTACGACTACGACGGGACCATCGCCCGCGGCGGGCTGGTGCCCGAGCCCATGCGCCTGGCGGTCGAGGCGGCGCGCCACGCCGGCTTCGCGCAGGTGCTGGTCACCGGCCGCCAATGGGCCGACCTGGTGCGCGACCTGCCCAACGCCGGGTCGCTCTTCGATCGCCTGGTGCTCGAGAACGGCTCGGTGCTCTATCGCCCGGGCGGGACGCCGGTGCCGCTGGCCGACCCGGTGGACGAGCGGCTGGACGCGGAGCTGGCGCGCCACGGCGTCGAGACCGTGCGCGGGCTCGTCCAGGTGGCGCTGGAGGGCAAGCACGAGGAGCTGGCCCGCGAGATCTGCGGCGAGCTGAAGCTGGACGTGCGCATCGTGCGCAACCGCGACGCGGCGATGGTGCTGCCCATCTCGGTCTCCAAGGCCTCGGGGCTCTCGCACGCGCTGGCGAGCCTGGGCGTCTCCGAGGGCGAGGCGGTGGCGTTCGGCGACGCCGAGAACGACGTCCCGATGCTCTCCGGCTGCGGGCTGAGCGTGGCGGTGGCCGACGCCGTCCCCGAGGCGCGCACCAGCGCGGACGTGGTCCTGGAGATCCCGGGCCCGGAGGGCGTGGCGAAGTTCGTCATGCAGCTGGTCGACTCGTCGCGTCCGCCCGAGGAGCCGCTGCCGGACCTGACGCCGCGGCCGAGAAGGTTCTAGGGCGCCGGTCGAGCCTGAGCCTTCGTCGGTCGAGGCCGGGCTCTACTTCCCCGCCGGGCAGTAGAAGTACGCGTCGGCGTCGCTCCCCGGTTTCTCCCTGCCTCGCCAGGGCTGCACCGCCAGCACCGGCATGTCCGGCGCCAGGACCTGCAGCCGGTACGGGATGCCCAGCGACTCGACGTGCCCCATGCCCGCGATGATCACCACCGGCCGGCCCAACGTCCGCGCGGCGCGAATCGCCTCCATCGCCATCTTCGTGTCCCACATCGACTGCACCAGGGCGAAGTGCTCGAGGTCCGGCTTGTCGCCCAGCTTGCCCCGGTGCGCCTTGAACTCCTCCTGCAGCTCCTTCATCTGCAGCGGCGACGGCGGGATGGTCGGCACCACGGTGATGGCCCGCGGGTGCAGGTCCTCGGGGTCGATGTCGTGGTGGCTCACCAGGAACGCCGCCATCTGCGGGACGTTCAGCGCCACCACCGGCAGCTCGTGACGGCGCGCCGCCTCGAAGAGCGGCTGGTAGAGCGAGAACGGGAAGCCCCAGTTCTCTTGCCAGTTCAGCGCGCGGTCCATCGCCGCGGGCTTGATGCGCCCGTCGTTGAAGAGCTTGAGCACCAGCCCCTGGTCGACCGGGATCATCTCCATGCCGATCGCCGGGGCGAGGCCGTCGGCGGCCAGCGCGTCGATGATCCTGCGCTGCATGCGGTGGTCGCAGGTCGAGGTGTGCGACTCGCCGATCAGGATGATCGACGCCTCCCGGGCGTGCTCCAGCAGCGTCTCCCACGCGACGGACTTGCCGGCCGCGTCGACCAGGTCCCCCTGCTTGGGCCCCGGGGCGGCGGCGACGCTGAACGAAAAAACGAGCAGGCAGGCGGCGAAGCTCATGGCAGGACCCCTGCCGATCGATGTGACCTCCTGCGGCGCCCGAGAACACCCACCCTGGAGGGTCGTCGGCGGCTCCGAGGCGTCGAGTAACCGACGCGTGGCGAGAGCTCGGACGACGCATCGCGCCACAGCCGGGGGAGGAGAGGCCTGGCAGGTTGTCGCCCCAAGAGGCGTCCCTATATTTCCGCGGCGTTCAATCGGGCGGCAGGAGGTCGGTCGTGGACGTGTTCGAGCCTTGCTATGCGTGGCAGGACGCCGAGTTGGTGAAGGCCGCCGGCGTCTATCCCTACTTCCGGGTTCTCTCGGCCTCGGAAGGCGCGGTGGTGACCGTCGAGGGCAAGCCGGTGGTGATGCTCGGCTCCAACAACTACCTGGGGCTGACGCACCACCCGAAAGTGCTGGCAGCGGCGCACGAGGCGATCGACCGCTTCGGCACCGGCTGCACCGGCTCGCGGTTCCTCAACGGGAACCTCGAGCTGCACGAGACGCTGGAGAAGGAGCTGGCCGAGTTCACCGGCCGCGAGGAGGCGCTGGTCTTCTCCTCGGGCTTCCTCGCCAACTTCGGCGTCATCGGCGTGCTCGGCTCCCTCGACGGGGTGGTCGTCTTCTCCGAGTCCGGCAACCACGCCAGCCTCATCGACGGCACCCGCGTGGCCCGCGGCGACGTGCGCATCTTCCACGGCCCCGAGGACCTGGAGCGCCAGCTCTCCGAGAAGGAGAAGTGGCCCGAGGCCCTCGTCGTCACCGACGCGGTCTTCTCCATGACCGGGCGGGTGATGGACCTGCGCAAGATCGTCGACCTGCGCCGCCGCTTCGGCTTCCGGCTCTACGTCGACGACGCGCACGGCTTCGGCGTGCTGGGCCGGCAGGGCCGCGGCACCACCGACGCCCAGGGCGTCGCCTCCGAGGTCGACCTGCTCTTCGCCACCTTCAGCAAGTCGTTGGCGAGCCTGGGCGGGTTCATCGCCGGCGAGCGGCCGGTCATCGAGTACCTGCGCCACAAGGTGCGCACGATGATCTTCGCCGCCGCGCTGCCGCCGTCCTCGGCCGCCGCCGCGCTCGCCGCGCTGCGCGTCATGCGCGAGGACGCCTCGCTCTTCGAGCGCCTGCGCCAGAACGTCGCCTTCTTCCGCGGCGGGGTGGAGCAGCTGGGTTACTACACCATGGGCTCGACGACCCCGATCGTCCCGCTCTTCGTGGGGCCGGAGTCACTGGCCTTCCGGCTGTGCCGCGAGGCGCTGGAGATGGGCGTCTTCGCCACGCCGGCGATCTACCCGGCGGTGCCGCTGGGCCAGGCGCTCATCCGTACCAGCGTCACCCCGGCGCACAGCAAGGCGCACCTCGAGAAGGCGCTGGAGGTCTTCCGCAGGCTGATGGAGCGCTACCCCATCCTCAAGGTCGACGCGAACCACCTGCCGACCGCCGAGGAGATGGACTTCAGCTACCTGTTCGAGGGCGAGAAGGAGCCTCCGGAGCCGGAGCCGGCGCCGGATCAGGGGCAGGCCGTCACGCTGCAGTAGGCGGTGGCCGGGCTGAAGGTCACCGTGCCCTGGTAGTCCTTGTCCGCCGTGGTCGGCGGGGAGTGCATCCAGGAGACGTTGTTGGCGGCCACGGTGACCGAGGGCTCGACCAGCAGGCCGAAGGCGTCGGTCGCGTAGCAATAGACCTTGTTGATGGTGCTGGAGCAGGTGGTGGACGAGATCTTCCAGCTCGTCCCCGCCGCGGGGGCGACGCCGACGTAGAGCTGGGCGCGGAAGTTGCCGTGCAGCTTGTTGGAGTAGAAGAGGCCCAGCGACGCGCCCTCGCCCACGAAGCCCAGCCCGCCTCCGGCGTTCTTGTTCCCGTTCGCGTAGAAGTCGGACTCGCGCACGTTCGCCTCGGCGCCCGCGATGGAGACGCCGTAGACGCCGTTGCCGTGGATCCGGGTGTTGGCGAGCTCCACCGTGCCGCCCAGCACCTTCACGCCGTCGTCGATGTGCCCGTCGATCTCCGAGTCGAAGATGGCGAGGGCGCCGCTGGAGTGCTTGATGCCCGCGGCGCGGGTGCTGGTGACGCGGACGCGGGTGAGGATGACGTCGCGCGCCGTGCTCGCCACCTCGATGCCGTTGCCGCTCTGCCCCGAGATCACCGCGTCGGTCGCGACGACGATGGCGCCGTCCACGAAGAGCCCGGTGTCGCCGTTGCTGATCGTCCCGCCGGCCAGGGTGAGCTCGCCGCCCTTGGCTTCGATTCCCTTGCCGGTGCTGTCGGCGATGCTGGCGCCCGAGAGAGTGGCCTTGGCCGCCGCGTTGCCCAGGCCGAGGCCGGTGCCGTTCTTGGAGAGAAGGGGCTTGCTGGCGCCGAGCGTGGCGGCATCGCTGGAGCCGTCCTTGCCCACCCGGATTCCGACCGTGTTCTCGGTGAACGAGGCGCGGGTCGCGTCGTCCTGGTCGTTCCCGGGGGCCACCGTCGCGCTGCCGCGCCCGATCTCGAGGCCGACGGCGCTCGACTGGACGCCACCGCCGACGACCGTCAGGTCCGCGTCGGCGCCGTCGACCGACATCCCCGCGCCGGCGAAGAGCGACGCCTTGACCCGGCTCAGCGCCGGCTTGCACGCGCCGGACACGAGCAGCCCCATCGCCGCCTTGGCGGTGGTGTCGTCCGAGCCGACCAGGCCGACGTCCTCGAGGATGACCGACCCCGTATCGCAGGAGACGAAGGCTGCGCTGGTGGCCCCCGCGTACTTCAACGTCACGCCCACGATCACCGAGTCGGCCCCGAGCGTCATCGCGGCGGAGCCGGTCGCGCCGGTGCCCACCGAGACGATCCATTTGGAGGGATCGCACGGCACACCGGGGCATCCCGCGGCGGCGACCCGGACGCCCGCGGGGACGGCGAGCGGGAAGCTCTCCTGGTCGAGGACGGTGGCGGTCGAAGGCGCGCTGTCTGCGCCGAGCGTCACGAGGGTGCCCGAGGTCGCCTTCGTCAGCGCGTCGGTCAGCCGGGGGAAGCGGCACGAGGCGGGCGTGAGCGCTCCGGAGGGCTCGAGCTCCGGTTGGGCAGAGGCGGGGTCGACGTAGAGGTGGCCTTCCGGACTGGGCGCCGCGCAGACGCATCGCGCCGGGCCGTTGGCGGAGGTGCAGACGAGGCCGCTGTCGCAGGCGGTCTCGACGAAGGTGCCGCACTCCGCTCCCGCGGCGACGTCGCAGGTCTGCAGCTTGCCGGTCGCGGCCGAGCAGGCGGTCTCGCCCTTGGCGCACCCGGAAGAGCAGCGGCAGGCGCCGGCCTGGCAGATCTTTCCGGTGGCGCAGGCGACCGCGTTCTTCGGCTTGCGGCAACCGGGCGAGACCACTTCGCAGGTCGCGACCTTGCCGGAGGCATCGCAGACGCTGGTCGCGGCGCCGGTGCACGCGGGGTCGCTCACACAGGACGGACCGGCGTCGGGACCGGGCGCGGCGGTGCCTACCTCGCAGGTCTTCGCTGCGGAGCAGGACTGGCCGCTCGGGCAATTCGAGTCGTCGTCGCAGGGCGCGCCGGTCAGCGGGACGGCGCAGCCGACGGTGACCGCGAGCAGGAACGCGAGGGCCAAGCCGAAGAAGGCGCGCATCAGAACGTCCCCACGAAGTAGAGGACCCCGCCGGCGGCGGCGCCCGCCAGGCTCAGCCCGAGGAGCACGTTCGAGGCGGTCTGGTTCGTAGCCGCCTGATCGTGGAGCGACTGGACCTTCTGCTGGTCATGGACCGAGCCGCGCATCTGGTCGCTGGCGCTCTTGGCGGCGATCCCGCAGCCGACGGCAGCGACGAGCGTGGCCGCGGCGGCGCCACCGACGACCCAGGTCCACAGCCGCTGCTTGGTCTCCGGTGCGGCCTTCTTGGTCGTGGCCGGCGGGGTCGTGGCTTCGACCGGAGCGGCCGTCGTGCTGGGTGGAGGCGCCACCGCGACGGCCGTCGCGGCCAGCTTCACCTCCACCGGCAGTGAGCGCTCGCCGAGCAGCACTTCCTGCGTCGAGGCCTCATGACCCTGCAGCGAGAGCGCGAGCTTGTGCTTGCCCAGCGGCAGCTCGCCGGTCCAGGGAGTGCGGCCCTGCGCCTGCTCGTCGAGCGCGAGCTCCGCGCCCGCGGGATCGCTGAAGACCAGCAGCTGCTGCAGCCCGCGGTCGGCGAGCGACTTCTCCAGCGCCGCCATCGAGGCCTGCACCGCGGCCTTGTCCGGTGCCTCCGGGACCTCTCGCAGATAGAGGTGGTAGCTCCTGAGCGCCTGCGCGACCTGGCCGAGCTTCTCGTAGCACTGCGCGATGTTGAAGCGGACCACGCCGTGCGGCTTGAGCCGGTAGGCGGTCTCGAACTCCTCCACCGCCTCGCCCCACTTGCCCACCTTGTAGAGCGCCACGCCTTGCTTGAAGCGGGCCTTGGCGTCCTGCGTGTGCGTGTCGACCTCGCTCGCCGCCTCGCTGGCGGCGGCGACCGCCGGGCAGAGCAGGAGCAGGGACGCCAGGGCAAGAACAAGCGCGGCTCTCATGGCTTCTCCGCGTCGGGATAGGGGTCGGCCTTCAGGTCGTCGGCGAGGTCCTCGGCCGCAACCGGCTTCTCCCCGCGGGGCCTCTTCTGCAGCGCCACCTCGACCGTCGAGGCCTTGAGCTTGTAGGCCACCAGCCGGCGCGCGGGACGGTAGCCGTCGAGCGCGAAGCGCACCTTCCGGGGCCGCCCTTCGGCGACCTCCAGATCCAGCGGGGTCGTGCCCAGGAGCTTCCCGTCGGCGTGCACCTTCGCTCCGGCCGGCGCGGTCACCAGATGGACGGTGCGGACCGCGGGCGCGGGATGGGGCCCGGGGACCGGCTGGGGCGCCTCGACCGCGGGCGCCGGCGGCGGATCCACCAGGGCCGCTGGCGCCGGAGCGGGCAGCGGCACCGCGTCGACCGCGGGTGCAGGCCGGGGAGCGGTGGCGCGGACGAGGGCCCATCCGCCGCCGATGCCGGCGACGAGCGCCAGCAGCGCGAGGGCCAGGAGCGCCTGGGAGCGCGGCTTGCGAGCCCGGGGCGCGGCCAACGCCGGCTCGGTGAGGGTCGAGGACGACGGCGCCGGCACGCTGGGCAGCGTCGGGGCGAAGGCCGGGTTGGTCGGGTTGGTCGGCGGCGGGGTGCCGGTGGCCGGCGGGGTCCCGAAGGGCTGGGTCGGCGTGAAGGTGGAGATGCCCAGCGCCGCGCCCAGCTGCTGCAGCTCGCGGGCGACCTCGCTCATCGACTGCGGACGCTCGTCCGGGCTCTTGGCCAAGGAGCGCATCACCAGGGTCTCGAGCGCCATCGGGAAGGCCGCGTCGGGCCAGCGGGCGGAGAGCGGCTCGGGCGCCTGCAGGCGGTGCGCGAGCAGCATCTTCATCGACGACTCGGCCTCGAAGGGCAGGGTGCCGGTGAGGACCTCGTAGGCGAGCACGCCCCAGGCGTAGATGTCGGCGCGGTGGTCCACCGCCTCGCCCACGGTCTGCTCGGGCGACATGTACTCGGGGGTGCCGACGATGGTCCCGGCGCTGGTGATGCGCTCGCCGCGGGCGAGGTCGCCGGTGACCATGGAGATGCCGAAGTCGAGGACCTTCACCAGCTCGCCCGAGGCCCGCTGCACCAGCACCACGTTGTCCGGCTTGACGTCGCGGTGGACGATGCCGCGCTCGTGGGCCGCGCCCAGCGCCCGGGCGATCTGCGCCAGCACCGGCACGGCGCGCTGGACCGGCAGGCGCCGCACCCGCCCCAGGGTGGCGGTGAGGCTCTCGCCGTCGAGCGCCTCCATCGCGTAGTAGAGCCGGCCCTCGGGCGTGCGGCCGAAGTCCACCACGTCGACGATGTTCTCCTGGCCGATCTGGCTGGCGGCGACCGCCTCCTGCTGGAAGCGGCGCACCAGGTCCTCGCGCTGCGAGTACTCGGGGCGCAGGATCTTGATGGCGAAGTGCTTGCCCAGCACCACGTGCTCGGCGAGGTAGACGGTGCCCATCCCGCCCTCGCCGATGACCCGCAGCACCCGGTAGCGCTCGCCGAGGATCTGCCCCAGCAGGCTCAGGTCGCGCAGCGGCGTGCCGTCGGCGGGGCACACGGTGGCGCCCTCCGGAGCCTGCTGCCTGCAGGTGGGGCAGACGGACATGAGCGCATACGGTAGCACGGTGTGAGCCAGGAGACAGGCGGTAGCGGGGTGTAGCGCCGCGCGCCAAGGGCGGATAGTTCCAGGGGAATCGGGGAGCCCCGTCGGCGGCGGGCGCGAGCTGTCCATCGAGCGATGGACTTCCTGGACCCGATGGACCGAATGGACTAGGTGGACACCCTCACGCCTCGGAGGCTTTCGATGCTTCAAATGGACCCCCATCCGCTGCTCGACGCCCGCGCCTTCAGCGCCACCTTCCCCTCTCCGCTCGGCCAGTCGCCCAGCCCGGACTGGCTCAGGGCGCTGCTCACCTCCGGCGCGCCGGCCCCGCTCTCCTCCGACGACGCGGTCCGCTCGGCCGTCCGCGACCTTCTGCGCCACGGCGGCTTCAAGCCCACCGGCCGCAGCAAGCCCGCCTCCGAGTACCTCATCCGCGCCGCGGGCGAGGGGACGCTCTCCTCGATCAACGCCGCCGTGGACGCGTGCAACGCCGCGTCGCTGCACAGCGGGCTGCCCATCTCGGTCGTCGACCTCGACCGCGCCAGGGCTCCGTTCCGCATCGGCGTCGCCGCCGCGGGCGCGAGCTACGTCTTCAACGCCTCGGGCCAGGCCATCGACCTCGAGGGCCTGCTCTGCCTCTTCGACGCCGAGGGGCCCTGCTCCAACGCGGTGAAGGACGCGCAGCGCACCAAGACCCAGGACGACACGCGGCGCACGCTGTCCATCGTCTGGGGCGCCAAGGCCCTGGGCGACCGCGCCGAGCGGACCGTGGCCTGGTACCGGGAGATGGTGGAGAAGCTGGGGGCGAAGACCGAGGCCTTCGCCTAGCTCGGCGCCTCGCCTACGGCTCCAGCAGCTTCTCGATGGCCGCCTTCTGCTTCGAGGTCATCGAGAGGATCTTCACCCCGAAGCCCGGCAGCACCTGCGTGCTGGCGCCCCACGGCGTGCTCCAGCGCACCTCGCACTTCATCGGCGTGTCGTCGCCCAACTTGGGGACGACGATCAGGCAGGTGCCCCTGCTCGGGATTTCGGGGGTGACCACGTAGAAGCCGCCCCGCGAGAGGTTGGCGGTGCTGGCCCGCATCCCTGGCCGGTCCAGCGAGCGCTCGTCGGCGTGCACGATGACGCCGAGTACCAGCGGGTAGCGGTCGTCCAGGCGCACGCGGCGGGCGCGCCTCTTCCGGACGTCAGCGAAGAAGGCGTCGAGCAGCTCGTCGCCCGAGAGAGCCGCGCCTCCGTAGGTGCCGGCGACGTCGGCGGGCGGCCCGACGCGCCGCAGGCGCACGAGAGGGAAGGAGTCGGCGAGCGCGGCGACGAAGGCCCGTTCCTCGTCGGGCAGCAGGGCCAGGCAGGAGAGGTCCATGGCGATCCCGGAGAGCAGTTGCGGAGCGCAGCCCTCCTTGAAGGCCTGGACGGAGGTGAAGGCGAGCACCTGGCCGCCACGGCGCGACAGCTGCGAGCGGTAGACGTCGGCATCGGCGCCAGCGGGTGCGATCAGGGCGACGGGGAGGTCGTCGGTGGCCATGCGGGCGTGCTCCAGGGAGGGTCGGGCGGTCACACTTCGCTCCCCATGAGGCCACGAAAGGGTCGCGCACACCATCGCGCACCGCTGGATCGGCGGCATGGACGGCTAGCTCCAGAGGGCGGCGGCGGCCCTGGGCGAGGCGGCCGCGAACCTGGTCCAGCCGTTCTGGATGCTCCCGGTGCTGGCGATGCTCTCGCTCGAGGCGCGCGACGTGAGGGGCTTCACCTTCCGCGTCTTCCTGGTGCTCCTGCCGCGGGTCGTGGTCACGACCACCGCATTGCGGATGACGCTGGGCTACCCGTTGTGATGGTCTAGCGCCCCCTCGAGCCCTCCGAGACTTCGAACATGTCCGAGAACCCCGTCCGCGAAGTGGCCCCCGGCGTCTTCCTCCTCGACGCGCACTACGTCCGCCCCAACCTCGCCGCCTGCTACGTGGTGAAGGGACGCGACTCGTCGGCGGTGGTGGAGACCGGCCACGCCGCCGCGGTCCCGCGCATCCTCGCCGCGCTCGACCAGCTGGGCATCCCGCGGCGGTCGGTCTCGCACGTCCTCGTCACGCACGTGCACCTCGACCACGCCGGCGGCGCCGGGGCGCTGATGCGCGAGCTGCCGCAGGCGACGCTGATCGCCCACCCGCGCGGCGCGCGCCACCTGATCGACCCGACCAAGCTCTGGGCCGGCACCGTCCAGGTCTACGGCGCCGAGCCGACGAAGCGGCTGTACGGGGACCCCATCGCCGTCCCGGCCGAGCGGGTGAAGGAGGCGCCGGACGGCTTCAGCGTCGACCTGGGCAACCGCCGCCTGACCTGCCTGGACGCGCCGGGCCACGCCAAGCACCACCTGGTGGTCCACGACGAGGCGAGCAGGGGCTTCTTCACCGGCGACTGCTTCGGGCTCTCGTACCGCGAGCTGGACAGCGCGGCCGGGCCGTTCTTCTACCCGACGACGACGCCGGTCCAGTTCGACCCCGCGGCGCTGCACGCGACCATCGACAAGATCCTCGCGCACCAGCCCGAGCGCGTCTTCCTGACCCACTTCGGGATGGTCGCCGGAGACTTGCCGAAGCACGCCAAGACCCTGCACGCGGCGATCGACGCCTTCGTCGCGTGCGCCGAGGCGGCGCCCAAAGGCGAGCAGCGGCACCAGGCGCTCAAGGCTTCGCTGGCCGAGGATCTGCTGGCCCGGGTGGCGGTGCACGCGCCGAAGCTCTCGCGCGACGAGGTCCTGGAGATCTTCGACGGCGACCTGGATCTCGATGCCGCGGGGCTCGAAATCTGGCTCGACTCGCGCGGCCACTGACCCGCGGAAGCCCCCTCGTATCCCGCCGTCGTTCCTGGGGTTTTCGGGACGGAGTTCGCGGGGCCTTCGCCAACCCACCGGAATTCCTGGGGATCGCCAAAACGGCCCCGCATCGATCGTCTGGGTAGCACGAGGCCGGCCCGCGGTACGGAGCCGCAAGCGTCAGCGCGCCGGAGGGCAAGAGCCCTGTGCGGTGACGAGTGCCGCGGCGAGCACCAAGTCAGTCCCAGTTCGCAGCTTCGGTGCCCTTCACCTGGCGTACGGCCATCGATGACTGAGGGCCTCGAGCCGGGGGCTGAAGCGCCCCGTCTCAGATTGGGAAGTGGGCTGAAGCCCACTGTCCTCGGGGACGAGGGCCGCGATGGGCCCGCTTCAGCGGCCTTCCCATGTGGAGCCGGGGCGCTTCACCCCCCGGCTCATTCCCAAGTCCTCCAGCCTCCCGGAACCTGTCATCTCCAAGCCCGCACATCCCGCTCGACGCCCGCCAGTAGCCGATACCGAAGGTCCAACGACTCGACCGAGGCCACCATGCGGCATTCCCTGCTCCCTGCGCTGCTCTCGAGCCTGGCCCTCCTCGCGGCCTGCAGCCAGGAGGTCGCGACGGGCGCTGACGCCGGTTCCGAGGCGACCGATGCGGCCGACGAGCCGGGCCTCGATGCCTCGGCGCAGGCGCCCCGGGACGCTGGTGTCTCGAAGCCCGACGCCGCCGTGACACCCCCGGACGCCTCGGGGCCTCAACAGGTGATCACCGTCTCCTGCGTCGGCCCGATTCTGCCGGTGCGCGCCAACACCCGCGTCGACGTCAACTGCACCGTCGACAACGGCGGCAAGGCGGTCTCGGCGTCGACGCTGACCGTGTCACCCTCGGCCGGGACCGTGCTGCAGAAGGGCTCGGGCGACCTCCAGATGGCCTTCAGCCTCTCCACCGGCAGCTATCAGCACCCCGTCGACTTCGCCGACACCACCTACACCCTGACCTACGAGGTCCACGACGCGGCCGAGGCGAACAAGTTCGGCAAGGCCACCGCCGCCGTGACTGTGCTCGGCAACTACTGGATGGGCGATCTGTTCGAGGCGGGATCCTCGGGGGTGATCGCTTACGCCTCGGACGGCACTCCGATCGGCGGAGCCATCGGGCCGACGGCCGTGAGCGGCGTCTACGACCTGCGGACGCTGCCGGACGGCAACGTGGTGGTCGCAGCCCGCGGCCAGAAGGCGATCAAGGTCTTCACGCGCAAGGGCGCGCTCGTCCCCCGGACCTTCCCCGACACCGACCCCTTCACCAGCCAGGGCCTGTGGACGACCACCTACACCGACGCGGGGCCGCACCAGATGACCGTCGCGGGCGACGACCTGTGGGTGGCGGGCGCCAGGGAAGGCTCGGTCTGGGGTCTGGCGGTCTTCAACTGGAAGACCGGCGCCTTCCAGAAGTTCGTCCCCTCGCCGCTGAACAGCAGCGGCGGCGACTTCCAGTTCACCAGCATCGTCGCGCGCCCCGACGGGACGATCCTCGCCTCGTCCTCCGAGCGCAGGGCCATCTGCCTCTTCGACGCCGCCACCTACGCCGCCAAGGGCGCCACTCCCTGCGCCGCCGTGGGCGACGAGTGGTGTGGCGGCTGGTCCTCGTTCGTGGTCCTGGCCAGCGGCGCCGTCGTCGGGTCGCAGGGCGGCATCTCGAACAACGCCGGTTGCCCCTTCTCCTTCATCGGCCCCAACCTCGAGATCACCGGGTCCAAGAAGTCGCCCGAGGCCATCACCGTCTTCGGGATGGTCGAGAGCGGCGCCGAGATCGCCGGGATCGCCGCGAGCGAGATCACGACCGAGGGCTTCTTCATCCGCGTCGACCCCGCGACCCTCGCCACCCAGTCCGCCGACTGGAGGGTGATCAAGACGGTGGCCGGCTCGGGCCTCCTCAAGCCCTCCGGCCTGCTGCGGTTGACGCCCTGATCACGCCACGCGCTTGTGGAAGCGCAGCGAGGCCACCGTCAAGAGCGTGAGCCCGAAGCCCGCCAGGACGACGATGCGCGGCCAGAGCAGGTCGAAGCCCGCCCCGGTGAGCATGTTGGCGCGCAGGATCTCCACGAAGTAGCGCAGCGGGTTGGCGTAGGTCAGGTACTGCAGCCAGATCGGCATGCTGCGGATGGGAGTCATCGCCCCGGAGAGCAGCATCGCCGGCATGGCGAAGAGGAACCCGCCCAGGAACGACTGCTGCTGCGTGCGGCTCACCGTCGAGATGAGCAGGCCGACCCCCAGCGTCGAGGTCAGGTAGCACAGCCCGGCGACGGCGATGACCGCCAGGCTGCCGCGCAGCGGGACCGCGAACAGCCAGGCGCCGATGGTCATGGCGAAGAGGATGTCGAAGATCCCCATCACCACGAAGGGCAGCATCTTCCCGAGCAGCAGCACCGCGGGCCGGACGGGCGTGACCAGCACCTGCTCCAGCGTGCCCATCTCCCGCTCGCGGGCCAGGCCCATGGCGGTGACGATGGTGGTGACCACGATGAGCAGCATCGCCATCACCCCGGGGATCATGAACGGCGGCGTGTCCATCCCGGGGTTGAACCAGATGCGTGAGGTCAGCGTGACGGCGGGCTTCGGCGCGGGCAGGCCGCGGTCGGCCAGCCGCGCGCGGACCAGCTCCGACCCCGCCTCGGCGAAGTAGCGGGCCACGGTCGCCGCGGCGACGGTGGAGCGGTTGGGGTCGCTGCCGTCGATGATGACCTGCACCGAGGTCGGCTCGCCGCGCGAGAGGTCGCGGGAGAAGTTCCGGGGGATGACGATGGCCGCCGAGATCTGGCCGGACTGCAGCCCGGCCTCGGCCGCCTCGGCGCTCTCCGCCTCGCCGGCGCGCTTGAGCGTCCCGTCCGCCATGAGCCGGCGCACGTGCTCGCGGCTCTCGCTGGTCTTGTCCAGGTCGGCGACGACGGTGGGCAGCCGGTCCACCTTCAGGTCGATGGCGTAGCCGAAGACGATGAGCTGCAGCACCGGCGCCATCATCAGCATGAACATCAGCCGCTTGTCGCGGACGGTCTGCAGCGTCTCCTTGCGCAGCACGGCGAGGAGCTGGGTGTGGCGGCTGGGGCGGGCTCTCATGGGCAAACCTCCCCCCGACCCCCTCCAGCGGAGCTGGAGGGGGAGCCGTGGGTTGCCTTCGGCGATGCGGTAGGAGCTGCTGGCGCCGCCACGTCCCTGCTCGGAGCGTCGCGATTCGAGCAGGAGCGCGGTGGTGCCGCTAGCTCCGCAGAGGTGGAGTGGGGCAGAGAGGAGCCCCCCCTCCAGCTCCGCTGGAGGGGGATGGGGGGAGGGTTGTTCACGCCAGCCTCCGCGAGAACTTCTTCGTCGCCACGATCAGCGCGAACACGGCGAAGGCGGCCATGGACGCGAAGTCCGGCCAGAGCGTGTCGAAGCCCGCGCCCTTGAGCATCACCCCGCGCAGGGTGTGCACCATGTACTTGGCGGGGATGACCGAGGAGAGCACCTGCAGGATCCGCGGCATGTTCTCGATGGGGAACATGAACCCGGACAGGAGCAGCGAGGGCAACAGCGAGCTGAGCGCGCCGGCCTGGGTGGCCACGAGCTGGTTCTTGGTCACGACCGAGATGAGCAGCCCCTGGCTGAGCATCGACACCAGGAAGACCATCCCCGCCCCGAAGAGCAGCGGGACGCTGCCGCGGATGGGCACGTCGAAGACCCAGGTGCCGACGCTGAGCACCAGCAGCAGCGCCAGCATGCCGATGACGAGGTACGGCAGCAGCTTGCCCAGGATGATCTCCAGGCGCCCCACCGGAGAGGCGAAGAGCTGCTCCATCGAGCCGCGCTCCCACTCGGTGGCGATGGTCAACGCGGTCAGGAGCACCGAGACGATGGCCATCAGGTAGGCGGCCAGGCCGGGCACCAGGAAGAGCGCCGACCGGCCCTCGGGGTTGTAGCGGGTCCACACCTTGACGCTCAGCGGCGGCTTGGCCGAGGTCGAGGCCCCGGTCAGCTTGGCGCCCACGGAGAGCGCCAGCGCGTCGGCCTTGGCCAGCAGCTGGTTGGCGGTCACGCCGTCGCGGCCGTCCACCGCCAGCTGCAGCTGGATGCCCTCGCCGCGCAGGAGATCGCGGCCCGCGTTCACGGGGATGGTGAGGAAGCCCATCGCGTGGCCCAGCCGCAGCATCTTCTCGGCTTCGGGCTCGCTCACCGGCTCGCCGGTGCTGGCGATCTCGTTGGAGGCGAAGAAGGTGCGGGCGATCTCCCGGGAGACGTCGCTGTGGTCGTTGTCCACCAGCGCCACCGGGATGTGGTCGATGTCGAAGGAGACGCCGTAGCCGAAGAGCAGCAGCATCACCACCGGCATCCCCAGCGCCAGGTAGAGCGTGCGGATGTCGCGGCGGATGTGGATGGCTTCCTTGCCGGCGAGGGCGCCGACGCGGATGAAGAAGCGGCCCAGGCGGTTCATGGCTTGGCTCCTTCCTGCCGGCTCTCGCGCTTGACCACCGCCAGGAAGACGTCCTCCAGCGACGGCTCGGAGGCGTCCACCCGCGACAGCGGCGCGCCCGCGCCGTGCGCCAGCTCCGACAGCCGCACGGCGTCCCAGGCCCCGGGCTCGGTGCGCACGTGGAAGCCTGCGCCGAACGGGGTGACGGCGCGGATGCCCGGCTTGCCCGTGAGCGCCTGGGCGGCGACCTTGGCGTCCGGCCCGCGCACCACGAACAGGCGATCCGGCACGTGCACGCGCTTGAGCGCCGAGGGGGTGTCCAGCGCCACCAGGCGCCCGTCGACCATCAGGCCGATGCGGGCGCAGTACTCGGCCTCGTCCAGGTAGTGGGTGGTCACGAAGACGGTGGTCCCGCCCCGCGACAGCTCGCGGATGAGGCGCCAGAAGGCGCGCCGGGCCACCGGGTCGACGCCGGCGGTCGGCTCGTCCAAGAAGACGATCTCCGGCTGGTGGAGGATGGCGCAGCCCAGGGCCAGGCGCTGGCGGATGCCGCCGGGCAGGGCGCCGGTGACCGCGTCCTGGTGCTCGGCGAGCCCGGTCAGGCCCAGCACTTCCTTGGAGCGCGCGGCCAGCGCCTTGCCGGACAGGCCGTAGGCGCCGCCGAAGAAGCGCAGGTTCTCGCGCACCGGCAGGTCCAGGTAGAGCGAGAACTTCTGCGACATGTAGCCGATGGAGGCCTTGACGCCCTCGGGGTCGGCGGCGATGTCGTGGCCGGCCACCGTGGCGCGGCCCGAGGTCGGCTCGAGCAGGCCGCACAGCATGCGGATGGTGGTCGACTTGCCGGCGCCGTTGGCGCCCAGGTACCCGAAGATCTCGCCCTTCTCGACGTGGAAGGAGACGTCGTCGACGGCGGTGAAGCCCCCGAAGCGGCGGACCAGGTTCGAGACCTCGATGGCGCGGTCCATGGCGCTCCTCACCCTTCCTCTTCTTCGGAGGCGGCGATGCGCGCCAGGAAGAGGTCCTCGAAGTCCGGGGCGGTCGGGGCCAGGCGCGCGCCGGCCTGCGCCAGGGCCGGGCCCAGGCGCTCGGCCCCGCCGCGCGCGAGGACGATCTTGAGGTGGGCGCCCGCCGGGGAGCTGGCCTTGACCTCGGGATTCGAGGCGAGCACCGCCTCGACGGCCGCGCGGTCGCCGCCCTCGACCTCGAAGGTGTCGTGGTCGAAGCCGGCCAGCAGCGCCTGCGGCTCGCCCTCGACCAGCAGCGCGCCCTTGTGGATGAGCCCGACCCGGTGGCAGCGCTCGGCCTCGTCCATGTACGGGGTGGAGAGCAGCACCGCCATGCCGCCGGAGACGAACTCGTGCAAGAGGTCCCACAGCTCGCGGCGGCTGACCGGATCCACGCCGTTGGTCGGCTCGTCGAGCAGCAAGACCTGGGGCTGGTGGAGCAGCGCGCAGGCCAGCGCGAGCTTCTTGTACATGCCGCCGGAGAGCGCGTCGGCGCGGCGGTCGACGAACGGCGCGAGCCGGGTGATGTGCAGCAGCCGCTCGGCGCGCTCGCGGTAGACCTTCTCCTTGAGGCAGTAGAGGCGGCCGAAGAAGCGCAGGTTCTCGCCGACGGAGAGGTCGCGGTAGAGGCTGTACTGCTGGGGCATCAGGCCGAGCGACTCGCGCAGCTCGCTGCCGCCCTTGGAAGAGTCGCGGCCCAGCACCCGCGCGGTGCCGCCGTCGAGCGCGATGAGCCCGGCCAGCGCGCGGATGGCGGTGGTCTTGCCGGCGCCGTCCGGCCCGACCAGCCCGTACAGCTCGCCCGTCTGGACCTCGAACGACAGCCCGCGCAGCGCCTCGACCTTGGCGAAGCGGCGCGCGAGCGATTCGGCCTGGAGGGCGGGGGTGGTCATGGGACTCGGTGCTTTCCGTTCTTGCTTCCTTCAAGAGAGGCCGCGCGAAGTAGTGGCCGGCCTCCGCGCCGGCTTCCCGCTTCAGTCCTCGACTACCGGTTGGTCCCCGGGATGGTGACCTGCACCGGCATCCCGGCGCGCAGCTTCAGGTCCGGATTGGCGATGGCCACCTCGACCGGGTAGACGAGCCGGTCGCGGTCGGTGCGGGTCTGGATGTTGCGGGGCGTGAATTCGGCCTTGAGCGAGACGGTGCGCACCACGCCGCGGAAGGTCTGGTCGGGGTAGGCGTCGGCCTGCACCTGCGCCTCGGCGCCCGGCTTGACCACGGCGATCTCGGCGTTGGGCAGGTAGAAGGTCGCCTTCACCTCGCGCAGGTCGATGAGCTTGACCAGCACCGCGCCCGGGGAGACCAGCTCGCCCAGCTCGAAGGGGACCTCCTCGACGACGCCGTCGCGCGGCGCGCGCACCTCGCACTCGGCGAGGAGGATCTTCGCGCGGGCGATGGCGGTCTCGGCGATGCGGATGCCCGACTCGGCGCCCTCGACGTTGGCCTGGGCGGCGCGGACCCCGCCGCTGGCGGCGTTGGCCTGGATGGCGCTGACCTGGCTGGAGGCCTGCGCGGCCTCGACCTGGTGCTCGAGGCCCTGGGCGCTGGCGCGGACCTGGTCGCGGTTGGAGAAGGCGACGTCGTTGCCCACCGAGTCCAGCCGCTCCGCCTGGCGCTTGCTGGCGTCGCGCTGCGCGGCGAGGGCCTCGGCCTGGGCCTTGGTGGCGTTGACCGCCGCGGCGGCGGCCTGCTGCTGGCCGAGCGCGCTGAAGGCCTGGGCCTGCGCGGCCTTCGACTGCGCCTGCGCGGTGGCCATCCGGCCGACGGCCTCGGCGAGCATCTGCTCGGGCTCGGAGCAGTCCAGGCGGACCAGGACGTCGCCGGCCTTCACCGCCTCGCCTTCCTTGGCCTTGAGCTCGACGATGCGCGCCGAGAGCTTGGAGGCCAGGCGCACCTCGGTGCCTTCGATTTCTCCCGAGCCGCCCGAGGGGCCCTTCAGCTGGGCCTCCTGGGCCCGCAGCTTGGCGGTCAGCAGGACCACCAGCAACACCGTCAGCACTGAGAGCACGCCGGCTATCTTGCGCATCGCTCGCTCCTCGAAGGGATTCGAACGGGGAGCATCGCAAGGCCCGTGCCGTCGATTTCCCGAGGCGCTGCGCAGGGATCGGGGCGGCGCGCCTGTAAGGATTTCCGACAGTCCGGTTCGCGGAGCCGAACGGCCCAGGCCAGGACCAGGGCCGATTGCCCTGGAAAACCGGCGTTTGGCGGGTCGGCACCGGCCTTGCTCTTGCGAGCCGGCACAGGAGAAGCCGCCATGACCCGCATCCCCTCGTGCAGCCTCGTCGCGCTCGCGCTCGTCGCGGCCTTGCCGCTCGATGCCGCGGCGGAGGCCCCGGCCGGCCCGGCGCCCATCCCGCTGGCGGAGGCGCTCCAGCAGCTCGACGCGCAGAGCCTCACGCTGGCGCAGGCGCGCGGCCGGGCCGAGGAGGCGCAGTCCATGGTCCGCCAGGCGATGGCGGGGTTCCTGCCGACCGCCGCGGTGGGCGTCTCCTACGTGCGCAACAACGAGGGCGCCAGGCTCTCGCTGTCACCGGTCCTCGACTCCATCGAAGGCGGGCTCCAGCAGGCCACCGGGCGGCCGATCAAGCTCGACCGCACCAACGTCCCCGCGGCCCAGGTCATCCAGCCGCTGGAGGCCTTCACCGGATCGGCGAACGTGCGCGTGCCGCTGTTCGCCGCGAACCAGTTCCTGGACTGGAAGGCGGCCAAGGAGGTGGCGGGGGTCTCCGCAGCGTCGATGGAGACGGTTCGTCTGCAGCTGCGCGCGGCGCTCGTCCAGGCGGCCTGGGGTTCGGGCGCGGCCGAGGACATCGCCGCGGCCTCGGAGCGCGCGCTGGCCATCGCCCAGGAGCACGAGAGGAGCGCCGCGCGCAATGTGGAGGCGGGCATCGCGACGCCGCTCTCGCACCTGCAGGCCCAGACCGAGGTCGTGCGCCGCGAGAGCGACGTGGCGCGGACCCGCTCCGAGCGCGAGAGGGCGTGGCTGGCGGTCGGCGTGCTGCTGGGCCGGGCCGAGCCGGTGCGGGTCGCGCTCCCTGGCGGGCCGGCGTCGATCCCGATGGACCCGGAGGCGCTGATCAAGGACGCGGTCGGCCGGCGCCCCGAGCTCCGGGCCCAGGACGCGGCGGTCCGCGCGGGCGAGCTGCAGCTCGACTCCGCGCTGTGGCGGCACGCCCCGCAGCTGTCGGCGGGGTTCACCTTCCTGGCCTCGGACGTCCCCTTCGTCACCGGCGAGCAGATCGCCTGGAAGGCCAGCGTCGACCTGAGCTGGACGCTCTACGACGGCGGCTTCCGCTACGGCAAGCGCGACCAGGCCCAGGCGCAGATCGCCACCAACAAGGCGGCGCTCGCGGCGCAGAGGATCGAGATCAGCCAGCAGGTGCGCGACGCCACCCGGGACGTCTCCGTCGCCGAGGAGCGGCTGCGCCTGGCCATCCGGCAGAAGGAGCTGGCGCAGGAGGTGTACGGCAGCGCCAAGCGATCCTTCGAGGCCGGTCTGGCCAGCTCGCTCGACGTGCTCGACGCCAACGACCGGCTCTACCAGGCCGACGTGGGGCTCGCGGACGCGCGGGCGCGGCTGGGGATGGCGCGGGTTTCGCTGGAGCGGGCGACCGGGGCGCTGCTGTAGCGCGGGCTGGCTTCAGGCGGCGAAGGCCGTGCCCCGGCGCTTCTTGAGCCACCAGATCGTGGCCACCACGACGCCGACGCCGAGCCCGAGGTGCAGCGCGTACTTCTCGAAGAAGTACCGGTCGTCCCCGCCGAGGTAGTCCTCGAGGTCGACCAGGCCGCTGGCCGTGTCGACGACGAGGTCGCCGACTTCGCCGCCGGCCTTCTGCAGCAGGGACAGCCTCTTCTCGCCGTCGACGAGGGCGAGGCTCGCGTTGGGGTGCTCGATCGCCAGCGCCGGCGCCGCGTCGGCCGCGGACAGGTCGAGGAAGACGGAGGGCCGCTCGCCCGCCGCGCCCAGGCCGCCGAGCGCCTCGGCGGAGACCTTCTCCGCGCCCGCGGCCTTGGTCACCCGGAGCAGCTCGCCGTCGGCGCCGCGGGCCAGGAACGTCGCGCCGCGGGCGGCGTCTTCGCCGAGGCCGGCGAAGAGCGGGGCGGCGCGCTCGGCCGCCACGACCGCCGACATCCCCGCCGCGGCCTTCCCGACCTTGGCGACCTTGCCGAGCTTGGCGAGCCTGGCCGCCTTCCCGACCTTGGCGACCTTCCCCAACTTGCCGAGCTTGGCGAGCCCACCGAGGAGGCCCGCGTGGGCCGGAGCCGGAAGGCCGGCGACCAGAAGCGCGAGCAGGACGACGAGCTTTCGCGAGTTCATGCCGTCCAGCGTACCGAGCCCTCGGAGAGACCATCAAGGCGCGGCGTCGCCGCGGCCTGGCTCTGGCGCGCCGTCTCGAGCCGCGAGCAGGCTGGGCCGAGCGGGCCTACTCCTTGACCCCGCCCGCGGTGAGCCCGCGCACGATCCACCGTTGGAAGGCCAGCACCAGCAGGACCACCGGCAGAGTCGCGACCACGGTCGCCGCCAGCGTCTGCCCCCACGGGACCTGGTAGCGCCCCCGCAGCAGGGCGATGGCCACCGGCGCGGTCTGGTGCTCCGGCCCGGTGGTGAACGAGAGCGCGAAGAGGAACTCGTTCCAGCAGTAGATGAAGGTGAGGATCGCGGTGGTCGCCAGGCCCGGCAGCGACAGCGGCAGCACCACCTCCCACAGGGCGCGCAGCCGGCTCGCCCCGTCGACCATCGCCGCCTCCTCGAGCTCGCGGGGCAGCTGCCGGAAGTAGCCGACCAGGAGCCAGACCGTGAGCGGCATGGCGAAGGTCAGGTAGGGCAGCACCAGCCCGGGGTAGCTGTCGACGAGCCCCGCCCAGCGCAGCAGCAGGAACAGGGGCGAGACGATCGAGATCTGCGGGAACATGCTCACGGCGAGCACCAGCGCGAGCAGCGGCGCCTTTCCGCGGAACTCCAGCCGCGCGAGCGCGTAGGCGCACAGCGAGCCCAGCACCATGCACAGCAGCGTGCTGCTGCCTGCCACCACCAGCGAGTTGCGCATCGGCAGCCAGAACCGGCGCTCGACGAGCAGCGCATGGTAGTGGGCCAGCGTGGGATCGGTGGGGAAGAGGGAAGGCGCCTCGAAGAGCCGGGCCTCGGTGACGAGCGACGAGACGGCGGTCCAGTAGTAGGGAAAGACCAGCGCGGCGACCAGCAGGAGAGCGCCGGTCGTGGCCAGCGCACGGGCGGTCCTCATTCGCGGGTCCCCTTCGTGAGGTCGCCGCCGAGCAGCCGCACGTAGGCCAGCGCCAGCACGAACGTGACCCCGAAGACGACGACGGAGAGCGCCGCGCCCAGGCCGAAGCGCAGGTCCTGCAGCAGCGCCTCGAAGGTGAGCAGCGACAGCGGCTCGGTGGCCACCCCGGGCCCGCCGCCGGTGAGCACGTAGACGAGGTCGAAGACGCGGAAGGCGTCCAGGGTGCGGAAGAGCAGCGCCACCAGCAGCGCGGGCTTGAGCAAGGGCAAGGTGAGGTAGCGCAGCGTCTGCCACGCGCCGGCGCCGTCGACCCGCGCCGCCTCGTAGAGCGCCGGATCGATGCCCTGCAGCCCGGCCAGCAGCAGCAGCGCGACGAACGGCGTGGTCTTCCACACGTCGGCCAGGATCAGCGGGACCCAGGCTGCCCGTGGGTCGACGAACCAGGCGAAGCTCCGCTCGCCGAGGCCCAGCGCGGAGAGGGCGGGCCCGGCGAGGCCGGCCTGGCTGTCGAACATGAACCGCCAGATCACCGCCGCCACGACCGCCGGCACGGCCCAGGGGACGAGCACCGCGGCGCGCGCCACGGCTCGGCCCCGGAAGGCCCGGTCGAGCGAGAGCGCCAGCACGAGCCCCAGGCCCAGCTCGCAGGCGACGGTGGCGGCGGTGAAGGCCGCGGTGCGCGCGGTCGCGCCCCAGAACCGCCCCGACCCGAAGAGCTCGCGGTAGTTGTCGAGCCCCACGAACGGCTGGCCGAGCCAGGGCATGCGCAGGTCGTGCAGGTGCAGCGAGTCCCAGGCCGTCCAGGCCAGCGGGAAGACGGCCACGAGGACCACCGCCGCCAGCGCCGGAGCCATGAGCGCCCAGGCGAGTGGCGCCTCGCGCAGGGCCCCACGAGGCGTGGCGGGGTGCAGCCGGGCCCTCTTCCTCAAGCCGATCAGCAGCGCCACGGCCGCCACCGATGCGGCCGCGGCTGCCAGGGCCCACGGGAGCGCGCTGCGCCGCTCAGGCGCTTCGCGGGGCTCGCCGCCCAACCCGGTCCGTTCGAACAGGGAGCGCACCTCGCGAGCCGCCTCTCCGAGCGCCGTGGCCGGCGGGGCCTGCCCGGTGAGGGCCCGGTGGACCGCCACCTGGAGCGAGACCGACAGCTCGGTGTAGACGGGCGTCACCGGCCGCGGCGTGGCGCTCTCCACGATCCGCAAGGCGTCCGCCGGCGGCACGGCCAATCCGGGCAGCGGGCTGGCATAGAGGGATCGGCGGGCGGGGAACTGGCCGGCGACCTCGGCTCGTTCGCGCATCTGCTCGGGCCCGGTCAGGAAGCGGACGAGCGCCAGGGCCTCGGCGGGCCGCCGGCTGTAGGCGCTGACCGCGAGCTGCGAGCCCCCGAGCGCCGCGGTGGGCCGGCCGCCCGGCTGCGCGGGCATGGGCGCCACGGCGAAGCGCCCGGCGACCTTGGAGGAGGCCGGGTCCTGCATCAGGCCGTAGGCGTAGGGCCAGTTGCGCATCAGCGCGGCCTGGCCGTTCTGGAAGGCGAAGCGGACCTGCTCCTCCTGCCAGGCCAGCGCCGCGCGCGGGACCAGGCCCTCCTCCACGCAGCGGCGCATGAAGCCCAGCGCCTCCACCGCGGGCGGCTCGTCCAGGGCCACCGCTCCATGCGAGCCGAGCACCGAGCCGCCGAAGCCTCCGAGGAACTCGCCGAAGACCGTCACCAGCCCTTCGTAGCGCGCTCCCTGCCAGACCAGGCCGTAGGGCAGGCCGTGGCTGCGCTGGGCCCGCCGCGCGAACTCCGCCAACTCGTCGAAGGTGCGCGGCGCGTGAGGCATCAAGTCGGTGCGCCAGTACAGCATCCCCACGTCCACGAACCAGGGCAGCGCGTAGAGCCGCCCATCCCAGCGATCGGCCTCGACGGCGGGCGCGAAGAAGTCGCCGACCTCGAGCGCTCCCTCGTCGAGCGGCCGCAGCCAGCCTGCGGCGGCGAACTCCGGGGTCCAGATGACGTCCAGCTGCAGCACGTCCGGCTCGGGCACGCGGGCGTTCAGCCACTGGACGTAGAGCTGGTGGCGCTGGTCCGCGGCGTCCGGAGTGTGGCGCAGCTCGACGCGCAGCCCCGGACTCTGCGCCTCGAAGCGGCGAAGCTGCCGGAGCAGCACCTCGCCCTCGGCCCCGACGCTGCTTCCGGAGAAGGTGATCGTGTTCCCCGCCGCGGGCCCTGCGCGGCAGGCAGCCAGCAGGCCCAGCAGGGCGGTCAGCGAGACGAGGGCCCACGCGCGCACGGGACCGACTCTCGGCCGGCACTCCGGAGGCGGCAAGGCGCGGCCGGTCGAGAGAAGACAGCCTGTCGCCTCGCGAGCAAGCGGGCGGAATGCCCCCTCGCAGCCCGGGCGACGGGGCAGGGGTTTCCGCAGGGAGACGGGCGCGGCGCGGGCTAGAATGCCTGCGCACCCGAGCGCCCCATGACCACCACTCCCGAACCCCGTGGCTTCTTCGAAGAGCTCCACCGCGAGGAGTTCGCGCGGCTGTTCGCAAAGATCATCGGCGCGCGCATCTATGTCGCCCCGGTGGTGGGGACGCTCGCCATCGGCCTGGGGATCTGGGAGCCGATGCCCTGGCGGCGGATCGTCCTCATCGGCCTGGCCTTCGCCATGATCTCCCTGAGTGTCGTGGAGGTCTGGCGCTACCGACGCTTCGGGATGACTCCGAGGTCGGCGGACCTGAACATCGCCGCGGGGGTGCTGGGCCAGCTCGTCATCACCAGCATCACCGGCGGCCTGGAGAGCCCGACCCTGCCGCCGATGGTGCTGCTGTCGCTCTTCGTCGGGATGATCATGATCGAGCGCCCCTGGTACTTCTGGGGGCTCCTCGGCCTGCAGATCTCCTCGCTGTGGGTCATGGGCTATGTCGCGGTCCATGGCCTCGTCCCCGGCTACAACCTGGAGCTGTTCGGCGGCGGCGTGCGCGCTGGGCACGGAGCGATCCACCTGTGGACGACCGCCGCGGTGATGACCTTGGCGATCATCGGCGCCGCGGCCCTCGGTCGCGGGCAGCGCAACGTCTTCGGCACCATGGTCTGGCGCGCGCTGGAGTCCACCGAGCAGCTGCGCCGCGAGCACGCCGAGCGCTCGCGCGAGATGGTGGCTCTCTTCGGGGAGATCGCCCACGAGCTGAAGAACCCGATGTCGACCGTGAAGGGGCTCTCGGCGCTGCTCACCCAGAACGTGGGCGAGGAGGGCAAGGGCGCCGAGCGGCTCAAGGTGCTGCGCCACGAGGTGGACCGCATGCAGTCGGTGCTCGAGGAGTTCCTCAACTTCTCGCGACCGGTGGTCCCGCTCTCGGTGGAACGCGCCGACCTCGCGCGGCTCTCCACCGAGATCGTCGAGCTGCACGAAGGCCTGGCACGCGAGAAGGGCCTGGCCCTCGGCGTGAAGGCGGCCCAGGCCCAGGTGCGCTGCGACCCGCGCAAGGTCAGGCAGATCCTGGTGAACCTGGTCCAGAACGCCCTGGAGGCGAGCGCCCCGGGCGCGGCGGTCGAGGTGGTCTGCGCCGCGCGCTCGGACGGCGGCGCGCAGGTCGAGGTGCTCGACCGCGGCTCAGGGCTTTCGCCGGAGATCCTCTCGCGGCTGTTCGAGCCCGGCGCGACCACCAAGCCCAAGGGGACGGGCTTGGGGCTCACCATCGCCCGGGCGCTCGCGCGCCAGCACGGCGGCGAGCTGACGCTGGCGGCGCGTCCGGGCGGCGGCTGCGTGGCGCAGCTGGTGCTGCCCGCCGAGCCGGTGATCGCGGCGAGGCAGGGGCAGGGGCAGGGGGAGTCGGAAGGAGCGGGCGCATGAAGCCGCGGGTGCTGGTGGTCGACGACGATGCGGGCGTGCGCTACACGCTGCGCGAGATCCTCGAGTCGTCCTCGATGGAGGTCGTCGAGGCGGCCGACGGCGCCGCGGCGCTGGAGAAGATCGACGCCGAGCCGTTCCAGCTCGTCATCTCCGACCTGCGCATGCCCAAGGTCGACGGGATGGAGCTGCTCAAGAAGGTGCGCAGCCGGCCGCAGGCCCCGCGGGTCATCCTCATCACCGCCCACGGCTCGGAGAAGCACGCGGTGGAGGCGATGAAGCTGGGCGCCTTCGACTACTTCAAGAAGCCCTTCGAGATGGACGAGCTGCTCGCGGTCGTGCGCCGCGCCTGCGAGACCGCCCAGCTCTCCCTCGAGAACGAGCGGCTGGCCGGCGAGCTGAACCTCTCGAAGTCGCTGGTCTTCGCCTCGCCGTCGATGAGCCGGCTGGCGGTGCTCATCGCGCGGGTGGCGCCCCGCGACGTCACCGTGCTCGTCACCGGCGAGAGCGGCACCGGCAAGGAGCGGGTGGCCGAGGCGCTCGTCCGGGCCTCCAAGCGCGCGGCCAAGCCGTTCGTGAAGTTCAACTGCGCGGCGCTGACCGCGGAGCTGGCCGAGGCGGAGCTGTTCGGGCACACCAAGGGCGCCTTCACCGGCGCGGTGCGCGCGCGCCCGGGGCTCTTCGGCGAGGCCGACGGCGGGACCCTGCTCCTGGACGAGGTGGCCGAGCTGGCGGCGCCGCTGCAGGCCAAGCTCCTGCGCGTCCTGCAGGAGGGCGAGGTCAAGCCGGTGGGCGAGGACAAGACGCGGCGCGTGGACGTGCGCATCGTGGCGGCGACCCATCGCGACCTGAAGGACCGGGTGGCGCGGGGCGAGTTCCGCGAGGACCTCTACTTCCGACTCAACGTCGTCCACCTGCACATCCCGCCGCTGCGCGAGCGGCCCGAGGACGTCGAGGTGCTGTCCCTCCACTTCCTCAGGCGCTTCGAGGAGCGCTTCGGCGCCGGGCCGCTGCAGCTGACCGACGAGCTGTTCGCGCGGCTGCGCGCGCACCCCTGGCCGGGCAACGTGCGCGAGCTGGAGAACGCCATCGAGTCGATGGTGGCGCTGTCGGTGGACGGGCAGCTCGATCTCTCGGTGCTCGCCTCGGCGGGAGCGGAGAGCGGCGGCGCGCCGGCGCTGGGGCTCAAGCAGCGGGTGGAGGCCTACGAGAAGGGGCTCATCGTCGAGGCGCTCAAGGCGGCCAAGGGCAACCGCAGCGAGGCGGCGCGCACGATGGCCATCAGCCGGGTGACGCTGCACGACAAGCTCAACAAGTACGGCCTGGCGCGCCCTTCCGATTCCGGGGTGGGGGCTGCGGGGGAAGGGGAGGGCGCGTGATCACCGACCTCGTCCGCGCCGACTTCTGGGAGCCGCCCGGCGAGCTGGGCTTCGAGACGCGCTTCGGGGACCTGCTCAAGGACGCGGAGCTGACCGCCCAGTTCTGCCTGGACCCGCGAGCGCCGCGGCCGGAGCTCGTGCAGGCCGCGACGCACCTGTACATCCGCCTGCAGGCCATCCCCTCGGTGCTGCTCAACTACAAGATCTGCGTCGACTTCGGCCTGCCGCTGCACCCGACGCAGTACATCGACTACGTGCGCTTCGAGAAGAACCCCGACGCGTACATGCCGTCGACGCGCAAGTTGGCGCAGGAGCTGTTCCTCGAGTCGATCGACATCGTGCGCTCGGCCTATCGGCTCAAGCCCATCTGCCCGATGCGGCTGGCCGGCCTGCGCGCGCGCATCCCCGAGTTCCTGACCGGGTTCCTGTACACGAACACCCCGGACAAATACACGTGGCGCGCCTCGGAGCCGCTGGCGATCAAGGCGGTGGCGGAGAAGGTGAAGAAGGCGGGCTTCGCGCCGGACCTCATCGTCGGCGCGGCGCACGGCAGCATCCGCCCGGCGCTGCTGCTGGCGGAGCTGCTCGACTGCGAGCTGTATTTCCTGCGCTTCTCGATGTTCAAGCGCGACGACGAGCAGCCCATCCGCTCGGCGTCGGACGAGGTGTACCTGGAGCGGTTCCGGAGCAAGAAGGTGCTGCTCTTCGACGAGGACGTGGCGAAGGGGCGGACGCTGAAGGCGTTCGCGACGTGCTTCCAGGGGCAGGCGGCGGAGCTGAGGACGGCCTCGGTGCTGAGGCACTACCTGGCGCCGTTCGATCCGGACTTCGTGGGAGAGGTCTTCTACGACGACTGACGCGGAGGTCTGCCTCCACCGCCGCGCGCCGCCTGGGCGGAGCCGCAAGCGTCAGCGCGCGGAGGACACCTGCCCTGGCAGTGACGAGGCCGGTACGGGCACCTCGCCGTCAGTACCCGGGGACCGCCGCGCAGGCAGCGCGCGCGGAGGCCCGATTCCGGGGCAGGTCTCGCGCCGGCTTTTCCCGGGCGGGACCGAGGCCCGTCACTGCTCCTGCGCCTCCGGGACGATGAGCCGCAGCGCGCGCTCGAGGCACTCGATGCGCACGCGGGCCATCTCCGGGAACTCCTCGCCGTCGACCTGCGCGGCGATGGGCTCGCCGCGGGTGCGCATCTGGAAGGTCAGCTCGAGCTTGGAGGCCTTGATCATCCGCGCGTGCGCCAGCCCCACCTCCTCCAGGTCGCGCGAGAGCGAGCCGGAGTGGTCCAGGTAGAGCAGGGTCTTGGAGAGCCAGTCGCGCCTACCGGCGAAGGGCATCACCTCCACCAGGCCGTCGTCGTGGCGCGAGTCGGGGTCGAAGCACCACAGGCCGGCGTAGATCCGCGGGCTCTTCACCACGAGGTCGGTCAGGCCCTCCCAGCGCAGCTTCTTGCCGTCGGCCACCACGTCCACGTCGAACTTGGTCTCGAAGAGGTAGGACTCGGCGAAGGCCTTGAGCGCCGCGGCGGCGTAGACGACGTGGTCGCGGAAGAGGAGGCGCACGAAGGGGATGTCCTCCACCACCTTGCGGTCCTCGTTGCGCATCCGCAGCGCCTTGGGCCCCAGGCCCCAGCCGGCGCTATCCACGAAGATCTCCTCGCGGATCTTCCCGCCCTGCTCGTCGAGCGCCGTCAGTCGGGAGATGTCGAAGCCGGTCTCGTGGCCGGCGCGGACCACGTCGACGTTGCGCTCCAGCGCGCTCTCGGCGCTGTCCAGGCCGAAGCTGCGGCCGATGTCGTTGGCGGTCCCGGTCGGCAGGATTCCCAGCGGGACCTGCTTGGCCAGCCCGGAGGCGAACAGGCCGCGCGCGACGTCGGAGACGGTGCCGTCGCCGCCCATGGCGATGACCAGCGAGAACCGGCCGCCCTCCAGCGTCCGTTCCAGCACCGCCGAGGTGCGGCCCTCGGGCTGCGTCGCCAGGAACTCGTGCGCGATGCCGGCCTTGTCGAGCAGCTCCCGCGCCAGGACGATGCGCTCGTCGTTGCGGCCGCTCTGCGCGGCGGGGTTGCCGACGAGGAGCGCCTGAGGGCGGCTGACGGCCTTCCTCTTCTGCGTGGTGCGCTGGGCCATGGCGGAAGGGATTGTGCGACGGAGCGCGGGCGCCGGTCGAGGAGCCGGTGTAGGTTGGCGCATGACTTCAGGCCGGCCAAAGCTGGGCGCCGACGCGCCCCAAGTCGAGCTCTTCACCGACGGCGCCTGCTCGGGCAATCCGGGCCCGGGCGGCTGGGGGTATCTGCTGCGGATGGGCACGCACGAGCGCGAGGGCGCCGGCGGCGAGAAGCACACCACCAACAACCGCATGGAGATCATGGGCGCCATCCGCGGGCTCGAGGCGCTCAAGCGGCCGTGCAGGGTGAACCTGTGCTCCGACAGCCGCTACGTCGTGCAGGCCATCAACGAGTGGCTGGCCGGCTGGAAGAAGAAGGGCTGGCGGCGCAACTCGGGGGCCGACGGCGAGCTGCTCAACGCCGACCTGTGGAAGGAGCTGGACGTGCTGCTCCACGTTCACGAGGTCGAGGCCCGCTGGGTGCGCGGGCACGCCGGCCACGCGGAGAACGAGCGCTGCGACGAGCTGGCGCGGCACGGCATCGAGCTGGCCAAGGCCGGCTGAGCGCCCGACACCCCGAGCTTGTCGAGGGGCCAGAATTCGATCTCTGTGGACCGCGACACCCCGAGCTGGTCGAGGGGCCCAGAATTCGGTCTCTGTGGACCGCGACACCCCGAGCTGGTCGAGGGGCCAGAATTCGATCTCTGTGGACCGCCACACCCCGAGCTGGTCGAGGGGCCAGAATTCGATCTCTGTGGACCGCGACACCCCGAGCTGGTCGAGGGGCCAGAATTCAGTCGGTCTGGTCCGTGGCTGACCCGCGGGTTCATCCGGTCGAAAGTGTTCTCGCTTCCGCACGGACCGGGCTCTGGCCCCTCGACGAGCTCGGGGTGTCGTGCATGCCGGCCGCCCGCGTGGCACACTCTCCCATCTGATCGAACCGGAGGGAGCCATGCCCGTTTCCGCCACCAGCCACCGCACGCACGTCTCGACGAAGAAGGCCGAGGCCAGTGAGCCGAAGAAGGTGAAGCAGGAGAAGGCGCAGCAGGAGAAGGGGAGTCCCAAGGCCTCCACGCCGGCGAAGTCGGGCGACGTGCTCGAGCCGGCGACCAAGTCGCGCGCGGACGAAGTGAGGAAGGCCCTGCTCGCGGACAACCGCGACCTGATCGTCACCAACCCCACCGGGGCGCGCTCCAAGTTCCAGAAGCTCACCACCTCTCCATTCGTGTTCTTCCGCGGCACCGCCGGGCTCTTCTACCGGGACCTCAAGGGCGTCGACGCGGGCCAGCCCAAGGTGCTGTGCAACGGCGACGTGCACCCCGAGAACTTCGGCGCCATCCAGGGCCAGGACGGCAAGCTCTTCTTCGGCCTGAACGACTTCGATGAGTCGATGGCGGCTCCGTTCGGCTGGGATTTGCGCCGGGGCGCGACCGCGTTCGAGCTGGCCGCGCGCGACAGCGGCATCCCCGCGGCCAAGCGCCAGAAGATCACCGAGGCCTTCCTCGAGGGCTACCAGGACGCGATGAAGGGCTTCGCTGGCGCCGACGGCGAGAAGGACGCGCGCATCGACTCCAGGAACGCGCCGAAGGTGGTCGGCAAGCTGCTCGAGAAGGCCGAAAAGCAGGCCCGCAAGGAGTTCCTCGGCGAGCGCGTCGACCTGAAGAAGGGCAAGTTCCTCGACACCGCCGACATCAAGCCGCTGCCGGCCCGCGTCGACGAGTTCGCCGCCGCGCTCAAGTCCTACCGCTCCGAGATGGGCCTCTCGAAGGACTTCCTCAAGGTGAAGGACGTCGCCGCCAAGCTGGAGAGCGGCACCGCCAGCCTCGGCAGCGAGCGCTACTACGTGCTGGTCGAGGGCAAGTCCAAGTCCGCGGAAGACGACGTCATCCTCGAGATCAAGCAGGAGCGGCCCTCGGCGCTGGAGCCGTACACCGGCACGACCGACAAGCGCCCGGCAGCCGAGCGGGTAGCCGCCAACGAGGAGATCCAGTCGCCGGGCGGCGATCCCTACTACGGGGCCATCAAGCTGGGTGGGCAGAGCTTCCTGGTGCGTGAGCGCAACCCGCACAAGGCCGCGGTGGACCTGACCAAGCTCGACGCCGGCGACTACAAGGACTACGCCCGCGCCTGCGGCGTCGCCCTCGCGCAGGCCCACGCCCGTTCGGACAAGAAGGACGGCTTCGCCTCGGACAAGGATCTCGTGCGCGCGCTCGACCGCGGCCTCTCCAAGGAGGTCGCTCGCTTCGCCTCCGAGGAAGCGGACCGCGTCACGTCCGACTACCAGGCGTTCAAGACGGGGTTCGAGAAGGGCCAGTTCGGCTTCGGCCGCTGAGCCCCTCGACCCGCCGGCCGAAAGGGCCTCCGCTACCAGGCTGTGAGTGAGCAGCCTGTGAGGAGCAGGAGGCTGGATGCCGCCCGAAGCACGCCCGCGCTCCCAGGTCACGGTGAAGACGGTCGCGACGGTGGTCCTCACCGTCCTGGGCGTCGTCGCGGTCGTCTACATCCTGCTCCACGCGGGCTTCGCGCTGACCGTCACCGTCGCCGCGCTGCTCATCTCCATCGCGCTCGACCGGCCGGTCCGTTGGCTGCGTGCCCACAAGGTGCACAAGGGCCCGGCCATCGGCTTGGTCATGGTGGCGCTGGTGCTGGGTTTTTCGGCGATCGCGGTGGCCATCATTCCGCCGGCCGTCCAACAAGGGGAGAGCTTCGTGCAGCAGGTGCCCCAGTTGGTCGAGAACGTGCGCGGCTCGGAGGTCTACCGCAGGCTCGACCGCCGCTTCGCGCTCGACCTGAAGCTCGATCAACTGCAGGAGAAGTTGCCGGCGTTCGTGCAGGCCGGGGCGAATGCGGTCGTCGCGACCCTCAAGGGGGTGATCACCGGGGTGGGGGCGGTCACCACCGTCTTCTTCCTCATCATCTTCATGCTCGTCTTCGGCCCCGGGCTGGTCACGCGCGCCCTGGACGAAGCCACCCCCGAGCGGCGGGAGCGCTACGAGCGCCTGCTCACCAAGGCCTACCGGTCGATCGGCGGCTACCTCGGCGGCTTGACGTTCATCTGCATGGTCAACGCGGCGGTGACCTCCACCTTCTTCGCCATCATCCGCGTGCCGTTCTTCCTCCCGCTGGGCATCCTGAGCGGGCTGTCGAGCTTCGTGCCCATCATCGGCAACTCGGTGGCGGGGATCGTGCTCACCACGGTGGTCGCGGTCGTGGGCGGGGTGTGGAAGGGCGTGGGCTGCGCCATCTTCTTCGTGATCTACCAGCAGTTCGAGAACCACATCCTCGGCCCGACGGTGTACCGCAGGACCGTCCGGGTGAACCCGCTCATCGTCATCATCACGGTGATGGTGCTCACGGAGATCGTCGGGCTCCTCGGACCGCTGGTGGCGGTGCCCTTGGTGGCCATCGGGCAGATCCTCACGCGGGAGCTGCTGGCGCTGCGACGGGAGAGGCTCGGGCTGCCGCAGCGGGTGCGGTCGGAGGCGTGAGTCGGACCAAGGCATGCCGACCGACCGGCCGACCTACCTGCCGCCCTTGAACCGGAAGAGGTCCCGCCAGCTCTCCGCTCCTCCGAACCGCAGCGCCTCGCTCTGGAAGGCGTTGGCCGCGAGCGCCACCGCCGCCGCCGAGCAGGCGAGCACCGACCCGATGGTGATGGCGATGGGCGCCGCGGTGGCCGTCCCCAGCATCGTGGCCTTCACCAGCAGCGCCACGTTGAGCAGGGGCAGCATCGCGGTGGCGGAGTCGAACTCCACGCCCGGCGTCATCGCGAGGATCGCCGGCACCAGCGCGACGCTCACCAGCGGCGTCATCAGGCTCTGGCCCTCCTTGTAGCTGCGCGCCAGCGACGCGACCGCGAGGCTGACGCCGCTGACCATGAACGCCGCCGGGATGAGGCAGGCGAGCAGCGTCGCGATCTGCCCCGCCGAGAGCGTCAGCCGCACCGGCGACTCCCCGCCGGTCAGGTCCAGGCCCAGGTGGAAGGTGATGCCCATCGCGACCAGGTTCATCACGGTGGTGATCGACGCGATGGTCGCCACGGTCAGGTACTTGGCGGCCATCACGTCCATCGGCCGCACCGGCGCGACGAGCAGCGTCTCCAGCGTCCCGCGCTCCTTCTCGCCGGCGGTCACGTCGAGCGCGGGGTAGAGCGCGCCCATGAAGAGCATCATCACCAAGATCATCGGGAGCAGCTTGGAGGCGATGAGCGGGCCGAGGTTCTTCTTGAAGTCGACGTCCTCCTCCTGGACGTCCACCGGCTGGGCGAACTTGGCCGGCAGCGACGCCTGCTCCAGCCGCTTCTCCAGCGCACGGACTCCGGCCGCCTCCAGCGCCTTCTTGAGCCGCTCCTTGGCCTGGATGGACCGGTCGTACTTCCGGGTGAAGAGGAGGGTCGCCAGCAGCTGGTCCTTGGCCTCGAGCTTCCCCAGCGAGCCCGGCGCCACGTCCAGCGCCGCCGCCACCTTGCGCTCGCGCAGGGCGGTCTCGGCCGCGCCGCGGTCCAGGCGCACGAGCGTGGTCTTGGCGGGCGTCGGCGTGAGCAGCTGGGCCGCGTCCTCGGACGTCACGGCGATGGAGAGCTGCGAGCGGGCGAGTCGCGCCTGGCCCGAGGCGGTCACGGCGCCGATCAGCGCGAGCGAGCCGGGGTAGAGGACGACCGGCAGGAAGAGCATCATCAACAGGGTGCGCCGGTCGCGCAGACTGTCGGTGATCTCCTTCTTGAAGAGGATCCCGACGGCGCTCATGGCGGCGGCTCCGAGGCGTAGTGCAGGAACGCGCCGGTCAGGGACGTCTGGCCGCTTCTCTCGAGCAGCTCACGGGCGCTGCCCTGGGTGACGGCCCTGCCCGCCCGGAGGAAGAAGAGGCGGTCGCACAGGTACTCCGCCTCCTCCATCCGGTGGGTCGAGAAGAGGACGGCCCGGCCCTGAGCCTTCGCCCCGCGCACCAGATCGAGGATCGATCGGGCGGCGATGGGGTCCAGCGCCGCGGTCGGCTCATCGAGGACGTAGACCGCGGGGTCGTGGACGATGGCGCGGGCGATGGACGCGCGCTGCCGCTGCCCGGCGGAGAGCGCCGCGCAGCGCTTGTCCAGGAACGGGCCCAGGTCCAGCTGCGCCGACAACCCGTCGACGCGGCTCGCGAGCGCCGCCGGCGCCATCCCGTGCAGCTGCCCGAAGGTCGTCAGCAGCTCGCGCGGGGTGAGCCGGTCGTAGAGCCCGGTGCTGGTCGTCAAGAACCCCAGCTTGCGGCGGGCCTCGAGCGGGCTCTCGGCCACGTCGATGCCGTCGAGGAGCGCGCGCCCGCCGGTGGGGGTGAGCAGCCCGGCCAGCATCCGCAGCGCGGTGGTCTTGCCGGCGCCGTTGGGGCCGAGCAACCCGACGACCTCGCCCGCGGCGACGGACAGGGACAGGTCGTCGACGGCGCGCAGGGCGCCGAAGTCCTTGGTCAGGCCCTGCAGCTCGATGCGCGCGGCGCTTGCGGTGGTCATGGGGTGGGGCAGATGCTGGAGCGGCCGGCCTCCCTGCCGGAGTCGTCCGGATTGTCCACCCCGCAGCCGTACGCGGTCGAGCCCGAAGAGAGAACCTCATGCGCGCAATGCTGCTGCTGCTGGCCCTGACCGCATCGCCGGCTCCCACGCCCACCACCGCCCGCGAACACGGCGTCTCCGTGCCGGCTCCCGAGGGTTGGACCGCGACGAAGGAAGGCAGCACCTGGGTCTTCAGCGCCCCGACCAGCAACGCCGTGCTCCGGGTGGACCTCTTCCAGAAGGAGAAGGCCGGCGACCCCAGGGACTGCGTCGGGCAGATCGTCGAGAAGCTGGCGGCCGCCGACCGGGTCGCCAAGGAGACGTTCACGCCCATGACCGTCGACGGCCAGCCGGCCGCGCTGCAGACCACCGTCGACAAGCGCCGTCAGAAGCAGCGCCGGGTGGTCGGGTGCAACGGCAAGAGCTACTTCCTCATCGACTGGCTCGACGTGGGCGCGTCGGCCAAGCACGAGGATGCGTTCGCGGCGCTCCTGACCCAGATCAGGTTCGAGGCGTTCGCAGAGTCGGCGAAGCCGGCGGCCAAGCCGAGGCCCGCGAAGAAGGAGGCGGGCAGCGAGTCGGCCGACCCGCTGGCGCCGCTCGACCCTTCGACGGGCTCAGGGAAAGCGGGGAGCAAGCAGTGAAGATCTGGGTCGACGCCGACGCCTGCCCCAAGGCGATCAAGGAGACGATCGTCCGGGCCGCCAACCGCCTGAAGGTCCCCGCGGTCTTCGTGGCCAACAAGCCGATCTCCCTGGCGATCTCGCCGTACCTCTCCACGGTGCGGGTGGGCCAGGGGCTGGACGTCGCGGACGGCTACATCGCCTCGTCGGCGCAGCTGGGCGACCTGGCCGTCACCGCGGACATCCCTCTCGCGGCGGCGCTCGTCGCCAAGAAGGTCGTGACCCTCGACCCGCGCGGCACGGTCTACGACCCGGAGAGCATCGGCGAGGTCTTGGCGATGCGGAACTTCATGCACGAGCTTCGCGAGGGCGGCGTCGAGACCGGCGGGCCCAAGGGGTTCTCGCCGCGCGACGCGCAGCAGTTCGCCGCCACCTTCGACCGCGAGCTGGCGAAGCTGATCAAGAACGCGGGCGCTTGACCGGCTTCTTGGCCGCCAGCTTGGCCTGCTTGATGCGCACCGTCTTGGGCTTCAGCGAAGACCGCCCGTTGCGGATCACCACGCGTGCGTTCTGGCAGAGCGGGTAGGTGCGCAGGACCTTCTCGATGGACGCGAAGAGCCGGTCGGCGTTCGCGCCGTACAGGTAGAACGACGTCTCCTCCGGCCCCGGCCAGGAGCCGCGGATCTCGCCCTTGCCCTTCATCGCGGCGGTCAGCTTGTCGGCGAGCACGTTGATGTCGGTGGACTCGTAGACCTGCTTGGGGAGGTTCACGCCGTCGAGGTAGATGGCGACGCCCTCGGCCTTGCCGAAGGCGACCACCTGCTGCTCGCCGTCCTTCTCGAAGGAGAGCTCCGAGCCGCGCGGCGCGCCGCACTCGTCGAGCAGCTCGCAGACCCGCTCGATGACGCCGTCGACGTCGCGGACGACCATCTCCACGTCGACGAACTCGATCTCCCGGTCCTCGCCGAGCATGGTGCCGCCGCCCTCGACCAAGCCCAGCTTGGCTCGCCGCAGCGCCCGGTTGAGCGGGTCCTCGTAACGCTCGCCCCGCTCGATGGGCATGATCGGCTCCCAGATGCGGGCGGTGGCGCGGAAGGTCTTGGGCGCCGGCTTCTTGCTCTTCTTGCCCGCCTTGGGAGCGGTGCGCTGGGGCTGCTTCTTCATGGTCCGTTCATCCTGAGCGTAAGCGGCGCGAAGCGATGCCGGAGTCGAAGGTTAGCTCGGTCCAGCAGGTTGTTGAAAGACGATAGGCCTCGGCTGAAATTTGCTAAGCTCGCGCCATGGCGCTGCTCGACATCCTCCGCAGTCGATGTCCCTCCTGCAATCGGCGCGGGTTGAGGAGGGTCCAAGCGATTTATGCCACGGCCCTCATCGACGGTAAGCGAGTGCCACGGTCCTGGTCCTACCTCTCGTGCCCCGCCTGCGGAGGACGGTTCCGCCAAGAACTCGGAAAACTCCTTCCCGCGACCGAGGAAGACTGGCGCCGGCACGTCGAGCGCCAGCAGGGTTGAGAACGCGTCCGAGCGCGATTCTCCAACAGCCTGCTAGGTCGCGACCTTCTTGATCTTCAGCTTGGCGACGTCGCACTCGCCCAGCCCGTGCGCGCTGGCGTACTTGATGTGCTTGGCGTCGTCGAGGGTCATCATCCTCCCGTCGAACTTGCAGACGGAGAGCGCCGCGGCGTCCACGGCGACCACGTTGCGGCCGGCGAACATCTTGCCGGGGCTGGCGACTTCGCCCGGGCCCTTGGGGCCGTTGGTCTGCAGCACCCTCACCGCGTCGAGGATGGTCAGGTGCGGCTTCACCGCGAAGCCCAGGTCGGCGATGCCCTTCTGCAGGTCCATGAAGATGTGGAACGGCTTGCGGCTCCAGACGGCGCCCATGGCGCTCTTGAGGCCGAAGGAGACGTTGGCGGAGCTGTGGTGCTTGGCCTGCGGCAGGCTGATGAAGACGTCGTAGTCGAGGAAGCACTTGGCGACTTCGCAGTCCTTGAGGACGAGCCCCTTGGGGACCTTCACCTCGCGGTACTCCTCGTGCTCCTCGAGCATCCGCATCTTCACTTCCGGGAAGGCCTTGAGCGCCTCGCGGCAGCCGGTGCGCGTCCAGCACTTCTCCGCGTCGGAGAGCGGGTTCTCGGCGACCAGCACCTCCTTGGCGCCGGCCTTGAAGCAGGCCTCGGTGACGGCGAAGAGGAGGTCGGGGTGCGTGCCGGCGGCGAAGTCGGGCGGCTGGGCGAAGGCGAGGTTGGGCTTGAGGACGACCCGGTGGCCCTTCTTCACGAAGGCGCCGATGCCGCCGAGCGCCTCGAGCGCGGCGGCGACCATCTTCTTGCGGTCGGTGCCGGAGACCTCGATGACGTCGGCGGCGGCGGCCGGGGCGGGCGCGGGCGCGGGGGCCGCTTCGGCGGCGAGGAGGTCGGAGGAGCGCAGGACGGCGGCGGTGGCCACGCCCGCGCCGAGGAGCTGGCGTCGGTTGAGCTTGGGCATGGGGGAAAGAATAGCCGGGAAGGAGGGGGGAGCGCTCTTGGCTTTCGCTCTGTGGCCCCGAGGCCAAGCAAGGAGGGAGGAGGTTATCCACCCGGTCCATTCAGTCCATGCAGTCCATAGGGTCCATTCAGTCCATCCAGCTCTGATGGACTGAATTGACTGCATGGACTGCATGGACGAGGCGCCCTGCGACGACCACCAAGCTAGCAGCCTGCGGATCTCAGAAAGCGAGGCCGCCGGTCCCTTCCGGGAGCGGCGGCCTCGGTCACAGCTCAGGATGCCGGCCAGTAGAGCAAACCGTCCGCGGCACGGAGGCCGCGCTCTACCCCTCGGTGTAGAAGACGATGCCGTAGTCCTTCTTGTAGTCGTCCTTGCGCACGACCTCGACCTCTCCCTTGACCCGCATGCCGATCTTCGGGTCGGCGATCTTCAGCTGGCCGGTGATGCGCTGGCCGCCGTCGAGCTCGACGATGCCCAAGGTCAGGTGGGTCAGCTCGAACTGCGGGGGCAGCGCGTAGGCGTGCGTGAACGTCAGCAGCTTGCCCGCCTTGGGCAGCGGCACGAAGTCGTAGACGATGTTGCCCTTCTCCCACTCGGTGTGACCGCACTTCTTGCACCGGGTGCGAATGGGGTAGTGCAGGGTCCCGCACTTGCGGCACTTGTGGCCCAGGATGTCTCGGATCATGGCTAGGCCTCCCTCTTGAGGACCATGCAGACGACGTTGTTTCCGAAGCCGCCGAAGTTGCAGGTGAAGCCCGTCTTGGCGCCCTTGACCTGACGCCCCTTGGCCTCACCGCGCAGCTGCGTGACGATCTCGTGGACATGGGCGACGCCGGTGGCCCCCACCGGGTGTCCCTTCGACTTCAGGCCGCCGGACGGGTTGATCGGCAGCTCGCCGCCGATCTTGGTCACGCCCTTCTCCAGCGCCTTGTGGCCTTCGCCCTTCTTGAAGAAGCCGCACTCCTCGCTCTCGACGATCTCCAGGATGGTGAAGGCGTCGTGCAGCTCGGCGACGTTGATCTCGGCCGGCTTCATCTTGGCCATGTCGAACGCCTTCTGCGCCGCCATGCGGACGGCCAAGAGGTCGGTCGGGTTCTCCCGGTCGTGCACCGCCAGGGTGTCGGTGCCCTGGCCCACGCCCGCGACCTTGATCATCGGCTTGTTCAGCTTCTTGGCGACCTCCGCCGAGCACATCACCACCGCGGCGGCGCCGTCGGAGACCGGGCAGACGTCGAAGAAGTGCAGCGGGTCGGCGATGGGCGGGTTGTTGGTGGCCGCGTCCTTGCCGTCCAGGATGCCTTCCATGGTGATGCGCGTGTGGACGTGCGCGAACGGGTTGTGCATCCCGTTCTCGTGGTTCTTGATCGACACCATCGCCAGGTGCCGGCGGGTGAGCCCGTACTTGTCCATGTACAGGCGGGTGAACATGCCCGCGAGCGAGGGCAGGGTCACGCCGTAGATCTGCTCGGCGAGCGGGTGCGCCAGCGAGGCCACGAAGTCGGTGGCGTCCAGCTGGTTGACCTCGCTCATGCGCTCGGCGCCGACCACCAGCACCGAGTCCATCATCCCGGAGGCGATGGCCATGTGCGCGGTCTTGACGGCCGAGGCGCCCGAGGCCGGGCCGTTCTCGATGCCCTCGGCGCCCGCCGGCATCAGCGACAGGTTGTCGAGCACCGCGTTGCACAAACCGGTCTGGTGGTTGAGCCGCCCCGCGCCCATGTTGGCCACGTAGAGGTGGTCCACCTTGTCCAGGCCGGCGTCCTGCAATGCCTGCGCTCCGGCGTAGGCGGCGATCTCCACCAGCGGGTACTCCAGGCGGGTGAAGGACGTGATTCCGATTCCGACGATGTAGACGTCGCGCATGGGCTTACCCCTTCCTCTGCTTAGGGCCGGCGATGATGGACGTCCCGGTCGAGTCGTACTTGGCCCGGGTCGCGGCGAAGAAATCCATCGGCGGCTTGGGCGGATCGGCCGGCGCGATGATGTTGGCGTGGGCCTTCTTGAGCAGCGCCTCGGGCACCGGGCGGGTGCCGACGATCAGCGAGCCGCGGGCCTTGTCGAACAGGTCGCGGGTCAGCGAGTAGCTGGGCGGGCCGCCCAGCTCGTGCGGCATGTGGAAGCGCTTCTCGAGGTTGTATTCGATCATCCAGCGCCGGAAGCCGATGGGCGACTCGGCGACGATGAGGACCTCTTTCTGCTTCAGGACGTCGATGTGGTACTCCATCTTCGCCGCGAAGCAGTGGGCGCCCACGCGCAGGCCGCGCTTGAGCGCGATGGTGTGGTAGCTCATGCCGATGTCCGGGTTGAGCATGCGGCCGTTGACGATGGCCGCCAGCTCGCCGTCGATCTGGCCGACGAGGACGTACTCGTCCTGCACCCGGTAGCGGTAGTAGCCGAGCAGCTCGGCGTACACGCGCACGGCCACGATGTCGTAGAAGTCGCGCTCGTGATGGATGAGGGGCTCGACGTGGGGCAACAGGTCTGGGATCTCGTCGCGAGTGACCTGGCGGATGACCATCTGCTCGCCGCCGGCAAGGGTGACGACCTTGGCCGGGAACGGCGGCATGGGACTGTCGACCGGACGGAGAAGCTTTTCTAGATCAACTGGCATGAAGCCTCCGGGGCGGGAAGAAGCGGGGCTGACGACGGTCGTGAAGCAACTGCGGGAAGACGCAAAACGCTAGCACTGCGGGGACGGAAGCGTCCAGCCGGGCACAGAGCGGCAAAGGCGACGTTTTCAGAGTGAAAAGCGCAGCTTCTGAGAGGTGGCGATGAGCGGTGCGAACGAGCTCCGGGGGGTGTGCGGCGGGCGGCCGGCAACGCTGGTGGTGAGCGTCGACGCGGTCGAGATCCGCCAGGCGGGCGCCCAAGAGGTGGCCCGCATGCCGCTGGCGGAGGGAGTGCAGGTCTCGCTCACCGAGCGCGGGGCCACCGGGCTCTTCGGCACCGCGGGCGTCTTCCTGCTGGCGCTGGGCGCGCTGTGGGCGCTCAACGGCAGCGCCTCGCCGCCGGCCTATGGAGCGGCGATGGGCCTGGGCGCGCTGCTGCTCGCGGCGGGCTTCGCGATGCGCATCTCGGTCGTGGAGATCAAGGACGCGCAGCGGACGCTGGCCTTCGCCTGCCGCGGGAAGGAGCGAGCCAAGGCGCGCGAGGTGGTCGAGACGCTGCGCATCGACCAGCCGGAGCACGCCAAGAAGCCCGCGGCGAGCATCGCAGGCTTCATCCAGGCGGAGCTGCAGGCGCTGGGGTCGAGCGAGGCGGAGCGAAGGCGCGAGTACCGGCTGGTGGCGGGAGCGAAGGCCGACGCGGAGATGGAGAGCCGCTTCGTCGCCGCGCGCTCGCGTATCGCGCTGTGGAACCTGCTCTGGACCTTGGCGATCCCCGTGGCCGGCGCGGCGGTGGCGGTCGTCGTCGGCCTGCGCTGGGGCACGACCGAAGCGGTGATCGGCGCGCTCTCGGTGTTCGTGGTCCTGGTCCTGGTGGGCCTGAGGATCCTGCCGCGGACGCAGGGCGTTCTGGCCCGGTGGATCGGGCGCGGGTGAGCGCGGCTACTGCACCGCGCTGCGCAGGCACGCCAGGACCGAGCTGGAGCCGGAGTAGCTGAAGGCCGAGGTGCAGCTGCCGACCGCGCCGGCCGGGTCCCCGCCGATGCGGCTGGCGGTCCGGATGCATTCCAGCACCGTGCTCGAGCCCACGTACGAGAGCGCCTTCGAGCACGCCTG
>DASXVQ010000236.1:0-12310 GCA_036504155.1 Myxococcales bacterium
CGACGGCGAGGCGTCCCTGCCCGAAGGCTACGCCGCGCTCGGCGACGGGCTGGCCTTGGGCAAGGAGCTCGAGAAGCTCGCCAAGAAGGACCGGACGATCTACGTGCCGCTCGTCGACGGCCTGGGCGCCCGCTGCGAGGCTTTCAAGCTCAAGGCGAAGGGCGCCGAGCTGGTCCGCGCGGACCAGGACAAGACCAAGAAGGCCGAGTCCTGGCAGGTGCGCCTCGCAGAGGGCCGCCTGACGGTCTCGGGGCCCTGCCGCGGCGGGGGCCTGTGCTCGCTGCCCTACCTGATCGTCGGCATGGCCTCGGACCGCATCGTGCTGCTGCCGGCCCGCAACGACCTCGCCTCCCGGGCCGGGGAGCTGCTCGCCTACCACCAGGACGACACCGAGCCTTGGTACCTCGAGCGCTCGGCCTGCGAGGCCCAGGGCGGCGTCGACCACGCCTCGAGCTTGCTGCCGCTGCCGTAGTCGCCTGGCGCTGGCCGTGACCCGTGCTTGCTCCCCGGGACCGGCGGGAGTGCCCGGCCTCCGCGCCGGGGTCGGGCGGGCGGTCGCGTCGGGAGTGCCCGGCCACCGTGCGTATCGGCCGGTCATTCCGCCGCCCGACAACTGCCGCCCCTGCCGCGGAGGGCAGGTACTCCCGCCGCTGCTACTTCCCGAACTGGAACAGGTGCGAGCCCCACGCGGGCAGCTCGACGTACAGGCCGCGGGTGCGCAGCTCGCGGCCTTCGCGCGCGTAGGTGTCGCCGGTCAGCACGTCGGTGAGCACCACCGGGCCGTCGGGGATCGAGAGCGGCGAGAGGTCCACGTAGCACTGCCCGCGCTCGTCGGCGAAGTTGACCGCGGCGAGCAGGTGGCGCGCTCCCTCGGTCCAGCTGTTGGCCAGGAAGCCCGAGCTCGTGGTGCTGTCGTCCCAGGCCGGGCGGCACTCCAGCGGCAGCCACTGCCCGCCCACCGACCGCGCGCCCTTGAGCAGCGTGCGGTAGAAGGCCACCAGCTTCTCGTCCACGCGCTCCGCCGGGGCACGCCCGAGCTGGATCGGCAGCTTCTCCTTGCGGCCCTCCATCTGCCCGAAGTGCACGAAGAACGGGCCGGGCAGGGTGGAGGCGATGACCGCCGCCGCCTGGTGCCGCGCCCGCGCGAAGGCCGAGGCCGCCCGGGGCTCGTCGTGGTTCTCCAGGAAGCGCATCGCCAGCGGCTGGATGGGGCCGATGCCGGCCAGGTGCCCGCGCACGTTCTCGGCCGAGTCGTGGCGCAGGCGGTCGTAGAGGACCTTGTCGTAGACCCAGTCGAAGCCGAGCTTGATGAGCCGCTCCTCCATGCTCCAGTACACCTCGGCCAGGAACACGAAGCTGGGGGCCCGCGCCCGCGCGGCGGAGACGATGGCGCTCCACGGCTCGAAGGCCGGCTCCGGGTAGCCGCCCGGGCCCCAGGTCTTCGCGAAGACGTCGTTGAGCACCAGCATCGCCATGTCGCAGCGCAGCCCGTCGCACAGGCCGGTGAGCTTCTCCACCTGCACCGTCATGGCCTCGACCAGGGCCGGGTTGCGCCAGTCGAGCTGCGCGGTGTCGGCCCAGGGCTCGAAGTAGGGGTCCTTGCCGTGGAGGATCACCCCGTCGCCGCGGACGGTCTCCGCGAAGAAGCCGCGCTTGGCCTCCAGGTCGGCGAGCGTGCCGTTGACGTAGTAGTCGGGGTGCTCGCGGATCCAGGGGTGGTCGCAGGCGGTGTGGTTGGGCACCAGGTCGAGCATCAACTTGATGCCGCGCTTGGCCAGCCGCGCGCGCAGGGCGAGCAGGGCCTCGTCGCCGCCCAGGGCGCGGTGCACGCGGTACTCCTGCACCGCGTAGGGCGAGCCGACCATGTCCCCGATGGCGAAGTCGTCGAGGATCTTGCGGCACTGCTGGCGCAGGTCGGGGTGGCTGACGGCGTGGCTGCGGCCGAGCGGGCCGGTCTGCCAGGCGCCGATGAGCCAGAACCAGTTGATGCCCAAGGACTGCAGGCGGTCGAGCTCGGCGTCGGGGACCTCGGCCAGGGTCAGCGGGCGGCCGGGGAGCTTCTGGGCGAACTCGCGCAGCCAGACGTGGGCATAGGCGCCGTAGATCGTGGGGCGGGGCGTGAGGGTCATCGAGCGGGCTCCCGGGGGATGGCGGCCGGCCCTGGGGCCGGTCGGTGCCGGCCTCTGCGCCGGTCGAGGAAGGTCATTGGCCGGCGATGATCCGCCGCAGGGCCCGCCGGAGTCCAGCGCCGCGCTCTTCGGGGGCCGCGCGCCTTCGCGGCCCGTGCGGTGGCGCCGGTCGGCCTGCCTGGACCGCAGGCGCCGCTGGTCGCGGCTGGCGTTCGCCTGCCTGCCGCGGTGGCAGCCGCGGTCGAGCCGACGAGGGAGGGAGGCCTGGGCCTTACGGGAACCTTCCGCTCGCCGCGAGCACGTCGAGCCGGGCCTGCCGCGCCGCGTCCTCGGCGATGGCGGCGCTGCTCTCGGCGTCGCGCGCCCGCCGCTCGGCGTCGATGACCTCGAGGTTCGTCGTGGCGCCGGCGGCGTAGGCCTGGCTGGCCAGGTCGAGCGCCTCGCGCGCCAGGAGCGCCGAGCGCTGCGCGGCCGAGAGCGACGCCTCGGCGCGCCGGAGGGTCTCGAAGGTGGTGCGCACGTCCGCCTGCACCTGCCGGCTGAGCGACTCGACCGCCAGCTTCGCCTCGGCCAAGAGCGCCTCGCGCTCCTGGCGCAAGCCGTAGCGCAGGCCGCCGTCGTAGAAGGGCACGCTGAGCACCAGCGCCGCCTGCCAGCCGGTCTGGGGCTGCGTGATGCTGGGCGGGTCCTGGATGAAGGGCATGAAGCTGCCGGTGAGCGAGGGCATGTAGTCCGCCCAGCTGTCCTTGACCACCTGGTCGGCGTTCGCGGCGCGGCCCTCGGCCACCTTGACGTCGATGCGCCGCCCGCCCGCCTCCTTGAGCGCCTCGTCGAGCGTCGGGGGCGAGGGCAGCGCGGCGTCCGGGGCGGCGTCCACCGGCCCGTCCTCGGCCAGCACCACGCCCAGCGCCTCCTGCGCCCGCGCCAGCGTCGACCGCGCCTGCTCGGCGGCGGCCCGCGTCGCCTCGCCCTCCTGCTCGGCGCGCACCTCGTCCAGCCGGTTGCCCACGCCGCCCAGCCGCCGGCCGTGGGAGAACTCGTAGTGCTTCTGCGCGGTGGAGAAGGCCCGGTCGGCCACCTCCAGGCCCTTCTGCTGCGCCACCACCGCCAGGTAGGCCCGCGCCGCGGTGATGGCCAGCGAGCGCTTCACGTCGTCGGCGCTCACCCGGGTCAGCTCGGCGTTGTCGCGCGAGTGGATCCAGCTCATCCAGCGCTGCACGGCCACCAGCGGCACGCCGAGCTGGAGGTTGGCGTTGACGGAGGTCTGGCCCTGCACGGTGCTGGTCCCCAGCTTGCGCGCCGAGTCCAGCAGCGTGCCGGTGGCCACCCCGGTCAGCGTCGGCAGCGAGGCCGCCCGCGTCTCGCGCACCAGCGCCTCGGTCCGCAGGATCTCCTGCTGGGCCTGCCGCGCCGAGGGGTTGCGCGCCAACGCCTTCTCCAGCGCCTGCTCGAAGGTGACCCTCGTCGCCGGGGCCAGCGGCGGCGTCGGCTCCTCGGCCAGCGCCGCGCACGGCAGGGCGACGGCGAGGGCGAGGGCGGGGGCGAGCGCCGCGATCCACCCGGGGCTACGCATCGGCGCCTCCCGCGTCGGCGGCCGCCGGGTCCTCGACCTCGCGCTTGGTGAACCGCTCCAGCAGCGTGTACAGCGACGGGATGAGGAACAGGGTGAAGAAGGTGGAGACGCTCAGCCCGCCGATGACCGCGCGCGCCAGCGGCAGGTTGGTCTCGCTGCCCTCGCCGACGCCGAGCGCCATCGGCAGCAGGCCGACGATGGTGGCGATGGTGGTCATCAGGATCGGCCGCAGTCGGGTCCGCCCGGCCTCGATGGTCGCCTCCATCAGCTCCATGCCGCGGGCCCGCAGGGTGTTGGCGAAGTCGACCAGCAGCACGCCGTTGGAGACCACGATGCCCACCATCATGATGATGCCCATGAAGCTGTTGACCGAGAGGGTGGTGTTCGTGGCCAGCAGCATCAAGAGGCACCCGGAGATGCCCATCGGCACGCTGAACATGATGACCAGCGGGTCCAGCAGCGACTTGAACTGGCTCGCCAGCACCATGTAGACGAGCGCCAGCGCCATCAGCGCGGCGATGGCCAGGCCCTTGAACGCGTCCTTCTGCGCCGCGGTCTGCCCGCCCAGGCGCACGGTGAAGCCCTCCGGCGCCACCACGCCGTCGAGCACCTTCTGCGTCGCCTCCGAGGCGCGGCCCAGGTCCTTGCCCGGCGCCACGTTGGCGGTCACGTCGATGATGCGCTGCAGGTACTTGCGGCTGATGGCCACCGGGCCGCTGTTGCGCTCGATGCTGGCCACGCTGTCCAGCGCCACCATCGCCCCGCTGGGCGCGCGCAGGAACAGGTCGGAGAGGTCGGAGACGTGGGAGCGGAAGCGGTCGGCCATGCGCACGTTGACGCTGTAGATGTTGCCGGAGGTCGGGTCGGTGTAGAGCACCGGGGCGAACTGGCTGTTGCCGGAGAGCGTGGCCAGCACCGACTGGGCGATCTGCTGCTCGGTCAGCCCCAGCACGCCCGCCTTCTGCCGGTCGACCTTCACGTCCAGCTCCGGGTAGTTCTCCTCGCGGCTGACCTGCACGTCGGAGAGCAGCGGCTTGCCGTCCTCGTCGCTCAGGCCGCGCAGCTTGCCGAAGAGGTCCTTGGCCAGCACGCTGCCGGCGTCGAGGTCGTAGCCCAGGATCTCCACGTCGATGGGCGCCGGCGAGCCGAAGTTGAGGATGCGCTTCACGATGCCGCCGGTGGAGTAGTAGGCCTGCACGCCGGGCAGCTGGTCCTTGAGCTCGGCGCGCACCTTCTCCATCGCCTGCACGTCGCTCTGCGCGCGCGCGGTCTTGGGCACCAGGTTGACCATCAGCGTGCCGGCGTGGGGCCCGGTGTTGGCGCTGAACAGGCCGGCGCGCCCGGCGGGGATGCCGCTGTCGGTGATCTTCACCGTGAAGTCCTGGCCCAGGACCTTGTCGACCGCGGCCTCGAACTTGCGGGCGACCTCGGCCGTCAGCTCCACCCGCGTGCCCACCGCCGTCTTGTAGACCGCCGAGAACTGCGCCTCGTCGCTGTCGGGGAAGAACTCGGTGCCGAGCTTGCGGGCGAGCAGGAGCGAGGCGCCGAAGAGCGCCAGGATGACGACGATGGTGATGGCCCGGTGGCGCAGCACCACCTTGAGCGAGCCGGCGTACCAGTCGCCCAGCCGGTCCAGCGAGCGCGAGATGGCGCCGAAGAAGCCGGTCGGCTGGCCGGTCTTGAGCATGCGCAGGCACAACAGCGGGGTCACGGTGCGCGAGACGAAGAAGGAGAGGAACAGCGCGAAGGCGATGGTCAGCGCCAGCGGGACGAACAGGTTCTTGGCCACGCCGGTCAGGAACAGCACCGGGAAGAAGACGATGGTGGTGGTCACGGTGGACACGAAGATGGGCCCGGCCACCTCCTGCGCCGCGGCCAGCACCGCCTTCTTGCGGTCGGTGGAGACCACGAAGTGCCGGTGGATGTTCTCCAGCTCCACGATGGAGTCGTCGACCAGCCGCCCGACGCCCAGCGCCAGGCCGCCCAGGGTGAAGATGTTGAGCGTCTGCCCGGTGAAGTAGAGCAGCACGAAGGTGGCCACGATCGACAGCGGGATGGCCACCGCGATGATGCCGGTGGCGCGGAAGGAGGCCAGGAACAGCAGGATCACCAGCACCGCCAGCAGGCCGCCCTGCAGCGCCTCGTGCGAGAGCGCGTCGATGGAGGCGCGGATGTAGCGCGACTGGTCGAAGCCGACCTCCACCTTGACGTTGGGCGGGATGCCGCGCAGCTTCGGCAGCGCCGCCTTGACCGCGTCCACCACCGCGATGGTGTTGGCCCCGGGCTGCTTGAGCACCCGGAAGGTCACGCCGGGCTTGGCGTTGATGCGCACGATCTCGGTCTGGTCCGCGGTGCCGTCCAGCACCTGGGCCACGTCGGAGAGCCGCACCGCCGGCGTCGCCGAGGTCCCCAGCGCCCCGGTGGGCGCGCGGATCGCCACGTCGTTGAGCTCGCTGATGCGCTCCACCTCGTTGTTGCTGAAGACGTTGTAGTCGCGCGTGCCGGCCCGCAGGTCGCCGGAGGGCAGCAGCAGGTTCGAGCCGCGCACCGCGCCGACCACGTCCAGGATGCCCAGGCCGCGCGTGCGCAGCGCGTCGCGCTGCACCGCCACCGTCACCTCGCGGGTCCGGCCGCCGGAGACCGTGGCGCTGGCCACGCCCTGCAGCCGCTCCAGCTGCGGCTCGATGACGTTGTAGGCCAGGTCGTAGAGCTGCCGCTCGTCCAGGCCGTCGCCGGTGACCACCACCTGCACCACCGGGATGTTGGTGATGTCGAACTTGACCACGAAGGGCTGCTGCACGCCGGGCGGCAGCGAGGAGAGGACCTGGGCCACGCGCTGGGAGACGTCGAACTGCGCGTTGTCGATGTTGGTGCCGTACTGGAACCAGACGTTGACCGCCGACAGGCCCTGCTTGCTGGCGCTCTCCACGCGGTCGATGCCGGGCGAGGAGCTGACCGCGCGCTCGATGGGCTGGGTGATGGACTTCTCGACGTCCTCGGGGCCGGCGCCCGGGTAGAAGGTGCCGATGCGCACCACCGGGATGTCGATGCTGGGGAAGAGGTCGACCCCGAGGTGGTTGAGCGACACCCACCCCAGCACGCAGACCATCAGCGATGCCATCAGGATGAGGACCGGGTTGCGCAGCGCGAGTCGGGTGAGCCACATGGCGGGTCGGGTTGCCTGCTTCCTTCGGGGTCGGGAGGGGGGGGTGGCGCGGCTAGTTCTGGGTGGCGCGCGGGCCGGCCGCGGGGCCGCTCGCGCCTTCGGGCCGCGCCGCGGCCTCGGCGGAGGGCTTGCCGGGGCCGGCGGGGTCGGCGGGCCTGGCAGCCGGAGCGGCGCCGGCGCGCGCGGCGCGGACCACCACGCCCTCGGCCAGGGCGTCGGCGCCGGCGGTCACCACGTCCTCGCCCGGGGAGAGGCCCTTGAGCACCTCCAGCCACTCGCCGCCGTCGACGCCGATCTGCAGCTCGCGGCGGCGCGCCTTGTCGCCCTCGATGACGAAGGCGTAGCGGCCCAGCGCGTTGACCACCACCGCGGTGTCGGGGACCACCGCCGCGCCCTTGTGCACGTCGAGGATGATCGAGGCCCGCCCGTACATGCCGATGCGCAGGTCGCCGTCCGGGTTGGGCAGCTGCACCTCGGCGTCGAGGGTGCGGGTGTTGGGGTCGAAGGCCGGGCTCATGCGCACGACCTTGCCCTCGAAGGGGCGGCCCGGGAACGCGTCCAGCTCCACCTTCGCCTGCTGGCCCACCTTCACCCCCGGGGCCTCGCGCTCGTTGACGGAGACGAAGACGCGCAGCGTCTGCACCTGGGCCACGGTGAGGATGGCGCCGCCGCCGCCGGGGCCCACCAGGGCGCCGGGGTCCAGCTTGCGCGAGAGGATGACGCCGTCGACGGGGGAGTAGATGCGCGTCTCGCCCAGCCGGGTGGCCATGGCCTCGATGCGCGCCTTGGACGCCGCCTCGGCCGCCGCCGCGGAGGCGACCGCGCTGGTGGCCTGCTGCAGCTCCTGCTGCGAGACCAGGCCCTTGGGCGCCAACGTGGTGGCGCGGTCGAAGTTGGTCTGGGCCAGCGCGACGCTCGCCTGGAAGGTGCCCAGGGTGGCGCGCTCGGCCTCGAGCTGGTCGGGCAGGTCCGAGGGGCGCACCACCGCCAGCAGCTGCCCGCGCCGGACGCGGTCGCCGCGGTCGACCAGCACCGCGTCGAGGTAGCCCAGCGACTTGGCGCCCACGTCGGAGACCGCCAGCGGGCGCAGGTCCACCGGGGCGTTGACGGTGACCGGCACGTCCCGGCCCTCGACCTTGGCCACGGCCACCAGGGGCGGCGGGCGCTTGTTCGGGGCGGCGGGGGGGCCGGAGGAGCAGGCCGCGAGCAGCCCGGCGGCGAGGGCCGCGGCGAGCGGGAATCGGAGGGGCGGGGTTCGGGCGGAGGCGTTCACGGTGGGGCTTTGTAGCCGATGATTATTGCGGTTGCAACGATTGCGTCGGCAACGAGTTTGGGCTAGGGTCCGCCCGCTCATGGGGAAGCAGATCGATCGACGGCAGGGCGTGGAGGAGCTGGGGGTGCTCATCGCCCGCTCCCGGCGGATGATGGCCGCCGCCGCCTCGCGCCGGCTGGAGGCGCGCGGCGAGTCGATCCTGGTCTGGCAGGTCCTCAACCGCCTGCGGCGCGAAGGGGCGCTGACCCAGTGCGAGCTCGCCTTCCAGACCGGGCAGCATCCGGCCGGGATCTCGCGGATGCTCGACGGCATCGAGGGCGAGGGCCTGGTCGTCCGCACGCGCGACGCCGAGGACCGGCGCAAGATGCGCGTCGAGTTGACGAAGAAGGCCCTCCAGCGGCTGGCGGTCACCGACCCGGACGTCAACGCGGCGGCGCAGCAGTTCCTCTCTCCGCTGTCGCCGGCCGAGCAGCGCACGCTGCGAGAGCTGCTGCGCAAGCTGGTCGGGGACAGGTAAGGTCTGGGCCGTGGCGATTCCGGCACGGCAGCTCGCGCTCCTCAAGGAGCAGATCGGCGTCTCGCGCGTGGCGCGGGTCACCGGGCTCGATCGCGCCCGGGGGCTGGAGGTGGCCTGCGCGGTGCGGCCCGGCGGGCACGTGCTGCAGGTCTCCAACGGCAAGGGCGAGACCTGGGAGGAGGCCGAGGCCGGGGCCGTCCTCGAGGCGGCGGAGCTGTGGGCCAGCGAGACGGTGGAGCCGGCGACGCTGGTGTGGGGCTGCGCGCGCCAGCTGCGCTCGCGGTTCCCGGGCGCCGAGGTCTGGGGCGCGGACGGCGTCGGGTCGGCGGGAGCGGCGCTCCCCGGCTGGAACGACGGCGTGCGCGTCGCCTGGCGTCGCGGCGAGGAGCTCGCGAGCGGCCGCGACGTCTGGGTCCCGGCGCAGGCGCTGCATTGCCCGCCGGCGGGCTCGCCAGCGCTGGGGCCGGCGGTCGTGCGCTGGACCACGAACGGCATGGGCGCCCATCCCGACCGCCCGTCGGCGCTGCGGCACGCCCTGCTGGAGGCGGCCGAGCGCGACCAGCTGGCGCGGGCGCTTCCCGACGGCTGGACCACGGCGGCGGTGGTGGAGCGGATGCTCTCCCCGCGCTCCCTCGAGCGCGCGGCGCCGCGGACCTGGGCGCGCGCGGCGGCGCTGGCCAAGGACTTCGAGGTCTACCTCTTCGACCTGACTCCGCGCCCGGGGCTGGGACTGGCGCTGGCCGGCGCGCTGCTCTTCGACCGCTGGAAGGGCCCGGTGCCGTTGACGGCGGGGTACGCCTGCGGGACCGACGCCGACGGCGCCCTGCTCGGGGCGCTCCTGGAGGCCGCCCAGTCCCGGCTGACCGACATCCACGGCGCCAGGGACGACGTCGTCCACGCGCCGGGGCCCGAAATCCAGGCGCTGGAGGCCCTCTGCGGCTCCGTGGGCGGATCTAATGATGCGGGCGATATGCCCCGGATGGGTCTTCGCCGCCAGATTCGCGAGATAGTCCGGGCGGTTGGGTGCGCGGCGGCCTTCGATCTCGCCCCCGCCGGACTCCAGGCCTCGGTCATCAAGGTGGTGGTGCCCGGGATGCTGGTTTCGGAGCTGCTATGAGCCGCCGGAAGCCGACCGATCTGCTGGTCTTCCTGGGGCCCTCGCTGCCCGCGGCCGAGGCCCGAGCGCTGGCGCCCTGCCGGGTCCTTCCGCCGGCGCGGCAGGGCGATCTCTGGCGAGCGCTTGCGCTGCGGCCCAAGGCCATCGCCCTCGTCGACGGAGTCTTCGAGTCGGTGCCGTCGGTGTGGCACCACGAGATCCTGGCGGCGCTGGATGCCGGAGTCGCGGTGCTGGGCGGCTCGAGCATGGGCGCGCTGCGGGCGGCGGAGCTTTGGCAGCAAGGCATGGTCGGCGTGGGGCGCATCTTCCGGATGTACCGGGACGGGGTGCTCACCGACGACGCCGAGGTCGCGCTGCTGCACGCCGGCGCGGAGGCTGGCTTCGAGGCCTTCACCGTGCCGCTGGTCAACGTCCGCCACAACGCCGCGCGGGCGCAGGCCGCGGGAGCGCTGACGGGCCGCGAGGCCAAGGCGCTGGTGAAGGCGGGCCAGTCGGTCTTCTTCCAGGACCGGACCTGGGAGCAGGTGCTCGAGGCGGCCAAGCTGCCGGCCAAGACTCGGGCGCGCTGGGACGCCTGGGTGCGGCGCAAGGGGCTCGAGGACCTCAAGGCGCTGGACGCCCGGGCCTGCCTCGAGGCGGCGAAGGCGCTACTGGACTCGGGCGACCTGCCGGCCGTCGGGATGATTCGCGCGCGGCCCTCGTCGCTGGTCCGGCGCCGGCGGCTGCGCGAAGGCGCGACGCTGCGCGAGGGCGAGACGACGGTCGCCAACGAGAGGATTCTCGAAGCGCTGGCGCGACGGCCCGATGCGGGATCGTTGGCCCGCGACGGCCTGCGGACGCTGCTCTTGGCCGGCTGGGCGAGGGAGCTGGGCCTGGAGGCCACCGCGGAGGAGACGGCGGAGGCCGAGCGAGCTTGGTGGCGGGAGCAGAGGGTGCCTCCCTCCGCTCGTGCCGAGTACCTGGCGCGCAGCGGCCTCGACGCCGGTGAAGCCAGGACGTTGTGGGAGTCGCTGGTGCTGGAGGAGAAGGTGCTCGAGCGCTCGGCGCGGATGCTCAACGACGGCCCCGCGGACGACGAAGGCCTGGCCTTCGAGGCGCGCCGGCGCGGCCTGTGGGCGAGAGCCAAGGCGCGCGGCCGATAGCCCGCTACTTGGCGAGCGCCCAGGCCCAGACGTAGGAGATCCCATAGGCCGCGGGGATGCGGATGGTCAGGCCCGCGGTCGCCGTCCAGCCGTGGAGCGTCCCGGCGCGCAGGTAGGCGCCCTCGAGGTACACGCCGACGCCCGCCTCGCCGTAGCTGTGCCCGAAGGCGCCGCCGTTGTCGTTGGCGCTCTCGAAGTCGGCGTCGGTGAAGGTGACGTACTCCCAGGCCAGCTGCAGCGCCCCGGACTGGCCCCAGGCGTCCCCGGGGTCGGCGTGGATGAGCCGCGCCTGGCCGCGCGCGCTCAGCCGGCCGAAGCCGCCGCCCATCTCGTGGTGGAGGACGTTGACGCTGGCCTCGAGGTAGGCGCCGTTGAGGGACGCGCCGGTGCCGTAGTCGAGCAGGTAGCCCAGGGCGAAGTCGCCGCGCCGCTGGATCAGCTTCGGCAAGAGCGACAGCGGGTGGACCCCGACGCGCAGCTGCACCGGCACCTCGACCTCGCGGACGCCGTCGCGGTCGAGCGCGCGCGCCCCGCTGCCGACCTGCATCTGCATCGGTGGCGAGACGAAAGGCAGCGCCACGCAGCTGGTCAGGAGCAGAGGCAGGCAGGCGAGGGCGCGCACGAATCCGAGCCTACCAAGAGTGGATGGGGGCAAACGCGAACGGCGAATCGAGCAGCGCCGGGGCCGGCCGCCGAGCCTGGGCGGCCGGAGGCGCCGGCGCCGGCTGGGGATGCGCGAAGAAGAGCCGATCGATGCCGAAGGCGAGCGCGAGCCCCACCGCGGTGCCGAGCAGGTCCCAGGCGAAGTCCTTCCACGAGGGCGTGCCGTAGCCCGCGAGGTCGAACAGCTCCTTGGCGATCCCCGCGGTGACCGCGACGCTCGCGCCGACGCCCAGCCGCAGGCCCACGTCGTCCCAGAGGAGCGCCGCGCCGCCGTAGCCGAGGCCGGCGATGCCCGCGCTGACGCCGAAGTGCAGCGCCTTGTCGGTGCTGAGCCACGGGTCGGGGTCGACCGCCGAGGCGGGCGCCGCGAAGCCGAGGACGGCCGCGAAGGCGAGTGCCGGAGCCAAGCGCATGGCAAGACCGTGCCCCGCGGCGAGGGGCCGGTCAACTACTCGACCTCGGTGCCCAGTGGAGGCAGGCCTCCGCGGCTGCCCGGGAATCCAGCCCGAATCTCCAAGTCCAAGAGTCCAGATTTATGAGCGGAGGAGAGGCCCAGTGAAGGCAGGCCTCCGCGCCTGCCCGGGAATCCAGCCGTCCGGATCTCCGAGTCCAAGAGTCCAGATTCATGAGCGGAGGAGAGGCCCAGTGGAGGCAGGCCTCCGCGCCTGCCCGGGAATCCAGCCGTCCGGATCTCCAAGTCCAAGGAGTCCAGATTCATGAGCGAGATCGG
>DASXVQ010000237.1:0-9548 GCA_036504155.1 Myxococcales bacterium
AGAGTGAACAGCGGGCAGACAAGAAAGCCGCCGCCTAGGTGCATTGAGGCATGTCCGACCGACCTGCTATACACGCAGGCCATCAACGGCCCGCCGGTAGGGCGCTACGCGCGCTTTTCCACCAGATGCGGGACACCACCCCAGCCGCTCCGGACATGTCCTGCTGCTGCTCCTGGTCGGTGGCTGCGCCCCCGACTTCACGCTCCCCGGTGAGCGCGCGATTGTCATCCCGAAACACCTGGGTCTCAACCGTACAAACATGGACCGCCTCGTGAAGCTGAGTATCGGCAAGAATCTATTCCCGCAGCCAAGATCCCATGTGGCCGATGAAATCGCCAAGAAGGGGATCGTATCGGGGGGCCGTGGGCGCCGCTGGATCCGGCGGTCACCCCAGCTCCGCGTGAATTAGATCTGCGCGGGGCTTCCGGGCGGCGGGCGGCCGAGAGACGCTGTTGGTCGCCGCGTCACGGCACGTACTCGAACTTGAAGGCGTCGGCGATCACCGTGCAGCTGCTGCACGCCACGTCGTTCGTGATGGTCACGGAGGCCGACCCGTCAGCCGCGAATGCATAGGTGCCCAAGAGGTTCCATTGACCATAGCCCGCGGTCTGGTCTACCCGAAGTGACGCCGTACCGCCCGCGTGCACGAGGGCCACCGGCACCGCGGCCGACTCGACTCGGCTCGTGGTGCTGTCGCCGGCCCAGCCGTGCCACTCGTACACCCGATAATTCCCTGCGACGTGAATGCCGGGTCGATACAGCGCCCACGCCGTAGCGGTGCCTGTCACCCCAGGAGCAGTGTGGCTCGAGAAGTACCGCCAGTCTTTCTGCCAACGCAGCGCGGCCGTCCAGGTCGGATTCGCATCGCTGTAGCCCGCGTCGAGGTCCTCCGTGAAGCCGGAGAAGGTCGTATCGAGCGACCCGGGCGAGGTGCCGGCATAGGCGTTGTCGACGATGATGTCGGCGACGACGACCCTGCCGGGGCTGTCCACCAGGACCACGCCCTCCCCCACGTTCTGCGCCTGGTCCGAGGCGTCCTGCGTGCCGTCATCGTAAATCGCCCTCGCGGTGGTGCTGTCGAAGAAGCCCGAGGCGAACTGGCTGCCGTCGTTCCAGGAAGGATCCTGGTTGCCCTGGAAGCGGTAGTACGGACCCGCATATCCCGGCAGCGTCTGCAGGTCTGCGTCGGTGATGGTGAGGGCGGCGTTCGTCGGGTTCAGCACCGCGGCCCCGTGGTCGAAGAAGCGCACCCACCCGCCGCTCGCGAGGCTCGCCGCCGGCCCCGTGGGGTAGCCCAGCTGCACGTCGTATTCGTCGTAGTAGTTGGCCCAGTGGTGGTTCTGGAGATCGCCGCTGAGGAAGTAGACGTCGTCCATGAGCGCCGTCGCCAGCGTCCAGCGCACGAAGCGGAAGTAGTCCTTGCGTCGTGCCGGAGCGTGCACGCCGTCGAAGAAGACGTCTCCACTGACGTAGTTGATGCGGGGCGTCGGGCCGCGGCTCCCCCATTGCGCCATGAGGGTGTGCCAGAGGGGGAAGGGCGGGTCGGACCAGTACATGTTCTCCCAGCCCACGCCGTTCGCGTAGTCGATGCTCATGAGCGAGACGTCCGTGTCGCCCCCGATGCTCCAGTAGGTGATGAGCTTGGCGTCGGGATCGCCGAACCGCTGCTCGTAGTACGCGCGCAGGCGGCTGCGGGCCGCGTCCTGCCCCTCCCACCACTTCTGCTTGACCCAGTCTCGCCGGAGCGCCGGCGTGCTCCCGTGGCTCGTCTCGTCGAAGTCGTTCAGCCCGTCGCGGTCCAGGTCGATGTCGGGGATGCCCCAGGGGAACTGCTGGGTGCCGTCGCTGCTCACCCCGTCCCAGGCCGACCAGTCGCTGACCTCGTCGATGTAGCGCGGCAGGGCCTGGTTGTAGCGCTCGCCGTTCATCTGGAAGCCGTTGACCGTTCCCGTGTACGGCAGGCAGTACTCCGTGATGTCGGCGAAGTAGGTGGCGGCGTTGTAGATGGTCACATCGGTGCCGGCACTCGTCTTCAAGCGCCACTCCGCCGGCAACGGCCCCGGCCCGAGGTCGGAAGGCGAGAACGGCTCGGCGGCGTTCCAGTCGGTGGTCCAGAGGACGAATCGATCGGGAGCTGCTTGCTTGATCCCCGCGGCGATGGCCGCGTCCCGCAGGCTCGTGACGACGAGCTGGAATCGACTCAGCCAGTCGACGTTGCTGCCGCCCCATTGCAGCGTGCCGATTCTCGGGAAGGGGTGTCCCTGAAAGAGGACGCAGGTGCCCGAGCCGCTGGGGTATTGGAAATAGCCCGTAGCGCAATTCGTGCAGCTCGCGCCCGTGTAGCCCGTGGCGCAGGTCGAGCACGCGGCGCCCGTGAAATGGCCGGAACAGCTACACACCGCCGCTCCAGTGCTGTCGGAGCAAGCGCCCTGGCCGCTACAGGGGTCGGGAAGGCACGGGTCGTCGATGCAGGTCCCCGAGCCGCTCGGGTATTCGTCATATCCGATAGCGCAGCTCGCGCAGCTCGCGCCCGTGTAGCCGGTGGCGCAAGTCGAGCACGTCGTACCCGTGAAATGGCCGGCGCAGCTACAGACCGCCGCGCCAGTACTGTTGGAGCAAGCGCCCTGGCCGCTACAAGGGTCGGGAAGGCACGGGTCGTCGACGCAGGTCCCCGAGCCGCTCGGGTATTCGTTGTAGCCGGTAGCGCAGCTCGCGCAGTTCGCGCCCGTGTAGCCGGTGGCGCAAGTCGAGCACGCGGTACCCGTGAAATGGCCGGAACAGCTACACACTGCCGCTCCAGTGCTGTTGGAGCAGGCGCCCTGGCCGCTGCAGGGGTCGGGAAGGCACGGGTCGTCGACGCAGGTCCCCGAGCCGCTCGGGAATTCGTAGTAGCCGGAAGCGCAGCTCGCGCAGCTTGTGCCGGTGTACGGGGCTGCGCAGGTCGAGCAAGTCGTTCCAGCGAAGTGGCTCGAGCAGGTGCACACGAACCCACCCGCGACGTTCGCGCACGACCCCTGCCCGTTGCACGGGTCGGCGGTGCCGCCGCACGCGAGCGTGCAGTCACTGTCGTTCGTGCCATTGCAGCCGGCGGGACAGCAACCGTCCGCGTTGATGCAGGCGGAGACTGGCGTGAAGACGCACGGCGCCTGGCAGTCACTGCCGGCCGGCCGGGCATCCGTCGTGCACGAGTTGCCGTCTTCACAGGCGGTGGGACACTCGTCCACCCCGCCAGGACCGCCGACAGGCGGGCAACCGAACAGGGACGAGAGACAGAGCGCGGCAGCGGCCGACGCGGAGAGGTCGAAGTAGTGACGTCGCATGATGGCAACCCCCTGTCCTGCGTACGCCGCAAAAGAGCGGCTGGGAGCAACATGGTACTCCGCCTGCGCACCCCTTGCATGGACGGAGCGGTGCATCCCTCGGGGCCTTGCGGCAAGGGCCCACCGCCGGCAGCACCGCGCAATCTGGTCACGAGGCCACCCGCCGCCTCCGACATTCCCGAGCGGCACTCTAACACTCACAGCGTGCGACGCTTCCAGCCGTGGAGTCCTTCGACCGCGCCGCTCGCCTCGCCGCAGACGACCGTCTTAGACGGCCCGAGGTTGAGCTGCGCGCCGCTCAAGCCGTGCTCCAGGGCGACGACAGCAATGCCAACCGCGAACACTACCGCCGAGCCAACGAGGAAATGAAGGCTGCGGAGTATTCCGCACAAGCCGCTCTAATCGGCTGCAGCCATTTGGGGCAGCGCATGAGCGTCGAATGGGATGCCGCCAGCCGCGCCGTATTTGACGCAGTGGCCCTCTACGGGGCTCTGGAGGTACTCGAAACAGCCAAGACGCTTTGGAAGCGCGAGTTCAACATTGGCACTTGGCTGGTCAGTCTGATCCTTGGATTCGTCCTTTTTCCCCATTTCTTTGGATGTTCTGCTTCACCCTGGAGCTTGGAGGCCTTCCTTTTCTCTTCGGCATTATTCCGTGGTGGGCCAAACTCCTTCTTCCGGTGGCTGTGATCATCGTCGTCTGCAGTTGCTTGTCGGGGCTAGTAGCCCGCCTCCGGACTTGGATGAAAAGGAGAGCCCGGTAGGGCGTATGACACTAACCTCCCAAGACCCCTCGCTCGTACGCGCGCTCGCGCAGTGCTGCAAGGCTGGCTGAGTGACCGCCAGTGATCAACGTTTCTCCGGGCGCTCTGGTCCACTGATGCGCGCGCGGTGGTCGGCCCCGCACAATACTGCCCCCAGTTCGCCACGGGCGGCTGGGGGCCTTTTCTGTCTCAAGGTCGGAGAAATTGCGCGATGAGTCTCAAAAGATTGAGGCAGCTAGGATATTGACTTCCTGGAAATCGCCCTCTTGGCTTCCTCGTGCGCCACGCCCGTGGCGCTTTCGCGCGTGCCTTCCGGCAAAGCCAACTCTAGCGGAACCTACTTCCTTGGGAACCGCGCTCAATCTTCTTGCGCGCGTGCCGCCGAAGTCGCTCTCGCTTCCAGGCATGGCGGGGACGCTAGCAGGCAAAAGGTGGGCCGGCACGGGACGAGCCTTGCCCCGCGCATACGGGCAGCGGTCGCCGAAATCGCGCGTCTCGGCGAGGAATCGCCCCGGGCCTCACCATGCCTGGGAGCCTACGGCGGGGCCCGATGCCACGCCGATCCCTCTATTGATCCGCGAGCGTAGACCTCTCGCCTCTCAGGGCGAGGCGCGGCAAGGTCTCGCGGATCTTCTCCCGTGTCGTGACCTGCTCCACCGACCTTGCGCAGACCGCCCGCAGGGGCACCGAGCACGTCGATGTCGTGGACCTCGCGCATCAGGTCTGCCCAAAGCACCTAGCGCTCCTGAGGTTAGTTGGCGGCGGCGTCGATGAGCGGTGGGACGTGTCCTGGCACGATGGAGAACAGCGCCAGTGGCTCCAGTTCCAGGCCGACCTGGTGATCGCCAAGCGATCGCTAGAACCCGAGCAGCACCTCGCCGTTCGGCAGCTCGCGCAGGCGAGCGAGATGGGAGGGCGCAGGTTGTATCGGATCAAGAAGGCCAGGCCCTCACGGTCGTTCTCCTGGAGGTGCCTCGCGGCCTGGAGCGAGAAGCCGCCGGAATGGGCGAGGCCGAGCGAGGTGCAGCGGCTGGTCATCTCGCGCAACCGGCTCAGGGAGTAGCGGGCGGCGAAGGCGCCACCCGCGGCCGACGCCCGGTGCCACTTGGTACACGCCGAGGACTTGCTCCACGGTGGAGCAAGTCCCCGGCCCGGCCTGTCGGCCAACCGCCGTTCACTTGGTCAATGGGTCCCTCTCATAGAGGTCCACCGGCAGGGAAGAGCTGGCCGACCTCTCCATCGCGAAGGGGGAAGCATCGTGCCGGGAAAGAGCGCCGTGCCCGCGAAGAAGATCAGCAGCCCGTCGTCAGCCAAGACCAGCTGGAGAAGCTCGCCGAGTTCGTGCTGCTCGAGAGCGCCGCCGGCGAGGTCCGGAGCACCATCAACATCGGGAGGTATCTCTTCAGCCAGCTCTTCCGCGCCTCGAGGGAGGCCTTCCGCTCCAAGGACAGCAACAAGGCCGACTCGCTGAACGACCTCGCTGCCCAGCCAGGGATGGCCGACGCGGCCTGGAGCCGGTCGCGCCTGCACAACTCCATCGAGCTCTCGCTGATGGCCAAGGTGCACAACGACTTCCGGGCGTGGCGGCTCCTGCGGGTGAGCCACTACGAGGAGGTCATCGGTCTTCCTGCCGAGAGACAGCGCGAGCTCTTGGAGCGCGCCGAGAAGGAGCGCTGGTCGGTCGCCCGCCTGAAGCAGGAGGCCGGAAGGCAGCGGGCGCCGCATCCGGTCGCGGGCCCGGGCGCGGTCGCGCCGGAGAAGGCCCCGACCCGGCTGCGCAAGCTCCTGGACCAGATCGCCCCGCTGACGGACCCGGCCACCGTGGTGGACTCCTTCCTCGTCCCGTCGGGCATCGACGCCAAGGCCGCCGCGGAGTTCACCGCGACGATGGAGAACGGCCTGAGCTTGCTCCAGGGCTTCCAGAAGCAGCTCGAGGAGATGAAGCAGCGCTCGGCGAACAAGCTCAAGCGCCTGGCTGGGAAGGTCGCCGGGCCCAAGTAGGCGCAGCTCCTCGGCGGGGCAACCCGGGATCCCGAGCGCCGAAGCGAATCGGGGTGGAGTTGGCCGCGAGAGGGCGCTAGAACGCGTCCCGTGCGCGACTTCACCTCCCGATTCCCCTCCCTGCGCGCCTTCCGCTACCCGGCCTACGTCCGCATCTGGCTGGGGGCGTTCGTCTCCAACCTCGGCAGCTGGGTGCAGACCGTCAGCGTCGGCATCTACGTCACCGAGACCACCGGCAAGGCGGGCTGGACCGGGACCATCGCCGCGCTCGCCTACGCCCCGGCGGTCTTCCTCGGGCCCATCGGCGGGGCGCTCGCCGACCGCTACGACCGGCGCAAGGTCATCATCCCGCTGACGATCGTCCAGGCGCTCGCGGTGACCGCGCTGGCGGCGCTGTCGGCCACCGGCGGCCTCACCCTGCCGGCCATCGCCGCGCTGGTCTTCGTCAGCGGCTGCGCCGGCGCGCTCGCCACCCCGGCCTACAGCGCGCTGCTCTCGGAGATCGTCGAGCCCGAGGATCTCTTGAGCTCGGTCAGCCTCAACGCCGGGCAGTTCAACCTCGCCCGCACCGTCGGCCCCATGCTCGCCGCGCTCATCCTCACCGCCGGCGGCATCACCTTCTCCTTCGTGGTCAACGCGGTCAGCTATCTGGGCGTCATCGCCGCGGTGGCCGCCTCCACCCCGCGCCTCGTCCACCGCACCGGTCCGCCCGAGGGCATCTGGGGCGGCATGGCGACCGGCCTGAAGGTGGCGTCGACCGATCCCGGCATCCGCCTGGCCCTGCCGCTGGTGCTGTTGATGACGGTGCTCGTCGCGCCGTTCATCGGCCTGATGCCCGCCTACGCCATCCAGGGCTTCGGCAAGGGGCAGGCGGCGGCGTCGATCCTGGCGATGGCGCAGGGCGCCGGGGCGCTGTGCGCGGCGCTGGTGGCCAACGCGCTGGCGATGCGCTGGGGCGTCAAGAGCCTGCTGATGCGCGGGCTGACCGCGGTCAGCCCCATCGCCGCCATCTACTGGCTCGCGCCCTGGTACGAGATGGCGTTCGCCATGCTCGCGGTGCTGGGCGGGGTCTACCTCTGGACGCTGACCGCGCTCTCGACCACCTGCCTCGGCCGCGTCTCGCGCGATCTGCAGGCGCGCATGAGCAGCCTCTATGCGGTCACCTTGAGCGGCGGCTACTCGGTGGGCCTGGTGACGCTGGGCTGGATGCAGGATCGCCTGGGCCTGCGGGTGGTGCCCGTGGTGGCGGCGCTGCTGATGCTCGCCGTCACGCTCGTCCTGCGGCAGCGCAAGGCGTTCGACGCGCTGGAGCAGCCCAGCGTGTACGGCGGCCTGATGATGCCCAAGGCGGCGGCGCCGGCGCCGATCGACGTGGAGGCCTGACCGTCAGGAGCCGAGGCGCGCCTTGGCCTTCGGCTGCATCCCCAGGAACACCTCGCGCTCCTGCGAGACGAGCGAGAGGGCGCCCGCGGGGCACTGGAAGGCGCACTGGCCGCAGCCGAGGCAGCGCCGCTCGTCGACGCTGATCCTCGCCTGGACGACCGAGAGAGCGTCGGTGGGGCAGAAGTTGCGGCAGGTCCCGCAGGCGGTGCACTTCTCCGGCGCCGCCAGGGTCGCCCGCTCGAAGCAGCGGAAGTACGCCGCGCCGGCGCCGCGGTTCCAGGTGCCCAGCACGCCGCAGCAGTCCCAGCAGCAGCTGCAGATGGCGATCTCCTCGCGCTGGGCGTCGTCGCGGTCGTGGAAGACGGTGTGGATGGCGCCGCCCTTCTGCGCGGCGGCGAGGAGGGCGAGCGCTTCGTCCTTGGAGATCGGCCGGGCCAGCCCGTGCGCGATGGCCAGCCGCGCCGTCTCCCCGACCTGCAGGCAGGTCTCGCGGGGCAGGTCGAAGCGGCAGGGCGCGCCGACCAGCTTTCGGGTCTGGCGGCAGAAGCAGTGGATGAGGCCGATGGAGCCGGTGGCGCCGTGCCGTTCCACGAGCTCGACCACGCTGGCGGTGGGCCGCACCTGCGCCGGCGGGGCCTGGATCGCCCGGCCCACCTCGACGCGCCGAAAAGCTCCCGGCCCGGCGGCGATGGTCTGGAACGGCCGGTTGCGCAGCCGGTACAGGGCGTTGACGAAGAAGCGGGCGAAGAGGTTGTTCTGCTCGCGCCAGGACTCGAAGAGCCGCTCCACGCGCCGGGCGAATTCGCGGTGGTGCTCGGTCTCCCCGCCGTCGCACAGCTGGCTTTCGAACCACCCCGGCAGGAACGCCGCGGCGTGCACCGTCTCGCCGTCGGCGGCGGCCTCGGCCGGGCGCAGCACGACCAGATCCTTGCGCACCAGCGAGGCGAGCAGGTCGGGTGCCAGGCCCAGGTCGGCGACCCGGCGAGGCTCGATCCCCATCGAGAGAAGCGCGTCGAGCTCGGGGTCGCTGACGACCCAGTCGAAGCAGTCGAGCAGCGCGTCGTCGATGGGGATGGGCTGCGGCTCGACCAGCTTGCGCGTCAGCCGGGCCAGGGCGGCGAGCTTGCGGCGGCGCTCGGGAGCGATGGCGGCCATCGGCTAGAGACCGGAGTCCACCGCGACGCCGGACGCATCGAGGTCGAGAGGCGGGAGGCCGGCGTCGGGAGGCTCGAGGGCGGCATCCGGCGGCTCCGCCTCGGCCTCGAGCACCACGCCCGCCGTCTCGCAGCCCACCGCCGCCAGGGCGCCGGCGAGCGCCAAGCCGAGCGGTGAGGGGCGCAACCAGAGAGCGGAGCCAGGGGCCATGGGCGGGCGCGCGGCGCGACCTACGAGTCGATGTTCTTGGCCTGCAGGAGCAGGCGGTCGTAGGCGCGGGACGCCAGGATGGCGATGCGCTCGAGCTCGCCCAGGATGGTGTCGCGCATCGGCCAGGTGCCCCGCGAGCCGTAGAGCATGTTGACGATGCGCCCCTTGACGGTGATGGGCATGGCCGTGGTCTTGGACCGCGGGTGCATCCCCAGGAACGCCAGGAGCCGGCGGTCGATGGGCGTCTGCGCCCTTCCGCTGAGCACGGGCTTGCCTGCGTCGTGGGCGGCCTGAAGCAGTGACGGCTCCCGGAGGTCCACCGACAACGAGGCGGCCTTTCGAGCGTCGATGCCCTCACCCTGGGTGTGCCAGGCGTCGGCGTAGTGGCCGTGAACGGTGAAGAGCAAAGTGGTGGAGAAGCGCCCTTCGCAGAACCACAGCAGCGCCTCGGCGATCCGTTCGCGGGAGGAGGCGCGCATGAGCAGCTCCTCGACGTGCATCAGGCCAGGGGCCGGGTGGTAGGGCGGCTCGGGGTCTTGAGGAGCATCTTCGGGCGGCTCGGGGAGCGCCATGAGCCCGGTCGGAGGCGGCGGGGCCGCAGGTTCGGCGACAGGCTGAGCCGGCTCGGGAGCAGCGGCCGCGGCGAGCGAAGGAGCGTCCGCGGCGGGGGCAGGAGCCGGCATGACCGGAGCTGCAGCGACGGTGGGCGGTTCCTC
>DASXVQ010000238.1:0-64553 GCA_036504155.1 Myxococcales bacterium
AGGGTGCGGTTGGTCAGCTGCTTCTCGCCCGAGCCGTCCAGGCCGACGCGGAAGACCGAGGAGAGCCCGGTGCGGGTGGAGACGAAGAGCAGCGTCTTGCCGTCCGGGGCGAAGGCCGGGGCGTTGTTGTAGCCCCCGGACGAGACCACGCTCACCGGCCGGGCGTCGCCCGCCGCCAGCTCCAGCACCTCGATGGCGCTGCCGCCCGCAGGGAGGGGCCGCACCAGGGCCACCCGGGAGCCCGAGGGGTCGATCTCCAGCTCGGGCGCGAGCCCCTTGGCCAGGACCGCCCGGGTCCTGCCCGCGAGGTCGAGCTTCAGCAGCGCCCCGTCGCGGATGGCCAGCACGCCGTCGGGGAGCAGCCCCGCGGCCGCGACCCGGTCGGCCAGCCGCCGGCGCACGCCCAGCTCCACCAGCTCGAGCGCCCCCTCGATCGGCGGGGTCGTCTCCGCCGGCGCGGTGCGCACGAGCTCCAGGCGCCTGCCCTGCCGCTCGTCGAGGACGAGGCGCCGCTCCAGCGGGGCCGCGGGGGGCGGGCGGGGGCCGCCGGCGAGGAGGGCGCCCATGAGAAGAACGATGGCGTGCATGCGGTGGCTCCTGGGAGGTCCACCATCCTACCGCTTCGGCGGCCGGCGGCTTGGTGCTTGACGGCGCGCGAGGCGCCGGCGGAATCTGCCCGCCTGATGTCAGACCTGGAGCGCGAAGCCCGCACGACGGGCGCGGCGGAGCGGCAGCTGGGCCGCTCCGCGCTGGGAGTGCTCATCCTGGCGGCGCTCACCGCGGTGGCGGGCCCGCTGCTCTCCTACCGCAGCGACGTGGGCGAGCTGCGCACCATCCTGCGCTCGCGGGTCGCACGCAGCGTGCGCCTCCACGCCGACTCCCTCGACCGGCACGTCCAGCTGCTGCAGGCGGAGCTGAGCCGGCTGGCCGAGCGCTCCGAGCTCGACCTGGTGGAGGGCTTGTCGGCGCGGGGCCGGCAGATGCTGGCCTCGACCCACCACGACTCGGCGCTCTTCGCCTCGGGCGTGGCCTTCCTGGACCCCGAGGGCCGGCGGGTCTGGAGCGAGCCCGCCGAGCTGGGGCAGCTGGGGGCGCGCCTGGAGGCGCGGGGCTGGTTCCAGCGGGTGCTCGCCGCCCGGGCCCCCGTCGCCGACGTGCTGGAGGGCAGCCGCAACACCCTGGTGGTGGCGGTGCCCGTGGTCCGCGAGGGCCGCATCCTCGGCGCGCTGGTGGGCCTGCTCGACGCGCTGGAGGGCCCGCTGCCGACCTCCTCGGTGCTGGGCGAGGCGGCCCTGGCGCTCTTCGACCCCGCCGGCGACGCCATCTTCACCGACGAGAAGGCGGCCTGGGCCCGCCTGCCGGACCTGGCCGGCCGCGCCGAGGGGCTCTTGAGCGAGCCCTTGGGCCGCACCCTCTCCGCCGGGGGCGAGGAGCACTACGCCGCGGCGTGCCTGGTGGGCCGCACCGGGCTGCGCCTGCTGATGGTCATGCCCGAGGCCCGCCTGCTCGACCCGATGCGCGACCGCTTCCTGCTGCAGCTGTTCTTCCTCTCCGCGGTGCAGGTGGGGGCGGTCCTGGTCCTCTCGCTGTTCATCCGCCGCAGCTACCGGCTCTACCTGTCGATGGAGCGGCGCGCCGCGCGCAACGAGAAGCTGGCGGCGCTGGGCGTGGCCAGCTCGCTCATCGCCCACGAGGTGAAGAACTCGCTCAACGGCCTGAACGCCGCGGTCTCCCTGCTGGCGCAGGGGGCCGACCCGGCGCTGCCCACCCACGCCCTCAAGGGGCAGATCGACCGGCTGCGCCACCTGGCCAGCTCCCTGCTCCACTTCGGCCGGCCCACCGAGGTCCGCCGCGTGCCGACCGACCTGCGCTCGCTGCTGGAGGAGACGGTGGAGGGGCTGAAGGTGCTGCCCGAGGCCGCCGACGTGCAGGTCAGCCTCGAGCCGGGCGCGCCGGTCTCCGGGCCCTGCGACCCGCTCCTGCTCGGCACCGCCGTCGACAACCTGGTGCGCAACGCCATCGAGGCGGCGGCGTCCGCCAAGGACCTGGGCCGGGTCGCCTCGCCGAGGGTGGCGGTGCGCATGAGCTCGGGGCCCGACGCGCTGGTGCTCTCGGTCGAGGACAACGCCGGGGGGCCCGCGCCCGACCTCGAGGAGCGCCTGTTCGATCCCTTCGTCACCGGCAAGCCCAAGGGCATCGGCCTGGGCCTGACCATGGCCCGCCAGGCCGTGGAGGCCCAGGGCGGCACGCTCCAGTTCGAGCGGCTGCCGGCCGGCAGCCGCTTCACCATCCGCCTCTCGCTCTCGCTGGAAAGCCCCCCATGACCATCCAGACCCTGCTCGTCGACGACGACCGGTCGTTCTCCGCGCTGGCCGCCGCCGCGCTGCAGCGCGAGGGCTTCCCGGTGGCGCAGGCGCGCTCGCTGCACGAGGCGCGCGCGGCGGTGGCCAAGGAGGCGCCGCTGCTGGTCATCCTCGACCGCCGGCTGCCCGACGGCGACGGGCTGGCGTTCCTGCCCGAGCTCAAGCAGCTGTTGCCCGGGGCGACGGTGGTGATGGTGACGGCCTACGGGGACGTCTCCAGCGCGGTGGACGCCATGCGCGCCGGGGCCGCCGACTACCTGGTCAAGCCGGTGGAGCTGGCCGACCTGGTGATGAAGGCCAAGCGCACGGTCGAGGCGATGCGCCTGCGCGACCGCCTGCAGGCCGCCGAGGCCGAGCTGCAGGGCCGCCACCACCTCATCCTGCCGCGGTCGGCGTCGATGAAGAAGGTGCTGGAGATGCTGGCGCGCATCGCCGGCTCGCCGCGCAGCGCGGTGCTGCTGCTGGGCGAGACCGGCAGCGGCAAGGAGGTGCTCGCCCGGCACCTGCACGCGCAGTCCGCCGGCGGCACCGCGCCGTTCGTGCACGTCAACTGCGCCGCGGTGCCGGCCAACACCTTCGAGAGCGAGCTGTTCGGCCACGAGCGCGGCGCCTTCACCGACGCCAAGGGAGCGCGGCGCGGCCTGGTGGAGGTGGCCAGCGGCGGGACGCTCTTCCTGGACGAGGTGGGCGAGCTGCCGCTGGCGCTGCAGGCCAAGCTGCTCACCTTCCTCGACTCCGGGCGCTTCCGGCGCCTGGGCGGCGTGGCCGAGCTCACCTCCTCGGCGCGCATCGTCGCCGCCACCAACCGCGAGCTGCAGGCGCAGATCCAGGAGGGGACCTTCCGCGAGGACCTCTGGTTCCGCCTCTCGGTCTTCAAGATCGACGTGCCGCCGCTGCGGGAGCGCCGCGAGGACGTGGTGCCGCTGGCCGAGGGCATCCTCTCCGACCTGCGGGCGGAGCTGGGGCGCCGCTCCGCCACGCTGTCCGAGCTGGGCCGGGCGCGGCTGTCGGCCTACGCCTTCCCCGGCAACGTCCGCGAGCTGCGCAACGTGCTGGAGCGGGCGCTGGTGCTCGAGCCCGGCCCGGACCTCGCCCTGGAGATGCTGGAGGGCACCCCGCGCGACTGCGCGCCCGGCTCCGGTTCCGCCGACTTCCGGGTGAGCGGCCCGCCCATCAAGATGGACGAGCTGGAGCGGCGCTATGCGCGCTGGGTGCTCGAGCAGCTGGGCGGGCGGCGCATGGAGGCGGCCCGGGCGATGGACATCTCCTACCCGACCTTCCTCAAGCGCATCGAGGGCAGCTAGTACGAGGTGCCCCCAGTTCGTTCCGGGATGTGCCGTCCCGTGAGAGCCGGCGGCTGGAGCCGCGCCTGACATTGCGATGCCCGCCTGCGCGGGCTGCAGTGGCCTCGGGTCGCGAAGTCGGGAACCTGAGCCTCAGAAGTGCGAAGACCTGAACCCGGGCGCCCTTGTCGTCGCCCATGACATCCGTCGCCACCTGGTCCGCGAAGGCGGACCTCGAAACGTCAGGCGCGACTTCAGTCGCCGGCTGTTTCTGGGCGGCGTAACCCCGAACGAAGTCGGGGCACCCGGTGCTAGGACGCTTGGTCGGGGGCCCGAGGACCGGGTGCGGTGTCCAGGCTGGTGCGGGCGCCCAGGCAGCGCTCCACCTCGCCCAGCAGCTCGTCGAGGTCGAGCGGCTTGGGCAGGAAGACGGTGGCGTGCTTGGCCAGGCAGGCCGGCGCCAGGCCCGAGGTGGCGATCACCGGCACCGGGCTGACCTCGTGGAGGATCTCCAGCAGGTTCCAGCCGTCGAGCCGCGGCAGGACGAGGTCCAGGATGATGAGGGCGGGCACGCGGCTGACCCCGAGCAGGTCGAGCGCTTCCTCCCCGTCCTTGGCGAGCAGGACCTCGTTCCCGTGCTCCTCGAGGATGCCCTTGAGGGTGAGCGCGAGGTAGGGGTCGTCCTCGACGACCATCACCAGTGGTCCCATGAGCCCCTCCGGTCCGAAGCGAGCGGCAAGGTAGGGCCTGCCGAGGGGATGGGGAACCCCCGCGCCGCGCTTGCTTTGGAGCCCGCGCTCGCGGACGATAGGCGGCCTGAAGGACAGGGAAATCCGAAGCCGTCCGGAGATTCGCCGATGAGCCTGTGCCCCCGCTGCCACGTGGACAACCCCACCGGCGCCGCCGCCTGCCGCGCGTGTGGCACGCGGATGCCGACCTTCGCCCGCCCGCGCGTCACCATCCGCGTGGTCCGGGCCGACGGGGGCCCCGAGGCCACCTTCGCCATGCGCAAGGACGAGGTGGTGGCCGGGACCAGCGCCGAGCTGCTCTTCATGGACGACCCGTTCGTCGCGCGCCAGCAGGCCCGCATCCGCTTCCAGGACGCCTCGCTGCTGGTGGACGACATCGGGGGCGGCAGCGGCGTGTTCAGCCGGGTCCGCTCCGAGCGGATGCTGCAGATCGGCCAGGAGATCCGCTGCGGGCGCCAGCGGCTCATCTTCGAGACGCTCTCCCCGGTGCCCGCCACCACCCCGCGGACCTGGGGCTCGCCCGAGGGCGCCTGCCGCGGCCGGTTGGTGCAGATCCTCGAGGGCGGGCTGCGCGGCAACGCCTACCCGCTCCACGACGGCGAGAACCAGATCGGCCGGGAGATCGGCGACGTCACCTTCGCGGGCGACGGCTTCGTCTCCGGGCGCCACGCGGTGGTCACCGTGCGCGCCGACGGCAGCGTGAGCATCCGGGACATCGGCTCGTCCAACGGCACCTTCGTGCGCATCGACGCCACCGCGCCGCTCACCGACGGCGACCAACTGCTCGTCGGCCGGCACCTGCTCAAGTTCGAGATCGCCGCGGCCTAGCGGGCGCGCCGGCGGGCGGCCAGCCTGGCCGTTGCCGTGCGGCACCTGTCTCCCGAACCAGGAAGATCAGGGGCTTGGGCGTCGCCGGCGTCGCGCTGGCGGCAACCGCGGCGACTCGTTCGCCGCGGGCGCGCGGGCCCGTCCGGCAGCGAGCCAAGCGGTAACGCAGCCCCGAAAACGGCGACGGCGCCCAGAGGGCGCCGTCGCGATTCCATCGGAGAAGCTGCGGGAAGCGAAGAAGGTCGCCGGCTCAGCCGTACGACTTCTCCTTCTTCTCCTGCTCTTCCTTGCAGCGGATGCAGAGGGTGGTGACCGGGCGGGCTTCGAGGCGCTTGAGGCTGATCTCCTCCTCGCAGCGCTCGCAGATGCCGAAGGTCCCTTCCTCGATCCGCGCGAGGGCCTTGTCGATCTTCTTGAGAAGGAACTTCTCGCGGTCGCGGAGGCGGAACACCATCGACTGGTTGTATTCCGAGCTCGCCAAATCGATCTCGTCGGGGAGATCGTCGGTGTCGAAATTGCTCTCCTCCATCAAGGTTTTCTTGGCGGAGTTGAGAAGCTGCTTCTTGCTCTCCTCGAGCATTTTCTTGAAGCGCTTCATGTCCTTCTGGTTCAAGCGAATAACCCCCGGCACCTTCACCTAGTGCCTGAGCGATCCTGCGAACGGAAGCCGTCCCTTTTAGCTTTCGCAGCAGCCATTTGTCAAGGAGGTTCGACAGGATGGACGCTTCGTTCTACTCCAGCTGACGGGCGTCCGAGCGCTCTGCCGCGCCTGCCAGGGAGCCTGGCTTGCGCGCACTCGGCGGCCGAGGTTAGCCTGCTCCTCCCTCACCCCTCCACCCTTTCCCGCCGCCCCTCCTCCACACCATGGCCGACGTCACCAGCAAGTTCGACAGGGAGTTCGTGCGTTCGGTGCTCACCCTCGCCGGCAAGAGCGAGGTGGACCACCTGCTCTTCATCAGCGACTACCCGCTGTCGACCGCCGACCTGCGCGGCCGGCCATTGAAGAGGAAGCTAATCTACGCTGTGACGAGCGACAAGGTGGCCGACGACTTGAGGGCCCAGAAGTACCAGGCGGTCGTCATCCCCTCGTACGACTACGCCCGGGTCGAGAAGGTGAAGGTCGCGCTCATCGCCGCCGCGAGCGAGAACCTGCTCAAGGAGGGCGAGACGGTGCTGTGCCTGACCGGCCACGCCGACGCCCAGACGCTCGACACGCTCATCAAGATCAACTTCGGCGAGGAGCTCGAGGACCAGGTCGTCACCGTCGACGCCATGAACCTGGGCACGGAGTTCAACTCGCAGGTGGTCGAGGCGCTGGTCCAGCTCGCCATGCAGATCGGCCAGCAGGGCTACGAGGGCAAGAGCGTGGGCACCATCATCGTGGTCGGCGACTCGACCGCGGTGATGGAGAAGAGCCGCCAGCTCACCTTGAACCCGTTCCAGGGCATGAGCGAGGCCGAGCGCAACGTGCTCGACCCGAAGATCCGCGACGCGGTGAAGACCTTCGCCATGCTCGACGGGGCCTTCGTCATCCGCGAGGACGGCGTGGTGCTGGCGGCCGGGCGCTACCTGCAGGCGGCCGGCGAGAACGCCAAGGTCCCGCTCGGCCTGGGCGCCCGCCACGCGGCCAGTGCGGCCATGACCATGGAGACCAAGGCCGTGGCGCTGGTGGTCAGCCAGACCAGCGGCGCGGTGCGCGTCTTCAAGGACGGCGAGATCGTCCTCGAGCTGCACCAGACGGCGCGCCGCAAGTAGGGCACAGCCCGAGTAGCGGCAGGCGTCCCTGCCTGCCCGAGGGCAAAGCCCGAGCAGCGGCAGGCGTCCCTGCCTGCCCGAGGGCGCAGCCCGAGCAGTGGCAGGCGTCCCCGCCCACCCGAGGGCACAGCCCGAGCAGCGGCAGGCGTCCCCACCCGCCCGAGGGAGCAGCCCGAGCAGCGGCAGGCGTCCCGCCAATCCGAGGGCAAAGCCCGAGAGCGGCCGCTCTCGCCGCTTCGCCGGGCCATCCTCACCGTTGATCGAGGAGGCCCGACCATGATCCCCAAGAGCATCATCGACTACCTCGACGACCGAGCGATTCCCTTCCGGAGGGTGCCGCATACCCGCGCGGTCAGCGCCCAGCAGCTCGCCCACTCGATGCACATCACCGGCTACCGCGTGGCCAAGGCGGTCATTGCCGACTGCGACGGCCAGTGGTGGATCGCCGTGCTGCCCGCTGCCGAGATGCTCGACCTGGCCGCGCTCGCCGCGACGGTCGGCAGCGCCACGGCGCGCCTGGTGTCCGAGGACGAGTTCGGCTCGCGCTTCGCCGGCTGCGAGCTGGGCGCGGAGCCGCCCTTCGGCAAGCTCTTCGGCTTGCCGGTCATCGCCGACCGCAGCCTGATCGAGGACGAGACGGTCCTCTTCCGCGCCGGGTCCCACGAGGAAGCCCTGGAGATGACCTTCGAGGACTTCACCCGCTTGGAGGGGCCGCTCATCGCCTCCATCGGATTCATGCCGATGCGGGGCGCGCGCGGAGTTGGAGCCGAGCTGCGCACCTGAGTTTGCAGGCCTTTTGAAGGGCTCCGCCCCGCTCGGGGGCGGGTATTCCGCTCCGCGAGCGCCGGGCATGCGTTCGCGGCTTGACACCCCAGAACGAACTGCGTACGGTCGCTTGCCTTGCCGGTGCCCGACCGTTACGCGCCGGCGCCAAACCTATTCAGGTGGGGGCGCGCGGTCGCGTAACGACTGAGGACGAGGTCTTTTCGTGCGACCAGATACCCGTCTCATCCTGCCAGCCCTGCTGAGCCTCGCTGCCTGCCTGCCCACGTGGACGGGTGACCAACCCAACCTCGAGGGTCAGTCGGTGCGCCTCACGGTGCTGCACACTTCCGACATCCACTCGCGCTTCCTGCCCTACGACCTGGCGCCGCTGAAGACCGACGCGGACCTGGGCCTGGCGCCCGAAGCCCCGCCGTACGGCGGCTCGGCCCGGCTCGCGGCGCTCATCAAGCGCGAGCGCGCCCGCGCCGACCGCAGCCTCCTGGTCGACTCGGGCGACTACTGGCAGGGCGGACCGATCTTCAACTCCTCGGACGGCGAGCCCGAGATGAAGTGGATGTCCTTGATGAACTACGACGGCGTGGTGATGGGCAACCACGAGTTCGACAAGGGCGTGATGAACTTCTCGGACAAGTACACGCGCTTCGGCCACTACCCGCTGCTGGCCGCGAACTACTGGTGGGAGAACCGCAACCAGGCCAACTCCACCAACTTCGACAAGATGAGCGCGCCCTACACCCTGGCCAACGTGCGCGGCCTGCGCGTGGCGATGCTGGGCATGGCCTCCATCGGCTCGATGTACGGCCTGGTGGACGGCGGCAACTCGACGCAGGCGACCCCGCTGGAGCAGAACGAGTGCGCCCGGGCCTACGTCGAGATGCTCAAGCCCACCACCGACCTGATCATGGTGGTCTCGCACCTGGGCCTCACCGAGGACCAGGACCTGGTCACCGGCTACGACGCCTACTACCCCTACGAGAGCGCCCTGCCCTTCATGTCGCGCGCCACCACCGACCTCACCCGCTGGCAGCAGATCGAGCCGCCGCTGTCGCAGTGCGAGGCCGCGGGCACCCCGCGCGAGAAGTGCACCTTCCTCGACGGCACGGTGCGCGTCTTCATCCCCGGCGTCTCCGGCATCGACGTCATCGAGGGCGGGCACCTGCACATCGTGCTCAACCCGCCGCAGGTGCTGCGCGACCCCACCGGGCGCCCGGTCATCCTCAGCCACTCCGGCGCCTTCGCCAAGTACCTGGGCCGGCTCGAGCTGGAGGTGCAGCTGCCGCCGGCCAAGCCCGACGTGGACGAGAGCAGCGACGAGTACCGCAACTGGATGCTGCGCAAGGCCGAGGGCGCCGAGGTGGTCGCGCACGACTACCACGCGTTCCCCGTCGACGGCATCTGGTGCGACGACGAGGCCCGCTCGTGGCGCGCCAACACGCAGTTCGAGCAGTTCAAGAGCCTCATCACCACCCGGCCCACGGTCGGCGAGAACAACCCCGACGCCCGCCCCTGCCGCGACCGGTTCTGGGACGAGATGAAGAACGCCAACGCCTCCAACGAGTTCGCCGTCGACTGCATCGAGAAGTACGACCGCGACTTCCGCGGCTACGAGTGCGACCGCTACCTCCCCACCGACTGCATGGCGCGCGCGGAGCGCTGCTCGCGGCAGGAGGACCGGCCCACCACCGCGCTGCTCTCCCCCTACATCACCACCCTGGACCAGACCTTCGCGCTGACCCGCATCTTCGCCTACGCCCCCCGCGAGATCGCCCGGCGCAACTCGTCCAGCGGCGGCGACAGCCCCCTGGGCAACATGACCGCCGAGTCGATGCGCATCCGCCAGCGCGTCCAGGCCGAGATCTCGCTGACCAACACCCTGGGCGTGCGCGACAACATCTACCCCGGCCCGGTCAGCCTGGAGGCGATGTTCAACGTGTTCCCCTTCGAGAACACCATCAACATCATGTACGTCTCCGGCGCCGAGGTTCAGGAGCTGGCCGACTACGTGGGCCAGCGCTCCGGCGAGCGCGGCTGCCAGGCGCAGGCGCAGATCTCCGGGATGAACTTCGTGATGGACTGCGCCCAGCACCAGGTGAACGTCAACCGCTACCCCTGCGAGACCGCCGCCGACTGCGCGCAGTACGGCCACGTGCAGCACCCCGCCGGCTGGCAGTGCACCGAGGAGAAGGTCTGCTGGGCGCACACCGCCTACGGCTACGACCCCAACGCCCTCGAGGAGAAGGACAAGTACGGCCCTCCGCGCATCGGCGACCACTTCGTGGAGGTCGGCGCCACCTACAAGATCGCCGTCAACGACTACATCGCCAAGGGCGGCTCGGGCTTCAAGGTCCTCAAGCGCAACACCACGCGCATCGAGACCAACATCAGCCTGCGCGACAGCCTCATCGACTACCTGCGCGCGCAGTGCACCTGCCAGGACATCCTGGGCGAGTCGGAGTGGAACAAGGGCAAGAAGGACGTCGAGAAGGTCTCGGTCTCCGGCTACAAGTGCGCCCGCGCGCACGAGGGCGCCAACCTGATCATCGACCCCATCGCGGTCTCCTGGTGCAAGCAGGCGCTCACCTTCGAGGACCAGTACGCCCGTTGGAGTGGCGGCTCGCCCGCCGCGCCGCTGCCGGGGCTCGACGAGGGCGCCTGCAGCTGCTCCCAGGTGCTCACCACCACCGCGGCCGCCTGCAGCACCGTGAACGCCGAGGTCCTCAACCAGGCCTGCAACACCCCGCTGGTCGGGGGCGCCTGCAGCTGCGCCGACGTGCTGACCCGCGACAGCTCGAAGTGCGGCGCCATCACCGAGGCGATGCGCAAGGCCTGCTCGACGCCGTTGGCCGGCGAGGGCAGCTGCTCCTGCGCCCAGGCGGTCTGCGCGCGCGAGGACACCGAGACCGACCCCAACCCCCTCAAGGCCTACTGCAGCCTGTCCATCGGCAAGTGCACCTGCGCCTCGGTGGTCATGGGCGACGAGAAAGCCTGCGGCCACATCCCGCGCGACCTGAAGAACTTCTGCTCCGCCCCCACCCGCGTCTCCATCGCCGTCGGCGAGGAAGACGGGCGCATCGGCCGGAGGGTCAAGTGAGCTCCGTCATGAACTTCCGCCGCCTCACCCTGGCCGCCCTGCTGTCGGCCCTGCCCTTCACCGCCTGCGACGGTTGCGCCAGGCCCCCGCCTGAGCAGAAGCCGCGCGTCGAGTCCTTCGGCGTCAAGGTCAAGCAGATCAAGGTCTACGGCACCTCCGGCAACGACACGTTCACGGCCTGGGCCGAGGACCAGCGGATGCCCATGCCGCGCGTGGGCGCGCTGCTCGAGGTCGAGGTCTGGGCCCAGGACCGCAACGGCGAGTTCATGGCCGACTACCAGCTGCCGATCTCCTTCCGCGCCACGCCCGGCAACGTGGTGGCCGTGAGCGAGCCGGTCGAGCCGCTCACCAACGCGCTGACCACCGCGACGGTCGAGGACCTGCGCAAGACGAACACCCGCATGCTCCCCTGCCGCGACGGCGTCTGCCGCGGCTGGGTGCTGGTCGAGAAGGTCTTCGGCGAGACCTACCTGTGGGCGCAGGACTCGCCGCCCCCGCCGGTCTTCGCGCTGCCGACCTCGGAAGGCGACGAGCCGCCGGCGGACGCCGGCGACCTCGACAGCGGGTTGCCCGGGCCCGACGCCGGCCCCGACAGCGGCTGGGACGAGGTGGACGGCGGCCGGACCTTCGTCGCCGGCCTGTCCCCGGCGATGTGGTTCGCCTCCCCGACCATCGCCGACACCCAGCTGCTGCCCGGCAAGACCGTCACCTTCACCAACAAGTGGTGCCCGCCGGCGAAGCCGGCCTGGAACAACCGCCTCTCGCCCTTCATCGGCAACTTCCTCACCATCGACGCGCCGCCGCCGAAGGGCGACATGATCGTGACCGCGATCAGCGTCGAGGGCTTCTACGCCGCCGACCTGCTCGCCCCGCCCATCAACGACACCTTCTACACCGACGACCCCAGCCGCAACCGGACGCTGCCGGGCACCTACGGCTACCTGTACATCTACAACTACAACTACCCGGACGGCCTGTTCACCGGCGACCGCGTGCTCTCGCTCACCGGCACCGTCCAGGAGTTCTCGGGCACGACCCAGCTCGTCTTCCCCAGCTGGATCCGCAAGGAGGGCCTGCCGCGCCCCGAGGACCGCCCCAAGCCCATCCTGCTCGACTTCTCCGACCCGCAGCTGGACGCCACCGGCAAGGCCGCCGACGGCTGCACCACCGCCGACAAGACGCTGCACTGCGACAACGGCAAGGCGCCCACCAGCTACAGCCTGCGCTGCGTGCGCGGCTGCGGCGAGGCGGTCTGCCCCGCGGGGACGGTCTGCGTCGACGAGCAGGCCTGCCAGTGCACGGCGACGCCCACCGACTCCTGCGCGGCGGCCTACTCCGGGACCCACTGCGACACGGCCACCGGCCAGTGCGCCGGCACCTGCCCCGAGACCGCCTGCCCCAGCGGCCAGTGGTGCGTGCAGCGCCACTGCGTCAACCCGGCCAACCCCTGCGAGGGCACCACCTGCCCCGCCGGCGAGCGCTGCAACGCCAACACCGGCGCCTGCGAGTGCGGCCCGTCGCTCGGCTACCGCGTGAGCAAGACGGCCCTGTACAAGGGCTCGCCCGCCTTCCAGCAGGCGGCGGACCCGACCGTGACCGAGTTCATGGACGTGCTGTTCGCCTACTCGAACAACAACCTGGAGATCGAGTCGCTGGAGAGCGCCGTGGTCAAGCTCTCGAACGTCAAGCCCGCGACCAAGTACGTCAACTGCGACGGCAACGGCAACTCGAACATCCCGCCGTTCCGCTGGAACAGCCAGACCGACGCGCACGGCTGCTTCGTCTCCGGCGGCGCCTCGGCGTGGTACTGCGACCCGAACGGCGAGGACACCGCCGACTGCGAGTGCAACCGCGACTGCATCGCCGGCCTGCGCGCCTACGCCGACGAGGTCTGCGCCGAGGCCAACACCTACCGCACCTACGGGCAGTGGCTGGTCCAGGCGGAGGACCTCTGGAAGACGCGCATCAACGTCTCCACCCGCGACGCCATGCCCGACTTCGACCCGCGCACCGAGTTCAGCAAGGTGGAGTACAAGGGCTGCCGGGTGGACATCACCGGCGTGCTCCGCCAGGTGCAGGCCGCGCGGCCCCGCTGGCTCATCATCGCGCGCGACCAGGACGACTTCTGCTGCCGTGCGCCGGAGGGGGCCCGCTGCCCCACCCCGGACGACCTCTGGGTCGACGCGGATGGCGTGGCGCACCCGGGCCGGTGCCCGAAGTGCCCGAGCCTCGACCAGTAAGACCTCCGCCGGCACGAGGCCGGCGCTCCCCGACTCCCCACCCTTCCTTACGCCTTTCTAGAACCCTCATCGAAGAAGCTGGAGGAAAGATGCAGCCCCTTTGCCGCAGGCTCGCCGCCGCCGCCGCCCTGGCCGTGCTCGCCATGGTCCCGTCGGCCGCGCGCGCGGGCGACTTCGTCGACACCCGCGTGACCCTGCTCTTCACCGACGACAACGTGCTGGCCAAGCCCGGCGAGACCACGCCCAGCAACCCCGGCGCGCGCTTCGGCTTCGCCAACAGCACCAACACGCAGTTCTACGACAACTTCAACACCAAGTACTCCGGCTTCGAGACCCTGACCAACCTGGTGCTCTACAAGAAGGCCCCGGCGTTCTTCGACGGCCTGACCACCGAGGCCGCGCTGGCGCTCAACCTGCTGGTCGCGCGCGAGAAGCCCACCACCTCCCTCTCCTCGGTCGTGCTCGCCGACGCGTCCAGCTACCTGACGCTCAAGTACACGCCCAAGGGCTGGGACGAGAAGCGCGAGGGCGTCACCCTCACCGGGTTCCCGCTCTCCGCCGACCGCTTCCGCCTGGGCTACGCCTACAAGATCAGCTGGGGCGGCTCGGAGATCTTCGGCACCAGCCGCTCGGAGTCGGTGCCCGGCGCCAAGCTGCAGTTCTCCAAGGCGCTCAACCCCGACCAGCTCGCCTACGGCTACGTGGGCATGAAGTCGACCATCATCCTCAACGACAAGGTCCACGAGCAGGAGGCCAACTACGGCGTCCTCGCCGGCGCCGGCGTCGACATCACCCGCTGGCTGCGCTTCGACATCAGCGGCGGCTGGTTCATGAAGGGCGTCAACCCCACCACCAGCGTCCTGGGCGCCCCGGTCCGCGCCGAGGGCCTCTCCAGCCAGCTGGTGTTCCACTGGGGCGTGCCGGTCGGCAGCTCGGTCGACTTCGCGCTCTACAAGAACGACCCCGACATGCCCAGCCGCGTCTTCAGCCCCGAGGCGTACCCGGGCGGCTTCTCCCTCAGCGCGTCCATCGAGGGCAGCTACCTCGCCCAGACGCTGGCCGACCCCGACGTCTTCGGCCAGACCAAGGTGCAGGCCGCCTACGCCGGCGCCCTGCAGGTGCGCGCCAAGTACGACTACTGGCGCATCAGCGCCCTGGGCCTGTGGCGCTCGGTGACCTTCATCGAGTTCAACGTCCCCGGCTTCCCGCCCTACAACGACTTCCCCAAGGGCACCTCGCTGGGCGACGAGAAGTTCCTGGCGGTGGGCTTCGACCGCTACTTCCCCGCGCTGCACCTGACCCCGGGCCTGATGGGCGGCATCCAGATCCCCGCGTCCTACACCACCAGCGGCGACATGGGCGGCAACAACCCGCCTCCGTCCCTCCAGGGCAAGCGCACCGTCGTCATCCGCGACGCCAGCAGCAGCCCGAGCATCCTGCCCTCGAACCAGGGGGCGAAGATGATCTACTCGGTCAAGGGCAACGCGCGCTGGGACCTGTCGGACTTCTTCTCCTTCATCGCCGAGGTCTACTACACCCGCGACGACAACCGCTTCACGTTCAAGGACTCGGCGGAGGGGGTTGCCGAGCCCACGCAGGAGAACCCGGACATCCTGGGCTTCAACGTGATGCTGCAGGCGCGGTTCTAGACCGGGCTCCACGGCTTCATCAGACTTCGGGCTCCAGGCCGCCAGGTCTGGAGCCCGAAGCCTTTTCACGGCTGCGCCTGCGAGACCTTGCGGTCCGCGCCGGCCCGCGCGCCCACCAGGTTGCCCAGGCCCTTCTCCTCGAGGAACCGGCGGATCTTCGCCGCCGGCGCCGCGAAGGTCTCGCCCGGCATCGGCACGTCGAACGAGTAGGTCTCCTGGGCCACCGGGATGGAGACCTTGGCCGTCCGGTAGCCCTCGACGATGCCCACCAGCTTCCCGCTCTCCACGCAGAACAGCCCGCCGCCCGAGGCGCCGTAGCCGATGGCGGCGTCGGTCTTGAGCATCACCGGCACCCGCTTCGCGTCCAGCTCCACCTGGCTGATCATCCCGCCCGAGACCGACAGCGCCCGGCCGTAAGGCGCGGCGACGATGACCACGTCGGCGCCCAGCTCGGCCTCGCCGTCGGCGGCGAGGGCGGCAGCCTCCAGCGCGATGCCCGGGACGGCGAGCACCGCCAGGTCCACCTCCGGCACGGCCCCGCGGGCGACGAGCTTGGCGCCGAACTCCTGGGTGTCGCCGGTGGGCAGGTCGACCAGGACCACGTACTTGGGGTCCTCGCCCTTCTGCCCGGCGACCACGTGCTCGTTGGTCAGGACGTAGGTCACCGCGCCGTCCGGCGTCAGGGCGTTGCCGATGGCGACGCCGGAGGCGCTGCGCACCGGGTTGTCGGCGACGACCACCACCACCCGCACGTTCTGCGGGAGCACCGCGCGCGCGGTCGAGGCCCTCGTGCCGCGGGCGGCCCGCCCGGCCCCGGCCGACCCGGCGCCGGCCGAGGCCTCGGACCGGGCCCGAGCCCCCGCGCACGAGGTCAAGGCCGCCGCCGCCGCCGCCGCCGCCAACGCCACTTTGAACACCGCTCGTCCCGTCATCCGTCGCGCCTTCCTTCGAAGAGAAGCTTGGAGGTCCCAGGTTGCACGAGCGACCTTGCCACGCCGCGCGCCAAGGCTGGGAGAGACGGCCGCCGCAGGGCTCGCCGGGCCGCCGGGAGGGCGCCCAGGCGACCCGAAAGAGGACGTAGCCGGAAGCGCCCGTTTTTCGTAAGCTTTGGCGTTCGGACCCCTCGACAAGCTCAGGGCGACACCCGCCTCTTCGAGCGAAGGAAGAACGCTTGGGAACCGGCTGGATACCAGGAATCTCCACCGCGATCGCCGCCTCGCGCGCCTCGGCGCTGCCCCGCCCGCGCAGCATGCGCTCGCCGCTTCAGTTCTCGGTCATGCGGGAAGACCCGCGCCTGGAGGAGCGCCTGCTCGACCGCATCCCGGGCGAGAAGCGCTTCTTCGGCATCACCGGCGCCGGCTGCACCCTGCTCGCCCTGGCCCCGCGCGCCGACCTCGCCGCGCTGGTCGGCTGCGACAAGGATCCCCACCAGACCACCTGGGCGCGGATGCGGCTGGCCGCCGCCAAGAGCCTGAGCCGCAAGGACTTCTGCCGGGTGACGGGCATCTCGCAGATCGACCCGGCCACCCGCGAGGCGCTGCTCAACAAGCTCGTCCAGGCGCTGCAGCCCGAGGACCGCGCCTACGTCAAGGAGGAGCGCGCCTTCTTCGTCTCCGGCGCCTTCGACGACGGGACCTTCGAGCGGCTCTTCGCCTTCTGGCGCGGCTTCATGGAGAAGTTCGTCGTCAGCAAGGACGAGATCCAGCGGCTGTTCGACGGCGACCCGCAGGTGGCGGAGAGCATCATCGGCGCCGACCTGTGGCCGCTCTCCTTCGAGCTGAGCATCCACCAGCGCCTGCTGCTCGCCCTCTTCGGCCCGGACGCCATCCAGCACGCCCCGCCCGGCAGCTGGCCGCGCTACTTCCAGGCCCGCTTCGAGTGGGCGCTGCGGCAGAAGGACGCCGCCAAGAACCCGTACCTGTCGCACGTGATGCGCGGCCGCTACGGCGCGCTCGACCACGACGACGGCCTGCCCGACTACCTCACCGCGGCGCGCTACGAGAAGCTGCCGGAGTCGGTGGGCAAGGTGACCACCCACACCGGGACGGTGGTCGAGGCGCTGGCCGCGCACCCCGGGCCGTACCACCTGCTGATGCTCTCGAACATCCTGGACTGGTGCGCCGAGGCCGAGGCCGAGGCGATGGCCGGCCCGGTGCTCGACGCGCTGGCGCCCGGCGGCTACCTGCTGCTGCGCCAGCTCAACAACGTGCGCCCGCTGCCGCGCCTGTGGATCACCACGCTCGACTTCGATCCCGTCCTGGAGCGCGACCTGCAGGGCAGCGACCGCAGCTTCTTCTATTCGGCGGTGCGGGTGGGCCGGAAGCCGGCATGAGCGACGCGCGCACCTTCTTCAAGGGGCTGCGGCTGCCGGTGCCCCGGGCGATCCAGGGCCAGGCGCAACTGCTCTTCGCCACGCCGATGGTGGTGCTGCACACCCTGCTGTCCAGCCCCGCGGTCATCGTGCTGGGCCCCCTCTCCCCGCGGGCCGAGGAGGCGGTGCTCTCCGCCTGGATGCGCGGCGTGCTGCTCTTCTCCGGCGTGGACCTCACCGTGAGCGGGCTGGAGAACCTCGACCCCCGCGGCCGCTACGTCTTCGTCTCCAATCACCAGAGCCTCTTCGACGTCCCCTGCGTGCACACGGCGCTCCCGGTGCCGGTGCGGTTCGTGGCCAAGCGCTCGCTCGCCAACGTCCCCATCTTCGGACCGGGGATGCGGGCGGTGGGGACGGTGACCATCGACCGCAACGACAAGACCGACACCGTGCGCCGGCTGCGGGAAGCCCGGGACAGCGTCGGCGCCAAGGCGTCCATCCACTTCTTCGCCGAGGGCACGCGCAGCCAGGACGGACGCCTGCGGACCTTCAAGAAGGGCGCCGCGGCGATGGCGCTGTCGATGCAGGTGCCGCTGGTGCCCCTGGCGGTCTGCGGCACCCGGAAGATCTACCCCAAGGGGACCTTCACCGGCCTGCGGCCGGGGACGGCCCACGTGAGCATCGGCAAGCCCATCACGCCGGGCCCCGCGGACACCCCGGAGGAGCGCACGCGGCTGACGGCGCTGGCGCGCGCGGCGGTGCGGGACCTCTTGGCGGCGCGGGGAGAGCTGGTGGGCGACTCGGAAGCGGAAGCGGTCGGGGGCGTAGTGGAGGAGGTCCCGCGTGGGAGCTGATCGCCAGGCGTTCTCGGTTTCGATCTTCGCGCGCAACGCGGGGCGCATCCTGCTGGTGAAGCACAAGCGGCTGGGCACCTGGCTGCCGGTGGGCGGCGAGATGGACCCGGGGGAGACGCCGCTGGAGGCCGCGCGCCGCGAGCTGAAGGAGGAGACCGGGCTGGTCGGCTCCTTCGTGCAGGTCACGGGCATCGACGGCACGCCGCCGGGCTACCTGGGCTACGAGGAGCACCTGGCCGGCAGCAAGGGCCTGCACCTCAACTTCTGCTTCGTGGCCGAGGTGGCCAGCGACCAGATCCAGCCCAACGAGGAGTTCAACGAGTACCAGTGGGTCGCCGACCCGTCGTCGGTGGAGTGCCCGCGCAACGTGCTCGAGCTCGGCCGGATGGCGCTGCACGGCGGCACGCCGCTGCTGGCGCTGGCCCGCGCCTGGCTCACCGCGCTCAACCGCCACGACGCCGAGGGCCTGGCCCGCCTCTACGCCGACGACGCGGTGCACACCAGCCCCTGGGCCAAGGACCGCCGCCCGCAGTCGCTGGGCGAGATCCGCGGGCGCAACGGCATCCAGGGCTGGTGGGCCGACTCCTTCAAGCTCCTCCCCACCCTCCACTACGCCGAGAAGAACGTGGCCTCGGACCGCGAGCGCGTCTTCCTGGAGTGCATGCGCACGACCGGCAACTCCGAGGAGCCGACCCTGGTGGCGGCGGTGCTGGTCTGCCGCAACGGGCGCGTGGGCTCGTCGCACATCTTCCGAGGGTAGTCGCAAGTCCCGAGTCGTGAATCCCAGGTTCCAGGTCCCAGGCAAGGGCCGATAGGACTCGAGCCGCGACAAGCACCTGGCCTGCCGCGGCTCGCCCGTACTTGCGGCTGACGACTCAGCCCCCTCCCCGACGCCCTACTCCTCCCCGACGTTGTTGCTGCCGAAGTTCTGGATCGCCTTGCGCGAGGCGTGGCGCACCGACTCGTCGCCGCCGCCGCCGAGCGCATTGGCCGAGCTGGCGAAGAGGGCCCGCAGGTTCCCGAAGACGTTGATGGAGCCGCTCAGCTCCCTGGCGTTGAGGTCCTTGTTGGCCACCGCGACCGTGTCGTGGGCGCTCTCCAGCAGCCGCAGGGCCTCCTCGCGCCGGCCCAGGTCGTTCAGCTCGATGGCCCGGCGGGCGTCGGCGATGCCGCGGCCGTTGATGCCGTAGGTCAGCACCTCCTTGTCCTCCAGGCGGGCGACCTCCTCGGGCGAGGCGGTGGCGTGGGCGGTGAGCGCCGGGGCCAGCGACATGGCGCGGGCGCGGTCGGTGGCCACGTCGGCGAAGGTCGCGATCGTCTCCAGCACCGGGAACTGGCCGGCGCCGGGGCTCACCGTCAGGCGGGCGAGGACGCGCTGGTGGGTGGTGCTGGCCAGGTCCGGCAGGCTCACCACCACGTCGCGGCCCACGCGCTCGAACAGGTTGCCGTACACGTCCTCGATGGTGACGCCGTCGGCCGGGTGCAGGACCACCTTCACGTCGGCGGCGACCAGCTTGGCGGCCAGGGTCAGCTCCTTGACGAAGGCGGCGGCGATGGCGGCCGGCTCGTCCAGGAAGCGGAAGCGGCCGCCGCCGTGCTCGGACAGGCCTTCCATCAGGGTCGAGTTGAAGTCCACGCCCACGCCGACCGAGGAGAACGTCACGCCGCGGCCGCGCAGGTCGGCGGCGATGGCGAAGAGCTTGTCGTTGCGCAGCTCGCCCATGTTCGCCTGGCCGTCCGAGAGCAGGACCATGCGGCGCACCGACTTGTCGGCGCTGGAGTCCGCGAAGAGCATCCGCCTGGCCAGGTCGACGCCGCCGCTCAGGTTGGTCGAACCCTCGGCGATCAGCTCGTCCACCGCCGACATCGCCTGCGCCCGGGTGCCGTCGTTGATGCAGGTCGAGGGCAGCGCCACGCGCGCCGAGGTCTCGTAGGAGACGATGACCAGGCGGTCGCCGTCGCGCAGCTGGCGGACGACCTCACGGGCCGCGGCGCGGGTGTTCTCGATCTTCGGGCCCTGCATCGAGCCCGAGCAGTCGACCACCAGGGCCAGCTGCACCGGCTCGCGCCGCTCCGAGGTCGCCGCCGCCTGCTTCGCCGTCACGTCCGCCTGGAAGTAGACCTCGCGGGGGCCGCCGGCCAGCATCGCCGGGTGCGACAGGCGGGGCATCACCTTGACCGCGTCCGAGGCGCCGAGCTTGGTCGCGTCCGCGAAGGCCGCCGGGACGGGGGCGAGGGCGATGGGCGCCGTGACCGCCGGAGCGGGGGCGAAGGCCGGGGCCATGGCGAAGGGGGCGGCAGCAGGAGCCGCGGCAGCGGCCGGGCCCGGCTTGGCCCAGAGCAGGCTCAAGGCGCCCAGGAGCAGCATCAGGCCCCCGGCGGCGAAGATGGCGGCGGTTCGGGTCTTCGCGGTCATGGCGTCCCTCTTCTAGTCGCCCGGAATTCCAGTGGTTTTCCGGGGCGTCAGGAGTCTCGTCTGCTGCGCTTCGCGGCTCTCGATAGGTCGGTCGCTCGAGCCCGGATTTTCGGGAACCCCGGGTTGCGCCTGGCCCGCCGTTCACCCGAGCTTTCCCCGAAATGCCTCTCCGGACGACTCATCGATCGGAGGCGCGGATGGCAGAGGCGGCGCAGCTCGCATGGATGTTTGACCACGCCGGGGAGCGTCCTCTAGCGTTGCGCGCCGCCATGTCCGACGACTCCCAGATCGTGGGCGATCTCTACCGACGCTACGGCCCTGCCGTGCACCGGCGGCTGCGCTCCATGCTGGGCGACGAGCAGGAGGCGCTCGACTTGACGCAGGAGGTCTTCCTGGCCTTCCTGGACGCCCGGAAGCGCCTGCGCGGCGAGGCCTCGCCCTTCACCGTCCTCTACCAGATCGCCACCCACAAGGCGGTCGACAGCCTGCGACGGCGGGCGCGGTGGTCGGGCTCGCTGGGCCGCCTCGACTACGAGGAGGACGCCGAGGAGCAGGCGGCCTCTGCCGATTCGGACGGCTCCGAGAGCTCGCCCCGGCGGGTCGAGGCCGCGCTGGACCTGGCGCTGCTCACCCGCGACGAGAGCCCCGAGGTCCTCACCGCCGCCTTCATGTACTTCGTCGAGCGCTACACCACCGAGGAGATCGGCGAGGCGCTCGGCCTCTCGCGCAAGACCATCGGCAAGTACCTCGCCGGGTTCGCGGAGCGGGCGCGCAAGCGCTCGGAGAAGCTGGAAGCGAGGAGTGGCAAGAAGGAGGACGCGCGATGAGCCGACAGATCAAGGACGCGATGCTCGAGCGCTACCTCGCAGGAGACGTGACGCCGGAGCAGCGCGCGAAGCTCGACGCGGCCCTGGCCGCCTCGGAGGCCGACCGCGCCCGCCTGGACGAGCTGCAGCGCGACTCCTCGGCGTTCCTGGTGGCCCACCCTCCCGGGCCGCTGGTCGCCAAGGTCGCGGAGAAGCAGCGCAAGCGGCTCTTCTGGCGGCTCCTGGTGCCGGCCTTCGCGGTCGCCGGGTGCGTGGCCGTCATCTCCTTCGCGGCGAGCCGCGTCCCCATCGACCAGAAGAAGATCGAGCTGGCGGTCTACGCGGCGCAGGCGGACGGCATCGCCCGGCCGCTGGCCGTGGCCACGCCCGGCGACGCGGTGAAGTTCGTGCTGGCGGGCCGGGCCATGGGCTATGTGGCGGTGATGGGCCGGGACGCCCAGGGCAATGTGCGCGTCTACGTGCCCAAGGAGGGCCAGACGGCCGAGCGCTACGACCCCAAGGCGCCGATGCTACCCGGGGTCTCCAACCTGTCTCCCCAGTCCGGGCGCGAAGAGATCATCGGCCTGTTCTGCCCCAAGGCCTTCGAGCTGGCACCGGTGGTCGAGGCGCTGCGCGATCGCCAGCCGCTGACCGGGCTGTTGCCCGAGGGCACGGTGACGGCGGTGGTGCCGCTGGAGAAGCCGGGGGCGGACCCGAAGCCGCCGTCCGCCGAATAGAGAACGGGGCGCCCGGTGAGAGGCGCCCCGCTCGGAAACATCGAACCGTCCCACCTGCTGCCGCGCCGCTACGCCGACTTCTTCTCCTTCTCGTAGCTGAGCAGGGGCTCCTCGTTGTCGACGATGACGCCCTCGGTGATCTTGCACTCCTTGATCCCCTCGCGGTACGGGACGTCGTACATGATGTCCAGCATGGAGTTCTCCATGATGGCGCGCAGGCCGCGGGCGCCGGAGTTGCGGTGCATGGCCTCGCGGGCGATTGCGCGCAGCGCTTCCTTGGAGAACGAGAGCTTCACCTTCTCCATCTCGAACATCTTCTGGTACTGCTTCACCAGCGCGTTCTTGGGCTCGGTGAGGATGCGGACCAGGTCGTCCTCGGAGAGGTCCATCAGCGTCGCGATGACCGGCAGGCGGCCCACGAACTCGGGGATCATCCCGAACTTGATGAGGTCCTGCGGCTCGACGTGGGTGAGCAGCTCGCCGATGGAGCGGTGGTCGTCCTTCTCGATCTTGGCGCCGAAGCCCAGGCCCTTGACCCCCACCCGGCGGCGGATGGCGTTCTCCACGCCGTGGAAGGCGCCGCCGCAGATGAAGAGGATGTTGGTGGTGTCGACCTGGATGTACTCCTGCTGGTTGTACTTCTTGCCGCCGCGCGGGGTGACGTTGGCGCGGGTGCCCTCGACGATCTTGAGCAGCGCCTGCTGCACGCCCTCGCCGCCGACGTCGCGGGTGGGAGACGGGCTGTCGCCCTTGCGCGCGATCTTGTCGATCTCGTCGATGTAGACGATGCCGCGGCTGGCCTTCTCCACGTCGTAGTCGGCGTTGTGGAGCAGGTTCTGGATGATGTTCTCGACGTCCTCGCCCACGTAGCCGGCCTCGGTGAGGCTGGTGGCGTCGGCGATGGTGAACGGGACGTTCAGGAAGCGGGCGAGCGACTGGGCGAGCAGCGTCTTGCCGGAGCCCGTGGGCCCGAGCAGCAGCACGTTCGACTTGGCCAGCTCCACGTCCTCGACCACGGGCTTGCCGGGCGTGCCCGGGCGCGCCGCCGCCTTGGTCTTCTTCTGGTAGATGCGCTTGTAGTGGTTGTAGACGGCGACCGAGAGGATCTTCTTGGCCTTGTCCTGGCCCACGACGTAGTCGTCGAGGAAGGTCTTGATCTCCGCAGGGGTGGGCAGGTTGATCTGCGGCTTGCCCTCCTCGCGCTCGCCCTCCTCGGCGATGATGTCGTTGCACAGCTTGATGCACTCGTCGCAGATGTAGACGGTGGGCCCCGCGATGAGCTTGCGGACCTCACGCTGACCCTTCCCACAGAAGGAGCAGGACAGGTTCGGGTGGTGCTCTCCCTTACGGCTCACGTGCTGCCTCCAAACACCGCGGCTGCCTCGCCGCGCCCCGACCCAGAACCTACGTCCGAGCCCTCTCGAAACCTAACTGCGCCACCGGGCCGATCCATTCTATCCCAGGACTGCACCTGAGCCAGCCGACTGCTTGCCCGGTAGGGGCGATCAACCGGCTGGTTGCAACCCGGAGCGAGTATCGCCCCAAATATAGGTCCCGGTCCTCACCCACCGCCACGGAAGCTCGCTGGCATCCCCCCTCGTGTCGCCTACCCGAAAGGAGCCCGGCTGGCTGTCCCCTACCGCCCCTTGGCGGCCGCAAGCTCCTCGACCTCGGCTGCGAGCGCCTCGGCGCGCTGGGAAACCGCGTCCGGGACCTTCTTGCAGCCCTTCAGGTCGGCGGCGAGCTTGCGGGCGGTCAGGGCCAGCTTGCGCAGCACGAGGTCGGCCGGCGGTGCGGGCTTGGGCGGCTCGGGGTAGCGCTGGGCCAGCTCCTTGACGATCTCCGCGGGCTTCTCCTCCTCGTTCCAGATGCGCTCGCGCAGCTCCTTGTAGTCCTTGTCCGACAGCTGCCCGCGCTGCTCGGCGCCGGCGAGCACGCTGACCACCTCGAACGGAGGTGCATCCTGTTCCGGGGCCGGCGGCTTCTCGGTGTCGAAGAGCGACTTCTCGTGCCGGGCCAGGAAGGCGAACGAGTTGGTGAGCTTGAGGGCGGTCTGCCGCTTGATGCGCAGCTCCTTCGAGCAGTAGTCCTCGAAGGCCTTGAAGCCCCACTCCTCCCACGCGCCCTCGTTGCGCACGCGCACGAGCAGCGAGCCCAGCTCCACCCAGCTCGTCTTGAAGCGCTGGGCGGTCTGGAGCACCTGGTGACGCAGCGAGCCCGGCACGAGCTCGGCGACCTTCTCGGCCATGGCGGTCTGTCCCTTGGTCTGCATGGAGCGCGCACCTCCCGCGGGAAATCGGATCGGCGGGAGGGATACACCGTCCGGTACCGGACTGTCGATGGACTCTTTGGACCGCCCGCGGGCGCCTACTTCGGCGAGTTGATGCGGAACGCCAGCGAGACGTTGGCCTGCTCACCGTTGTAGACGGGGAACTTCCACTTCTGCAGCGCGGTGAACATGCACTTGAACAGCTCGGTGTCCTCGCTCTTGTAGTCCGGGTTGTCGATCCAGAGCTTGGTGATGCGCCCGTCGTTGCCGATGGTGAACTCGATGGGCACGCGCGTCTCCCACCCCGGCTTCTGGCGCTTGGCCTCGGCGGACAGGCAGGGGTGCAGGCTGACCTTGTTGGTCTTGACCACGCCGTTGATGCCCTCCTGGTCCCACTGCTGGACGACCCCGACGTCGTTGTCCGGCATCTTGGTCGCGAGGCCGCCGGGGTTGGTCGGGTCCTTCGGGTTGGCGGGGTTGGCCGGGTTCTTCGGATTGGGGGTGGCCGGGTTCTTGGGCCCGACGGGCTTGGGGATCTTCGGGTTGGTGCCCGGGTGGCTGGGGTTCTTCACGGCGTCCGGATAGGCCAGCTCGTCCTCGCCGGTGCGGGCGGAGGCCAGCTTGATGGACGGGAGCTCGTCGGTGATGACCGGCTCGGGCAGCTGGATCTGCTTCTCCCAGGGACGGTGGATGGCGAGCCAGACGGCGAGGTAGCCGCCGCCCAGCAGCAGGACGAGGCTGACGGTGCCCATCGAGACCAGCTTCATCAGGCGGCCGCGGCGCCGCTCCTTGTGCATCGACTCGCTGGCCACCTCGACGCGCAGCTTCGCCTTGGCCTTGGCGAGGTGCACGCGGAACTTCTCGACGGTCCCCAGAGCCTGGAACTTGGGCTCCAGGTTGAAGGGCGCGACCGGCGTGTTCTCGTCGAGCTCGCCGGCGAACAACAACTCCACCAGCTTCGAGAAGGGAACGGGCCCCAGCAGCAGATCACCCTGCTTGAAGAGCCAACTTCCGCCTGTGGTGCCGACGTCGACGCCGAGCCCGTCCGACGCCATCGCCACCTCCTGAGTTTGTGGGTACGCGAATTTCTAGGCGGCTCAAGCAGCCACACCAGGGAGCCATGATAGCGAGTGAGTGCTCGGGTGGGAACGCATCTCTGAGTTCGGCGGCGATCGAAAAGGCGGGCGCCAGGCCAGTCGGTGGTTGACAGCCGACCGACCCGGCGCCTCGAACCCCTGCCGTCCCAGCCCCTACCACTCGCCGTCCATCGGGTCCTGCGGCGGAGTCAAGCCGTGGACCTGGTTCGTCGAGACGTCGACCGGCCCGTCGTCCTCGAACCCGACGAAGCCGTGGTCCTGGTCCTTCTGGAACACGCTCTTGACCTTCTGGAGGATGGAGGACGGCGCGACGTCGCCCTTCTGCTCGTCGTAGAGCTTGAACCAGGGGTAGCCGTGCTCGGTGTACGTCCGGGGCGAGACCGGCGTCGCCGGGGGCGCCTCGCCGGTGATCTCGGTCCACAGCTGGCTGTTGACGATGTGGACGAAGACCCGCCCGTAGTTCGACTCGTCCCAGGTCGAGAGCCCGTAGGGGTCCGGGTAGATCTTCTGGGTCATCGTCCCGCCGGCGGCCAGGCCCATCTCCGCGCCCTTCTTGGACTTCGCGGGAGCCTCGGCCTTCTCCTCGCAGCAGGCGGACGGCGCGGCGGAGGACATCGGAGCCCCGGCGCAGCAGCGGGCGGCCGACCTGCGCGCGGGCGGCGGACGCTCCGGGAACCGGCCGGGCTTGGGCTCGAGGACCATCAGTTGCAGCCCGCCGTGCTCCTCCTTGCCGGTGACCTGGCCCTCGACCGTGTAGCCCATGCCCAGCGGCATCGCGACGAACTGCCGGATGGTCCCGGTGCCCGTGTTGAAGCCGTCCAGCCAGGGCTGCGGCGGGCAGACGAGGTAGTCCTGCAGCTCCTCGCCCCAGAACGAGGCCTTGCTCGGGCCGCACAGCTTCTGGTCCCAGGGCTTGCCGGAGACCGCGTTGACCTTGCCGGCGGCGACCTTGATGGCGTTGGGCCGCCAGTGGCGGGCCTGGATGCTGATCCACATCGCCTCGCGCTGGTACATCGGCAGGAAGACGCCCGAGTGCTTGACCCAGCTGGCAGGGACGCGGTCCTGGTAGTCCTTGACCTTGCGCAGCGGGAAGTCGCCCAGCCCGGGAGGCAGCGGATAGCTGCGGCCGTCGTCGGGGATGCGCAGCGTGCGCTGGAACGAGACGGCGGTGCCGGACTTCGAAGCCTCGTCCCAGAAGACCAGCCGGGAGCCCTCGACCTTGACCTGCAACATGGTGCCTCCGAGCGGCGCCAGTAGTGGCCGGCCTCAGTGCCGGGTCCCTGTTTCCTGCGGCGCCTTCGAGGCATCAACGCGGCGGGCCCGGTCCTTGTGACATCGCCCGCCTCCAGCCGCACAACCACTTGAATTCAATGGCCAATGAGCACCAGGGCCCCACGCCGATCCCAGCCGGCGAGGCAATCCGCCCTTCAACGCCCAGGGTCAGTTGCCCGCCAGGATCTGCCAGGCCAGCCGCACGATGAGCGCGCTGACGACCGCCACGAACACCCAGCGGATCCACCGGGCGCCCTTGGCGATGGCGGTTCGCGCCCCCAGCGCCCCGCCCACCCCGTTGCCCACCGCCATGCAGACCGCCAGCACCGGGATCCAGCTGCCCTGCGACAGGAAGAGCACCACGCTCGCGGCGTTGGAGGCCCAGTTGATGCTCTTGGCCAGGGCCGAGGCGCGCAGGAAGTCGAAGCCGAGCACCGCCACGAACAGGAAGATCAGGATCGACCCGGTCCCGGGGCCGAAGAACCCGTCGTAGAGCCCGATGCAGAAGGCCATGGCCAGCGCCAACGCCCTCTGGTGCGCCTGCCCGAACCGCGGGGCATGCAGCGTCCCCAGGTCGGGCTTGAGCAGCGTGAAGGTCAGCATCCCGGCCATCAGGACCACCATCAGCGGCCGCAGGAACGGCTCGAAGCGGCCCTGGAAGAGGTAGGCCAGCCCCACCCCGACCGAGGCGCCGGCCATCGAGGCCAGCACCGGGAACACCATCTCCCGGGGCCTGAGGACCTTGGAGCGAACGAATTGGGCCACCGCCACGCTCGTCCCAGTGCACGAGACGAACTTGTTGGTCCCCAGGATGGTGGTGATGGGCACCCCGGGCAGCCCGAGCAGCAACGACGGGATGGTGATCAGGCCGCCGCCCCCGACCACGGCGTCGACGAAGCCGGCCACGAAAGCGGCCAGGACCAAGAGAAAGATCGTCGTCGGTTCGGGCACGTTCCCAGTCCAGTGCGGAGGCGCACAATACCCCTTCGGGCCCATGTGGACAGCATCCCCACACCTCGGTAGCATCTTGAACCCACGGCCTTTTCTCGACGGAGCCCGTCTCTGAGCAACGTGAACCTCATCTGCCACCTGTGTGGCTCCCGACCGGCGCCGGACTCCACCTTCGGCACCCGCTGCCCCAAGGACGGCTCGGCGCTGGTGCAGGAGGAGGACCACAAGAAGGCCCCCAAGGACTCCATCCTCGGCCGGGTGATCGGCGGCAAGTACCCGGTCGTCGGGCTCATCGGCCAGGGCGGCATGGGCGCCGTCTACAAGGCGCTCCAGGAGCCGGTCGGCCGCGAGGTGGCCCTCAAGGTCATCCGCAACTTCGGCGACGAGACCAACGAGTCGGTCTCCGAGACCTTGCGCATGCGGTTCTTCCGCGAGGCCAAGGTCGTCGCCAAGCTGGCCAACCCCGCCGCGGTCACCCTCTACGACTACGGGGCCGAGGACGACGGCGTCCTCTACATGGTCCTGGAGTTCGTCAAGGGCCGGCGCGTCTCCGACGCCATCCGCGACGACGGGCCGCTGACCCCCGGCCGCGCCCGCGACATCTGCTGCCAGGTGCTCAACGCGCTGGCCGAGGCCCACGCGCTGGGCCTGGTCCACCGCGACCTCAAGCCCGACAACATCATGCTGGTGAAGGGCCCCTGGGGCGAGGAGCAGGCCAAGGTCCTCGACTTCGGCATCGCCAAGGTCCGCACCAAGGAGAAGGAGACCCTCGAGACCGGCACCGGGCTGCTGCTGGGCACCCCGCTCTACATGCCGCCCGAGCAGGCCATGGCCCGCGGCGCCGAGCCGCGCAGCGACCTGTACTCCCTGGGCGTGGTCCTCTACGAGATGCTCGCCGGCGTCCCGCCCTTCACCGCGGGAACCGTCTTCGAGGTCCTGCTCGCCCACCGCGAGAAGCCGGTGCCCGACTTCCCGCCCGACTTCGGCGTGCCCCCCGCGCTCGAGGAGGTCGTCAAGCGGGCGATGGCCAAGGAGCCGGAGGACCGCTTCGCCGACGCCGAGGAGATGGCCCAGGCCCTGGTCGACGCCGTGCCGATGGGCTCCGACCCCCCGAGCAGCCCGGGCTCGCCGACGCGCATCCCATCCTCGTCGCAGATGGGCTCGGTGCGCACCCCGCTGCCCGTCGCGCTGCGCCAGTCCAACTCGCTCTTGAACGCCTCGACCCAGTCGCCCTCGACGCGCACGCCGCTGCCTCCCGCGGTGCGCCGGTCCGGCCCGGGCCTGCTCGACCCGAACGCCGCGGCCCAGAAGAGCGCCCAGAAGGTCTCCGCCGCCGGCGTGCGCAAGAGCCACGCCGAGGTGCACCACTCGCAGAACGGGGCCAGCGTCTCGGTGCGCGCCCCGCTCTCGACCCCCGAGGCCACCCAGGAGGATCTCGCCGGCACCGCCTTGCGGGCGACCCCGCGCCCCATCGCCGACGCGATGCCCCCCCGGCCCCAGACCCCGCGGCCCGTCACCGTCCTGCCGGCCGCAGCCGAGATCGCGATGACCGCGGCTCCGGCGGCAGGCCCCTCCCCGGCCATTCAGGTGAACCCCCAGTGGCAGCGCGAGGACAAGGCGGCGGTCCACAAGAGCCCGGGCCTGAAGATCGCGCTGGCCATCCTCGGCATGCTGGTCATCGGCGGCAGCGCCGGCGGCACGCTGTGGTACCTGAACAGCCGCTCCCAGGCCGCGGCGGTCAAGGGCCTCAGCGACATCCCGGCAGTCCCCGACCCCGTCGTTGCCAAGCCTGAGCTGCCGGCCAAGCTGCCGGACACACCGGCCAAGCCAGCGGACCCGGTTCCCGACAAGCCCGCGGTCGCGGACGTGCCCCCGGTCAAGCCGGAGAACCCGCCCGCGGTGGCCGAGACCGGTCCCGACGCGTCCGTGCCCCCAGTGGCCGTCGTCCCGACGCCCGACCCCAAGCCCAACCCGAACGCGACCCCGGACCCGAAGGCCGATCCCAAGCCGGCCAAGACGGATCCCAAGGTCGCCAAGCCGAAGATCCTCGACCCGGTCAGGCCCAAGGTGGTCAAGCCCAAGACCAAGGACCCCGGGATGAGGCAGGTCGAAGAGGGCGGCTACAAGACCACGGTGTTCTAAGCGAATCAGGGAGACCGGCCCCGCCGCCTGCCTCCCCGAACCTGGATTGACTATGCGATCGCTCGGTCCGCTCCTCGCCCTGGCCATCGTCTCCGGCGCCACCGCCGGCATGCCCTCGCCTGCCGCCGCCGCCGACGACGGGGTCACCCGCAAGAAGGTCCAGTCCTACCTCGACCTCGCCTCGGATCTGTTCAAGTCCGCCGACTACGAGGGCGCCCTCGCCGAACTGCGCCGCGCCGAAGGGCTCAGCGAGCTCGCGGTCGTGCGCTACAACATCGCCCGCTGCCTCGAGGAGCTCAACCGGGACTCCGAGGCCATCCTGGCCTTCGACAAGTACCTCTCGCTCAACGACGCCAACGACGGTGCCAGCGAGCGCCAGAAGCGGGCCCGCGACGCGGTAGCGCGCCTGAGCGCCCGCTCCTTCGGCGCCATCGAGGTCAGTTGCCCCATCGAGGGCTCCAGCGTCCTCGTCGTCGGCCTGATGCAGATTCCCGAGGTCTGCCCGTGGAAGGGCGAGAAGGTGAAGCCCGGCACCTACGACGTGCAGACCTTCTCCCCCGGCTTCCCGCCCTACGCCGCGCGGGTGCAGGTCAAGCCCGGCGAGACCGTGGCGGTCCTGGGCCAGGGCGGAGACGGCAAGCCCCCGCCCCAGCCGACCGCCTCGCAGATCCCGCCGGCACAGCTTCAGCCCCAGGCCCAGCCGCAGCCCGTCGCGACGGCGACCCCGCCCGCCCAGCCCGCGACGCAACAGAGCGATCGGCCGCTGGCCCAGACCGAGCCTGCCAGGCCGGCGCTGGTGGTGAGCACTCAGCCCGAGCCTCAGCTCACGGCCCGCCCAATGGTGGAGACGCAAGTCACCACCCGCTCCACCGGGAAGATCGTCGGCGGGACTGTCCTGGGCGTCTTCGCCGTCGGCTCCATCGTGGGCATGAGCTACTTCATGTACAACGGCTCGCAGCGCAACGAGCGCATCAAGGCCGGCGGCCTGCTCAGCGGGCAGGCCATCCAGGACGAGGCCGATGCCGGGACGGCCGACAACATCTTCTCGGTGCTGTTCGGCGTCGTCGGCGTCGGGACGCTCATCCCCTCCGTCATCCTGTTCGCGACGAGCGGCACCACCACGACCGAGCGCGTGCCGGCGGTGACGCTGGCGCCGGTGCTCTCCCCGTCGGGCGGCGGCGTGGTGCTCTCCGGGACGCTTCCCTAGAGAAAGAGGCTCCCACCGTCGAAGCCTCTCGAACCGCTGTCGACGGTCGACCTCCGACTCTTGACTAGGGCCGCGGCGCAACCAAGGCCGGAGGGCTCGTCGGCTCGAGGCGGAGCTTCAGGGCAGGTAGCACAGGCCCCAGTCCGCCGGATACCCCGCCATCCCGTACGTGCACCGCTTGTTGTCGTTGGTGCACGAGGTCTTCATTGGGCTGCAGATCTCGGTGCAGACGTAGCTCGACGAGTCGTACTTCATGGCCGCGCAGGTCAGGCCATAGCTGCAGGAGTTGACGGAGGTGCACGGCGCGTTCTCCTTGGCGGCCCCCGCCGCGGTACACGCCGGGACGAGGTCCTGGCTGCCGGAGACGCCGCTGAGCACCAGCTTGCAGTCCTCGCCGGGGCAGCCGTTGGTGATGCCGCTGCACTTGGCCGCGCAGGCTGAGCCGCCGCCCCAGATCGCCAGGCAGGCGCCCTCCTTCGCGCCGTCGGCGCAGTCGTCGTGGTACTCGCATGCGCGCGCGGGCGGCCCGGCGTCGGGCGAATCCCCGCCGACGGTGACGCAGGATCCGGCGACGCAGGTGAAGTTCTCGGGGCAGGTGTAGTCCAGGCCGCACGGGAAGGGCGCGAGCCCGTCCAAGCTGCTGGCGCAAGCGACGACCCCGGCGGCGAGCGCCGCGAAGGCGAGCACGCGTGGGCGCGAGGTCTTTCCGGTCGGCATACGGCTCCTTCAGCAGCGGGCGGCCCTCGGCGTGCTCGGGACGGCATCCCCTTTTCGCCCAAACGGCGCGGGCTTGGCAAGCCTGGGAGCACCGCCGGCTTCTGTCCGCCACGGCATCGTGCCAGAATGCCCCTCTTCTTTCAGGAGGATGCCCCGTGCGCAGCGTCTCTCTCGTTGCCGTTCTGGCCTGCCTGCTCGCCGTCGCCGCGGTCCCGGCCACCGGCTGGGCCGCGGAGGACTCGCTGACCCGCAAGAAGGTCCAGACGTACCTGGATCTGGCCGCCGACCTGTTCAAGAGCGCCGACTACGCCGGCGCGCTCCAGGAGCTGCAGCGGGCCGAGCAGCTCAGCGACCTCGCGGTGGTGCGCTACAACATCGCCCGCTGCTTCGAGGAGCTCCGGCGCGACGGCGAGGCCATCTCCGCCTTCGAGAAGTACCTCGCGCTCAACGACACCACCCCCGGCGCCTCGGACCGCATGAAGCGGGCCCAGGAGACGGTGGCGCGGCTGAAGGCCTCGGGGGCAGCCACGCCGCCCCCCGCCAACGCCCCCTCGACGCTGGGCACCCTGGAGATCGCCTGCCCCACCGCCGGCTCGAGCGTGATGATCATCGGCCTGATGCAGACCCCGGTGGCCTGCCCCTGGCGCAGCGACACCGTTCCCGCCGGCTCCTACGACGTGCAGACCATGGCGCCCGGCCAGGCGCCGCTGCTCACCCGCGCCGAGGTCGCCATCGGCCGCACCACCGCGATCATCGCCCAGGCGACGCGTGCCGCCACCGCGCCGGTCCCCGTCATCGCCGCCGCGCCGCAGCCCGCCTACGCGATGCAGCCCGCCAACCAGCTGGTGCCGGTGAAGTTCGTGACGGCGCGCGACGGGGACAACATCACCGTCACCGTGGACAACAGCCCCGAGATGACCTGCAAGGCGCCCTGCGAGCTGAACGTCCCGGCGGGCCGGCACGTGGTCAAGGTCGAGGGCGAGGCGCAGTACGTCGACGACATCAACGTCCCCCGAAACTCCGCCAGCACCGCGAAGATCGGCCGCAGCAAGCCCGTCTGGCTGGCCCTGGGCATCCCCAGCGTCATCCTCGGCCCGGTGACGTTCGTGGCGGGCGTCGGCTACGGCCTCGCCTACGACAACCTCCCCGTCGGCGCCACGCTGATGGTCACCGGCATCGTGGTGGCCGTGGTCGGCGGCGTCATCGGATTCAAGTTCAAGGGCAACAACGCCATCACCCTCGACCGCGAGCGCGGCCGCCACGCCGAGCGCGAGACGTTCGATCCACAGCTACTCTCGGTGGGCCTCGCGCCGATCAAGGGCGGCGGGATGATGGGCGCGACCTTCGCGTTCTAGGAGCGCCCGGCTACTCGTCCATCCGGTAGACGCCGCCCTCGCCGACGTCCTTGCGCTCGGCGCGGGTGTCGATGTCTCCGCCGCAGCGCGGGCACTTGGTGGCCAGCGAGGCGATGGAGGTCTCGGCGCCGCAGAACTGGCACTTGCGGACGAAGAGCTTGGGCTGCAGGTCCTTGAAGACGTAGGCGCTGCCCTGGCGCTCGCACAGGTGCTGCGCGACGAGCTTCTCCAGCAGGGGCACGGCGAGCGCGGCCCGCTTGCCCAGCGCCGCGCCGATCTCCATCTCGCTCAGCTCGCCGTTGCGCCGGCCGGCGGCCGCGAGCAGCTCGGCGAGGATCTGCTCGGGCGCGTCGGCGTCGGCGGCGCGGAACCAGCGGATGCCGAAGCCCAAGAGGACCGCGCCGGCGCCCAGCCCGACGGCGCCGACGAGGTAGCGCGAGCCCTGCCCCGCCGCTCCGACCACGAAGAGCAGCCCGAGCAGGAACAACATCCCGCCACCGATGGCCAACACCACTCCGACGCCGCGCTTCATCGCCGCTCCCTCCTCAGCCCCACTGCGCCTTCGCCGCCTTCGACAGCTCCGCGCCCATCCGCTCGAAGAATGCCTTCACCTGCTCCTGGCCGAACGGCCGGGCCACGGCCTCCATCCGCTCGCCGAAGACCTTGGGGTGCATCGAGAGCTGGGGGGACGCCGCGTCGCGCAGGGCCTCGAGGTTCTTGGCGTACTCCACGCACTCGGCGGGGACGTCGAGCTGCAGCTTGGCCAGCGGGTACTTGTTCTGGCTGTCGATCATCGAGCCGACGCTCTTGCGGAACGCGCCCAGGCCCGAGGAGAGCCCGCGGACCAGCCCGAGGACCTCCTGGCACTTCTTCATTCCCTCCGAGAACCGGGCGAAGTGGAAGTTGGCCTCGGCGATCTCCTCGAGGCTGCCCTCCAGGTCGGGCCGGTCGGGAAGCAGGCGGTGGCCGCAGATCTGGCAGAAGTGGCTCTCCTTCGGATTGGCCGACTGGCAGCGCGGGCACTTGGGGTCGCTCGCCACCGGCACCGCCTCCTTGGGCCGGCGCTCGTAGAGCACGCGCTCCAGGGTGGTGCGGAAGATCATCTCGAGGCGCGCTTCCTTGAGCGCGTCGATCTTGGTCTGCGCGGCGCTGACCCGGGTCCGGGCCTCGACCCACCTCTTCTTCAGCTCGCCCTCGTCCTGCCCCCACTTCGACTCCCGGTCGACCCAGGCGGCGCGGGTGAGGTCGATCTGCGCGGCGACGTCGCTCTGCTCCTTCTGCAGGGTGGCGCTCACCACGGCCAGGCGGCGCATCTGGAAGAAGTTGGCGAAGAAGCCGAAGCCGGTCCCCATCTCGCGGATCTTGGCGTTGTGCGCCTCGATCTGCCCGAGCAGGGCCTCGGCGCGGGCCTTGAGCTTCTCCTCCGCGGCGTCCAGGTCGACGTTCTTCTGGTGGACCGCGGCCTCGTCGGCCATCGATCTCTTGCGGATGGCCTCGGCCTTCTCCGCCAGATCGGCGCGCTCCAGCTCGAGCACCGCCAGCTGGTCCTCGAAGTCCTTCTCCACCTGGGCGCGGGTGGCCGTGAGCGCCTTGGCCAGCCACGCCGGCAGCTTCTCCGGGCCGGCGGCGACGTACTGGCCCAGCTGGCCCAGCTCCGCCTCGCGCACCGCGCTCACCTCGGCGAAGAAGGACTCGAACTTGGACAGCAGCGTCGAGAGGCGCGTCTCGGCCTCGCCGGCGACCTCGAGCCGGTCGGCCAGGAAAGAGTCGAACGTCGCGAGCGTCCCCATCGCTTACCTCCCGCCTTCCCGGCCGGCCCGCGCGCCCGGCTCGCGCCTTGCGCACGCGCCCGGCGCCTTCACCCCGAAGCTCTGGCCCTGCCGCCGCTGGGCTTCCCAGGCTCCGCGAGCCGCCGGATCGCCGGCGCCCGCCCGCGGGATCTCCTGGAAGCTTCCCGCGGCGTCCCAGTACAGCGGGCACGCCCCGGCGCAGACGTCCACGTCCGCGCAGCCCTGGCACACCGGCGGCACGTACTCCCGCTGGCTCCAGTAGCGCGCCGCCGGACCGTCCAGGATCTCGGCGTAGGAATGGCTCAGCAGCGAGCCGATGCCCTGGCCGAACGAGCTGCACGGCAGCACGTTGCCCGCCGGGTCCACCGAGAGGATCCCCGACACGCAGGAGCAGCTCTTGGCGCCCTGCCCGATGAGCACCGGGTTCACCAGGCAGTACGGGATGGGCGAGTACCACACGAAGCGCAGTCCCTCGGCCTTGGCCACCTCCACCAGCTCCGGGAGCTTCCGGCAGATCTCGGTGTAGGTGACCGGCTCGGTCGGCGGGGTCAGCGCCGTGCCGGTGCGGATGAGCATGTTCATCGACAGCGTGGGCAGATTCAGGTCGCGCGCCACGAAGCGGATGAGGTCCGCGGCCCGGTCGAGGTTCGCCTTGCACAGCGTCGAGTTGGTGTGGACGTGGATGCCCAGCTTCCGGAAGTTCCTCACTCCGGCGATGGTGGCCTCGAAGCTGCCCTTTCGGCCGACGAGGAGGTCGTGCAGCCCGGCCTCGGTCGCCTCGATGGACACCTGCGCGGAAGCGAGGCCCGCGTCGACGAGCGTCTTGGCGTAGTCGAGGTCGCCGGGGCGCACGCCGTTGGTGATGAGGTTGACGCGCAGGCCCAGGTCCGCGCCGTGGCGCACCAGCTCGGGCAGGTCGGGCCGCAGCGTGGCCTCGCCGCCGGTGAAGCTGAGCGAGGGCACGTGCGCCTCGTTCATGATCTTGTCCATGACCGTCTTCACCTCGCCGGCGGTCATGACCCGGTGCTCGCCCTCGCGGTAGGGGCTGGCGGCGTAGCAGAAGGCGCAGCGGTTCTGGCAGGCGTAGGTGACGGCGATCTCCGCCAGCACCGGGAACTGGATGCGCTTGCGGTCGAAGTCGACGAAGCGCACCAGCGGCCGCGCCGAGAAGTCCTCGCGCATCATGGCGCCGATGGCCTCGAGCAGCTTCTCGGCGTCGGCGAGCAGCCGCGCCGGCTCGGCGCCCAGCTTGGGGGCGAGCGCGGCGAGCACCTCACCCGCGCTCCGGCGGTCGCGCCCGTAGAGCGCCTCGATGATGGCCGCGGCGGTGTCGTTGACGCCCAGCGTCTTCTCCGGGCGGATGAGCAGCAGGCGGTCGGCGCGGCGCACGAAGACCGCCGTGCGCGTCGCGTTCACGAAGCCGTCGACCTTGGCGAGCCTGGCGGCGTCGAGCCCCTCGGCATGCTCAGGGGAGGCCATCAGAAGCTCCCCGCGCAGGACGAGACGCAGGCGCTGTGGCAGGCGCTGTGGCAGGCGCAGGCGTCGTGGCAGGCCGAGTGACAGGCGCTGTGGCAGGCCGAATGGCAGGCGCTGTGGCAGGCCGAGTGGCAGGCGTCGTAGCCCGCGAACACCGAGGCGGCGATGGCCGCTCCGGCGGCGGACTTGTCGCCGCCCTTCCCCTCGCCCTGCGCCGACGGCTTGGGGTCGAAGTCGAACAGGCTCTCGATCTTGTCCACGGTCGCGGCCCCGGCCTTCTCGATGGAGCCGACGACGCCGGAGGCGAAGTCCTGGACCTGCGCCACGGCGCCGCTGGCGGTCCGCACCGGCCGGGTCGCGCCCAGCACGTTGATGGGCGAGTTGAGCGGCGCCTCGGCGGGGATGGGCGTCGGGTAGCACTGGTTGAAGTCGTGGAAGAACGTGTCCGAGAGGTAGAGCGTCCGGTAGTGGTGGTTGAACCAGGTGTCGCGGTGCTGCCCGCCCGAGCTGCGCAGCCCGTCCCAGGCCGTGCGCACCTTCTCCTGCTCCGCGGTCACGGTGGCTGCCGGGTCGGCGCGCCACATCTTGGGCTGCACCGCGTCGGAGAGCGCCTTGAGCACGGCCTGGACGCCCGCCTTGGACAGCGTGCCGTCCTTGCCCACGTTCTTGACGAAGGCGATCTCCGGGCCGGTGCTGGCCAGGGCGGCGTTCTTCACCGCCACCTGCAGCGGGTTGCGGCTCAGGATCGCCAGGGCGCCCTTCTCCTGCAGCCCGAGGACCACGAGGTTGATGGCCTTGATCGGCCGGTCCATGACCACCGCCGCCTCCTCCGGCGAGAGCTCGGGGACGAAGCCCGGCTTGCGGAAGGTGGCCACCGTGATCTCCGGGGCCGTGTACTGCGGGCCCTTCTCCTTGAGGTAGAGCGCCAGCACCGGGTGCAGCCTCGCCAAGCGCACGCCGATGGCCAGCAGGCCGCTGATGACGAGCCAGACCAGCCGCACCGGGACGAGCACTGCGGTCCAGCCGAACAGCGTGCCCTCGGTCGGGTGGAGCCAGACGAACTTGCGCCGCGGCATCAGCACGTCGGCGCACAGGTGCGTCCCGGCGATCTTGTCGACCATCCACAGCGCCCAGCCGAAGGTGCAGAACGCCAGCAGGAGCAGCAGGCCGTTGAAGAAGAAGGTCAGCAGCGACCAGAGGGCGAACTGGAAGAGCATCTCCGAGGCCCACTCGCCGTCGGCGGTGGTGAGCCCGCCGGAGAACAGGCGCTTGAGGGTGACGCCCAGCCCCGGGAAGACGCCACGCCTGACGTGGAGCGGGTCGGAGAGGACGAGCACCTCGAGCCGGGCCGGCGGCACCACCCCGGTCCTGGAGGGCGTCGAGACGCTGACCTGGGGCGAGTCGGCGGTGGCGTCCTTGTAGACGGTCGCGGGGTCGACCTGCAGCGCCTTCCAGTCCGCTTCGTCGGCGCGGATCGAGAGCTGCTCGCGCGGCGGCTGGATGGGGATGACGGGCAGCCGCACGTCCTCGCCCAGATACTGGCCGGAGGCGATCGGCTGGCCGGCCGTGGTCGAGACCGCGGGCATGCCCGTCTGGAAGACGATGCGGGTGCTGGTGGTCGCCTCGCGCGGGGCCCAGGTGGCGGGCACGCCCTCGAACTCGATCGGCAGGTAGGGGTCGGTCCCCACCACGCGGACCGGCGAGTCCACCGGCACGACCAGGGACTTGCGCAGCCGGACCTCGAACGTCTCGCCGGGCTTGGTCCGGCGCGGGAAGCAGATCGACTCGTCGACGCCGGCCACGCAGGGCGTCTTTGCGCCGTCGAGGGTGAGGTCGCAGGTGCGCCCGGCCTCGAGCAGCTCGGGCTTGAGCGGCGGGTTGGGCAGGAAGTTGCGCGAGCCGTCTTCGCGGAAGCCGAACCGGGCGTCGATCACCAGGCGGCGCGGGGCGGTCGGCGAGAGGCCCGGCTCGGTCGTCAGCAGGTACGACTCGGAGACCAGCGTCGCCTGCCCCTCGGCCTGGAGGCGCTCGCCGTCCGCGGCCCCGCTAGCCTCCACGTCCGCGCCGGCCGACACGCCGGGAAGCGCCGAGGCCGGCAGGTAGAGGCGCAGCAGGTGGACGCCCTGCGCCGGCAGCGAGGCCTTCTCCGCGTAGACTGTCAGCCGCCGCTGCTCGTGGTAGTCGGTGTAGTTGAAGGCCCAGTGGTCCTGCTCGGCGAGGCTGCCCGGGTCGGTGAGCACGCCCGCCTCGTCGACCATCCTCGGCGTGATGTCCTCGTGCCGCTTCACCTCGGCCGGCAGCGGCACCGGCAGCACCAGGTGGATGACCGACCTGGGGATGGGGAAGATCCACCGCACCGGGTTGAACCAGACCGCGAGCAGCTTCTGGCCGTCCCGCTCGGTCGGGTCGGCGAAGCGGTGGTTGGAGCGGAAGTGGAGCTGCAGGACGTACGTCTTGCCGGCGGAGGTCGAGTTGGCGAAGGCCACCCGGTAGTAGCCCGGCTTCCCCGCGACCGGCGAGGTGGCGACCGTCTGCTCCGTGCCGGCGACGCCCTTCTCGGCGATGGCCGCGCGGGTGAAGTGCACCGGCTCGTAGAACGGGCCCACCTCCTTGATGGCGTTGCGCGCGCCCTGCTCCAGGAAGGAGAGGGTGTAGATGACGTCCATCGCGCCGTTGTCCTGGACGAACGCCTGCGAGTCCTGCTCCAGGAGCTGGACCTGGGCGACGGCGGGGCCGCTGGCGAAGAGGAAGAAGAGGCCGGCAGCGAGGGCGAAGGCGGTGGCGAGAGGCCGCATGGAGCGCTCCGCCGGGCGGACGCTCGGTCCATGGAAAACGGCAAGCAGGACCCGCCCCCGGCGCCGTCCTTCCTAGCATCGTTCGCCGGGCGACGACAGGTGCCCGGGAGGGCGCGGCGGGGCGGCGGAGGACGAGCCCGGTGGGCTGGGCCCGGGCCCCTTGGCGAGCCCGGGGCGTCGGTCCTGCCTACCCCTTCAGGTTGCGCGTCGAGCCCTCGGGGAAGCCGAAGCTGGTCGGGTCCTTGTCCGGGTCGAAGTCGCAGAACAGCTTGCGCTCCCCGTTCTCGACCTGCTCGCACTTCTTGCCGAAGCAGTAGGGGCAGCTCAGGTGCTCGGGCGCGCTCTTGTCGACCTGGTTGCGCACGCAGAAGACCTTCTTGCCCGAGCCCGCCGCCTCCTTCTCCTTCGAGTCGGACTTCTTCTCGCCCGCCGGGTCTTTCGCCATGGCTTGCCTCGCCTCTTCGCTGCTCAAAAACCGTGCGGCCGTCCGCACGCCGGGCCAACGCTGGCCCCCTTTGTAACGCGTGGGCCGGCATTTCGCAGCCCCGTCGTCGCCGCCGTCCCTACCATTGCCCAGAGGAGGGCGACGGCCATGCCCGACCCGGGAGTCGAGGAGCTCAAGCGCCTGCTGTCCCATTTCGACACGGGTCTGCTCACCACGCGCGGTGGCGACGGCCACTTCCACACCCGGCCGATGGCCTTGCAGGGCCGCTCGCTGGACGACGGGCTGTGGTTCGCCACCGCCGAGGGAACCGCCAAGGTCGCCGACCTGGAGGCCGACCCCCACTGCGGGGTGGCCTTCCACGACGGCGGCCGCGGCGCGACCTACGTCTCGGTCTCCGGCGAGGCGACCCTGGTGCGCGACCGCGAGGTCGTCCGCCGCCTCTGGAGCCCGACGTGGAAGCCCTGGTTCCCCGACGGGCCGGAGCAGAAGGACCTGGTGCTCATCCACGTCCGGCCGGAGCACGCCGAGTTCGTCCACCCCCACACCGGGAAGCTGCAGGTGCTCTTCACCATGGCCCGCAGGCTCGTCACCCACGGCCGCCAGGAGCCCGCCCCGAAGGTCGAGCTCGACCTGGCGCCGCAGCCCTCCTAGCCGCGGCGAAGGGCCCGCCCAGGAAACAAACGCTTGGAATCCGGGCCATTCGCTGGCAAGAGAACCAGCCATGAGCCTCGTCCAAATCAAGCTTCCTGAGGCCGAGCCCGAGCCCACCGGCCACCCCGTCGACGCCCTGCTCGCCTGCCACGCCCGCATCCGGGAGTTCACCGATCTCTCCGCCCGCCTGGCCAGCTCCCACGCCGACCCCGAGTCCGCCCGGTCGGCCGCGGCCGCCGTCCGCCAGTACTTCGCGCTGGCGCTGCCGCTGCACGAGGCCGACGAGGACCTGTCCATCGCGCCGCGGCTGCGCGCGCTGCAGCCCCCGGACACCGTGCTGCAGGCCCTGGACCTGGTCGCCCGGCAGCACCCGGACATCGACCGCGTCATCGGGCGCATGATGCCGCTGTGGGAGGCCATCGAGGCCGACGGCGCCAAGCTGCCCGCGCTGGCCGAGCAGCTCTCCAAGGCCACCGAGCGGCTGTCGATGATCTGGACGCCGCACCTGTCGCTGGAGGAGGCGGAGGTCTTCCCCGCCATCCGCGCGCTCTTGACGCCCGAGGCGCTGGAGGCCGTCCGCGCCGAGATGGCCGAGCGCCGCCGCCCGGGCAGCGCCGAAGGTCAGTAGTTCTCGAACTTCTTGATCAGGTAGTAGACCGCCACCCCGATGCCGCCCATCACCGCCAGGAACCCCGGGTAGGCGTAGTGCCAGTTGTGCACCCCGACGATGGAGGAGAACTCGCTCATCCCGCCCACCCCGGCGAAGAAGCTGGGCACCGCCACGGCGATGACGATGGCGTTGAGGTTCTTCATCATCACGTTGAGGTTGTTGCTCACCAGCGAGGCGCGCGCGTCCATCAGGCCGGAGAGGATGCTGGAGTAGGTCCCGGCCAGGGTCAGGCACTGCCCGTTGTCGATGATGATGTCCTCGAGCAGCTCCAGGTTCTCCGGCGTGAACCCGATCTTGGCGTTGTAGCTCTTCAGCTTGCTGATGACCGAGTTGTTGTCGTTGAGCGCGGAGAGGAAGTACACGAGGCTCTTCTCGAGCGTGAACATGTTCAGCAGGTGCTTGTTCTCGATCGAGGTGTTGATCTTCGTCTCCAGCGACTCGGAGAGCATGTTGATGACCTTCAGGTGCCCCATGAAGTGGTTGATGATCACGTAGATCATCCGCAGCAGCACGTCCTGGAGGTTGTTGGTCTTGTTGGCCTGCTTGCCCTCGAAGAGCGGGATGTCGCTGGCCAGCACGACGATGAGCTTCTCCTTGAACAGGAAGACGCCGGCGCTCATCACCCGGAACAGGAAGTTGTCCTTCGAGGAGTAGTTGCAGGGGCGCTTGAGGATCAGCGCGATGTGGTCCTCCTCCAGCTCGAAGCGGCCGATCTCGTCGGGGTCGAGCGCCGACTGGAGGTTGTGCGGGTCGATCTTGTGGACCTCGAGCAGCTCCTTGGTCTCCGCTTCGGTGGGCGCCACGAACACCGCTACCGGCCCGGGAAGGTTGCTCTCCGCGACTCTTCCGGCCTCGATTCGGTAATAGCGGATCATGGGGTGCCTCGAAGGCTCTGGGGCGCGACGGCGACTAGTCGCGCCGGCCGAACAGACGCAGGATGGCCAGGAAGAGGTTGATGAAGTCCAGGTAGAGCATCAGCGCGCCGACGATGGCCAGGCTGCCCACCCCGCCTCCGGCGTACGAGACCGAGAAGTGGTTGCGCAGCTTCTGGGTGTCGTAGGCCGTCAGCCCGGCGAAGACCACCACGCACACGCAGCTGACGACGAAGCCCAGCAGGTCGTTGGCGAGGAAGAGGTTGACGATGCCGGCGACGACCACGCCGACCAGGCCGATGAACAGGAAGGAACCCCAGGCGCTCAGGTCCTTGCGCGTCACCGTGGCGTAGAGCGTCATCGCGCCGAAGACCCCGGCGGTGACGGCGAAGGCGTTGCCGATGGTGCCCAGCCGGTAGACGAAGAAGATGCCGGAGAGCGTCAGCCCGTTGACCACCGCGTAGGCCAGGAACATCAGCCCGGCCATCGCGGCGTTCATCCTCGTCGCCAGGAAGGACAGCGCCAGCACCAGGCCGAACTCGACCAGGATGAGGACGAGGTAGCTGCCGGCCACGAACTGCATGGCGGCGCGGCTGCTGGCGGCGGCGAACGCGGTGACGGCGGTGGCGGAGAGGCCCACGAACATCCAGCCGTAGACGCGGGTCATGAAGGCGCGCTGGGCCTCGGAGAAGGCCATCGGCGACGCCGAGGTGGCGGGAGCGCCGGGGAAGGAAGGCATGGGCATCTCGTCTCTCCTACTTCTTGGCGGGTGCGGGTGCGGCGGCGGCCGGGGCGGCCAGCTTCTCCATCTCCGCCACGGTGCTGTCCAGCAGCTTGGCGGCGGCCTCGATGACGTCCGGCCGGGTCAGGTCGGCGCCGGCGCCCTTGAGCAGCTCGAGCGGGGGCTTGGAGCTGCCGCCCTTGAGCATGCCCAGGTAGGCGTCGCGCGCCTTGGCGTCGCCCTTGCCCACCTTCTCGGCCAGGGCCAGGCCCGAGCACAGGCCCGTGGCGTAAACGAACACGTAGTACTTGTAATAGAAGTGCGGGATGTAGGCCCACTCGATGTCGTCGTTGGCGCCGAGGGTGAGGTCGGGCCCGTAGTAGGCCTTGAGCAGGTCCGCGTAGGTCTTGTTCATGAACTCCGCGGTCAGCGGCTCGCCCTTCTCCGCGGCGGTGTGCAGCGCCAGCTCGAACTCGGCGAACAGCGTCTGCCGGTAGATGGTCGTGCGGATGCTCTCGACGCTCTTGTTGAGCAGGTAGAGCCGCTCCTCCTTGGACTTGGCCGCCTTGACCATGTGGTCGTTGAGCAGCTTCTCGTTGAAGGTGGAGGCGATCTCCGCGACGAACATCGAGTAGTTGGCGGTGGCGATGGGCTGCACGCCGTAGGAGAGGTGGCTGTGCAGCGCGTGGCCGTACTCGTGGGCCAGCGTGGAGAGCCCGTCGAGGTCGTCCATGTAGTTCATCTTCACGAACGGGTGGATGCCGTAGACGCTGCTGGAGAAGGCGCCGCTGTCCTTGTCCTTGTTCGGGTAGACGTCGATCCAGCCGCTGGCGGGGTCGAGCCCGGCCTTGAGCGCCTTGACGTAGTCCGGGCCGAGCGGAGCCAGCGCGGCGGGGATGAGCTCCATGGCCTTGGAGTACGGGATCTCCTCCTTCACGCTGGCGACCATCGGCGTGTACAGGTCGTAGATGTGCAGGTCGGGCAGGCCGAGCAGCTTCTTGCGCAACGCCACGTAGCGGTGGAGCGGGGCGACGTTCTTGCGGACGGTGTCGACCAGGTTCTTGTAGACGGCCGGCGAGATGTCGTCCTTGTCCAGGTAGGCGGCGAGCGCGGAGTCGTAGCCGCGGGCGCGGGCGGAGAAGACGTTCAGGTTCACCTGGCCCGAGAGCGTGCCGGCGAAGGCGTGCTGGTACTGCTTGAGCGTGCCGAAGAGCTTCTCGACGGCCTCCTGGCGGACCTTGCGGTCCTTGCTGGCGCGGTACTTGGGGTAGTTGGCCAGGGTCAGCTGCACCTCCTTGCCCGCCTCGTCGGTGATCTTCGGCAGCGGGATGTCGGAGAGCACCGCGTTGAAGACCTTCTCGTGGTCGGAGGGGATCTCGTTGAGGTCGATCTCCGCCCAGAGGTTGTCCTTGGCCAGCGCCAGCACGCGCTCCGCCTCCTCGCCCAGCACGTGCGCGCGGCGGCGGCGGATGTCGGTCAGGTAGACCTTGTAGTCGGAGGCGAGCTTGGGCTCCTTGGCCAGCGCCGCGGTCATCGCCGCGTCGTCGAGCTTGAGGACCTCCTGGCGGATGAAGGTGGTGGCGCCCATGAACTCGTTCATCGCGGCCAGCGCGCGGTCGCTCATCGCCTGCAGCTTCTCGTTCTTCTGATCCGAGTCGAAGCGCAGGTTCGAGTAGAGCGTGAGCCGGTTCACGTCGCGCCGGGTGGCGAAGTAGAGGTCCAGGCACTCGCGCAGCGCCTTGGGGTCGGCCAGCTTGCCCTTGAAGGCGGCGACCTTGGCCCGCGCCGCCGGAGCAGCGACGAGCGCGGCCTCGAAGGCGGCATCGTCGGCGAAGAGCGGCGCCAGCTTCCACTTGTACCCGTCGGGGACCTTGCTGCGCTCGAGGTTGGCGTCCGGGACGTAGGCCGGCGTGGCCGAGGCCTTGGTGGCGGGAGGGGCGGCGGTGGTGAGCATGGCGAGCGTGGTCAGGGCGATGAGTCCGGACATGGCGAGCGACCTCGTGGGAGCGGCTGCGCGTTCGAGGCCGGCAGGATAGGCGCGCCCCCCGCCGCGGCCAAGGGGGATTCCACCGAAAAGCGCAGGCGGGATCCGCCCCCGCGCCCCTCTGGTGACCCGCACCACGGGATCGCCCGCAACGATCCAACTAACGATCTATATGGGTCGACCGCTCAGAGGCCGGGGAACAGACCCTTCAGCCCCTTCTCCAGCTCGTCGGTCGGCGGGGCGAACTGCCCCACGGCCGCCTTGGCCAGCGCCCCGCTGTCGACGGAGACCTGGGGCGCCGCCAGCGTCCCGCCGATCTGCAGCGGCGCGTCGATGGCCTGCTTCGGCGCGGCCAGCCCGGTCGCCCGCGCCACGAACTGCGGCGAGAGCTTGGCGGTCCCCTTCAAGTCCAGGCGCTGGTCGAGGCCGATGGCCCCGCCGACCTGGAGCTCGCCGAAGCTCGAGCTGACCGTGACCGGCTGCGAGAAGCGCAGGAAGCCGTCCTGGACCGTGAAGGAACCCGAGAGGTTGCGCAGCTCCGTCCCGACCGCCGGCGGGCTCACGGCCCCGCTGCCGCCGCGCCCCAGCTGCGAGAACGCCCCGGCCACCTTCAGCGCGTCGGCCAGCGGCAGCGCCAGCGACTGCTCCAGGCTGGCGGTCGTCAGCTTCCCGTTCGCGAGCGTGAACGAGCCCTTGCCGGTCAAGCTCGTCCGCAGCTGCTGCCAGACGTCGCCGGTGCCCTTCAGGTGGATCTGCCCGGTGAACCGGCCCAGGACGGGGCTCGCGCCGGAGACCTGCTGCATGGCGGTGCTCAGGTCCATCCCTCCCAGCCGCGCGGTCAGCTCCCAGCTCGGCTGCGGCTGCGTCAGGTCGAGCGTCGTGCCGCGGGCGTCGAGCGTGCCGCCGTAGAGGTCGGCGTCGGCGCGCGAGAGGGTGAGCACCCCGCGGGCCAGGCTGGCCTCGGCCACGACGTGCTGCGAGGTGAGCTTCTTGACGACCATCCGCTCGACGCGGAGCCGGCCGCGGGCGGTGACCGAGCGGATCTGGTCGCGCATCGACTCCGGCAGAGGCGGCGCCCCCGCGGAGGCCTGTGCCGCTGGCGGCTGCGGCGGCAGCGCGGCGAGCAAGGCGTCCAGGTCCAGCAGCGGGCCGTCCAGGTCGAAGGTCGCCGTCCGCCGAGCGGGGCTGAGCGACGCCTTGCCGCCGAGGTCGATCCCCGGGCCGCGGACCCGGATGTCGGACAGGGCCACCGAGGCGTTGGCGGCCGCGCCCTTGGGCAGCCGCGTGGAGTACACGAAGGTGCCGGACACCTGCTGCCCGCGCAGGACGAGCGAGGGGGCGCCGGCCCGGCCGTGGACCTCCAAGGCGCCGTCCTGGGCGGTCGCGAGCTTGCCGCTGACTTCGAGCCGACCGCCGGTCAGCGCCTCGTCGAGGCCCGCGGGCAGCAGGCCCCGCAGCTGCCGCAGGTCGATCGGCTGCGCCTGGAAGGAGCCGGCGAGCTTCTGGCCCGGCGACAGATCCACCTTCGCGTGGACGTTCTGGTCCTGCCCGCCGAAGGCGGCGTCGAGCTTCACGCTGGAGGAGTCGGCTCCCAGCCCCTGCGCGTCGACGTCGATGTGCCGCAGAGCCACCGACTCGCCCTTCCCTGCCCCGGCCGCCAGTTCCACGACGTGGAGCTCGCCGCCCCGGAGGGAAAGCTTCTCGGCGACCACCTGCCGCTTCTCGCCCCCGCTGGAGACCAGCAGCCCCTGCGTGCTCCAGGTGCCGTCCGGGGAGCGCACCAGGTAGATGACCGGGTTCTTCAGCTCCACGGCGCTCAGCTGGACGTCCTGGCCGCGGCTCGTGATGAGCGGCCAGAGGCGCAGCGTCGCCCGGGCGTCGCCCACCTTGGCCAGCGGCGGCTCGCCCGGCCGGCCCGCGACCGTCAGGCCCTGCAGCTCCACCGCGGGCGGGAAGAGATCCAGGCTCACCCGGCCCACCTCGACCTTGCGTCCCAGCTGCTGCGAGACCCTCGGCAGCACGTCCTGCTGGACGCGCGAGGTCAGCGCCGAGGGGTCCTTCAGCAGCACCGCGGCCAGCGCCGCCGCCGCGAGCACCAGGATCACGACGACGCCCACCACGACGAACAGCAGGCGGCGGAGGAGCCGGTGCCTTTGAGGATTGCGTGGCATCCGGTCGGAACGTGAGGACGCCGCGTGTTTCCCGCAACGAAAGGACTCCTTCCCGTCCGGGCCCCGGTCGGATACACGTGCCCGATGGATTTCGCCTCCCTGCAGCCCCATCCGACCCTTCTCGCCGCCCTCGCCGAGCGCGGCTACGAGCAACCGACCCCCGTGCAGGCCCTGGTGCTCGCCCCCGAGCACGCCGGCCGCGACCTGCTCGTCTCCGCCCAGACGGGGTCGGGCAAGACCGCCGCCTTCGGCCTGGCGCTCGCCAAGGAGATCCTCGGCGACGCCGAGACGCTGCCCCGCGCCACCCTTCCGCTGGCGCTGGTCGTGGCCCCCACGCGTGAGCTCGCCCTCCAGGTCCAGGAGGAGCTGCGCTGGCTCTACTCCAAGGCCGGGGTCCGCATCACCGCCTGCGTCGGCGGCATGGACCCGCGCCGCGAGCAGCGCGCCCTGCGCGACGGCGCCCACCTGGTGGTGGGCACCCCGGGCCGGCTGTGCGACCACCTGGACCGCAAGAACCTGAAGCTCTCCGCGCTGCGCGCCGTCGTCCTCGACGAGGCCGACGAGATGCTGGACATGGGCTTCCGCGAGGACCTCGAGCGCATCCTGCGCGACGCCCCGGCCGGCCGCCGGACCCTGATGCTCTCGGCGACGATGCCGCACGAGATCGAGCAGCTGGCGCGCAAGTACCAGAAGGACGCCGTGCGCCTGGCCGCGAGCCCGCCGCGGGCCGCCCACCAGGACATCGAGTACCGCGCCCACGCCTACGCGCCGCGCGAGCGGGAGCACGCCGTGGTCAACACCCTGCGCGCGCTCGATCCGCCCGGGGCGCTGGTCTTCTGCGCCACCCGCGAGGGGGTCAACCACCTGTCGGCGAACCTGGTCGAGCGCGGGTTCGCGGCGGTCGCCATCAGCGGCGAGCTGACCCAGCCCGAGCGGCTGCGCGCCCTGCAGTCCCTGCGCGACGGGCGGGCGCGGGTGCTGGTCGCCACCGACGTCGCCGCCCGCGGGCTCGACCTGCCGGCCCTCGACCTGGTCATCCAGGCGGACCTGCCCAACGACGCGCGGGTCCTGCAGCACCGCAGCGGCCGCACCGGGCGCGCCGGGCGCAAGGGCGTGAGCGTGGTGCTGGTGCCCAACCCCCTGCGCAGCGTCGCCGACCGCATGTTCCGGGCCGCGGGGATCAAGCCGACCTGGGCGCCGATCGCCAAGGCGGAAGACATCCGCGTGCTCGACCAGAAGCGCCTGGTGGAGGGCATCGTCGGGCTGTGCGCGGAGACGAGCGAGGAGGACCTGGAGGTGGCGCGCTCGCTCCTGTCGCAGCAGGAGGCGGAGAAGCTGGTGGCGGCCCTGGTCCGCTCGCAGCGCGCGCGCCTGCCCGCCCCCGAGGAGCTGCCGCAGACGACCGGGATGCGCGACCCGTCCGCCCGCCCGGCGCGCCACCACGGTCACGCCGCCGAGGAGCCGACGTTCCGGCCCGGGTTCGGCATGCCCGCGAGGGACCACCACGGCTCCCGGGGCCCGCAGCCGCGGCACGACGAGCCCACCGAGGGCGTCTGGTTCCGCCTCAACGTCGGCCGGCTCAACAACGCCGACCCGAAGTGGCTGGTGCCGCTCATCTGCCGGCGCGGAGGGACGGTCAAGGCCGACATCGGGAAGATCGTCATCATGCCCAAGGAGACGCGGTTCCTGGTGCGCAGCGCGCTGGCGGAGCAGTTCGAGAAGTCCGCGGGCCGGCCCGACAAGAAGGACCCGGCCGTCAAGTTCCAGCGGCTGACGGGCGTGAAGAAGGCGCAGTAGGCGGCCCAGACCCGGCATCGACCTCTCTGCTCGCTGACCCGGTTCCTCCTGGTCTGCGAGTCACCAGTGGGGTCGCACGGATTGAGCTCTGGCCCCTCGACGAGCTCGGGGTGTCGGCGGGGCTACCGCCGAGACGAAAGCAGGCTCTGCAGGCTGCGCTCCAGGTTCGTCCGGGCGCGGCCTTCGAAGCGCTCGCGCATCGCCTCGGTCGCGAACAGGTGCTCGCGGGCCAGGAAGCGCTTCAGGAACTCGGCGCGCCCGCTGCGGTACGCCTCGTCCGGCAGGTGCCCGTACTCCTTCCGGATCCCTGCCTCGTACCTCTCGAAGCGCTCGCGCTCGGCCGCGAGGATCGACAGGTCGAGGTCCACGACGAGCGCCGCGTCGCCCGCCGCGGGCGCCGCCGAGTGCTTCGTCTCCAGGACGAGCCGCTCGATCCGCGCCAGCCGGGGCTCGCCGACCCCCGCCCTCCCCAGCGCCTCGCGCGCGAGCGCCGCGCTGCGCTCCTCGTTGTCCTTGGCGCGCGCGTCGTAGACCGCGTCGTGGAACCAGAGCGCCGCCTCCACCGCCACCGGGTCCGCGGCCAGCGCCCGGACCGAATCCAGCAGCGCCAGGCAGTCCCGGACGTGCTCCAGCGTGTGGTAGGCGCGCGCCGGCTCGCGGTAACGCGCCTCGAGGTCGGCGAAGGCGGCGGCCGCCTCGCCCCGGGCGCCCAGGTCCCTCCAGAGCCGCTCGAAGCGCGGGTCAGCCGTGGCCGGCACGGCGGCTCCGGATGCGCTCGAAGACGGCCGGCGCCACGTACTTGCGGACGAGCGCCTCCCAGCCCTCGGGACCGATGAGCCCCTTCACGAAGCTCGAGCTGACCTCGGCGACCTCGCGCGAGGGCATCAGGAACACGGTGGAGATCTCCGGGGCGTGGTCGGCGTTGATGTTGCGCATCGCCCGCTCGAACTCGAAGTCGGTGGTGCTGCGGATGCCCCGCAGGATGAACTTCGCGCCGATGGACTTGGCGTAGCTCACCAGGAACTGGTTGGTGAACGCGGCGACCGTGACGTTGGGCAGGTCCCGGGTGCTCTCGCGGAGCATCTCCAGGCGCTCCTCGACGCCGAACATGCTCTTCTTCTCGGGGTTCACCCCCACCGCCACCTGCAGCCGGTCGAAGAGCTCGGCGCCCTGCCGGATCATCCACAGGTGGCCGATGGTCGGCGGATCGAAGCTGCCTGCGTACACCGCGAACTGCTCGGGCATCTCAGCCTCCGGCTGCCGGGAACACCATCCACACCTCGTCCTCGGGCTTGAGCCTCGTCGCCCGCCCCTGCAGCGAGTTCACGTTGCGCCCGTTGAGGAGCACGGTGGCCCGGCAGGCCTTCTTCCACTCGTCCCCGGAGACGCGCGCGCTCATCTCGTCGAGCAGCGCCCCCACCGTCGCCGCCGTGGAGCGAAGCTCCCCGGCCCCCAGCATCTTCGCCAGGCTGGCATGCGGCACGAATATCGCCATCGTCGGCCTCCCTCGGGTTCAGGCCCGGATCTTGAGCCGGTCGAGAGTCTTGGGCTTGGGCACCCCGTGCCCGTCCCACCCGCGCACCTTGTAGTAGTGCGGCAGCATCTTGGCGAGCGGCACGCCGCTGGTCGCGCCCTCGAAGGTCGGCTCGTGCAGGAGCCGCATCGGCAGCTTGTCGCTGGTGCCGTCCAGGCCCTCGCGCAGGTTGTACAGGCGCTCCAGGTTGTAGACGCGCTCGCCCAGCTCCAGGAACTCGCCCATGGAGATCTCGCGGCCGAGCACCGCGGTCAGGAACTTCTCGAACCACAGCAGGCTCAGCGGGTTCTTCATCGCGAACACGCCGCGCAGCAGCGGCCCGGCGAAGGTCGCCGCCTTCATCGCCGCCCGGTAGGGCATGCCGTTGGGGTCCAGCCCCACCGAGAGGGGCGGCAGGATGGCGTAGGCGGCGAAGTAGCACATCGACATCGAGCTGATGGCCGCGTTGTTGTTCTGCTGGAAGATGACCAGCTCCGGCTTGGCCGCCGTCCCCAGCGGATCGATGGAGAGCGGCCCGGTCGCCTCCAGGAACATGGTGCTGCCGCGGATGTGGCAGCCGCCGCGGTTGTTGGTGGCGTACTCCAGGCCCTGCCCGAAGCAGCCGCGCGGGTCGTAGGCCGGCAGCTCCAGGCCCTTGACGTGGATGGCGAACGCCTCGCCGCCCAGCTGCGCCGCCATGCGCTTCGTCCCCTCGGCGAGCATCGCCCCCAGGCCGTCGCGGCGGGCGGTGGCGTGGATGGCGTCGCGGTAGGCCTCGAAGCGGCCCCAGGCGAGGTCGCTCTGGAGCATCCCGCGCTCGGTCAGCTCGGTGGCGAAGCCCAGGGTGTTGCCCATGGAGATGGTGTCCAGCCCCAGGTCGTCGCAGAGCGCGCCCAGCTCGCTGACGTCCTGCAGGTCGAAGATCCCCAGGTTGTTGCCCAGCAGGCCGATGGTCTCGAACTCCGGCCCCTTGCCCGGGACGCCGCGCAGCTTGATCTTGCGGCCGCAGCGCACCGGGCAGGACAGGCAGCCGTCCTGCTTGATGAGCCACTCGTCGCGCAGCCTCTCGCCGGAGAGCTCGCGGGTGCGCTTGTCGTGCCCGGCCTGGTAGTTGCGGGTGGGGATGATGTTGCGGCCGGCGGTGGTCATCACCAGGTTGGCCGTCCCCAGCGAGGCGAGCAGGCCGCCGGTGAGCGGGTGCTCGAGCAGGTACTCGGTGATCCCCTTCTGCAGCGCCTTGAACTCCTCCGGGCGCGCGATGGGCACCGGCTGCTGCCCGTCGGCGATGACCGCCTTCAGGTTCTTGGCGCCCATCACCGCCCCGATGCCGCCGCGGCCGGCGACGCGGTGCTGGCTGACGATGGCGGCGTAGCGGACCCGGTTCTCGCCGGCGGGGCCGATGACGGCCTTGCCGAAGTGGGCGGGCAGCGCCTCCTGGGTCGCCGCGGTGCCCTTGCCCCACAGCACCGAGGCGTCCTCCAGCGTGACCGCCTGGTCGGTGATCTTCAGCGTCACCGGCTTGGCGGCCTTGCCGCGCACGACGACCGCGACGTAGCCCGCCTTGCGCAGCTTGGTGGCGAAGTTGCCGCCGCAGTGGCTGTCGGCCAGGCCCCCGGTGGCCGGAGACTTGGTGCTGACCACGAAGCGGTTGGACTGGGGCGCGCTGGTGCCGGTGAGCGGCCCCACCGCGAAGACCAGCGCCATGCGGTCGTCGAAGGGGTCGAGCTTGGGCGCCGCCGCGTCGTAGAGCAGCCGCGAGCCGAGCCCGCGCCCGCCGACGTAGAGGTCGCGCTCCTCGGCGGTGAGGCTGCGCACCTTCGACTGCCCCGTCGAGAGGTCCACCTCGAGGCACCGTGGCTCTTGCGTCGCTTGCATCGCGTCACCCCGCTCGTTCCCGGCGCCGCCCCTCGGGTGCGCAGGACGAGCTATTGTGCGCCAAGCGACGCTCCGGGAGATCAACGAATCGCCTGGACGGCTTGAGTGGCGAATCGGCACCGGGGCGGGCAGAAAGAACGACCGGCAGTTCACCTTTGGGGGTGGCAGGCGAGCGCGCGCCTTGCCGCAGCGGTTATCCATCCCGTATTCCGCTCCCCGCTTGTCCCATCCTTCCCACCGAAAGCAGGAGGCTCGCATGGCGACGGTCTTCTTCACCGGCTTCCCCGGTTTCCTCGGCTCGGAGCTTCTCCCGCGCGTGCTCGAGCGGCACGCGAAGGGCGTCACGGCCACGTGCCTGGTCCAGCCCAAGTTCGTCACCCTGGCCAAGGCGCGCGCCGAGGAGCTGGCCCGGTCGCACCCGGCCGTCGCCGGCCGCATCCACCTGGTGGAGGGCGACATCACCCGGCCGGATCTCGGCCTGGGCGAGGCCAAGGAGCTCAAGGAGGAGACGGTGGAGATCTTCCACCTCGCCGCGGTCTACGACCTGGCGGTCAAGCGCGACCTGGCGATGCGGGTCAACCTCGACGGCACCCGGTTCACGCTCGACTTCGCGCGCGCCTGCCCGAACCTCAAGCGCCTGCAGTACGTCTCCACCTGCTACGTGTCCGGCCGCTACGCCGGCGCGTACACCGAGTACGACCTGGAGAAGGGCCAGGAGTTCAACAACTACTACGAGGAGACCAAGTACCTGGCCGAGGTCGAGGTGCAGCGGCGCATGCGCGAGGGGCTGCCGACCACCATCTACCGCCCGGCCATCGTGGTGGGCGACAGCGCCACCGGCGCCACCCAGAAGTACGACGGCCCCTACTACATGATGCAGCTGCTGCTGCGCCAGCCGGCGATGGCGCTGATGCCGATGGTCGGCCGGCCCGACCGCACCCGGGTCAACGTCGTCCCCCGCGACTACGTGGTCGCCGCCATCGCCTACCTGTCCGGCCTGGAGAAGTCCAAGGGCAAGGTCTACCAGCTGTGCGACCCCAACGCCCTGACCGTGGCGCAGATGGTGGACACGCTGGCGCGCGCGGTGGGCAAGAACGTGGTGCGCGTGCCGCTGCCCACCACGGTGGCCCGCAACGCCATCTCGCACGTGCCCGGCGTCTACCAGCTGATGAAGGTTCCGGCGGAGTCCCTGGACTACTTCGTCCACCCCACCTTCTACACCTGCAACAACGCCCTGGCCGACCTCGAGGGCAGCGGCATCCGCTGCCCCGGCTTCCCGGAGTACGCCCCGAAGCTCGTGACCTTCATGAAGGAGCACCCGGAGTTCGGGTCGGCGGCGATGGTCTAGCGCTCGCGGGCGGCTCGGCGGACGAAGGACGAAGAAGGCGGGCCGAGAATCCTCGCAGGGTTCTCGGCCCGCCTCTTGTTTTTTCCTGGCGACCGGAGAAGTCGCGCCCGACCTTGCCGAGCCCGCCTGCGCGGGCTACTTCGACTCGGCGGGCACGCCGTTCGCGGCCTTCTTCTTCTTCGGCTTGACGGACTCGGCGGCCGAAGACGCGGGCGCGGCCTCCTGGGCGGCCTCGGCCGGAGCCGCTTCTTCCCTCTTCGGCTCGTCCTGCGCGGCCTCTTCCTGGTCCTTCTTCGCCGGCTTCTCCTCGGCGGCGGCGGCGGCGGCGGCCTGGGCGACCTCATCGGAGGCGGGCGCGGCAGGGGCCTCCCCTTCCTTGGCCTCCTCCTTCGCCGGCTTCGCGGCCTTGGGGGTGCGCTTCTTGGGCTTCGAGGCCAGGCCCATCTCCTCGAACATGCCGTTCACCGGGGCGAGCGCGGCCTCGGCCAGGAGCTTGGCCTGCTTGACCGCCAGGTCGAGCTTCTTGGCGTCGGCGACGAGCTCCTTGCGCAGCTCCGCGGCCTCGTCCTCGGGCATCCCCAGGCCCGCGAACGCGGTCTGCCACTTGGCGTGGGCGGCGGCGATGGCCTGCAGCACCGCCGGCGCGAAGGCGTAGTTGGGCTGGCCCAGCTGCCGGGCGACGTAGGTCCCCTTCGCCCGCTTCTCGAGGTCCTTCTGGTACTCGTCCACCGCCTCGCGCTCGGCCTTGCGCAGCGCCGGGAACTTCTGGTGCGGGTAGAGCGCCTCGATGATCGGGTCCTTGGCGCTGGTGTGGAAGGTGAAGCCCGCCACCAGCTTCTCGAGCGCGTCGACGTACTGGCCCTGGAACTCGGCGGCGTACTCGTCGCGCACCTCGGACAGCTCGGGCAGCCCGCGCACCTTCTCCAGCAGCCCCGTGGTCGGCTCGCGCGCGGCCTTCAGCAGCGCGCAGGCGGCGGTCAGCCACTCCTTCTCGGACTTGAGCGCCCGCTTCTGGGCGAGCTCCTCGCCGGCGTGGACGAGCTTGTCCTGCAGCTGATCGGCGAAACGGACGAGGTCGTAGGCTTCGATGGTGGTCAGGGCCATGGCGCTCCCAGAGGCGCGGCGTCGGGTGTTCGGTGCCGCACGGTTCGGCGCAGCCTAGCGTCCCGCTTCGCATTCGCCAACACGCCCGATGAGGGGCCGGCTTGGTAGACTCCGGCGCTCTCGAACCGGGCCCGCGGGCGGGTCCTGGGCCCGATTCGGCAGGGAGGCAAGGCCATGGCGGCAGCGGACACCCAGACCCAGATCGTCGCGATGCTCGAGAGCGGGCGGCCCGAGGTGCAGGCCGCCGCGGCGACCGTCCTGGGCGAGCTGGGCGCCAAGGCGCCCGCGGTCGTCCAGGCGCTGGGCGCGGCGGCCCAGTCCGACCACGAGTCGGTCCGGCTGGCCGCGCTCGAGGCGCTGGGGCAGCTGGCCAGCCCCAAGGCCCTGCCGGCGCTGCTCGACGCGCTCGCCGGACCGGCGTCCACCTCGCCGGCGGCCGCACGGGCCCTCGCGGCGCTGGGCGAGGCGGCCCTCCCCGGCCTGCAGGAACGGCTGCACGGGGCTCCGCCCTGGGCCGCGGCGCGCATCAACGAGGTGCTGGCCCAGGTCGCCGGCAAGAAGGGGCTCTCGGCGCTCCTGGACGGCTTCATCGGCCAGGACAAGGAGAGCGTGATCAAGAGCTCCCTGCTCTTCCGCCACGAGCTGAAGACGGTCGATCCCAAGGAGCGACGGGCCCTGCTTCCGCAGGTCACCCGCTTCCTCGAGAGCAAGCGCGCCGCCGCCAGCGACGAGGCGACCCTCGGCGCGCTGCGCATCCTGGGCTACCTCGAGGACGAGCGGGCCCTGGACACCCTGCTGGAGTTCGCCAAGGCCAAGCGCGCCTCCGCCGTGCGCTGCGAGGCGCTCATCGGGTTGCGCTTCGCGCTGGGCACCCGCCGCGACGCGCCCGAGGTCGCCGCGCTGCTGGTGAAGCTGCTCGCGGACGCCGACAAGGCCGTCGCCCGCACCTCCCTGGACACGCTGGGCAACCTGGCGCCGCCGCCGTCCGCCCTCCCGGCCATCGAGAAGCTGGCCCTCGGCGAGGACGCGGAGCTGGCCGCGACCGCGACCCTCCGCCTGGGGATGCTGGGCCCGAAGGCCGCCGCGAGCCTGGTCCGGGTCGTCCTCGCCGCGCCCGAGGCCCGCGCGCAGCAGGCGCTCGCGGCGCTGGGCGAGAGCGAAGAGGCACGCGGCGCCCTGGTCGAGGCCGTCCTCGAGGCCAAGAGCGACGCCGAGTGCGCGCGGCTCTCGCGCCTGCTGCAGCCCCACGCCCGAAGGCTCGCCAAGCCTGCCATCGCCTCGCTCTCCCGCGCGGCGCGCTCGCGCCTGAAGAAGTCGATGGCCGCCGCCGAGCCGCTCCTGGCGCTGCTGGGCTTGGCCGATGCGGCCGAGCTGGCGACGCTGCTCCGGGAAGAGGCCGGGAGGGCTCCGGCGGAGCGGGCGCGCGAGCTGTATTCGGCGCTGCTCAAGAGCGACCGCGCCAAGGACGACGATCGGCTGGCGCTGGCGCGCCTGGAGCTGGCCCGCTCGAACCTGGACCTGGCCTCGCGCAGCAGCGACCCGGCGCTGGAGCTGTTCTCGGCGCTGGCCCGCCGCGGCATCCCCCTGGCCGACGAGCTGGCCGCGGACCAGAAGCTGACGCCGGAGCACCGCTTCTACGTCGGGTTCCACCTCTCGGAGATCGTCGGGCTGTCGCGCGAGATCGGCCACGAGGTGCTCGTCGAGGTGGCCAAGGGGCGCGGCAAGCTCGCCAGGCAGGCCAAGGCCAAGCTCAAGACGACCGGCTACGAGGAGTGAAGCGGTTGACGACCACGACGATGACCCGGGCGCTCGCGCTCGCCTCGCTGCTCCTGCTCGTCGCCGCGGCACCGAAGAGCGCCCAGCGGCCCCCGCCGAAGGCGGCCCTCGAGGCCACCCGCGTCGAGGAGGGCGGCGTGCTGTTCGTGCGGCTCGTCGCCCACCAGGACGTCGAGGACGTCTCCGTGCGCGTCGAGCCGACGGATCGGCTGGTCGAGTTCCGGGCCATGAAGGCCGGCGAGGTCCGCAAGGTCGCCGCCGTCGGCGCCACTGGCGCGGTGGTGGCGACGCGGGGCCTGCCGCCGATCCGAGTCGATTTGAGCGCGCAGGCCGCCGCGGACCCGCCAGCGGCCGCGAAGGGGTCCAAGGCCTCGGGGGAGCCGCTGGATCGCACCTCGCTGACGCGCGAGATCCAGAAGCACACTCGCGAAGTGCGCGCCTGCTACGAGAAGGCGTTGCCCAAGAACCCGAAGCTCTCCGGGAAGCTGACGCTGGAGTGGACCCTCGCGCCCAGCGGAGCGGTGGCATCGGCCCGAATCCGGGAGACGACGGTGGCCGACCCGAAGGTGGGCGCCTGCGTCCTCGCGAGCGTCAAGACGTGGAAGTTCCCGGCCAGCTCCGAGGAAACCACCGTCGCCTTCCCGTTCGTCTTCAGGCCGCAGTAGCACTTACCCGGCCGCGTCAGATCTCTGGAGGTCCGTCGCTGCCAAGGCCGGCTGCGCTTGGGCGATCCGGCACCGGGCTTCTTCTATGAAAGACGGACTGACGGGATTGAGTTCGGGAACCGCGGGCGTGTAGCGGGTGGCGGAAATGGCGCCTGCCGATGACCGAGGGTGCTGCAGAGGACCTGCCAAATAATGGGTAGGGGACTACCCCGTATCGACTTACGGGGTAGCGCAGGACCCATTATTTAGGAGCATCCGCGGGCGACCCCATCCCCGCCCCCGCCCCAATCCCCGCCCCCATCCCGGGCGCCGCGAAGTAGGCCGAGCGGTGCGGCGCGTCGTGCACGAGGGACTTTGTCGTCCCTTTCCTTAGAAGCCAGCCAAAGTGCGGGGTCGCCTGGGGACGAGTAGCCGTGCGCTGATTGGACGTGCAGCAACGACGCTTCAGCCGGCTCGACGGTCCTGGCGGCCGCTTGAGCACCGAGCGTCCGCAGGCCTACTCTGTCGGCCTCCCCACCGCCGCGACCCGCTGAACGGAGGCCTTCCCCATGCCGTCTCCCCGTTCCATCGCCGAGATCGACTTCGCTCCGCTTCCCGGCAAGACCTACTGGAACTGCGGCCGCGAGTGGCGCGAGGAGTTCATCTACTTCCTGATGGTGGACCGCTTCCACGACGGCAAGGAGCGCAAGGCCGCCGCCGGTCCGGACCGCGCCGCGGGCAGCGGCAGCCGCGACCAGCTGCGCAGCATCTGCGGCGGCACGCTCAAGGGCGTCACCAAGCGCCTCGACTACATCCAGGACCTGGGCTGCACCTCCGTCTGGCTCAGCCCCATCTTCGAGAACGACCCCTCGGGCGGCACCTACCACGGCTACGCCATCCGCAACTACCTGGCCATCGACCCGCGCTTCGGGACCAAGGCCGACTTCGTGAACCTGGTCGAGGAGGCGCACAAGCGCGGCCTGCGCGTCTTCCTGGACGCGGTGGCCAACCACTGCGGCGACGTCTGGCACTACCCGGACGACCAGCCCTACTACTACTCGGACGACCACCGGCAGCACGCGTTCGGCGGCTGGCGCAGCCCGGACTTCCCGGTGCCCACCGAGCTGCGCAACCCGGACTACTTCCACCGCCGCGGCCAGATCCGCGAGGGCGGCTGGGACAACCTGCCCGAGACGCAGTGGGGCGACTTCTACACGCTCAAGGGCTTCAACAACGAGGACGACGCGGCGGGGATGGAGCTGCAGCAGGTCATCATCGACGCCCACCGCTACTGGATGCGCGAGGCGGACATCGACGGCTACCGCATGGACGCCGTCAAGCACATGGGCGAGACCGCGGTCGCCCGCTTCTGCCAGCAGATCCGCGAGTACAGCTACACCCTGGGCAAGCGCAACTTCCTGCTCTTCGGCGAGCTGGTCGGCGGCGACGACGCCATCCACCGCTACACCGGGCCGAACACGGCGGGCCGGGTGGGCAACAAGACCGTCTACTACGGCCTGTCCTCGGTGCTCGACTTCCCGCTGTACTGGACGCTGCCCGGCGTCATCAAGGGCTACCAGGCGCCCCCCGAGCTCATCAGCCGCTACGACGCGCTGCAGAACCACGCGCTCAGCCGCGGCGAGCTGGGCCGCTACATGGTCACCTTCGTCGACAACCACGACCAGATTGGCCAGAACCACAAGCGCCGCTTCGCCGCCGGAGCCAAGGACGAGCAGGTCATCGCCGGCGTCGGCTACCTCATCTGCGCGCTGGGCACGCCCTGCATCTACTACGGCACCGAGCAGGGCCTGTCGGGCGAGGGCCCCGGCGACGAGTGCATCCGCGAGGCGATGTTCGACCTGGCCGACCCGGCGAGGGACGTGCTCAACAAGGACTGCCGCATCTACCAGGCCATCGCCGCCATCGCCAAGGTGAACCGGCAGAACCACGCGATGCGCTTCGGCCGCATGTACTTCCGCGACGTCTCGGGGGACGGGCACACCTTCGGCCTGCCCGAGGCGCACCCCTGCACCTTGGCGTTCTCACGCATCCTCGCCAAGCAGGAGGTCGTGGTCGCCTACAACACGTCGGTCGACCAGGCGCGCGGCGACTGCGTCATGGTCGACGCCGACCTGCACCAGGCGGGCGACCGGCTGCGCTACCTCTACGGCGGACAGGGCGAGGTGACGGTCGAGCGCCACCCCGATCCGGAGAACGGCTCGCTGTTCGTCCGCCTGCCGCTCCAGCCGATGCAGTTCGTGATTTTGGGCTGAAGGCCGAAGCGACCTAGGTTTGCCCCGATGCCCAGCGTCGTCTTCAGGCTCTACGCCCAGCTCAACGACCACCAGCCGCCCGACCGGCGGCAGACGCCGCAGACGGTCGACGTGCCGGAGGGCGAGCGCGTCGGCGACGCGCTGCGCGGGCTGGAGGTCGAGCCCGCTGAAGTCGGGCTGGTGCTGGTCAACGGCGAGCCGGCCGCGCTCGATCGCGCCCTGCGAGAGGGCGACCGCGTCGCGGCCTACCCGCCGTTCACCGTGCTGGGGGAGCTGCCGCCCTCCTGAACGCGGCGGGGGCTCCCGCCTCTCAGAACGGCAGCTCTTCCTGGTCCGGCCCGCCCTCGCCCTCGCCCTCCTTGGGCTCTTCCGGGTCGTGGGGCGGCTGTCCTGGCTCGTGCGCTTCGGCGGGGGCCTCCGGCGGGTTGCCTTCGGCGGGCAGCACGTACCACTGGCGGCCCATCTGCTGGCGCTTGAGCAGGCCCTCGGTCTCCAACGCCTGCAGCAGCTTGGAGAACGTGGAGAAGCCGTGGTCGCGCTCGTCGAAGTCGGGCTGCTTGCGGACGATCGTCTCCTTGATGAACGAAGGATTGATGGGGCCCGTGGCGCGGCCGAGCAGGCTCGTGACGACCTCGCGGGCGACGTCCGGGACCTCGGCGGCCGGCTTGGCCTCCCCGCCCCCGCCGCCCCGCCTGGGCTTCTTCTCGCCCTTGTCGCCCTTCTCCGCCTTCTTGTCGTCCTTCTCCTTCGACGGCCTCCGCTCGGGCTTGCGCACCTCGTCCTTGGCCTTGAGGTAGATGAACTCGTCGCAGGCCTTGATGAACAGCCGCGAGGTCGACTCGCGCACGCCCAGGCCGATGACCCGGCGGTCGTTCTCGCGAAGCTTGTAGGCCAGCGGGCAGAAGTCCGAGTCGCCCGAGCCGATGACGAAGGTGTCGATGTACTCGCGCGCGTAGCACAGCTCCAGCGCGTCGATGACCAGGCGCATGTCGGCGCCGTTCTTGCCCGCCGAGGTCGACGGCGGCACGTCCACCAGCTCCACCCCGAACTCGTGCAGGTGGCTCTTGGCGTCCTTGAAGCGCGACCAGTCGCAGTAGGCGCGGCGGAAGATGACCTTGCCCTTCTCGAGCAGCCGGTCCAGCGAGGGCTGCAGGTCGAAGCTCGAGGCGGTGATGCCGGTGTTGGTCACCAGGTTCTCGAAGTCGATGAACAGGGCGATCCGGTGTTCGGGGTTCTCGCTCACGGGTCCCCTCCTTTGCTTGGGGCTCGGGGAAGGCACACTCATACGCTGTGCCGGTAGTCTAGGGAAGCGGCAGACCGCATGCCCGCCTGCCAATTCGGCCCGCCGGGCCGCGAAATCGAGCGGCGGCGCGGGTCCGGAGCCGGACACCCTAAATGGACTTCCGTCGCGCAAGCATACGCACTCATTGGCTAAAACCAGGGGCGCGGCGCTTAGCTCCTCGACTTCCCCTTGCGCGGGCCGAAGCTTCCCGCTATTTCCTACCTGTCTCATAGGATTTATAGGAAGCCTAATGCGTTTCTCTCAGAAAGCCGAGTACGCGGTCCGCGCCGCCATCGATCTCGCCCTCCGCTCACAGCAGGGCACGCCGGCCCGGGTGTCGGACGTCGCGCGCCGGGCGGCCATCCCGGAGAAGTTCCTGGAGGCCATCCTGCTCGACCTGCGCAAGGCGGGACTGGTCAACAGCCGGCGCGGGCCGGAGGGCGGGCACACCCTGGCGCGGCCCGCCGCGGAGATCACCTTGGGGATGATCCGCAGCGCCATCGACGGCCCGCTGACCTTGGTGGAAGCGGGCCGCAGGAAAGGCGCGGTGGACGAGGGGCTCGGGACCGTCTGGAAGGAGGTCGCCTTGGCGCTCAACGCCGTCCTGGACGGCGTGACCGTCGAAGAGATGTGTCGACGCATCCAGGAGCACCAACCGAGCGACTACAGCATCTGAGGCAGGCCACTTTTCGTGGGCGAACCAGGGGCAAGGAGAGACGGGATGACGAGGATCTACGAGGACAACAGCCAGAGCATCGGGAACACCCCGCTGGTCAGGCTGAACCGGGTCACCAAGGACGCGTACGCGACGGTGCTGGCGAAGATCGAGGGCCGCAACCCGGCCTACTCGGTCAAGTGCCGCATCGGCGCCGCGATGATCTGGGCGGCGGAGAAGGAGGGCATCCTCAAGCCGGGCTCGAAGGAGCGCCGGGTGGTCGAGCCCACCAGCGGCAACACGGGCATCGCGCTGGCGTTCGTGTGCGCCGCGCGCGGCTACCCGCTGGTGCTCACCATGCCGGACACCATGTCCATCGAGCGGCGCCGGATGCTGCAGGCCTTCGGGGCCGAGCTGGTGCTGACCGAGGGCGCCAAGGGCATGCAGGGCTCCATCGACAAGGCCGAGGAGATCGTCGCGAGCGATCCCTCCAAGCACTACCTGCCGCAGCAGTTCAAGAACCCGGCGAACCCGGAGATCCACTTCAAGACCACCGGCCCGGAGATCTGGAACGACACCGGCGGGAAGGTCGACATGTTCGTCGCCGGCGTGGGCACCGGCGGCACCATCACCGGGGTCTCGCGCTACCTCAAGAAGGAGAGGAAGGCCGCGGTCCAGTCCATCGCGGTGGAGCCGGCGGACTCGCCGGTCCTCACCCTGATCCGCGCCGGCAAGCCCATCGCCAAGAAGGCCCACAAGATCCAGGGCATCGGCGCGGGCTTCAAGCCGGACATCCTGGACATGAGCCTGCTCGACGGCGTGGAGACGGTGAGCAACGAGGAGGCCATCGAGTTCGCGCGGCGCCTGCACCGCGAAGAGGGCATCACCGCCGGCATCTCCGGCGGCGCGGCGGCGGCGGCGGCGGTTCGCCTGGCCTTCCGGCCGGAGAACAAGGGCAAGACCATCGTCACCCTCCTGCCGGACGCCGGCGAGCGCTACCTGTCCAGCGTGCTGTTCCAGGACTTCGCGTAGCGGCCGCGGGCCTTCTCGACCGCGCTCGACAGCCCACGGAGAATCGAGGAAGGTGCCTGTCGCAAGACGGGCACCTTCTTCGTTGGTCGCAGCGAGAGGCACGAGATGGCGCTGGAGCGGGTGGCAGTGGCGATGAGCGGCGGCGTGGACTCGTCCGTCGCCGCGGCGCTGCTCGTCCGCGCCGGCCACGAGGTGGTCGGCATCACCCTGCAGCTTTTGCCCTGCGAGGACCGGCCGCTGGGCGGCGGCTGCTGCAGCCTGGAGTCGGCGCTGCAGGCCCGCGCCGTGGCCGACAGGCTCGGCATCGACCACGTCGTCGTCGACGCCCGCGGCACGTTCGAGCAGCGGGTGCTGCGCCCCTGCTGGGACGACTACGCCCACGGCCGCACGCCCAACCCCTGCGTGCTCTGCAACGTGGTGGTGAAGTGGGGCGTGCTCTTCGAGAAGGCGCGGGGGATGGGCGCCGCGCGGATCGCCACCGGCCACTACGCGCGCGTCGGGACCAGCGCCGCCGGACGGCCGAGCCTCTTGCGCGGGACGGACCCCAACAAGGACCAGTCCTACTTCCTCTTCGCCCTCGAGCAGGAGCAGATCGCCGCGACGCTGCTGCCGCTGGGCGGGATGACCAAACCCCAGGTGCGCGCGCTGGCCCGGGAGCTGGGCCTTTCCACCGCCGAGCGCCCGGAGAGCCAGGACGCCTGCTTCGAGGTCAGCGAGGACGGCTTCGCCGAGTCCCTGCGCCTGCGCTTCGGCGAGGACGCGCGCCCCGGCGCCATCGTCGACCGCCAGGGCCAGAGCGTCGGACGGCACCACGGCCTGCACCGCTACACCGTGGGCCAGCGGCACGGGCTGGGCGTCTCCATCGGCGGGCGGGCCTTCGTCAGCGCGCTCGATGGCCGGAAGAACGAGGTGGTGGTCACCACCGACGCGGCGCAGCTTCTCTCCAGCGAGCTGAAGGTCCGCCTGGCCGGCGCCCGCGACCGTCCCCTGCCCGACCGCTGCCAGGTCCAGATCCGCTCGCGGCACCGGGCGGTCGAAGCGCGGCTCGAGCCCGAAGGCGATTCGGCGGCTCGCGTGGCCTTCGCCGAGCCCCAGCGCGCGGTCACCCCGGGCCAGGCCGCGGTCTTCTACGACGGCGACCGCGTGGTCGGCGGCGGGTGGATCCTCGAGAACTCCGGCTGACCGGACCGCGGGTCCGCCGGGCCGGTTCAAAGGCTAGGCCCCTGCCACTTCCGACGCCGGCGCCTCCTCGGGCGGCTCGACGTGGATCGTGACCCGGCCGACGCTCGGCACCTTCTCCCGGAGCCTCTTCTCCATCTGCTCGGTCAGCTCGTGGGCGGCGGCGATGGAGATCTCGGCGTCCATGGCGAAGTGGAACGACACCGCCAGCTCCGTCCCCACCCTCTGCACCGTGACGTCGTGGGGGATGAAGCGCACGCCGCTCTCACGGCAGATGCACTCGAGCGCCACGCGGACCGGCTTCTCGTCGTCCGGGGCGGAAGGCTTGGTGGCCGAGGCCTCGCCGGTGGGCTCGATGTGGCTGGTCACGCGGTCCAGGTTGGGCAGCGCCTGGTGCAGCGCCTTCTCGAAGGTCGAGACCAGGTCGTGCGCCTCGCCCAGCCGCAGCCGCTCGTCGACCTCCAGGTGCAGCTCGATGGTGAGCCTGCCGCCGTTCTCGTAGACGCGGATGGCGTGCGCGCCCATGCCGTGCCGGCTGGCGAGGACGCGGATGGTGGTGAGCTGGCCTTCCTTGCCCGAGGCGACCGGCTCGACGTGCACCACGACGTCGGTGCCGGGGATGGCCTTCTTGACGGCCTCCTCGGCGCCGGTGGCGACGTCGTGGGCCCGCTCGAACGGCGTGTCGCGGGGCACGGAGACGGTCACGTCGGCGAACGTCTCCGGGCCGCTGCGGCGGATGCGCACCTGCAAGACGTCGAGCACGCCCGGCACCCGCGACGCCGCCTCCACCTTCTCGCGGAACTCGCCCGGGACGGCGTCCAGGAGGTCGGCGATGGTCTTCTTGCCCAGCTGCAGGCTCACCCAGACGACGATGCAGGCCACGCCCGCGGCGGCGACGGCGTCGGCCTTGGCGAGCCAGGGGATCCCGAGCTTCTCGGAGAGGACGACCAGCCCCAGGCCGACGATGACCACCGTCGACGACCAGATGTCGGTCGAGAAGTGGAGCGCGTCCGCCTCGAGCGCCTGGCTCTGGTACTTCTTGGCCACGCGCGCCAGCGCCCGGGACCGCCCGACGTCCACGACGATCGAGATTCCCATGATGGCGAAGGCCCACGGGCTCGGGTCGACGTGGACGTCCTCGAAGAACAGCCGGTGGACGACCTCGTAGAAGATCCACACGCAGGTCGCCAGGAGCAGCAGCGTCTCGAAGAGGGCCGAGAGGTTCTCGTACTTGCCGTGGCCGTAGGTGTGCTCGCGGTCGGCCGGCTGGCCGGAGATGCGCACCGCCCAGAGCGTGATGACCGCCGCCACCAGGTCGAGGCCGGAGTGGGCGGCCTCGGAGAGGATGCCCAGCGATCCGGTGGCGACGCCCACCACGACCTTCAGGCTGGTGAGCAGCACCGCGGCCAGCACCGAGCTCATCGCCACCAGGCGCTTCTCGCGATCGCCCTGGACCGCAAGGGTCGCGACCCTGCTCGGCGCCTTGGCGGCCGCACTGTCTGGCAGATTCATGCTGCCTCCTCGGAAGAGTCCCGCGGGCTCCTGTCCCGCTGCCCGAGAGGGCCCGGCCGACGCCCCGGAGGGCCGCCTGATCTTGATTGCGGCGATTTTAGAGGACCTCG
>DASXVQ010000239.1:0-32069 GCA_036504155.1 Myxococcales bacterium
GAGCTTCGTCGGCGTCGGGCTGAGTTCGAGCGGCGCCGCGACAAGAACCTCCTGTTGCCGCCCCGAACAGCTGAGGCCGAAGCTCGACAAGAGCGCGGCCAAGACAAGCCAAAACCTTGCGGCAAAGCGAACGGTCAATCGCGGGCACATGCCGAACTCCAGAAGGTCGGTACGAGCAGTGGGGTCGTTGGTGGCCTTCAACTCCTACATGCAGCTGCGAATCGGCAACACATTGCAAGACTACGAGCAGCACGGGACGTTCGAGGTGCACGAGCCACCATAGAAGCAGTCGCCTTCGCGCACGCAGACGCGGCCCTGGCTCTCCACGTCCTGGCACTGCTGGCCGAGCGTCTTTTCGGCGGCACGACAGATCACGACCTTCATTGCCGCGGACACGGACGCCTTCCCGAGCGTCCCCGCGGCAGCAAGAACCGCTTGCCTCTGCCGTTCGTTGAGGTGCCGGCGCACCCTGGCACCGCGAAAACGAGGCCTGCCGCCAAGAGGAAGGCACCGAAGCGCCTTGCCGTCACATCGTGCTCCGTCAATTTGCGTTGAGCCCGAAAGGCGACAGGCCGCTTGGACAGCGTCCAAGCGGCCGAGTGCTCCGCATTACCCAGCTGCGCGGACTACGTCCCACGCGCTCCAAGAACTCCTTGCGACCGAGCTCCGCCGTCCTTGCCAGTAGTCAGGCCCGCAGACCACGGATCGTCCGGGGAGGTCGAGGGCCCGTTGTCCCCACGCCACGCCAGCAACGTGCGAGCGCACACCTCGGACTCCAGAAGGTGTTGGAAGACAGCCCGGAGCGGATGGTGGAGCGGCTGGGCAGACCGAATCCCGGCCTCGGCTTGTTCGACGAGGAGCTCACCGCGCTGCCCGCGAACCCGGGGATGGGCGCACCTTGCGGTCGCGTCCCATCCCCGGGAATCCGCCCCGGACTAGGGGGCTCCGTAGGGGCCGGTCCAGTAGTTGACCACGAAGAAGTCCTGCGAGACCTTCCCCTGCCCGTCGAGCAGCGACTGCTTGTAGGCGTACATGCCCCACGAGTACTTGTTCGCGGCGTTGAAGGCGGCCGGCGGCAGCCCGTTGACCGTGGCGCTGAAGACGATGCCGTTCGACGTGGAGCGCTCGAGGTAGCCGCCGGAGGTGAAGCCGCCGCCGCCGCCGCCCAAGACCCCGAACACCGCCACCTTCGCCGTGACGTCGAGGCTGAAGTTGACCCCGTCCTGCCAGGTCTGGTCACTCGAGAGCCCGAGCTCGCAGTTCTTGAAGCCGCCCTCGCTGACGTTGTAGGGGCCCATCGCGCCGAAGGGGATGATGACGCTCGCCATGCGCAGGCCGTTGCCCACGTCGACCGTCGACACGGTGGGCGCGGTCACGGCCGTCTCCGGGTAGCTGCCGATGTCGTAGGGGGTGTCCTGGAGGAGGTCCTTGGTGATCTGCAGGCCGCCGCTGAAGGCCCGGTTGAACGTCTCGCGCGACACGGACATCACCTGGGTCGCCTGCGGCACGTCGACGTTGACCCGGGTGCCGATGGCGCCGGTGTTCGGGTTGGACGCGAGCACGTAGGTGTAACGGTCGTAGGGCGTGGCGGAGAAGAGCACCAGGTCGTGGCCGTCGCTGGCGCCGTCGTTGACCTGCTGCGAGACGCTCTGGCTCCAGCTGTTGTTGTGCGTGTACTCGAGCTGGGTCTCGAGCTCCAACGAGACGCTCAACGCCGTCTCCGCGACGATGAACCCCGTGGAGATCTCGATGTCCAGCCCCATCACCACGCCGGACCGGGTGGCGAACTCGGAGCCCGCCCCGAAGGTGCCGCCGGTGACGGTGCCGAAGGTGGTCGAGCTGTTGCCGGTGTTCTGGCCCAGGCCGTCGGTCACCGGCGGCGCCGCGAGCAGCGCGAGGATCTTGGGGTCGCGGTAGTAGAGCGAGTGCTCGCCCGTGTACTGGAGCAGCGTGCTGTCGTTGTCGACGTTGACCGGCACCAGGACGGCGGTGTTGTTGACCGCGCTGCCGCCGGTGCCGCTCAGGTCGAGGTTCACGAAGTCGGGGATCGGGCTGTAGTTCTTCTCCAGCGGGTTGCCGCTGACGTTGAGCAGGTGGTTGCGCAGGCCCCAGGCCGAGACGTGCCCGTCCTTGTAGAGCACGAGGAAGTCCTGGCGCAGGTCGCCGTTGACGTCGCCCGCCTGCAGGTCGTTGACGTTCCCGTGGTAGGCGAGCTTCTTGAGGCCCGGCGTCGCCCCGTCGACCGGGATCAGCGCGTCGTCCCAGGTGAGGCTGGCGGGCGTCGTGCCCGAGGCCTTCTTGAAGTGGCAGGGGTAGGGGCCGACGATCAGCTCCTCGACGTGGTCGTTGTTCCAGTCGATGGGGACGAGGAACTGCTCGGGGTAGGAGGCGATCAGGCTCGCGTTCAGCGTGGCGTCCATCGCGATCCTCCTCTGGCTGTCGAGGATGAGCTCCTTCAGGTTCCCGTTGGAGTCCGTCGTGTCGAGGTCGTCGAGGATGTCCACCGCCAGCCCGGACTGGGGCTGGGTATCGATCCAGACCCAGCTGCTGTTCCAGGCCGCGAAGACCAGCTCCTTGCGCAGGTCGCCGTCCACGTCGGCGAGCGCGACGTTGAAGGAGTCCGGGTTCGCCAGGGCGTAGGCATGCTGCGTGGTCTGCAGGCTCGTCGAGGGATGACGGACGCCGCCGATCTGGGCGAAGGAGCTGTCGAGGATGACGTAGTTGAAGCTCGGGATGCCGATGTAGAGCAGGGCGTTGTTCGAGACCGGGAGGTGGTTGGCCAGGGCGATGTTGAAGGCGTTGGTGTCGAACCAGGCGACGACGATCTGCACCGAGCGGTCGTCCTTCATGCTCCCGACGGCCAGCTTGGCCTTGAGCATCCCGAGGTTCGTCCCGGAGCCGGCGTCGTAGGAGCCCGGCATCGCGGTCTTCTTCAGCAGCGCGCAGCCGTGCTTCAGGTCGTCGAAGACCCACAGCTGGCCGGCGCGCACCTGGCCGCTGTCGAGGATCGTCCCGAGCACGATGATCTCGTCGAAGCCGTCGGCGTCGACGTCGGCCAGGGCCAGGTCGTAGTCGTTGGCGGTCTGGCCCGCAGCCACCGTCAGGTCGATGCCGGCGGGGACGATGCTGGTGATCGTGGCGTCGGCGGTGGGGTTGCCCGCGGGCAGGCTCGCGTCGAGGATGCTCAGCTTGGCCACGGCGGCCGCCGCCACGCCGCGGTTCCAGGAGAGGACCACCGTCTCGTCGGGGAAGTCGTCGTCGAGGTTGCCGGCGCGGGCGACCTTGCGGTTGCCGCTGGCCATGTCGAGGTTCAGGGAGTGGTGCAGCACCGCGTGGTCGGACACCGTGATGCCGTCGGGGAGGTTGAGCGGCTGGTCGTCGATGTTCCCGTAGGCGCGGTAGGGGTCGACGATGAACTGGTTCTCCTGCGACCCGTCGAAGCCGGTCTGGTTGTAGCTGGAGCCGAGGACCAGGTACTCGACCACCTTGCTGAACGGCACGAAGCTCTTCTTGAGCAGCGGCGGGTTGTCGTTACCCAGCGCGGGCTCGGTGACGACGGTCGCCTGGGCGGTGAGGCCGCCGGCCGAGGCCGTCACCACCACCGTGGTGGGCAGGCCCAGCAGCGAGGGCGGGGTGTAGGTGACGCTCGAGCCGGACGAGGCGGACAGAGTGCCCACGGCCGGGTCGAGGGTCCAGGTGATGGTCGCGCTCGAGTTGAGCAGCGTGGCGGTGAGCGGCAGCGCCGGGGACTCGGTGGTGAGCTTGGCGGTCGCCGGGGCCACGGTGAGCTTGGGGGCCGGGGTCACGGTGACGACCGACTGCGCCACCTTGCCGCCCACGATGGCGAGCACGGTCACCGGCGTCGCGGCGGGCACGTCGGCGGGTGGGGTGTAGGTGACGCTGAGCCCGGACGCGGCGGACAGCGTGCCCAGGGTCGGGGTGAGGCTCCAGAGCACCGTGCCGGTGAGGTTCTGGAGGGTCGCGGTGAGGGCCACCGGGGTGCCGGTGGCGGCGACGCTGGCGGCCGCCGGGCTGACCACGAGGGTCGCCTCGGGCGCGAGGTCGATCTCGACCTGCGCGGTGAGCCCGGCCGCGGCGGCGGTCACGGTGACCTTGGTCGCGCTCGCCAGCGCGGAGGGCGGCGTGTAGGTGACGCTCGCGCCGGAGGTGGAGGACAGGGTGCCGACGGCAGGGCTGAGGCTCCAGGCGACGGCCTCGGTCGAGTGGCGCAGCGTCGCGGCCAGGGCCACGGGCGCGCCTGCGGCCTGCAGGTTCAGCGTCGCGGGGCTCACCGTCAGCTCGGGCAGCGGCTGGACGACGACCACCGCGTAGGCGTGGAGGTCGCCGGCCTCGGCGCTGACCACCACCGTGGCCGGGGCGTCGAGCGTGAGCGGCGGCGTGTAGTCGACGGCGCCGCCGCTGGTCGCGGAGAGCGTGCCGAGCGCCGGGCTGAGGCTCCAGGCGACGGGCGAGGTCGAGCCCTCGAGGGTGGCGGCGAGGTGCAGCGGAGCGCCGGCCTCCAGCACTTCAGCGGTGGCCGGGGCGACCGCGAGGGACGAGGCCGACGTCAGGACGGGGGTGACCACGACCTGCACCTGCGCCGAGAGGCCGCCCGTCGAGGCGGTCACGGTCACCGTGGTCTCCTGCGCGAGAGTGGCGGGCGGGACGAAGTCGACGGTGTTGCCCGCGGTGGCCGACAGGGCTCCCACCGCCGGTGCCAGGCTCCAGGTCACGGTGTCCGTGGCGGCCGGCGGAGTCGCGACGAGCGTCACGGCCTTGCCGGCCGCCTGCACGTAGACGAGCGAAGGGCTGACCGTGATCGCAGGGGAGGGCCGGATGGTGGCGACGGCCTGGGCCTGCAGTCCGGCCGCGGAGGCGGTGATGACCACGGCGGTGGTCCCGTCGACGGTCGCGGGCGGGGTGTAGGTGACGCTGCCGCCGCTGGTCGCCGAGAGCGCTCCCAGGGCCGGGCTCAGGCTCCACGCGATGGCCGAGGAGGAGCCCTTGAGCTTCGCGGTCAGGGTGACCGCGGTGCCGCCGGCGACGAGGTCGTTCGTGGCGGGGGAGACGGTCAGGGTCGCGAGCGGGCTGACGAGGATCTTGGCCTGGGCCTGGAGGTCGCCCGCCTTCGCGGCGACGACCACGGTCGTGGCGGCGTCGAGGGTCGCGGGCGGCGTGTAGGTGACGCTGCCGCCGCTCTCGGCGGAGAGCGTGCCGACGGCAGGGCTCAAGCTCCAGGTGATCGCCGCGTCGGAGTTCGTCAGCGCAGAGTCGATCGTCAGGCCAGGGGAGCCGGCGAGGAGAGTGGCGGAGGCAGGGCTGAGCACGAGGGCCGGAACGGGGACGCTCGGCGAGCCTCCGCACGCGGTCAGCACGGCGAGCGCGCACGAGAAGAGGCCAACGGATCGCTTCATACGGGTGACTCCTGATCACAGAGGTCGGCCAGATGCCGACGGTGGCGGGCGATGATACGGATCGCCGGCCTCCTGTCTGTCAGGTGAAACCACGACAAGCAGCCGTTTCAGGGGCGATGAGCGATCGCGTGGCGGCGCAGCTCGCGCATGTCCTGCAGGCCGAGCTTGACCTGGATGCGGCCGAAGTAGGTCTCCACCGTGCTCCGGCTCACGCCGAGCTGCGTGGCGATCTCCTGGAGCGAAAAGCCTTGGCCCAGCTGGTCGTAGACCTTCTGCTCCTGGAGGCTGAGGCACTCCGTGGTGCCGCTCGTGCCCGCCGGCACCTCGGCGAGGCTCTGCGCCGCGCGCGGGCTGGCGAAGGAACGGCCGGCCAGGCACTCACGGATGCAGTGCACCAGCGTGTCCGCCGACTCCCGCTTGGTCACGTAGCCGCGCGCTCCAGCCTTGAAGGCCCGGCTCACGTGCGTGGCGTCCTCGTGCATGGAGTACACGAGCAGCGGCAGCGCCGGGGCCTTCTTCGCGAGGCTGCGCAGCAGGTCGAGCCCGTCCTCCCCGCCCAAGGACAGGTCCACGATCGCCAGGTCGGCCGTCGGGTCGCGCAGCGCCTCGAGAGCCCGCTCGCAGTCCTGGGCTTCTCCGCACACCTGGATTCCGGCTTGCTCGAGCAGCAGGCGCAGGCCCAGGCAGACCGTCGGGTGGTCCTCGACGAGGAAGACGCGCGGGGGAGCAGGTTGGGCGGCGGTCATGTCGCCACCTTTCGTGACAGGGGTGCGACGCATTGCAGGAGCACGCCGCTCCCCGCACGCGGCTTCAGCTCGAGCCGGCCCCCCACCCGCTCGGCACGGTTGCGCATGATGCGCTGGCCCATGCCCGCGGGGTTGTTCAAGTCCAGGCTGCGCCCGTCATTCTCCACCTCGAGCCGCACCCCGGCCGGGTCAGTGCGAATGCGGATCCACACGTGGCGCGGATTTCCGTGCTTGAGGGCGTTGGTCACCGCTTCCTGGGCGACCCGATAGAGCTGGGTCGCCGCGGCGGGATCCAGCGCGCCACCGCCGCCGTCGTCTTCGAACTCGCAGGCGAGCTCGTGCGTTTCGCGCACCCGCCGCGCCAGCTCCTTCAGTGCGGGGCCCAGCCCCCCCTGCTCGAGGTCGCCCGGGCTCAGGCCCCGGGCCAGGTCGTGGGCCTGGCTCAGCGAATCATCGAGCAGCTCGACGATCGCCCGCAGGTGGCTGGCCTCCGGGAGCTCCTTCGCGCGGAGCTCCTTCTGCGCCACTTGGCAGCGCAGCAGCGCCCCGGTGATCTGCTGGCAGATCCCGTCGTGCAGGTCGCGCCCCAGGTCCTTGCGCTCCCGATCCGAGGTCTCCAGCAGCGCCACCTCCAAGAACTGCCGCTCCCGAGTCTCGACCTCCAGCCGCTGACGGGCGGTGCGCTCGGCCTCGAAGGTCCTCTGCAGCAGGGCCAGGAAGCGCTCGACGAGGACCGACACGGTCAGCAGGGTCTGGAAGAGGCCCAAGCTGGCCCCGTGCCAGGCCTTCGGGGCGGCCGGATCCTCATGGAAGAGCAGGGTCTGGTTCAGGGCGCCTTGGGTGACCAAGGCGGTGACCACCACGAAGATTGAGAGGCTCAACCCGAGCCAGACCAGGCCCGGGCGCCGCCCGAGCAGCACCAGCGCGTAGATCGGCAGCACGATCAGCATCAGCCGGCCCACACCCAGCAGGCCTATCTGCAGGAGCAGCATCGTCGCGGTCACGGCGACTGCGGAGAGGTAGAGCCAGGCGCGCAGCGCGTGATTCATTCCCCGTGCGAGGCCGAGCCAGACGCTCACGAGAAACAGCACGCCCGTCAGCGGCCTCATCGGCCGCAGCTCCTGGAAATGCGGCGCCGCCACCAGCAGGTACAGGTGCGGCACCCGCGAAAGGAGCCCCACCCAGATCAGGATCGTCAGGGCCTTCCGCCGCCAGCTCGTCAGCTCGTCTTCCTGCGCCGAATCGGGGGCGGAAAAGAGCCGGGAGAGCCGGCGCCCGAGCGACGCGACCACCGATTGCGTCCCGTCCGCCGATCCATCACCGTCCGCGCCGCTCATTTTGGGAAGGGTACGACAACTGCGGGGCTCAGCCCAGCTAGGACTCTGCCCGCCCCGCCGGGCAATCGACGCTGCTGGCGGGTCCCAACTGCGCTCGGAAAATGGTCACGGGGCCGGCTTGCGGGTGACCCGCGCCGATCGACGGCCCAGTGGAACGCAACTCCTCGCCCAAGCCCGTCTCGTGGGGCTGGCGTTGAGAAGTAGGACACAGGTTTCCGTTCAAGTCCGCGGTGACGAAGTCCGAGGGCGCGTTGTAGGAGGACCAGCGCTGCGGAGTGGTGGAGGCCTTGGCGAATCCCAGGTTGTCGGTCTTGGCGGTCGCGTCAGGCTTGGTGGAACCGTCTTCGTGCAGCGCGGTGAAAGCAGCGTCGAGGCCTCCGAGAGGCACCGCCTCGTTCTAGAGGATCTGTGCGGCCACCGCGGCGGCGGGCCGGTCGGCGCTCAACCGGTCGAGTGGTGCCGAGATACGCACCGCCGAGGGCGTCAAGGCCACGCGCTCGAGCTGCACGGTGGTCGTCTCGCTGGAGTTGCCCGCGGCATCGGTGGCGGTGAAGCTGAAAGTGTTCTCGCCCATCTCCAGTGGAGCCTCGAGCTCGAACCCCGCGGTGAAGGGGGTCGGCGGTCAGCTCCGGAGCCGTCCAAGACGGATCGCGGGTCACCGTAATCTTCGGCCGTACTCGGCACTGCCCTGAAAGACGACCCGGTCGAGTGCAGTGGGGGTCCGCAGCGTCGCCAGGCGCGGCTTGGGCGGCGCGTCCTGGTCCTTGACCTCGCAACCGATCGCGGAGAGCGGAACCATCACCCATGCCGTCGTCGTCTTCTTCATCCGCCTTTCCGGCCACTTCGGGTAGTCGTCGGGCTACGGCGTGAAGCGCCGAGTTGTCGTCGGCACAGCGGTTCCCGCCAGGTCGGCCAGGGTGGCAACAGCCCCAGCGGGGTTGACCGTCACGTCGACGGCGGCGCCGGCCGCGAGCGCGGCGGCGGGCCGCCACAGGACCCGCGAGGGGTTCGCGGGGTCGCGCGTGGCGCAGCCGAACAGCGGCGAGCCTGCAGCGGCGGGCGAGAGCGATCCGAGGCCGCCGGCCTGGTTGACGGCGATGGTGGCGGGATCGACCGGCTCGCTGAAGGTCAGGGTCACGGTGCCGAACGGGGCGTCGCGCCCCTGGGCCGGGTCGAACGAGACCGCGGTGAAGGCCGGTGCGGTGCTCTCGACCGTGAAGGTCGCGCTGGCCCCGGCGAACGCGTTTCCTGCGAGGTCGATCAAGCCGGCCAGCGTCACGGTGTACGCAGTTCCGGCGCTCAGGTGCACCGACGGCCGGAAGGTCACGACGTTGCCCGACACGTCGTAGCTGCCGGCGATGCCGCCCGACAGCGAGAAGGTGGCGGGGGAGACGCTCGCCGGGGCGATCGGCTCGCTGAAGGTGGCGCGCACGGCGGTGCCACCGAAGACGTTCGCGGCGCCGCCCGCTGCGACGAAGCCGCCGCCCAACTGCTGCACCTGCACGCTCGTGAGCGTGGGGGCCGTCGTCTCGCCGGTGTAGGCGAGCGTGAGCGCCGCGCCCGCGCCGACGTTGTAGATGTTGGCGGTCCGCTCCTGGTGGATGGTCAGCCGGTACTGGCAACCCGCCTTCATGTAGGGCGCCTTGGCGACGGCGATGTGCACGCGGTCCGCGGTCGCGGCCGTGCCGATCTCGTGACGGACCTCGAGCGCGAGGCGCGTGTTCGCTGCCGGGCAGCCGGCACCGCCGGTCGCGGCCAAGCTGATGGTCCCGTTGTCCACCGGCGCGCCGGGGTCGGCGGCGTAGTACGAGCTGCCCAGCATGCGCTGGACGGCGCCGGTGCCGGGCAGGGTGAAGGTGAAGGACTGGTCGCCGTTCGCGGTCGGGCCGGCGGCCGGCGCCACGTCCGCCGCCGTCGCCGCGGTGGGGTTCACCGAGCCCGCCTGGTCCGCCGTGACGCCCGACGAGTAAGTCTGCGACACCTTCGGGGGCACCGGGTTGCCGCGGAAGTCGAGGACGGCGCCCGTCGTCTGGATCACGTAGGCCGTCGCCTGGTTGGCGAGGTAGCTCGGGTTGGCGATGTAGGAGACCGCCAGGGGCTGCAGGGCCTGCTGCGCGACGATGCCGCCGATGGCCGCGCCGCGGTAGGTGGCGTACACGCTGCCGGAGGTGACCGAGGGCAGGTACAGCGCGCGCCCGGTGCTCTCCACCGGGACGAAGACCATCACGTCGATGGTGGTCTCCGGCGGGCCGATGACCAGCGACGTGACCGGGCTCGTCGTGAACGCGTAGCGGACGTCGGCTCCGAGGTAGTCGCCCCTCTTGGTGGCGACGCCGCCGCTGCCGCCCAAGAGCTGCAGCGCGTACTGGCCCTTGTTGGCCGCCGCGTCGGCGAAGTCCATCGCCGAGGACAGGGAGAGGGTGACGGCGAGGGGATTGGCGGGGTCGTCGAGCGTCAGCGTGGCGGCCACCGGGGTGGAGTTGCCCACGCTGACGAGGGAGACGTTGGCGGCGGTCAGCGTCGCCGCATCCATGACCTCGGCGAACTGGACCGTGAACGCGCTGTTGACTGGCACTTCGTTCTCGCCAGCGACCAGGGGCTCGTTGACGACGGCGTTCTTCTTGCGCACCCCGGCGATCTGCGGGGCGCTGCGGGTCTGGAAGGTCCAGGCGAACGGCGCGGGGAGGAGCTGCCCGCCGACGTCGACCTTGGTCGATACCCTGCCGGTGTACGCCGTGTCGTAGAGCAGGCGCCGCAGGCCTCCGCAGCAGGGCGTGGGGGCCTCGGCGAGGTTGAGGCAGACGAAGTTGGCGGTGAGGCCATTGATCCCGCTCACGGTGTAGGGCGTCGTGGTGCTGAGCGGCACCTGCGCCGTGCGGCCAAAGGCGTCGCTGTAGGTCAGGGTGATTTGGTTGCCGCCCGCGGTCAGCGACGCCGCCGTGACGTCGCTGGCGAACTCGGCGCAGACCTTGGCGGTCACGTCATTGCCGGTGGACGCGTCGGGCGGCAGGACGGCCAGGACGAGGTTGTTGTTCGAGCTGGTGAAGGTCCAGCCATAGTCGGCCGGGAGCCGCGAGATGCCGTTGGCCCCGACGGGCCCCCGCGAGCCGCTCAACAGTTCGACGGCGTAGGCGGTGTTGGCCTGCAGGTGCGGCGCGTTGAGCGGGTCGGACGGGTCGAAGGTCGCGGTGAAGTTGACGTTGTCGTAGCCCACCAACGTCAGCGGGATGGCCTTGGCGGCGTCCGGCGCGGCGCCCGGGTTGATCCACAGGTTGCACCCCGCCGGCGTGCCGAGGCCGGTGCAGGGCTTGAGCGAGGAGAGGCTGACGTCCTGGTTGAAGCGGATGGCGATGTTGGAGCCGATGGGGACCGCGGACGCTCCGCCCTTGGGGGTCGTGGTCACCACGTGCAGGTCCTCGTGGGCGACGACGAAGCGGAAGGACACGGCTTGCTCGAGCTTGCCGTAGACGTTCGCGCCGACCCGGGTCGCGTCGGCCGCGGCGATGCCCGCCGCCAGCCGGACCTCGTAGGTGTGGTCGACGGTGAGCGCCGCGCTCGGGGTCAGGATGGCCGTGGCGCCGGCCACGTCCGGCCCCACGCTGGTGCCGTCGGTGCAGGCGAGCGTCGCGGCGATGGGACCGGTGGCGGCGCTGACGTCGTGGAGCTCCACGCTGCCGGAGGCGGTCGCGCAGCGGATGGGGCGGTCGAAGGTGAGGCGCACGTCGGTGTCGGCCGAGACGTCGATGCCCGGATCGCCGTTCGGTTCGTTGGCGACGAGCGAGAGCGGGGCCGGGTCCTGGGCGCGGAAGCGAACCACCACCGCCGGCGCCTTCAGGTAGCCCGAGGTCGCGGTCGCGGCCTGCGAGCGGATCGACGAGGCCGCGTCGGCGCCGCCGAGCAGGCGGGCCTCGACGGTCGAGCTCTTCTGGAAGGCCGCGTGGGCGCAGGAGACGGCCGCAGGGTCGCCCGAGGCCGGGCAGGTGAAGGTGCAGGCGAGTGCCGCCGGCGCGGGCGCGGTCCGGGTGGGGTCGTCGGGGGTCGCGTACTCCTCGGAGACCAGGAAGGTCCCGGCGCCGATGGAGGCGCAGTCGAGCGACTCGGTGAAGGCCGCGGCGACCGGAACGTCGAGCGCAATGCCCACCGCGCCGTCGGACGGGCTCGCCGCCTTGAGGAGCAGCGGCGGGGCGTCCTCGGTGGTGAAGCTGAAGGTGTAGTCGGCCTTCAGCTGTCCGCCGCGGGTGGTGGCGTCGTCCGACTCCACCGCGCCGTCGGGGTAGGGGCCGTGCGGGCTGGCTCCGAAGGCCCCGCCCGAGACCCGCACCGTGACCGTGGCGGCGTAGGGAAGCGCCCCGGATGCTGGGGTCAGCAGGACGGTCTTGGACGCGTCGGTGCAGGACAGGGTGTACGAGTAGGTCACCGCGGTGCCGTCGGCACGGGCGACGCTGGCGGTCACGGTGTTGGAGTTGACGGTGGCGCAGGCAAGCGGCTCGGCGAAGGAGAGCTCGAGGTTGCCCGGGGTCGTGGCGATGACACCGGTCGCACCGTTGCCGGGCTTGGTCCCCACCACGAGCTGCGGCAGCGGGTCCTCGACGCGGAACTGCACGTCCACGTCGAGCGGCAGCTCGCCGCCCCGGGTGGTCGCGCGGGTGCTCTCCATGAACTTCGCGGCCGACAGCGGCGCCCCGGCGGCGTAGGCGCCGCCCTTGAGCAGGATGCCAACGGTCGTCGAGGCGTCGAGCGGCACCTGGCCGGCGGCGGGGGTGAAGGTGGCGATGCAGGGGTCGGCCGCGGCGGCGCCGCCGCAGGCGTACGGGTCCGACGCAGCGGGCGGCGGGCAGGACCAGGTGCCGCCGACCTCGCGGGGGCTCGCCTTGCCGGCGAGGCGCGGGTGGGCATCCTCGGTGGCGGAGACGACCACGATCATCGCGTTCGAGAGCAGCTCGCACCGCGGAGGCTCGCTGAAGGCGACCTCGAGCACGGGGCTGCGGCCCACGCCGGTGGAGCCGTCGCCGGGAGCGGTGCCGACCACGCTGATGGGCGGCGGGTCGGCCACGCGGAAGTGCTGGGCAAGCGGGGCGGGCAGCTGTCCGCCCCGGGAGGTCGCGCGCGTGCTTTCGACGACTCTCTTCGCGGCGTCGAAGGCGCCGCCCGCGAGGTCGATGGCGACGCTCGTCGACCACTCGAACGCAAGCACTCCCGCGGCGGGCTGGAAGGTGGCCACGCACGGGTCGGCGGCGCCGGGCGCGCAGGCGTAGGGAACAGCGGCGTCAGGCGCGGGGCAGGACCACGCGCCGGCGAGGGTGACGGTGGTGCCGGCCGTGGCGCCCAGCCGCGGGTGCGGATCGAAGGTCTCGGTCCGCGCCGTCACCGCGAGGTCGTTCAGCGACGCGCAGTCGGGCGGCTCGCTGAAGGTCAGGCTGATGGTCGGATTGCGGCTCACCCCGATCGCGCTGGGCGCCGGGAGCGCCGCGGCGACGACGATCGCGGGCGGGTCGACGACGTGGAAGGCGACGGTGACGGTCTCCGGCAGCTGCCCGCCGTGGGTGGTGGCGCGAGCGCTCTCCACGCTGGTGACCGCCGCCGGCGCCACGTCGGGGGTGTAGGCGCCGCCGGCCAGCGTCAGGGTGACGTCCGACGACCACTCATAGAGGAAGCCGGGCGCTGGAGTGAAGACAGCCGTGCACAGTTCGGGCTTGGTCGCACAGATGGTCGGGGACTGCTCCTCGGCAGCGGCGGTCGTGCAGGCCCAGGAGCCGGGCACCCCCTCGACCGTGCCCGCCTTCGCGCCCAGGCGCGGGTGCGCGTCGAACTTCTGCTCGAGCTTGGCGAGGTCGGCCGAGAGCCGGGTGCAGTCGATGGGCTCGCTGAAGGTCAGCGAGATCTTGGCGTCCCGCGCGACTTGGCCGGCGCCGGCCCCTGGCACGCTCGCGCCGACCGAGATCGCCGCCGGGTCGACGGCGCGCCAGAGCGAGGTCACGGTGGTCGGCAGCTGTCCGCCGTACGGGGTGGCCCGCGCCGAGGCGATCGGCTTGTCGGCCGCGGTGCCGCCCTTGAGCGTCACGGTGACGTGCGAGGAGTAGCGGAAGAGGAACTTCGGGTCATCGGGCTTGAAGGTCACGACGCACTTCGACGGGTCGGTCAGGCACCACTGGCCGTCGAGCGTGACGTCGGCAGCGGGGTCGACCGCCTGGCAGTCCCACGAGCCGGCGATGTCCTTGGACGGGCCGCCTTCGGAGGTGTGAGGATGCGGGTCATACCTCTCCGAGAGGACCGCGTTGCCGCCCTGCAGGCTCTCGCAGGCGACCGGCTCGCTGAAGGTGACCTTCACCACCGCGTCGCGGGCGACCCCGCTGGCGCCGTCGGCGGGCTCGACGCGCTGCACCAAGAGCGCCGGCGGGTCGGCGGTGTGGAACTTCCACGACACCGCCACGGGCAGCGGGCCCTTGTCCCGGGCGCGCTCCAGCGTCGTGGCGATCTTCACGCGGTAGATCGTCGAGAACGCGAAGGGCGCCTTGGGGGTCAAGGTCACCGTGGGGACGGTGTCCTCGGTGTAAGCCGCGACGAACTCCACCGCCTGCGGCTGGCCGGTCGCGTCGGGGTAGCCCAGTGACTCGAGGGTGAACGCGCCCGCCACCGAGTCTGCGACGAGCTTCTCGCTGAAGGTCACGGTGATGGCAGTGTGGCGCCCGACCCCCACCGACTCCCCCGTAGGCGAGGCGGCGACGACGCGCAACGGCACGTCGGCGACGAAGTCCTGGTCCGTGCAGGCGGCTGCGGCGAGCAACACGGCGATGGCGATCCTGCGAAGCATGAAGGCCTCCGGGAGGGAAAGGTCAGAAGCTCAGAGCTCGAAGCGGTAGCCGGCCAGGATGTTGGCGCCCTGGACGTCGCCCAGGTCGCGGTTGTAGGCGTCGGAGTAGATCCCCTTGAAGCCGAGGTCGGTCCGGGCATTCACGTAGCGCCCCTCGACGACCAGCGACCCGGGGCCGAGCTTCAGCCCCACCTCCAGACCCGCGTAGAAGCCCAGCGCCCACGCTGGCTGCGGCGAATCCGCGACCTGCGTGCCGTCGGGCGCCTCATAGGTCGTGACCGGCCGCACCCACACCGCGGCGAAGCCCACCGACGGCGAGAACTTCACCGGGATGGGGATGGGCAGCCGGAAGGCCAGCCCGACGAGCACCGGGACCGCGTCGGACCTCCAGCGGTACGACATCGCGGGCCCGAAGTCGGGGTCGTTGGCGAAGGTGCGCGTCCCCGAGCCGGCGAGCCGGTAATAGCCCGCCTCGACCCCCAGCGACAGCGCCCGGTCGAGGAACGGGAAGCCGTAGCGAAGGCCGAGCGTCCCGGTGAAGAACGCGGCCTTCGACGCAGTGGTGCCCCCGTCGGCCGCGGCGGTGGCGCGCGAGGTCTTTCCGGACGGGACGAGCGCTGCGATCTTGATCGCCACGTCCAGGCCGATGGCCCTGGAGGTCGGCGCGGCGGGCGCGGCGGCGGACGCGGGCTCCGCTCCGGCGGGGGCGAGGTTCGCCACCGGGGCCGGGTCGGCAGAGGCAGGCTCGGTCACCGCCTTGGGTGCGGCCGTGGGGAGGTCCTGCGCGGGCGAAGATGCCCTCGCGGACCCATCCTGGGCCGAGCGTGTCGGCGAAGTGACCGCCGGCTCGGGCGCCGGTGGCGCCGGAGCGGGTGCGGGTTCTGGGGGTGTCGTGGCGGGCCTGTCAGCGGCCGCCTTCTTGGCCTTGCCTGCCGCCTTGCCTGCCGCCTTGCCCTTCCCCTTCGCCTTGGCGGGCACGGCCGCATCCGCAGCCCACGCAGGCGGGGGCATCATCGAGGTCGCTGCGAGAACGACGGCCACCAGAAGGTGCTTCATTCGAAGCCTCCCTTCGGAGTGGCCCGCGAGAGGCGCGCTCCGGTGTCTGGTGGTGGGTATTTTCCGGGCCCCCCCAATCCGTCATCGCCCCGTGGCTGACGCGCGACGCCGCAGGAGCAGTTCGACCGAGAAGTACTCGCGCTCGTTCGTGGGGAAGAGGGAGCCCACGATGCTCAGCCCGCCGGAGGCCGATAGAGAGTTGAAGTCGACGGCCTGGTCGGGCTCCCATCCCTCGCGGGCAAGCGCCTCGAGCTCGCGCGCAACAATCCGCTCCACCTCGCGCTGCGCCTTCCGTGTGCCCGGGCCCATGGGCACGTCCAGCGCGATCGTCACCACTCGAGCCTCGTCGGGCATCGCCCCTCCTTTCGCCGCGCCGGCGGCGCGTCAGAACCGGCTATTCGTTGGCGTTCGGGCTGGCAACCACGTCGAAGCCGTCGCCGTCGAGGATCTGGGATACGACGTCCGCGACTGCCCGAAGCCGTGCCCGGTCGAGGCGCTCGGGGCTGACGACGGCGCCGCCGACGCACAGCGACGACGGCTCCTCTTCGGCGAGCAGCTCGCGGCGGACGCACACCGGGTCGAGCAGCGAGCCAGGCATCGCCGTGCACGCGCGCCGCAGGCTCGCCGTGAGCGCCTCGCGGACGTCCGCTGGGGCGTCGGGGGCGGGGAGCACCGACGGCAGGTACGCGAGGACTGTCTTCCCATCCTCCATCGGCAGACGACAACCACGGCAGGGCTCGTCCTCACGGTGACCTCGGGTGGTCCTCGTCCTGGAGGCCGCCAATCGCAGGCCGCGCCGGGGTAGGGCGGCGGCTACCCGGCACAACTCCTCGCTCTTGGGGATTGTCGGGTCGTGCAGAATCCGTCACTGGCGCAGATCGATCGCGACCGGTCAGGGACGAGCCACCATCTGACCTGTCGCCGGGCTCATCAGGGGCACAGGTCGTTGTCGCAGGCGCCCGTCCAGCAGACCGCGCCCAGGCAGCAGGGCTGCCCGGCCCCGCCGCACCTGGTGCACGCCGCAGCGGAGCAGACGAAGCCGGCCCCGCAGGCGGAGTCGTTTCCCGACGGACAGCACGGCTGGCCTTCGCCGCCACAGGAGACGCACGCCCCTCCAGTGGCAGTCGAAAACGCCGCGGAGCACCCGCTCTGGGCGCATTCTGGCTGGCCAAGCGCGCCGCAGGCGCCGGACGTCCCGCCCGTGCAGCCGCCGCCGCTGCACGAGCCCTCCCCGCTCGCACAGGGGCCTCCGCCGGCCACGCAGAGCGCGTCGATGCAGCAGCCCCCGCCCTCGCACCAGCCGCCCTCGCAGCAGGGCGCGCCGGCGAGGCCGCAGGAGGCGCAAGCGCCGTTGTTGCAGACGAGCCTGGACCCGGTGCAGAAGTCGCCGGCGCCGGAGGGGTCCGAGCAGCAGGGTTCGCCCGGCGCTCCGCAGCCATCACAGCTGGGGCCAAGGCAGGTCCCCAAATCCGCCGTGCACGGCTGGCCTGCAGTGACGCAGACCTGGCCCGAGCAGCAGGCCCCCGCCTCGCAGGTGCTGAAGCTGCAGCACGGGAGCCCGGCGGTGCCGCAGCTTTCCCAGGCACCGCCAGCGCAGACGACGCCGGACGAGCTGCCGGCCGCGCCTGGCGGCACGCAGACGTTCCCATCCAAGCACGCACCGCCAGTGCATCCGGAGCCTGGACAAGGGGGCTGGTAGGCCGCACCGCACGCGCCCCCATCGAGGCCGGGCAATCCCGAGTCGGCCGCCGCAGGCATTGCGTCCGCGTCCGCCAAGGCGGCATCGGAGTTGGCGGCATCAGTCGCAGCCGCGCCGTCCCACTGGGCCTCCGCGCCATCCCAGCTGGCCTGCGCGTCGCGCAGGGTCCCGGCGTCCTCGGCACCCGGGGACCCGTCGGTGCCCGAGCTGCCGTCGTGGCTCGCCCCGGGGACCGAAGCGTCCCTCCTCCATCCGTCGGCGATGTCCACGACCTGCTCGCACCCGGTCACCAGGCACAGCGCTGCCGCCAGAGACCATGGGCTGAGGGGCAGGCAGCGAGCGTGAGACATGGGCCCGAGGCTACTCCTTCGGCGAAGCCCGGTCGGGGATGGATGCGAGGGCCTTGCGCACGCTCGGCAGGGAGAGACTCTCAGGGAAGCGCTGCTCGAGCCTCGCGCCGGCGGCCCGCGCCTCGTCGAAGCGGCCGGCGCTCACCAGGGCCTGAACACGCAGGGCCTCCCGTTCCTGGACGAGCTGCCCGCCGGGAAACCGCTCTGCGTGCTGGTCGATGAGCGAGAGGGCTCCGCCCGGGTCCGGCGCCAAGGCGACGCGCGCTGCTTGGAGTAGCCCGGCCTCCTCGGCGAGGCCCCGATTCGGGTCCGGTCTCTTTCCGGCCTGGGTCCGGGGGGCCGGGGCCGGCGCCTTTGGGGCGGTGGCGGTGGGCGTCATGGCCGCGGCGGGCTCGGCGGGCTCAGTCTGGACGGGCGGAGCGGGCGGCGTCGGCACGGCTGGCTCGCCAAGGGTCTGCGCGGCGACCGGTACAGAAGGAGCGGAGGGCGCAATCCTCGTCGACGGCGCCTGCGGCGGCCACACGTGCAGGGCCGCCGCTGCGAGCGTCGCACCTGCGGCGCCGCCCAGTGCGAACATCGCCAGCCCGAGCGAGACGCGACTGACGAACAGCGCCTTCAGGACCCCCACCGTCTGCAGCCCCGTCGCCGTCGCGCCGGCGGCGGAGTTGGCCGAGGCGGCCGCGGCACTCACGACACCGGTGGTGATGGCCGCTTCAATGGCCGCCAGGACGACTTCCTTCTCGCCGGCCGGCGGAGCGAGCAGCTCTTGCTCGCTCTTCAGCAGCGCGTGAAGGTGCGGCGCCATGGGCTCGAGATCCCGGTCGTTCATGGTCTCTCCCCTTGGCTGCGAACGGGTCGCGTCTGAACCTCGACGTCCGGGAGGGTGGGCTCCGCGGCGGTTGCACGCACTGCTGCGGCGAAGGCCTGGCGTGCCAGCCGCAGCCTCGAGTAGGCGGTGTTGAGCGGGATGTCCAGCTCGCGGGCAATCTCGGGCATGGGGCACTCGTCCAGCTCGTGCATGACGAACACCGCGCGCTTCTCGAGATCCAGCGCCTCGAGAGCCCTGGCTACCAGGGCCCGGTTCTCGGCCGCCCGGGCTGCCTCCTCGGGTCCAGCAGACGAGCTCGGCAGGTCTTCGGTGGCGGCGGTGACCGCAGACCGCGGTGGCTGTCCCCGCTCCTGGCGCCGGCGGTTGCTCACGACCCGGTAGGCGATTCCGAATAGCCACGGGCGTAGCGGCCGTGCCTCGTCGTACGAGGAGAGTCGGCGGTACACGACGAGGAAGACGTCCTGGACAAAGTCCTTCAGTTCATTCCGGCGGATCCCCAGCCGTCGCAACGTGTTCCACACGTAGGCGTACTGGGCGTCGTAGATGGCATGGAAGGTGGTCGCCATGGCTCTGTGGAGGTACTTCGCTCCACCTCTCGTTCCTTCAGCGTACCTGGACTATTCCCGCTAGGCCGACCGAACCCGTCACCGGCGGCATGCTCCAAGCGATCTCGCTACCCACCCGCAGGGACGTGCGTAGCAGCGGCGCGCGCAAATCCCCCTGGATCCGTAGGGAAATCGGGCCGAAGAGGCCGATGTCGACGCCGGCGCGAAGGCCGGCGTCGCTGTATGCGGTGGTCGCCTCCCGGGCGCCGGGGATGGCCGCTGCTGAGGACAGCAACACTCCGCCCGACACGAGCGCACAGAGCCCCACGGGCCCCACCTTCACACAGGGGACCAAAGTCGCCATCAGCAGGCTCCCTTCGAGCTTGCCGCCCTTGTAGTCCTCCCACGACGGCGCATCGGCTCGAACCTCCAGCCCCAGCTGGAACCTGGAGAGCCGGAACTCGGCTCCCAGCGCAGCTCCAGGGGTCGCCACCCCAGGCGCGGAGCCCAGGCTGGCGATGGCGCCTAGATGGAGTAGGACCGCGAGCGGCGTGGACGGCTCCGGCCGCTCCACTGGCTGGGGCTCGGGGGCGGGCTGGACGGCTGAGGCTCCCGAGGTGGCGACCTTACCCGGCGACTCCGGAAGCGACTCCGGAAGCGACTCCGGAAGCGACTCCGGGGGCGGCTCGGGAGGCGAGGGGTCTCCCTCGGGACCTGGGTCCGGAGCGGCCATTGCCGTCGCAGGCTGGGGACCAGATGCTTCCGACCCCGCGTCGGGCGAGTCCGGCGTGGGCGCCTCCAGGTCTGCCGCGTCGGGCAGGCCAGAGTCAGGCGCGATCCCCGCATCGGGCGTGGCCTCGGCGCCCTGCGCCGTGGCGCCCACGGCGCCGTCCCCAACCTCGGGCTCGAGGGCGGTTCCGCCGTCGGGCTCCTCGGCGGGTGGCGGATCAGGCGGCCGCGGCAGCTCGGCGAGGCAGAGCGGGTCGATGGCGATGCTGATGGCCAGCTCCATCGCGGCGAAGAGTTCCTCGCAGCGCCTGCCCTTGGAGGTGAGCTCGCGGCTACCCCGAGAGTCCCCGCGCGGGCCCGTCGCCTGCACCCGCGCGAAGAGGCCGCCCGCCCGTGGGACGACTCTGACCCGCAGGATGAGCTCCGCCGGTTCAATGAACGGGTCGCTGCCGACGCGCTCGACAACTGCGCCGCGAAGGGATGCCTCGTCCGGGCAGCCTTGGGCCCCGGGGGCGCGCGTGTAAATCAGGCGGACGGCCGGAAGCTCTCTGGCGGGGGCGCCCTGGGCCCCGAGGGCAAGCACCGCAGCGAGGGGGAGGGCGACACCGAACATGCGGGCAGACAATATCCCGCCACGTAAGGAGGCGCGAACGCTGCTGCCGAACGTTCGAGCGCCGGAAGAATTGACGGGCAGCCGTCTGCCCACCACTTTCAGAGCGAATCGCTCGCTTCGGGCCTTGGCGCGCGCGCCAGCGCGAGCCCGAAGATCACCGGGGGTAACGGGGTCCCGATTCTCCTCCTGAGCAGCGATCTCTGCGCCCACCGATCATCCCGGCAGGGCCCGCCCCAAGGAAGGACCGATGTCCGAACCCATCCCCGCGCAGTACCGAGGCTGGTGGCGCATCACCGACACCTCGCAGTGAGTGAACGACTTGCTGGACGACCCGGGCCCCGCGGTGCTCTCGCCGACGGAGTGCGCCGACCGACTGCGGATGCATTGCCTGCTCGCCTGCGTGAACTGCAAGCCCACGAAGACGGGCGTGTCGTTCACCTGCGAGGGCGCCTGGGAGTTCGACCAGATGTCGGGCTCGCTCGTCCCCAGCGAATCGACCTCAACGAATTTGGCGGGGTGTAGCGCGCGCGACGGCTCGAGAATCGTCGAGCGGCCCATTCGGCGCGAGTCAGTGAGTCCCCGATGCGAGGGAGCGCGCCACCTCCAGCTCGGCCAACGTCCCCTCGATCTCCAGCACGCGAAGCTGGCTCGCGAGGGACCGGTCCTGAGCTTCGGCGGCCAGGATGGGACTGAGCGCGCCGCCGGTCGCGGCTCCGCGGGCCTGCTCTGCAAGACGGCTCGCAGCCGCAGCCGTCTCCTTGGCGGCAACGAGCTGCTCGACCACCAGCTCGATCTCCTTCTCGGCTCGCACGACGTCGGCTCGAGCGTCGGCGAGCCGCGCGTCGTACTCCGCCTCGAGTTGCAGGCGCCGGCCGTGCTCGCGCGCGACGTTGCCCTGGCTGCGGTCGAAGAACGGCACGTCGAAGGTGAGGCTGACGCCTGCCGACCCGACGCCGTCCACCTCGCGCGCCGCGTGGACCCCAAGCTCGACCGGCGGAAACTGGCTCAGGACCGCAGCCCGCTCGGCCTGGTCGTTCGATCGCGCCGCATGCTGCAGGGCGAGCAAGTCGAGCCGGCGCTGAGGCAGGCCATCGAGCAGGCCGGCCAGTGCCGGCCTGGCACCCGCGGATGACCAGGAGGCGTCGAGCGCCGGGGTCGCTCCGGGGTCGAGACCGATCGCCTGGTTGAGCGAGACGCGCTCGCTGGCGAGCTTCTGCTGCAGCTCCAGCCGCCCGACGCGAGCTTCGGCCAGGGAGCGCTCCGCACTCGCGACATCGAGGTCCGTCACCGCGCGCGCTTCGCTCGCCTTTCGCAAGGCGTCGAGTCGCTCGCGCCAGCTCTGCTCGGCAGCCCGGGCGACCGCGATGCGTCGCTCCAGGAAGATCGCCCGGACCGTGCCCAGCCGGGCAACCTGGGCCACCTGCCACTCCTGCCAGGCGACCTCCAGGTCGACGGACCGCGAACTCTCCTCGGCTGCCTCGACCTTCGGGCCACGCGCGATCAGCGGGGTGACGTTCCAGGTCACGCCGCCTCCGAAGCCGAGGACGGTGGCGTCGCCGGCGACCGGGAAGGTCAGCGTCCCGTCCAGCCTGGGGTTCGGCAGGATTCCAGCGGAGATGATCTCGGCCCGGGCGATCCCCCGCTCCGCTCGGATCGCGCGCAGCCGAGGATTGCGATCGAGCGCCATCACCGCGGCGACGTCCGGCGACAAGCCGTCCTTGTCGTTCAGGACGATCTCTCCCGAGCTCTTCGCCACGATTCGCTCGCGTATCGTCACTTCGGGCCGCCACGCCTCGGGGAGCGGCTGCGGTCCGACCGGAGGCCGCGGGGCGAAGGCCGCGCAGCCGGCAAGACCGACTGCAAGGACGAGGAGGGAGGCCCGGCTCATGCGCTCGCCTCCTGACCAGTCCGGCGGCGCTCGCGCCACAGGAAGAACGCCGGTACGGCGACGAGGTTGAGCGCCGTCGAGGTGAGCAGCCCCACGCACACGATGGCCGCCATGGGCGACTCGAGCTCGCTTCCAGCCGCGCCGACGGACAGGGCCAGGGGCAGCAGCCCGAAGAAGGCCGTCGACGCGGTCATGAGGATGGGCAGCAAGCGTTCTCGCGCGGCTTGCAGGATCACTTCGTCGACCTTCCTCCCCGTGCTCTCGGCGAGGAGCCGGTTCTTGTGGGCGACGAGCATGATCCCGTTGCGGCTGATGATCCCGGAGAGCGCCACGAATCCGACGAGCCCCGCCATCGAAAGGCCCTCCGGGAGGAGGAGCGCAGCCACGACTCCGCCGACCATCCCCAACGGCAATCCTCCGAGGACGACCGCCGAGTCCACCACCGAGCCGAAGGCCATCCACAGGAAGGCGAAGATGGTGAGGAGCACGAGGCCGACGATGAGGAGCAAGCGGCCGCTCGCCTCTCGCCGCTCCGCAGCCTGCCCCGCCAGCTCCCAGGTCGTCCCTGGAGGAAGCGACGCCTTCGCCAGGGCGCCCTCGATGCTGCTCGCGACCCGCGACAGCTCGCCCGTCGGAGCGCGAGCGGTGATGGTCACCAGGCGCCGACCGCCTTCGTGGTCGATCGCCGGGGGCTCGGACCCCTCTTCGATGGAAACGAGCGAGGAGAGCGGGAGCACCGCACCCGAGGCCGAGAAGATCGGCAGGTCGCCGATGCGGCTTCGCGCGCGCTGCGCCTCTTCTCCCGAGAGGACGACTGGCACCGAGAAGCCCCCGGGCACGTTGACCGAGGCGACCTCGAGCCCCTGCCTCCACGCGGCGACCGCGTCCACGACCTCGCTCCGCCGCACGCCTGCGACGCCCAGCCGGGCCTCGTCGATCCGCAGGTCGGTGGTCGGGACGTCGACGAGCCCCGGCGAACGCACCGCCTGGATCCCGTCGATCTTCGCCAGTTGCTGCACCAGACCCGACGCGGTCTTCCTGAGGCCGTCGAGGTCGGTCCCGAAGAGCTTGAGGACGATGGGCGACCTCTCGCCAGAGAGGAGCTCGTTGATGCGCTCGCCGAGAAAGCCTTCGACGCCGAAGCGGATCCCGGGGACCTGGCCCATGCACCTCGAGATGCGCTCGGAAAGCTCCTCGGGATTGCCGTCGGCGGCGAGCACGAGGTCCATCTCGATGCGGTGGACCGGCGCGGCGTCTTCGTCGAGGCTCGCTCGCCCCGCGCGCGCCGCGACGTGCGGAAGCCCGGCGTCGGAGCGCAGCACGGCGCTGACGCGCGAAGCCATGCGAGTCGCCTCCTCGAGCGAGGTGCCCGGCCAGGTCGTCACCTCCGCGATGAGGACCCCTTCCCGGAACTCCGGGAGGAACCCTCCGCCGAGGAACGGAAGGACCGCGAGCGCTGCCGCCCCCAGCGCCGCGGAGGCGAGCACGATCTGCCCCGGCCGACGCATGACTCGGCCAAGCACGCGCTCGTAGGCGGCGCGCAGCGTGCGGGTCAGCCCCGTCTCGCGCTCTTCCTTCGAGGCGATGCCCGGCAGCAGGACGGCGGCCAGGGCTGGAGTCACCGTGAGCGCGACCAGGAGCGAGGCGGCGACGGCGAGGGCGTAGGTCTGCGCGAGCGGCGAGAAGATGCGCCCCGCGAGCCCGCCGAGGACCATCACCGGCGTGAGCACGGCGACGACGATCAGCGAGGCGTAGACGACGGCTCCACGAACCTCGGAGGACGCCTCGCGGACGACCTCCAGCGCAGGGCGGGGCGCTGCCGCTCGCGCGTTCTCCCGCAGCCGCCGCCAGATGTTCTCCACGTCCACGATGGCGTCGTCGACCACCTCGCCGACGGCGATCGCGAGGCCGCCGAGGATCATCCCGTTCAGCGTCACGCCCCGAAGGAGCAAGACGGCCACCGCAGCGACGATCGAGAGCGGCAGGGCGGTCAGGCTGATGGCGGCCAGGCGCGGAGATCGCAGGAAGGAGATCAGCACGACGATGACGAGCGCCGCGCCGATGCCCATGGCGCGGGCGAGGGCCGAGAGCGACGTGTGGATGAAGTCCGCCTGGCGGAACGTCGGCGCCTCGCGGCGGGCGCCTGGAGGGAGCTCCTGGTCCAGGTCCGCGAGCGCGCTCTCGGTCGCCGCGGTGAGCCGTGGCGTGTCGGCCCAGGGCAGCTTCTCCACCTGCAGGTAGATGGCGGGGTTCTCGTCGTAGAGCGCCAGCCCGACCGGAGGCGCCTCTCCATTCGCGACCTGCGCGACGTCGGCGACGCGCACCGGCAGGCCATCCTTGAAGGCAAGGACCGTCCCGCCGACGTCCTCGAGCCGGCCCCATGCCCAGAGGCCCTCGGCGCGGACCGGTTCCTGCTGCGCGCCGGCGCTCGCCCAACCGAGCGGAGCGAGGCTCTGCGCCCTCTCGAGCGCCTCGCGAAGCTCCGACAAGGTCACGCCGCGAGCGAGCATGGCCGCCGCGTCGGGCCGGACCTCGATGCGCGCCGCCGCCCCGCCGTGCACCGTCACCCGCGCGATGCCCTCGATCGCCTGGAGCCGCGGCCGAACCTTCCACTGCGCGAACCGCCACAGCTCGCCCAGCGAATCGTGGCCCGCGCCCGGGCTCGTGTAGGCGAACTTGAGCAGCGAGCCCACCGGCGCCGTGATGGGTGCCAGTCGGGGCGGCGGCATGGTCGCGGGGAGCCGCTCTCGCGCCTCCGCGACTCGCTCGCTCACGAGCTGGCGAGCACGGAAGACGTCGACGCTCTCCTCGAAGGTCAGCTGCACCAGCGACAGCCCTGGCGACGACGTCGACCGCGCCCTGGTGACGTCGGGGATCCCCAGCAGCGCCTGCTCGAGCGGCGTCGTCACGAGCTGCTCGACGGCTGAGCTGCCCAGGCCCGGCGCCTCCGCCTGCACGATGACCAGCGGAGGGGTGAAGTTGGGAAGGGCGTCGAGATGCGCTCCACGCGCCGTCCAGACGCCGAGCGCGACCAGAGCCAGCGCCGCCAGGATGACGAGGTGGCGACTCTTGATGGAGCCGCGAATGATCGCGTCGAACAGCGCGTTCACTCGGCGCCCTCCGGCTTTTCGTCCTGCCGCCCCGCGCCCAGCTCGCCCAAGAGCGCCCCAGCGCCACGGGTGACGACGTGCTCGCCGGCCTTGATGCCTGAGGAGACGAGGACCGTCGCGTCGTCGCGCTCGGCGACCCCGATCGTCCGGGCCTCGAAGCGCCCGGCCTCGACCTCGACGAAGACGAGCTTGTCCTTCCCGCGGCGCAGCACTGCCTCGGCCGGAACGAGGATCCCCGTCGCCTCGTGCAGTACGTCGACCGGCAACGTCGCACCGGGTGGCAAGCTCGCTGCGGCCTCGGGGCCCGCCTCGAGGCGGTCGCGCCGGGTGCCGTCGGGCTGAACCACCGTCCCGCGGCTGAGTAGCTGCGCCGGGACCGCGTCGGGGATCCCCCGCACCTGGTACCCGGATCCGACCGGATCGCCCGGCGGCACGGCCAGGTCGACCCACCTCGGACCGGAGCGGACCACTCGGACGAGCACGGTCCCCTGCTGGACGAGGGCTCCGGTGTCCGTCAGGAGCGTCGCCACCACTCCGGGCACCGGCGCTCGCAGCTCGAGCCGTCCGCCCGTCAGGCGGCCCAGCTCGCTCGCCGCGCGCTCGAGGCTCTCGAAGCGGGCCTGCTCCGTCGTGAGCTCGGCCTGGGCGCGGGCCTGGTCGGCCTCGGTCGCGAGCCTCGCGGCGACGAGCGCCGAGACCCGGTCCAGCTCGCTCTTCTTCGCCACGATCTGCGCACGCGCGCCCTCCACCTGGCCCAGGAGCTCCCGGCGCTGGGCCTCGATGCTTGCGCGCGACGCGGTGTCGACGAGCGGCTCGAGGACCGCCAGCAGGTCTGCCGCTTTCACCTGGGCGCCGAGCGAGACCGGCGGGGACGTCAGCCGGCCGACCACCGGCGCCACGAGGAGCGAGTCCTCTTGCGGTCGAGCGACGACCTTCCCGTACCGGACGCGACGGGTGGTGAGCACCCCCTGCGCGGCGACTGTGGTCTGCAGGTCGACCGCCTTGCGGTCCTTCGCAGACAGCGCGATCCGCCCGCGCTCGTCCATGCGGGTCGGCGCGCGTTCCGACTCATCCTCGGCGCGCGGAGCCTTGCATCCCGCAGCCGCCAGGAGCGCGACGACGACGATTGCGGAAAGCGTCATCGACCGACACCGGGGAGGAGCGTGAGGAGGGGGTCGCCGAAGCAGTAACCGGCCCACACCGCCACGAGGGCCGCGACGGTGACTGCGACCCAGACTCTGCTCGAGCTCCTCTCGGACGCGAGCGGCCCGGTTTGTTGGCGCGCCAGGAGGCGTCGGACGCGCAGGGCGATCCCGCTGCCGTCGCCGGTGACTGCAGCTCCAACAGCGCCGACACCGCCTGTCAGTCGAGCGGCGAGGACGATGCTCTCGGCGAGCGCGGAGGGAGAAGCTCCGCTGGCCACCGCCTCGTCGTCTCGACGCACCTCGAGCGCGTGGTGCCAGTCCTTCAATCGAGCGCGCGCGCCGGGGACGGGCCACTGGAGGTCCGCCGCGACTCCCGCGAACAGGATGCGCAGGGGGTCGCGCCCCGTGGCGTGGGCCGCCTCGTGCGCCAGGGCCGCCGCCAGGACCTCGGGAGCTGCCGAAGACCTGAACGCCTCCGAGACGGTCGTCCTGCACCGCAGGAGTCCCACCGTCGCGATGGGGGGCTGCAGGTGGCTGGCGCGGCGCAGAGCGATCCACGCCCTCGACGCGGCGCGCAGCGCCACGAGGCCGGCGCCCAGTGCCACGACCATGATCGAAGCGGAGATGAACTCGTCAGAAGGGTCGGACTCCTGCAGCGCCCACCCCGCCACGAACGCCACCGCGAGACCGCCCGCGACCAGAGGCCACACCAGGCGGAGGAACGCCAAGGCCTCGGGCTGGGCGCGGGGTCCCCGAGCCCAGCGCGCAGCGCCCGCGGCGAGCCAGACGAGCGCCGCGAACAGCGCGGCGGCGATGGCCGGGACCTCGAACTCGAGCTTCATCACTTGCTCCCTTGGCGTGTCCTGATCTCGGCGGCGAGCTGATCAAGGAGGTCCGGTGACACGTCCTCCACGGCCCCGACGAGCGCGGCGATCGCGGGCTCGGGGTCGTCGTCACGGACCAGGCGCTCGATGAGCGAGCGGGCCATCGCTCGCTGTGTCTCGTCGCGCCCGGCGACGGGGGTGTAGACGTAGGCGCGGCCGACGGGCCGCCGCTTGACGAGCCGCTTCTCGACCAGACGATCGAGCACCTTCGCCACCGTCGTGTAGACGATCTTCCGCGGCGCTCCGACCTCCTCGTAGAGCTCGCGGACCGAAGCCTCTCGCGCCATCGCCCAGAGCTGCGCGAGGAGCGCGAACTCGAGATCTCCGCCCGGCATGGCCGTCGGCTTGTTCCTCGTCATCTCTCGAACCTCCGCTGGTCGGGCGGAAAGCTGCGGCACATGTCGTAGCTGGTCGAAGCAGCCGCGTCGGCAGCGCTCATTCGGTCCACAACGTCGAAGTGGCGCCGGTGGCCTTGACGACCTGAGCGGACGACTTCCCGCTGCCCGCGTCCCTGTGGATGTGGAGCAGCGCCCCGGTGCTGTCGTCGACGCCCAGGCTCATCCCCACGTCGATCAGGAAGATCTCCCCGAACTTCTGGTACGCGGTCCCCTTGCTGCGCGTCGTTCCGTCGGAGAAGAGGACCTTTCCAGGCTGGTGGCCCTGCACGATGTGCTTGGCATTCACCGCGGCGGCGTCCTGCGCGAGCGTCGTTGCCGGGTCGCCGCCCTGGACCTCCCACCACGGGGCAGGCGTGTCGAGCTTGTACTCGAGGATCGAGTCGGGGTCCGAGAGCACCGGCGCCCCGAAGCCGAGCGCGTCCACGCCGGCGCGCAAGTTCGCGTCCAGGGTCGCGAGGCTGGCGCCGGACGTGTTGCCCGCGTGGGCGAAGAACCAGTCGTTGACGCGCGCGGCGATCGGAAGCGAGCGCAGGTACTGGCCGAGCGGGTGCTTTCCGGAGGCGACGTCGGCCGGGGAGATGCTCGCGGCGTTGAGCTCGGCCACGAAGTCGACCGCCTTCGTGTTGTAGGGATCGGCCAGGAACTCCGCCTCGTGGTTGCCCATCGTGACGACCACCCTCCCGCCCGCCGCCGAGGCGGAGGACGCCAGGGCCTGCATGAAGGAGAGCACGTCGAGGTTCTGGTACCACTTGTCGATGAGGTCTCCGGTGCAGACCAGGACGGCGGTCCCGGCGCTCCACTGCGCCGCCGACGGGCTCGCGGGCACCGGCGCGACCCCCGCCGCGGCGAGCAGGGCCGTCAGGCGGTCATAGTCGGCGTGGACGTCGCCCAGGGCCCAGATGTCCGAGGAGGTGTCGACCTGCACGATGGCCGGGTAGCGCGCCCAGTCGCGGATTCCAGTCGCGCCGGCATCCACCACCACCGACGCCGCATCGGGACGCCCGGGCCCGACGTCGAGCCCGGCCTGCGCGGCGTCGGGTGGAGCGCCGACATCGGGCGCCGTGCTGGCGTCAGGGCGAGGCAGCCAGGCTGCGTCTCCTGCCGCCGAGGCGTCGGTGGGACTCGCGACGCCGGAGTCGAACGCGAGGTCGGCATCGACTGCGGTGGCTTCGCCATCCGGTCCACCAACGGCTTCCGGCTGAGAGCACGCGGCCAGGAGGGCCAACGCCAACGCGAGGCTCGACTTTCTGATCATGGGTGTTTCCCTTCGGCGGCCAAGCGCACAGTTGAGAGATATCCGACGCTCGTCGTAGTCTAGCCCACGAGGTAGCGCATGGGCACTGCGATCAAGGGCGTTCTCAACGAGCTCAAGTCCACCTTCCCCAAGGCGCAGCTGTTCGGGCTCGGCGATCTCGATTCAGCGAGGAAGTCGGTGACCTACGAGACGTACAACCTGCTGCCGCACGACCCAATCTCCGGACAGATCGTCGACCGGCTGATCGCGGCCAGGGCGCGCGGCGTCGACGTGCACGTGGTCCTCGACGCCTTTGGGGCCCCGGAGTGCAGGAGGTTTCGCGCCGGCGTCGACATCTACGTCTATCCCGACCGGGTCCACACCAAGGCGCTCTCCGTGGACGGCAGGTTCGCGACGATCGGCTCGTCGAACCTCGACGAGGTTTCTCTGGCCCACGACCGCGAGATCGTCTCGCTCATCGAGGACGCGGGCTCCCTCGCCGGTCTCGACCGGACGCTGTTCGACCGCGACGTCGTGGGCGATCCCTGGGGCCGCAAGACCGCGCATCTGCCCAGGAAGCTCGCGGGCGAGCCGTTCTGGGGACGAGTCCAGGACGCCATCGTTCGGGGCGTCAGGCCCGAGTCTTTCCAGTAGCCGACTGCACTCACCACCATCGCTCGCGGGGGAAGCTCAGGTCGACAATGTCGCTCTCAACCCGCATCCTCCTCCTCGGCACGCTGGCACTCACGGTCGCGCTCTCGGCCTGCGACAGCCCACCGCCCACTTGGCCGGCCGATGCCGCCATCCCTCCCTCCGACGCCGCCGAGGCCACTGCGACCGACGACGCGGGGCTGTTCGATGCCGGCGTCATTGATGCGGCCACGGGCGCCGCGGACGCCGACTCCGCGACCGACGCAGGCCAGCAGGCGCCCGACGGGCAGTCGCAGGCTGCCTCTCCGGACGCGGCCCAAGAGATCGACGGGTCGCTGCTCGTCCGCGTGATGGCGGCCAACCTCTCGAGCGGCAACGCCCAGACCTACGACCCCGGCGAAGGGCTGCGCCTGATCGCGGGCGCCCACCCCGACGTCGTGCTCATCCAGGAGCTCATCTACGGCGACAACAGCGACGCCGCGATCCAGAAGATGACGACCGACACGCTCGGCCCGTCGTTCGTCGCCTGCCGGGGAGCCGGCGGCGGGAGCGGTGGCATGCCCAACGGAATCCTCAGTCGCTGGCCGGTGACGGCCTGCGCGGGCTGGACCGATCCGCAGGTGAGCAACCGGAACTTCACCTACGCCCGAATCCAGCTGCCGGGGCCGCGTGAGCTGTGGGCCGTCAGCCTCCACCTGCTCACGTCGAGCTCCTCCGAGCGGAGCGCCGAGGCGACGAGCCTGGTGAAGTCCGTGCAGGGGACGGTTCCGCAAGGGGCGCTCCTGGTCCTCGGCGGCGACCTCAACACCTCGTCGGTCACGGAGGCCTGCATCAAGACGCTGGGCGCGGTCGTCGTCGTGCCGGGCGCGAGGCCCGTGGACCAGAACGGCGACTCCAATACCAACGCCAGCCGCTCGAGGCCCCACGACTTCGTCTTCGCGAGCGCGCTCGTCGACCAGGCGCAGGTGCCCACGACGATCGGCGCCAGCCGGTTCGACCACGGCCTGGTCCTGGACAGCCGGGTGTACACGCCGCTCAGCGAGATCGCGCCTGCCCAGCAAGGCGACAGCGGCGCGGCGGGGATGGAGCACATGGGCGTCGTGAAGGACTTCCTGGTGCCCTGACCCTCCACGAGGTTGTGCCCGCAAAGTGAGTGGATGACCAATCGTTCCGCGAAGCAGTTCGTCATCGTGCTCTTGACGATGGTGTACGCGATCTTCCGATACAAGGTCCTCAAGGACGTCGCCTGGGCGCACGTGCCGCTCTAGGTGAAGGGAGGGGTTGACGTGACGCAAGCCTATCCGCCTCTCCTACCCACCGCCCCTGGCATCCCCTCCCGCCTTCAACACCACGGCTCGCCCCTCGGCCCCAGACTCGCACTGGCGCCTCGTACTTCAGCGAGCGCCAGAGCCGCTCGACGAAGATGTTGTCGCGGCAGCGCCCCTTGCCGTCCATGCTGAGGCGCACCCCCTCGTCGAGCAGCCGACCGGTGAACGCCCGGTCGGTGAACTGGGAGCCCTGGTCGGTGTTGAAGATCTCCGGCGGACCGTGGTGCCGCAAAGCGGCGCCGCGTCTTCGCTGGGCTCGAGGCGCTCTCGCACCGCGAAGGGTACCTGCGCCTGTCCGCGCGCTCAGGGCTGCACGTGCTCCTCGTCGAGGAAGAGGGCGGGCGGCGCCGGCCACTGATGCCGGGGTGAGTGGTTCAGCCTGAGCCGGGCGGCCCTTTCTTGGTGGCCTTCCAGCCCTGGAACCGACGCAGGAGCTCGTCGCGCACGTCGTCGGGGACCTGCTTCTCGACGTCGACTTTGCCCAAGGTCCTGAGTGTCAGGCTCATCTGCGCGACGTAGGCCCGGCAGTGGCGGCACATGCCCAGGTGCATCTGGAAGCTCACCTTCTGCCCAAAGGACAGGCGTCCCTCGAGGTAGTCGGTGACCAGCTCGGTCAGCTGCTGGCAGGTCAGCATCGTCAGTCTCGTTCCAGGTGCTGTTCCAGGGCGGCGCGAAGCTTCGATCGCCCGCGGTGCAGCAGCACCCGCTGATTGGCCTCGGTGATGCCCAGAATGTTGCACACCTCGCCGGAGTCGAGGCCCTCGACGTCCCTCAAGGTCACGACGAGCCGCTGGTTCTCGGGCATCTCGCCCATGGTCCGCCCGATCACCTCCATGGATTCGCGCTGCAGCGCAAGCCGCTCGGGCGTCTGTTCGTCCCAGCGCTCGGGCGGCGCCGCCCACATCCCGTTGGCCTTGAACCGCGAGGGGTCGACCGCGGGCTCAGCGGCTTCGTCGGGCGGCTGAAGCGTCGAGAGGGGAACGGTCCGGCGCTCACGCTCCCCGCGCGTCTTCGCCCGATGGGTCACGATGCTGAAGAGCCACGACTTGAACGAGGCGCGCCGCTCGAAGCTCGCGAGCCCCTCGAGCACGCCCATCCAACCGTCCTGCGCGACCTCCTCGGCGATCGTGGAGTCGCGCACGAACATCGTCGCGAGCCGTACCAGCGTCGGGTGGTAGCGGCCGACGAGCGCCGCGAAGGCGGCGTCTTCGCCCGCGAGCACGCGATCCACAAGCTCGAGATCCGTTGGCTGCGACGACGATTCGCCCATGGAGCCTCGGTCCACCACTTCAAACGGAGCGG
>DASXVQ010000240.1:0-7623 GCA_036504155.1 Myxococcales bacterium
CGCCTGCTCAATCCACTCTTCCCGGAATGCCGCACACAGGCAGGCAAAGGATTGCGGGGTGAGCTCGGCAACTTCCGGCAGGTCGTCCTTGAGCATCGGTCCCTCCATGGGGGACCGGCTAGATACACCCACAGAGGGACCCGCACAAGATAGTCAAAATAACCCAACAAATACGATCACTTAAGTGTGCTTTGGACACTAAAGTGATCGGCATTGGGGCCTCCGTGCCGGGTCGGTCGCGGCGGTTGCTCGGTCGCGGCGGGTCGGCAGGCCTGCAGCAAGCGAACCCATATAGTTCGATGCGGGGATCGTGTGACCCGGGTCACGAGATCGACCCGAACCTCAGGTCCCACCCGAAGGAATCCGCTCCTGGAGAGGCCCGATTCGGCTCTTCAGCCCTGTCGCCGGTAGAGCGCGAAGGCGATGGCCCCCAAGACCAGGAAGCCGACGGCGCCGAAGAGGAAGGCCCTCTTGTCCTCGGGCTCGGGCGCCGGTTCGGGGGCGGGCATGAGCGCCGCCGTGTTCGTCACGATCATCTCGGGAATCGGCGCCTGCTCCGGGACGGCGGCATCCGGCGCCGGCGGCGGCGCCGCCTCGGGCTCCTCCGGTTCGTCGGCCGCCGTCTCCAGGTCAGGCTCCGCCGAAGCGGGATCAGCGGAAGGCGACTTCGCCGTCGCAACCCGAGTCCGGCGCTGGTCTTTGGCGCGCGTGGCCTTGCCGGCGTCCGGCGTGCTGGGCAGCTCACCGGCGACTTCGAGGACGGGCGGAGGCGGCAGGACGCCGGAGTCCGGGGCGGCGACGGCGAGCTTCGGGCGGGCCAGCGGCTCCGGCTCGGTCGCATCCACCTCGGCGAGCATCTCCTGCGTCCGCTCGACCTTGAGCCCCAGCCGCTGCTGCCACTCCTTGTTCTCGTCGATCGCCGGCGAGACCACGAGGGCGATCTCCAGCCCGCGCGTCGCGTCGAACTCCACCTTCTGCTGCAGCTTGAACTTGTAGCCGGTCATGTAGCTGAGCAGCCCGAAGTCGCCGGCGTACTGCATCTTCACGATCAGCTCGTGCGGCCCCGGGGCGATCTCGCCCGCGAAGATCCTCTCCACGCCCTGCGAGCCGATGAGCTTCGCCGGCGCCGGGAGGGCCTGGTTGTCCAGGGCGAACGAGGCCTGCTCCAGCGCGAAGCCGCGGCCCGCCGAAGGCTTGACCGAGAGGATCAGGCGGGGCGGGGGGATGCCGGCCTGGACCTTCCTGAGCGCGCTCTCCACGTCGGCGCGGGCGCGCGCGGTCACGGCGTCGTCGCCGGCGGCCAGCGCCAGGACGCCCAGCAGCGACAACAGGCAGGCGTTCATGTGCTGCGGTGTCCCCCGTCGGTCCTCGTGGCCGGCCCGCCGTCGAACCGATGCCAGAGGTTCCCCCGCCGCCGCACCGAGATCAACTTCTCGGGCTCAGTGGCGGCCGTGGGGCTCCTCGCCGACGCGCGTGTGGGCCTCCTTGTGCTGCGCCGGCGCCGCCGACTTGTCGCGCTTGTTCCACGGGTCGGAGGGGTGCGAGACCGGCGGCCCCTTGAGGAGCTTGCCGATGTCGAAGATGAAGGAGTCGCGGTCGTAGCCGGACGGGGTGTGCAGCCCGGTGTCCATGCGGATGGCGTCCTTGGGGCACGCCTCCACGCAGAAGCCGCAGACGATGCAGCGCAGCTCGTCGATGACGAACCTGACCGGGTACTTCTCGATGACGGCGTTCTCCTTGGTGTCGTCCACCGGGTACTCGCCGGCCTCGATGAAGATGCACTGCGCCGGGCAGACGGTCGCGCACATGTAGCAGGCGACGCAGCGCGGCCGGCCGTCGTCTCGCGGGACCAGGCGGTGCAGCCCGCGGTAGCCCGGCGGCAGGGGGACCCTCTCCTCCGGGTACTGGACGGTGGTGATGCCGCTGATGCCCTGGCGCTCCAGGATGTCCGGCGCCGGGTCGCGCCTGCCGAACAGGTTGCGCAGGAAGTGGCCGGCGGTGATGAAGACGCCCCGGACGAGCTCGGGCACGTACATCCGCTCGGTCGGCGTCATCTGGCTCGACTGTGGAACCTTGTAGGCCATCCTTCACCTCGCCTTGCGACCTGCGGACCTCTGGCTGCCAAACTCACGACGCCCGGCGGGCCGGGCAAGGCCGGCTAGTGCCCCGCGGCATGGCCGTGCGCTGCCGCCTCGGCGACCTGCGGCACGGCCGCGGGCTTCGGCTTGACGGCGATCACCGCCACCATCACCACGATCTCCAGGATGCCGGCCAGGGCCAGCAGGCGTAGGTCGCCGCGGTCGAGCAGCACCAGCGCGCCGGAGACGAAGATGTTGGCCAGCCCCAGCGGCAGCAGCATCTTCCAGCACAGCTTCTGGACCTGGTCGTAGCGGAAGCGCGGGAAGGTCCAGCGCACCGTCAGCTGCAGCCAGCACATGATCAGCACCTTCACCCAGAAGGTGGCGCCCTGGAGCGTCGCCAGCCAGTTCGGGCCGATGTGCATCTGCAGCCAGCGCTCGCCGAAGGGCAGGTGGTAGCCGCCCAGGAAGATGGCGGTGATGACCCCCGAGAGGACGACCACCTCGACGAACTCGCTGATCATGAACAGGCCGAACTTCAGGCCGGAGTACTCGACGAAGTAGCCGACGATCTCGCTCTCGCCCTCGGGCATGTCGAACGGGGCGCGCTTGGTCTCGGCGAAGGCGGCGGCGAAGAAGAGCAGGAAGCCGATGGGCTGCAGGAAGATGCCCCAGGCCGGCAGGCCGACGTCGAACGCGCCCGTGCCGCCCCACAGCCAGGTGCCCTGCAGGGCGCTCATCGCGTCCAGGCGGACGGTGCTGAAGGTGAGCATCATGCCGACCAGCGACAGGCCCAGCGCCACCTCGTAGCCGATCATCTGGCTGGAGGCGCGCACCGCGCCCAGCAGCGCCAGCTTGTTGTTGCTGGCCCAGCCGGCGATGGTCGTGCCGTAGACCGCCAGCGAGGCGAAGGCGAAGACGAAGAGCACGCCGAAGTCGGGCGCCGCGACCTGCAGGGCCACCGTGACCGGCTCCGCGAGCAGGCCGTGCAGGCTGGTGTAGATGGGCGGGGCCACCGGCACCACGGCGAAGAGCAGCATCGCGGGGACGAAGACCAGCGCCGGGGCGACGGAGAACAGGAACTTGGAGGCGCGCTCCGGGGTGAAGTCCTCCTTGAAGATCATCTTCAGCGCGTCGGCCAGGAAGTGCGGCAGGCCGCCCCAGCGGAAGGAGCCGATGTTGGCGCGGTTGGGGCCGATGCGGTCCTGCATCGCGCCCGACCACTTGCGCTCGGCCAGGGTCAAGAGGCCGGCGAAGACCATCAGCATCAGGACCATCAGCGTGACGGAGTTGACCGCGCCGCCGCCGCCCGGGACCCCGAACCACTTGAGGAGCGCCCGCTCGCCCAGCGCGGCCAGCGCGTAGAAGGCGGCGGTGACGCCGACGAAGGCCGCCGGCAGGCCGAGGAACACCAGCAGCACCATCCCGAAGCGGATTCTCACGGCAGGCTCCTCTCGCGGTAGCCGACGGGGCGGCCGTCGGCGGCGGCGGGCATGGCCCAGATGCCGCGGGCGTGCTTCAGGAAGCGCGGGACCTGATCCCAGTTGAAGCCGGCGAACTCCGGGACCTGGGCGCCCAGGTCGCGGAAGACGTCGCGCGCGCTGTTCCAGGTCACCGGCGTGCCCAGCTCCTTGAGCATCAGGCCCGCCCAGGACCAGTGCGGCCGGCTCTGTCCGCGCGGCGGGTAGGCGGCTACGAAGCGCTGCAGGACCCCGTCGAAGTTGACGAAGGTGCCGCTGTCCTCGGCGTGCGGCGAGGCCGGCAGCAGCACCTGGGCCCGCCCGGCGATCGGCCCCAGGTTGTAGGTCTGCACCACCACCATCTCCAGGCCGTCGAGCAGCGAGGCCATCAGCGCCGGGGCGGTGGGGAACTCGCCGCCGTAGGCGTAGACCGCGCGCGTCTTCTCCTTGTCGATGGACTGGCTGAGCGAGTCGATGGGCTCGACCGACAGGCCCATCGCCTTGGCGATCCAGTAGATGGCGTTGCGGTTCGGGTTGCGGTCCTCGCGCAGCAGCCAGTGGTCGGCCTTGCCGGCGACGCGCCCGGAGAGGAACACCCGCTTGAGCTTGAGGCCGTCCTTGGCGAGCTTGAGGCCGGCCAGGGCGTCCTCGACGGAGCACAGGGGCGAGATGGCGAAGGCCAGCTCGTCCCTGCCGACCAGCGGCGCCAGGCTCTCGGCGGCGATGCGCAGCGCCTCTTCCTTCGGGGCCGTCCGGCCGTCGCCGCTCTTGCCGACCTTCACCTCGAGGGCGCGGTCGTGGACCAGGTACTTGTACGAGAGCCGGCCCTGGTCGCACATCCAGACGTCGTTGACCTTGGCGTTCTCGCGGGGGCGGTAGCGGTAGACCTCGCCGTTGAAGTAGTCGAGGAAGACCGAGCAGCCTCGCGAGCAGCCGGTGCAGACCGAGGGCACGGTGGACAGGAAGAAGGCCCGGGCCTTGAAGCGGAAGTCGCGCGAGAGCAGGGCGCCCACCGGGCAGATGTCCACGGTGTTGCCGGCGTAGTTCGAGTCCAGCGGCTGGCTGGGGAAGGTGTCGATGGCCTCGCTCGAGCCGCGGCCGAAGACGGCCAGCTGCGGCTCCTTGGCCACTTCCTTCATGAAGCGCACGCAGCGGGTGCAGAGGATGCAGCGCTCCTGGTCGAGCACCACGGTGGGGCCCAGGACCTTGCGCTTGTTCTTGAGGACCTTCGGCCCGACCAGCCGCGAGGGCTTGAAGTCGAACTTCATGTAGTAGTCCTGCAGCTTGCACTCGCCGGCCTGGTCGCAGATGGAGCAGTCGACGGGGTGGTTGAGCAGCAGGAACTCGAGCACCGAGCGCTGGGCTTCCTTCACCCGCGAGGTGGTCGTCTTGACCGCGATGCCCTCGGCGACCGGGGTCTGGCAGCCGGGCACCAGCTTGGGCGCGTTGGAGGTCTCGACCAGGCACATGCGGCAGTTGGCGGCGATCGAGAGCTTCGGGTGGTAGCAGTAGTAGGGGATCTCGATGCCGACCCTGCGCGCCGCCTCGATGAGGTTGGTGCCGGGGGCGACCTCGACCGGGACCCCGTCGATGGTGAGCTTCACGCTGGTCGGCTTGGCGGCGGGCGCCGCCGGGGGAGGCGTCGGCACCGCCGCGACGGTGGAGGACGGAGGAGTGGAGGTGTCGCCGGGTGGCTTCGGGTCTGCCATGAGCGAAGTTCCCTCGATTTTCGGAGGTGAAAGTCAGTAGCAAAGTGCCTGGGGGCCATCAAGGGAAATGGGAGGGGAATCGAATACTTGCGCCGGATTCGGGCAGCCCCGTTGGGGGAGGAAAAGCGGTCGCGGATCCGGGACCGGCGCCCGCGCGCGATCGCCGCGGTCCGTCGTCGTCGGTGGGCGTCCGGTTCAGCGGACTGGCGCGGCCCCGCTCACTCCCACGCCGCCATCAGCTGCCGGTACTTGCGGTAGCGCCCCAGTAGCTCCTCGCGGCGCGAGGTGAAGAAGACCATGGCCACGATGATGACCAGCCCCAGCCCGGTCAGGAACGCCGCGCCGACGCGGTGATCGCGCAGGCCGTAGCGGGTCATGTTGGTGACCAGCGAGGCCACCATGAAGCCCGTGCCCAGGTACAGGTAGGCCCGGACGCGGAAGGCGATGCCGGCCACGATGCCCAGGACGCACAGGCCGATCGCGGTCCACAGGTAGCCGGGGCTCTCGAAGGTCAGCGCCGGGATCGCGCTGGAGAGGTAGATGGCCAGCATCCCCACCGACCGCAGCCGCGCCTTCCACGCCGGTCCCAGCGACTCGCCGTAGAGGTAGGTCAGCACGATGAGCGTGAAGCCGGCGGGGATGACGTAGTACTGCGCGTCGGCGCCCCCTCCGATGCCCTTGGTGAGCCAGACCATGGCCAGCGCGAGGTTGAAGGCGACCGCGGCCAGGATGCCGGAGAGCTTGCCGCGGCCCTCGACCCAGGAGAGCACGGTCAGCTGCATCGCCACTCCCAGCAGCAGCACGGCGTTGCCGTAGCTGGCCTCGCGCGCCATCAGGAGCGCGCTCAGGACCGGCAGCGCCAGCGCCGCGAACCGCGAGGGCTGCCGGAAGGCCGGCACCTTCAGCTTCTTCACCGCGGTGTGCAGCCCCACGAAGAGCACGCCCAGGAGGAGCGTGGCGATGGAGTCCTTGTCGCCGCGCATGCCCCGCGGGCCCAGCCAGTCGGTCTGCATCCGCAGCGAGAAGTAGACGGCCAGGAACGACAGCTCCGCGGCCCAGGCGAAGAGCTTGCTGTCCGCGGCCAGCGCCCGCAGCGTCCAGAGGAGGGTGAGGCTGGCGCCGGCGACGAAGCACGCCCCGACCTCGGCGTGGGCGTACCGGACCACCAACAGACTGGCGGCCCACTCGCAGGCCGCGAGCATCCCGTAGAGGTGCGCCGCGACGATGCCCGAGCCGCCGTGCCCGCGGTTCTTGCGCCAGACGCCGATGCGCTCCGAGAGCAGCGCCACGACGGCCATCGCCGCCGCGACATACGGGAGGATGACCTCCTGCGGCCGGCCGGTGTCGAGCTTGATGCCCACGAAGAACGCCGCGTAGTGGACCGCGAAGGGCAGGGCGAGCAGGAACATCGCGCGGCCGAAGCCGGAGCCCAGCAAGGCCTGCAGCGCGAAGGTCGCCGTGAGCAGCGCCCAGGAGACCGGGGACTCGAGCTTCTCGGGGTGCAGCGCCTGCAGGCCGAGGAACGCGGTGGCGGTGGCGTAGGCGGAGAGCGTCCTGCGCAGGTTCTCGACCTGCGCGTCGGAGAAGCCGGGCGACAGGGAATCGACGACGCGGCGGCCCCTCGGCGACCGGGTGGCCCAGGCGAGCAGCACCAGCGAGAGCGCCCAGACGCCGGCGACGTAGTTCCACACCGGCATGCTGAAGAGCAGCCAGAGCGCGGCGAGGATCGCCACCAGCAGCCCGTGCCAGGAGGCGAGCATCGGGCGGCGCCGCAGCTGGTGCAGCGCGGTGACGACCTGTGCCCCGGCCATCCACGGCGCCCAGGCGCTCTCGAAGACGCCCAGCGGGCCGAAGGCGAAGATGCGCCAGATGGACATGAAGCACAGGACGAGCAGGCCCAGGAACGCCAGCAGGGAGGCGGTGGTGGAGAGCGCGTCCTCGGTGGGCTTGGGGATGCCGCGAGGGCCTCGCGGCGGAGAGAAGAGGTCGTAGGTGCGGTCGAGGAGGCCGCGGGTCGGGCTCCAGGCGAGCGCGCCGGCGGTGAGGAAGAGGGCGTTGACGCCGGCCTGCGCCAGCAGGAACGCGAGCTCCGGACGGACGTCGAGGGTCGCCAGCGCCGCCACGCCCAGCACGCCCGCGCCGGCGGCGAGCCACGGCTCTTCGATGGCGAGGAACGAGAGGAGCAGGGTCGCGGCGGCGAGGCCCAGTGCCCCGGCGAGCACCAGCTGCTGCCCGCCCCAGAAGATGCCGAGGCCGACGGCGACCAGCGAGAGGACCGAGGCGGAGATCGTCAGGAGCGAGAGCGCGCCGAAGTGGCTCTCGAGCCCGAAGAGGACGGCCGAGAGCTTGGGGAAGCGGCGCAGCGAGAGCGCGACG
>DASXVQ010000241.1:0-6941 GCA_036504155.1 Myxococcales bacterium
GCAACGGTCGAGAGCAGCAGCAGCGCGGCGAGCGGACGTGGCAGCAAACGGGACCGGGAGGCGGTCGTGAGGAGAATCATCGGGAGGGTCCTGTCGCGGATTGGGTGCGCGACTCTAGCCCATCGGACCGCCGAGGGCTCGTCTGCTGGCGCAGCAGTGAAGCAGGGACGCACTTTGCGCGGAGGCCGCGGAGGATCGAGCGGCCCGCGTCCGAGGCCATCTCCACCGTCTGAACTCGCCCTCCGTCGCCGGGTTGAAGCTCGCAGTGGTCGAGAAACCCGAAAAGCCCCAACTACTGATGGAGACCCATCGACTTGGCCGGGCAGGTCTGACGGTGCTCTGCGCCTCGAGCTGCGCGGAGGCGGTCACATGGGAAGACGGCCGGACCCGGCTGGCGAAGTCGACGGGGGCGACCTCGCGATCCTGGTTGCCGCCGGCCGCCCGCTGGCCCGAGCCGACCGCGCCCTGAAGGGTCGCCGCCACCTGCGGGTTGCTCTTCGCCACGCTCTCGTGCACGCGGGCGCCGGGCGGGAGGAACAGCGCGCCCCGGCCCGTGCCGTCGCCCCGCGTCCAGAACACGCTTCCGAGAGGGACCTTCGCGAGCGGCCTCGTCTCGAGCGTGCTCAGGTCCTTGAGCTCGGTCTCCGGAGGCAGCGCCAGCGACCGTGGTGCGTGGGACTCGAGGTCGGTGCCGTCCACGCGGAGTTGGGCGCCCGAAGGCTCGAGGGCAAAGACCTGCAGCCAGACGGCCTGGTCCGCGGCGGCGGCGGCGGCGGCGAGGGCCGGGGGCTCGCGCGCGCCGGCGGCGACCGATGGTCGCCTTCGGAGCCGAAGTGGAAGGGGCAGGCAGAGAGTGCGAGCAGCAGCGAGGCGGACGCGGTGCGGGCGGCGGGGGCGGCCAAGGGCGGGCGCCTTGCCGCTCACCTGGCACGAATTCAGCGGACTTCCATGTACCAACCCTTGGCGTCGTTCCAGCGCACCTTGAGCGTGAGAACCGGACCGAGGAACGGCGTCAACAGTTCAACCGCCGGGCGCAAGTCGCGGTCGACGTCGAGCAGCGCAAAGGTGCGCTTGCCGCCGGACTTCAACTCGACCGTCAACGCCTCGATCGTCAGCTTGGCGCGGGCGATGTCGGCACGATCGATCGTGATGCTCGCCTGGCTGCCGTCATGCCGATCCAGCACGCCGGCCAGGGCCCGCCGAAGGTGCTTCTGCCAGAAGACCCCCGCGACCACGAACCCGCCGCCCAGCACGGCGGCCAGCAGGAGCTCCTTGAACGAGAAGCCATGGCGCCGCATGCCGCTGAAGCTGCCCACGAGCACGACCGGCGCGATTGCCGGCAGCATCATCGCCACCAGATACCAGAACGAGGGCTTGCCGCCGTCGAGCAGCTCGAGTCCCGCACTGGAGACACGAACGCGGTAGAAGCGAAACTCCTGCATCGGCTTGACCGTCTCGATGACGTCGAAAGCGCTGGCCCCGAGCGGTGGCGCCAACGCCTTCGCAGCAGGTAAAGAGGCGGGAGGCGCATCTCGCCGCGGCGCCGGGGCTCGAGCCGTTTGCGCTCGCTGGAACTGCAACAGGGCCTCGCCGGCCTTCTGCAGCTGCACCATCTCGGCCGCGGGCGCACCGGCCTTCTCGGCAGCGCGCACCGCGAGGTCGATGTGCTTGGGCAGCACCGGGCCGGCGGCGCCCGCGGCGATCCTCTCGGCGCAGAGCCGATACCCGGCCATCGCTTCAGTTGGGACACCTCGCGCGGCCAGCCATGCTTCAAACTCGTCGAGTTGCATTCGCGAAGTATAACCAGGGGTCTGTCGCGCTACCGCGCTACCGCGCTGCCCGCGCGCAGCGGCGCCCCAGGTCGGCCAGAAGCGGCCCGCCGACCGCTCGCACGCCCGCCCGCGCCCTGGCCGAGCGATGGCCCGCTCGGGCCCTTGCCTTCCCACCGAGCCGATTGGCTTGCGCCTTCTTGGCAAAGCAGGATTTCGGCAGGCAGCCGCGCTCAACGCAGGTGCGGCCGGCCGCGAGGTCGCGCCAGGGTGCAGGACGAGAGGAATCGCCGGATCGAGCCCAAGTGGCGGCGCACGAAGGGGCGGGCCGCCCCACGGAGGAGGCGCCCGCCCGGTGCGTCACATCGGGATCGTGGCTACAGCTTCGTGCCGGTCGGGACGGTGCGGTTGGTGCCGTCTCCGAGCTGCCCGTTGGCGTTGTAGCCCCAGCACTGCACGTTGCCGTCGGACAGGCGTGCGCACGTGTGCTGGCTGCCGAGCGTCAGCTGCGCCGCGTTGGAGAGGTTCGAGACGGCCACCGGCGTCGACCGGGCGAAGCTGGCCGTGCGCACTGGGCCCGCGCCGATTTGCGGAACAATGTCGATCCTCGTCGTAGTCCTCTCGATTGCACTCGCGAGAAGCGCATCTCTGCGCCTGGAGGGAATGGGGGCCGCTTCACAGAAGGCAAGTCGAAGCAGGCAATCCCAGAAGGCAACGGAAGCTCAGGCGGTGGAGAAGGTCGGTCTCGCCAGGTCAGCCGAGGCGGCCCGATGCCGCGTCGCCCCTCGCACTGACGGTGAGGATAGACCATCCGGAGGCGCAGCCACGATGGAGCGCCGGTTGGGGGAAGTGAAGTGCGAAGCGGCGCTGGGCCGACGGGGATCGGTCGGGCGCCGGAGGGTCGAGGCCGTCGAAGTCGGAGCAGTGCTGGAAGGCGGAGCGCTGCGCCGCTGGGCGTGCCTTGGCGAACTCGAGCGGCTCGGCCCGGAGGCCGAGGCGCTCCGGGACTACCGGTTCGCGCAGCTCGACGAGATCGTGGCCTTCGCGCACCAGAGTTCGTTCCGGGGCGTCTAGCCACCTTGGACCCGAAAGCGCAGAAGTCGCCGCTTGGGATCACCGGGGTGATGGAGTTTCCAGCGATTCACGGTGGCGAGGAGGCAGCCAAATGCCTGGCGCTCATTTGAGGTTCCGGGCGGGTCCAGCGTAATCGTGATCGAATTCTCCGCGACCTTGATGTCGCCGGTGGCCGCGAGCAGGTTTTGGAGGCAGCGCTTGGCCTCCCTGGGACGCGAGAGATGAGGCGCCAGGTGGTCCGCCAGCTCGGATTCCGCATTTGCCCCGGCCACACGCAGAGTGTCGATCAGCGTCTTGTACTCGGTGGGTGTGGTGTACGGGCCTTCCAGCAGGCTCGATTTCTCCGACCTGGAGGTGTTCGGGCTGGCGGCTGTGGCGCGCCTCGAGTCTCTGAAGCCGCGCCAGCAGAGGCGTGAGTTGTTCCTCCAGGCGAGCCCTCTCCGGTGCGCTCGAGCCGTCGTCCGCGAGCCGCGCGAGGCTGCGTCGCAGCGTGCCTTCCTGCTCGCGGAGTTCGTCGACCGCGCGCATGAGCCGGCGCTTCTTCCTGTTGGGGACCACCGTCTCCGTTGGGAACGCCTCGACCTTCCGCCCGTCGAGCTGGTTGATGCCCCAGCGCTCCACCCCGTACTTGAACCCGTTCTCCTGGCACCAGCGACCGAAGAGGGTGGCCACGAGCCAGGCCGCGTCTTCCTGCGAGTTCGTCAGCAGGTTCACCTGCGAGCCTTCCGGCGTCAGCAGACGCAGCCGCCGCACCCGGCCTCGCTCCTTGCCGAGGTTGCACCGGTCGTCGAGCACCAGGCAGGGTCTGCGTCTCTCCCGGCTTCTCGCCCGCGATCTCGATCTTCTCGCCGTGCTTCTCGAAGCAGTGTCGCGGCAGCTTGCGGTAGGGCCCGCGCTCGTAGGTGATGAACTCGACGCCAGGGGCTGCGCGCAGCGCCGCCATCGCTTCGGGGAAGGCGCCGCCGCGGTCGAACCCGAGGATGAAGCGGGCGTCCGCGTCCAATGCCAGCTTCGCGATGGCCGCGACCGCCGGGAGGAACTGCGCGAGCGAGCCCTGGCTGGCGGTGAAGCGGAACAGCGGGCGGCCGCTGCGGTCGTGGACGTAGTAGTCGCTGGCGCCGGGGCGGGCTCGCTTGTCTTGCATCCGCCAGTGCCACAGGAGCTCGTGCAGCCCCGTGTACGGGCGCGTGTGGTTGTCGGCGAAGAGCGGCACGGGCCGGCCTTCCTCGCGCCGCTGCCACGCCTCGCGGATCAGCTCGCCGGCCTGCCACGTGTGCAGGTCGAGCGAGACCCCGTCCCGGCAGTAGCCGCCCAGGACGCGGCGCGCCCAGCTCGGGCTCGGGGCGCCCGGCGCGATGAGCAGCGCAGCGGCGCCGCTCGTGGCCAGCCGGCGCACGCCTTCCACGCACTTCTGGCGCACGGCCAGCGCGGTGAGGACCGAATCGAGGCAGATGCGCACGCTGCTCCAGCGCAGATCCTCCGGGAGCAACCGCTGCGCTCGCTCGTGAAACCCGCGGGCGGCGACGAGCGACACCAGCAGCCAGCTGCCAAGGTGCTGGACGGATCGGCGACTGACGGGCTCGCTCTCCTCGGCTTCGTCGCGCGCGGCTCGTACTTCGTGGGCGCTCTCGTCGCGCGGAGCGCGCAGCTCGCCGGACTGCTCGGCGGGGCCTTCGACCGTCGCGCGCGTCTCGGCGACCGGCGTGGGCTCCGCGGGTCGCTCTTCGACCGCGCCAGGCGTAGTCGCGAGACCCAGCTCCTGCTGCACCGGCTGCGCGGGAGCCGCAGCCTTCGCGTCGACCCAGCGCTTGTGGACGTTGCCCACGGACGCGCGAGAGATCTTTCCGCGGACCCGCTCGTGTGCGTCGTCGATGCTCACGCCCTGCTCGAACCACGCCTGGAGCCGCCGCTCGAGTCCGCGCGTCACCTTCTTCTTGGGACGGCCGCGCAGGCCACCTCGCCGGCGGCGGACCACCGCATCGATGCCCTCGGCTTCATGCAACCGTCGGATCTGCCGCAAGGTCTCCGAGGAGATCCCGAATGCCTCGGCGAGCTTCTCCAAGACCACGGCCTTCTTCTTGGCCAGCATGACCAGCAACACGTTGCGTATGTCGGTCTCGTAGTCCTCGTACGACGCCAGGTGTTCGCGCTCGAGGTAGACATCCACGCGCTCGTCGCTTCGCACCACGCACCCGGTTGGCGAGAACCAAACCTGCCCAGGCTTGTCCATTCCCGCCATCGACGGCAGCGTCGGAGCGGTCCTTCGCGAGCGGGATTTCGGCGCTTTCGGTTGGGTCGTCATGTCGGCCCTTGGAACAATCGGGCGAGGGACCCATTCCCAAGAAAGCGCATGGACCGTCAAGCGACTTGCGCTCCAACGAATCCGCGCACTTGCGCCGGGGCTTCACTCGGCCGGAACGAACTCTGGAGCACTCGAGCGGTTGCCGCATGGCGAGGCTGGTCCCGTACTTCGGCGACACCGAGGACGACGCTCCGTGCGGCCAGTGCGACGGCTGCCGGCCGCAGGAATGCGCCGGGCGGCGCTTCCGGCCGGCGACGGCGGCGGAGCTGGACCTGGCGAACAAGACGCTCGAGGCCCTCGCGGGGGCGAAGCCCTCGAGCAACGCCGAGCCGCTGCGGATCAAGGGCATCGGGCCGAAGCTCGCCGAGAAGCGCGGCGCGGAGCTCCTGGGGATCGTGCGGGGGTGAGCGAAGGAGCGGTCCGACAGCGTCCTTCCTCGAAGGTCGCTTCTGCCGCCTCCACTACCCTGGCTCTGTGGCCCAGAGGCCTCTTGCCTGTAGCCCTCGCGTGCCCACCGTCGGCGTCACGGGGGCTCGGCGCGGGGGAACCTCGCTCGCAGGGCAGAGGCACGCGCCCTGCAAAGCCTGTCCGTGCCCCGGGAATGAACCCGGTCCACCGCCGGCGCATGACCGGCAGACAGGAACAGGAAGCGATGAGGACTCTCCTACAGGTCGCCATGGTGCTGCTGCTCTCCTCCGGGAGCGCGTTCGCCCAGAGCTCGAAGGCGGCGGCCGCCATCAACACGGTGACGGTCTGCGCGAACAACAGCACGGCGGCGTGCTCCGACGCGCGCACCGGGACGGGAACCTGGCAGGCCGTGATGGCGACCACCATCAAGACGTCGAACGTCGCCGACCTCTTCATCGGCACGTCGCTGGTGACCGGCCTGTACACGTCGACCACGGTCAAGGGGAACGGCTCGGGCAGCACCAGCACGGCGACGGCGATGGGCTCGGTGAAGGTCCGCATCCTCATCGACGGCAAGCCGGCGGTCGCCTACCCGGACACGACCGGCGACGGCGTGATCTTCGACGCGCGCATCCAGACGCTCACCGCGAACCTCGGCTACATCTTCAGCGACTGCTTCGCTTCCGGCGGCACGACCGGCACCGGCTGCACGCTGACGCCGGAGCAGATCTCGCTCGCCCTGGAGACCAGCAGCGCGCACTCCTTCAACTTCATCGCCCTGAACGTGGGCACCGGGCTGCACACGCTCGAGGTGCAGGCCATGGTGAACGCGAGCGGCTCCGGCACCAACGGGGGCAGCTTCGTCTCCAACGCGCTCTTCGGGCTCGGCTCGCTCACGGTCGAGGCGGCGCGCATGGTCAACAGCTTCTCGTTCTGAGGAGTCGAGACCGTCACGCCCGTGCAGGCGGCGCCCGCCTGCACGGGCGCCGCGGGGCTCCTGCGCAGATCCTTGGGGCTTGGGGCCAAGGTCGCCCCAGCGCCACCTTCACGAGTTGGTGCACGCCCGGCTTCACCAGCGCCGCAACACGGACGTGTCGATGACCCGCCTCGACCGCGCGGCGGAGATCTTTGCCGACGAGTTCTCCGAGACCGGCTTCGAGAGACTCTCCGGACGCCGCGGAGCCGAGCTGCCCACGTAGCAGAACGCGCAGCCCTTGGAGCAGCGGTTGGTGACCTCGATGGAGACGAGCTCGATTTCTACCCGGTCGAGTCTGCAACCCGGAAAGCAGCAGCGGCAAGCCAGCGGCCGTGGAGGTGCCTACCGCAAGGCAGCCTGCCAGGCGTTCCCCGCCTGAGCGACCGGGCTCTTCGCGGCGGTCAGCGCCAAG
>DASXVQ010000242.1:0-9046 GCA_036504155.1 Myxococcales bacterium
TCCGTCGAGTTGAGGCGCTCCCAGTTCTGCAGCGCGAGCACCGAACGGGCAGTCGTAGCAGGAGCGAGGAGGTCGTCTGCAAATGCGCCGGAGGAGTTCTTGCGTGACTCGATGAACTGGAGGGCCCTGCCGCATGCCGCAGAGACGTCGTTCGTCCTCGGCAGACCCGATAGGTAATCGAGCACGTGTGCTGTTGGCTCAACCCGGCTCGGACCGCCGACAGTGAAGGACCAGCCACCATCAACATTCTGCTGCGCCAGCGCAAAAGCCGTCGTGGCAGTAACCGTCTCGGCCTCAACCCCGGCCTGCAGCTTGGCTTTGCCTGCCAAGATCGCGTCGATGACGCAGTCCGAGTACCCCTTGGAAAGCGAGGAGGCCCCAGGTTGCAGCAGTTCGAACGGGTCCGCAGGCAGAGCTAGCAGGCCGAGAGCCGACCCTGTCGGAGAATGCGCCGCGACCAACCCGAGGATTGCGCGCGCGATTGCGTCCGTGTCCGAAAGGGTCGCAACTCCCAGGTAGCTGGCGGCGCGCGTCATCGCCACCGGCGACCTCGGGTCTGCAGGAAAGACCGCCAGAGCCTCGAGCGCCGTCTGGGTGTCGCGCACCGAGGTTGCGCTGGAATCGGACCAGGAGCCGTCCGCCAACTGACGGGAGAGGAGGTAGTCGAGGCCGGCGTTGACGCTAGGACTGCTGGACAGCGTTCCAGGCGGGAGTTCGACCAGATCGGTCTCCATCACGCCGCGACCGCGTGTGAGGAAGAAGAAGTGGTTGGCCCATGCACGACGGATGGAGTCGACCTTCGCGAGTTGGTCCTCCGTCGGCTGGCTGCCAGGCGCCGAGAGAATGATGAAAGCTGCCCGGAAGACCTTCGTGGCACCTTCGACCGACGGGACTCGCTCGCCCTCTGCCGCAATGACCTGACTAATGGTCACAGTCTCCGGCGTGGCCTTGATGGTCGTACTCACCTGCAGCGGCAGATCGGTGGCTCGGAAGCCCACTGAGGAATCGGGATGCAGGAGCGTGAATGCTGGCACTTCGGCCGCACTGAGGAATCCCATCAAATACAGGTCGAGCGCCGAGTAGCGCTTACGTCCCTCGGTTGCCGTGAAGGTGCCATCGCCGTTGGCCCTCCAGTTCGAGCCGTAGAGAACCGAGGCGTCGCTGTTGAGGAAGAAGCTCCAATGCGCGCTGTCGCGACCGATGAGGTCGGTACGCACGGCACCGTCGCCGCCCTTGTAGCGAACCGCTCCCGACCACTGGTGAGCGACTTCGTGTGCCACGACATCCAACGCTTGGTCCGTCGCGGTTGGGCCAGCCGACGGCATGAGCTGCGCCATGTCGACAAAGCCCTTCAGGCGTGAAGGGCTGCCGAACTGCGCTCCCAGATTCGTGACCGGCTGGTTGATCCCGGCCTCGGAGTTCCGAACCGTCCAGTGGATGCCGCCGACGTCCGAACCGAAATCCGCATCGAAGGTCGGGAAGACGACCAAGAAGTCGTAGCTATCGGCGTGCGTCGCGTAGAACTTCCGCGCGACCTGAGCTCGCGCCTCGTTGTCCGCGAGAAGGTCTCCGGTCTTCGAATAGTTCCCGCCGTCATGAGACTCCACGACAACGTGGCTGGTGTCGGCAGCAGCTGTGGAGACGGTCAGAGCGACAGTCAAGCCGACGACGGCCGCGAGAATTCGAGAAACCATTTGTCCCCTCCTGCAGCCGCGAGCCCCCTCGCGCGCCAGGCAGTTACAGCCAACGCAGACACACCGAGCGCTCTTCGGATCAGGAAGACTTCAAAGGCGAGCTCGGTGGGATAGTTGCGCAGAGTACAGTTCGTGGCGAGGCGACGTCCAGGCCCAAATGCCCGGAAATTCGAGCAGTTGCCCACCTCCACGCATCGGCCCCCATCGCACGCAGATGGACTGACCCGAGATGGAGTCAGACCAAGCGACTTGCTAGCAGCGAGGCCACGTGCCGCTCCCGAGCCCTCACAGCAGCGGGCACCCGGGTCGATCCCCAATGATTACGAATGGTTATGGCAGTTGTTTACTGTACGTGATGCCGCTTGTGTAGGCTTCGCAGGCAAGATGCCTTCCCCGTATAGCTTCGATTTTCGACAGCGCGTTGTTGCCGACGCCCGGGTAGGCTTGCCCGACCACTTAGTCGCAGAAAAGCACTCCATCGGTGAGGCGACCCGTCCACCGAGGGAAACGGCTCGTGCGAGAAACAGGGTCGCCATCTCCATGCCGCACGGTGACGGACCTCGACGGTCGCTTTCTGTCGAGCACGGTTCTGCTCAGCGGACTGGTCGAAGCCGTCCCTGACCGCACCCTGGAGGAGCAGGCGCGAGAATTGGCGGCAGCGGTGCGCCGAGCGTTTGCGCCCGCACGCTTTCTCGTACGGCTGAGCGCCTGAATTTCAGCCGGAAAAAGAAGTCGCTTATCGCCACCGCGCACAACACCGAGGCGGCGGAGGCGGAGCGCACCAAGTTTCGGGAGGAGATCGCTGCCGTGCCACTCGCGAAGTTGGTGTTCGTCGACGAGTCCGGCTCGAACATCGCAATGACGCCGGTTATGCGTAGGGCCTGCGGTCGCTGCGTGTCCACGACGTCTGTGCCGCAGAAACCGTGGCACTGTCACAACATGATTGGTGCCCTGGCGCTCGATGGCCTCCGATGCTTGATGACCATCGAGGGCGCCACCGACGCCGATCTCTTCGAACGTCGAGCACTTTCTGGTTTCCAGTCCGAAGGTCGGATGACGTCGTCGTCCTCGACAACCTTGGCGACCACAAGCCCCAGCGAATTCTCGACTGAATTACAGCTGCTGGGGCCACGTATCGCTTTCTTCCTCCCTATTCGCCCCAGCTGAGCCCGACCCAGAATTGACGGGGCCAAGCTCAAGAGCCGGCTGAAGAACGGGGCAACGCACGGTGGCCAAGCTCAACCGGGCTATCGCCAAGGCAATGGGCCTGATTACGCCGTCAGACGCCTCAGGCTGATTTCGCCACTGCGGCTACGAGGCTCAACCCAAGTGACCACCGCGGTCAGTGGCAGTCCGTGAGGATCCACCGCTCCGCCGGCGTGGCGGACAGCGAGGCGAGCTCGGTGTAGGTCTTCTTGAAGTAGGCGGCGATGATCTCGAAGTCGTTGCCGCCGGCCTCGGTGCTGTCGACGCCCTTGAGCGCCGCGAAGTTGTCCCCGCCCCCGCCGACGTAGCTGTTGGTCGCCAGCCGCAGGGTGAGCTCCTTCGACGGCGCCGGGCTCAGGGGGATCGCCTCGGTGGTGCCGTCGCGCTTGTTCAGCGTGATCGAGGTGACGCGGCTGCCCTCGTGGTCGAGCGTGCCGTCGGCCTTGAGCGTCTGCGCGGGGTTGTTGCAGTTGGCCTCCACCGTCAACCCGTACAGCTGCATGAACGCTCCCGGCGGGCTGGTGCTGCCGGAGGGCGACAGGCCGGCCAGGGCGTGCTCGAGCACGCTCCGGAGCTGCTCGTGGCTCACCTTGAGCACGACGACCCCGTTGTCGAAGGGCATCACCTCGCGCAGCACGCTGCGGCGCACCGGGCCCTTCTTGACCACCTCGCGCGAGACGCACACGCCCTCGGAGCGGATGGAGCCGGCGTTCTGCATGCCCACGTCCGGCCGCAGCGACGCCGAGCTGGAGTCGAAGGCGTGGTAGTAGGCCTCGGCCACCAGCTGCCCGAAGGGGTTGTCGCGGGTGCGCACCACCGACTTGACGGTCTGCACGTCGCCGCCCAGCCAGCCGGTGACCTCGTCCGGGTCGGTGACGATGGGCGAGCACTCCTGGTTGTAGACGGGGCAGCCCGCGGCGGCCAGGAGCACGGCGCCGAAGGCGAGGGAGCGGACGAGTCGGTTCGCGGCCATCGTGGTCTTGACCTCTAGAAGCGGGCGCGGACGGTGAGGTTGGCGCTGAACCCCTCGCGCGGCAGGAGCCCAGACATGCGGCCGGCGTCCGGGCGCGGCACGTCGTCCTTGAGATCGTAGTTGGTGACGTTCTGCGCGGCGATCGCGACGTCCATGTGGTCGAAGATCGGCTCGGTGCGCAGCTGCGCGCCGAAGAGCAGGTACGCCGGGATCTGGTAGTGGCGCAGCACCTCGAGCTTGCTGCGGCCGTTGTTGCGCCGCTCCGCTCCCGCCTGGACCAGCAGCGCGAAGTTGACCCACTTCCCGATGGGGATCTGCGCGGCCCAGTTGACCCGGTACTGCGGCACGTCGGTCAGGTACTGGAAGCCCTCGGGCGCCGCCAGGTCGTAGGCCCGGAAGAACGAGTAGTTCAGGAACGTGAAGGCGCGGCTGCTGACCTCGAAGCGCAGCTCGGCCTCGGCGCCGAAGACGTTGACGCCCTGCGGGCGGTTCTTGAGCGGGATGACGTTGCCGCTGTCGTCCACGGCCAGGATGGGGTCGGTGTAGAGGTTGGCGAAGCCGTTGCCTCGCAGGCGCACCTTGTTCTCGCCCACCGCCATCGAGGCCTCGACGCCCAGCTCGAAGGTGTCGATGAACGCCGGCTTGAGGCCGGGGTTGCCCTCGAAGCGGCCCTGGTTGAAGTCGTTCATCGGCAGCTTCTCGGCGAGCTCCTGCAGGGTCGGCGCGCGGAAGGCCCGGCCGTACAGCGCCTTGATGCTCCAGCCCGGCAGCGGCGTGAAGACCAGGCCGAGCCGGAACGGCACCCAGGGCGCCTTGTCGCTGATGCTGCTGACCATCCGGGTCCCGCCGGAGAACTTGCCGTCGGCGTCGACCTCGGGAAGCTGGGTCGCGTCCAGGCGGATGCCGGCGGTCAGCGAGAACCACTCCACCGGCCGCAGCACGTACTGCAGGAACACGCCGCCGGAGAGCCGCGAGTTGAACGCGTCGAGCTTCTGGTTCGGGTCGAAGCCGGTGGGGGTGCGCAGGTCGGGCCAGAGCGTCGTCCCCTCGAAGTTCAGCTGGTAGGAGTACTCCGGCAGCCGCTCCCAGCTGCCCGACAGGCCGATGGTCAGCTTGTGCGCCTGGGCGATGGACAGGTCCACCGAGGCGTCCAGGCCCAGGGTCTGCGCGGTGAACTGGGTGCGCTCGAGCAGGCCGCTCTTGGCGATCGCCGTGCCCAGCGGGTAGCCGTCCGGGGCGATCTGGAAGAGCCGGTCGACGATCTGGTGGTCGAAGAAGACGTGCGCCGAGAACGTGCCCGCCGAGAACGGCACCTCCTCGGTGAGGTCGGCGAGGATGACGTCCCACTTGAGCTTGGAGTCCTCGCCCAGGGTGTCGAACAGGCCCACCAGCGCGCCGCGCTCCTCGTGCATCCAGCGCACGGCCAGCTTGGTCTGGGCGCTGCCCGCCGGCGCGTAGCGCGCCTCGGCCCCGACGTTGGCGAAGAGGTTGGCGTCGTTGGTCAGGCCCGCCGGGTCGTCCTCCGGCCGGCCGGCCTTGACCATCGCCGCGCTCGCCCCGTCGGACTTGATCTCCCGGCGGTAGCCGTCGGTCCGCAGCACGTCGGCGTCGCCGTAGAGCTGGAACCCGGAGTCGGTCTTCAGCCCGCCCGAGAGGTGCCCGTCCACCGTGCCGTACAGGCCCCCGGAGACGGCCGCCTCGACGGTGTCGCGGCGCTTGGAGACCACGTTCACCGTGCCCAGGAAGGCGCCGGTGCCGAACAGCGCCGAGCCGGGTCCGCGCATCACCTCGACCCGCTCCACGTTCTCGGTGGGGATGTTGAGCAGCGCCTTGGAGTCGTAGGCGTTGTTGAGCCGGTGGCCGTCGTAGAGCACCAAGAGCGCCGACTCGTCGCGGATGCCGCGGACGGCGACGCGCCAGAAGCCCTGCACGTCCCGGCTGGTCTCGAACCCGGGGACCAGCTTGAGCACCTCGGGCAGCGAGCGCAGGCCCAGCGCCCGCATCTGCTCCTCGGGGACGCCGCTGGCGATGGCCGGCGCCTGGGAGACCGACTGCGCCTGCTTGGTCGCCAGGCTGACCACGTCCTCGGCCCCGAACAGCGCCAGCTCCTCGTCCTTGGCCTGGCGGGGCGGCGGCCGCGGCTCGCCGTCGTCGGTCTTCTTCGGCTTGTCGGCGGGCTTGTCCGAAGGCTTGTCCTGAGGTTTGTCCGCTGGCTTGTCGGCCGGCTTGTCCGAGGGCTTGTCGCCGGGCTTTCCCGACTTGTCGGGCTTGTCCGCCTTGTCCGGCTTCTTGTCGTCCCTCTTGGGCGGCGCGCCCTCGTCGTCGGCGGCGGGCTTGATCTCGCCGACCACGCGCACCCGGCGGGGCGAGGAGGCGTTGGCGTAGAGCTCCTGCTGCCCGCCGAAGAAGTCGAAGGCGATGCAGTAGTACTCCAGGCCGGGCGGGACCACCTCGAAGCCGGGGATCACCGCGCGGTAGAGGTCTCCGTACTCGTTGGAGAGCTCCACCTGCTTCCAGGTGCCGCCCCGCGGCCGGAAGCGGCAGCGGGCGCGGGCCAGGTCGTTGGCCCCGAAGATGTTGCCGACCAGCTCCAGGTTCTTGCCCGCCTCCCCCTTGGCCGGCGGGGAGTGCAGGAAGGTCATGCGCTCGCCGCGCGCCGTCAGCGGGACGAGCAGCAGGGCCGCCAGGACGTACGCCGGCCCCAAGCGCAGCCGCGGGGCTCGGGTGGGACGGAGGAGGTTCATGGAGTGTCCGGTTGGAGACGGCGGATTGTCCGCCCTCCCCCTGGCCCGGTCAACGCTGGCGGAGACGCCAAAAGCCGCGGTGGGACGCCGGCTCCCGGCTCCCGGCCCCCCGATGCCTGGCCTCAGCGGCGCCGGCCGCACCGGCGCCATCCGGCCAGGCCCGCCGCCGCCCCGGCCCACAGCAGGGGCGAGAGCGCGCCCGAGCCCGAGCAGCCGCAGCCGCCCTCGAACTTCTTCCCGATGCCGCCGTCGCTCCTGCCCGCGTCGGGCCCGGCCTCGGCGGCGTCGGCCCGGCTCGGGGTGCTCGCGTCGGGGCGGTCGGTGATGACGACGCAGCGGCCGGCGACGCAGCGGTAGCCGCTGGGGCACTCGGCGAAGTCGTCGGTGAAGCCGTTGCAGTTGTCGTCCAGGCCGTTGCACTCCTCGTTCGCCGGCAGCGGGCTGGTGCACTTGCTCCAGACGCCCTTGACGCACTCCTGGCTGCCCTTGCAGGGCGAGTAGCACTCCTTGGTGAGGCCCTCGTCGGTGGCGTTGTTGCAGTCGTTGTCCTTGCCGTCGCAGCGCTCGACGTTGCCGGGGTAGACCTCGGGGTCGGTGTCGTCGCAGTCGTCGCCGCCCGCCGAGGTCGGCGCGTGGCCGTCCCCGTCGGCGTCGGTGGGCGAGGTGGGGTTGACGATGATCTCCACCCAGACCTCGCCGGAGAAGCCGAGGCCGTCGTGGGTGATGCCCCAGTAGCCGCGGTAGGTCCCGGCGGTCGCGGGGGCCTTCATCGGGACCGAGAAGAGCTTGGTGGCGTTGGGGGCCACGACCTCGCCGTCGGCGAAGTCGACCACCGCCGGGGCGCCCAGTTGGTCGCCGCTCTTGAACTTCCACTGGTAGCCGGCGGCCTTACTCCAGGAGGTGGTGCCGGAGTTGAGGATGGTCCAGGTCTTGGTGAACGCCGTCCCGCCGACGAAGTGGGTGTCGTCGGGGACGGTCTCGTCGACGAAGGTCGCGTCGTTCACGCCGTCGGGCGGCGGGTCCACGGTGATCGCCACCCAGACCTCGTCGCCGAAGGTGACGCCGTTGCGGTCGGTCCTCCAGAAGCCGGTGTAGGAGCCGGGGACCATCGGCGCGGTCATCAGGACGATCCACGTCTTGTTGGCGCCCGGGGGGGTGGTCTCGGTGTCCAGGGGCCAGGTGCGCGGCTGGGCGTCGAAGTCCTCGCCCCGCTGGAAGGCGAAGGAGTAGCCGCCCGCCTTGGTCCAGGAGTTGAGGCCGCCGTTCTTCATCGTCCAGCTCTTGGTGAACTTCTCGCCCGGCTTGTAGCGAGTGCCGTCGGCGACGGTCTCGGAGACGAAGACGGCGTCGTCGGTGGAGGAGGCGGCGCACTTGCCGTCGCCGCCGCAGATCTGCCCGCCGAGGCAGGTGCCGCAGCTGCCGCCGCACCCGTCCGGCCCGCAGTCCTTGCCGGTGCACTGCCGGGCGCAGGCGCCCTCGCAGGTGGTGGCCGGCAGGCGGCAGTAGGCGCCCTGGTCCACCCAGTAGGTGAGCGGCCCGCCGCAGCTGCCGGTGTAGGGGTCGTCGGAGCCGTAGAGGGGGTCGATGACCTCGAAGTGCAGGTGCGGCCCGGTGGAGTTGCCCGAGCTGCCCGCCCGGCCGAGCTCCTGGCCGCAGGTGACCTGATCGCCCACCTTCACCTTGAGCGTGCCGGAGAAGAAGTGGCCGTAGACGGTCTTCTTGCCGTCGGCGTGCTGCAGCTTGACGTAGTTGCCGAAGCCGCCGCCGCAGGTGCTGCCCCAGGCGCCGGTGCCGCAGCCGTCGTTGGTCTCCAGCACCTGGCCGGCGGCGCCCGCCACCACCGGGCGCACGCCGTAGGTGCCCTGCACGCCGAAGTCGCTGCCGACGTGCCCCTCGTACATCTCGCTGCCGCAGTTCCAGTCCTTGCCGCCCTGATCGAAGTAGGCGGTGACGTAGCACTTGTTGCTGTCCACGCACTGGGAAGGCGCGTCGCAGCCCGACAGCGGCAGCCGGAAGGAGGTGGCCCGGGCCGCGCCGGGCCAGGCCGCCACGGCCGCGAGGACCGCCACGGCCGCCAAGACCGCGAGGCCGGCGAGGGAAGAGCCGAGGAGGGATCGGGCGCTCGTCCGGGCACTCATCGCGCGCCCCCTTCGGCCCGGCCGCAGGCTTCGGTCGCGGGGTCGAGGAACCAGCGGGCCCCCTCGGCGGTCCAGACGAACCGGCCGTTCTCGAAGCGCCGCGCGGCGGTGCGCTCGGGAGGCGGGACGAAGCCCGGCCCCACCGACTTGAGGGTGCGGTTGGTCAGCTGCTTCTCGCCCGAGCCGTCCAGGCCGACGCGGAAGACCGAGGAGAGCCCGGTGCGGGTGGAGACGAAGAGCAGCGTCTTGCCGTCCGGGGCGAAGGCCGGGGCGTTGTTGTAGCCCCCGGAC
>DASXVQ010000243.1:0-13407 GCA_036504155.1 Myxococcales bacterium
CTCGTCCAAGACGAGCTTGACCGCCTCGGCTTTGAACTCGGCGGTGAACTTCCTACGCGCCCGCTTCTGCTTCGTCTCCTGGTCCATGGCTGACACCGTATCCGCCTCTCATCTGGTGTCCACCGAAGCGGATCAAGCCCATCGTGTCGGTCGTGCGGGCAGGAGTCTTTTCAGGATCCTGAAACGCCATGATCCAGCCGCCGCAGGACGCGCTTTCAGGATCCTGAAACGCGATGGTCCAGCCGCCGCAGGATGCGCTTTCACGATCCTGAAACGCCATGGTCCGGCCGCCGCAGGATGCGCTTTCAGGATCCTGAAAGGCCATGAAGAGCCGCCCCGCTCCAGGTCAAAGGCTGAGTTGCCCCTATCACCCTCCGTGTGCTTCACTCTGCGCGTCACACTCACCGAGCAAGCAGGACAAGGGGGACCGCATGCCCACGCCGCCGTACGTCGTCGATTTCGAGGTCGGTGCCACTCCCGCGTTGGAGCACCAGAACATCTTCCGCGCCCGCAAGGCGGCCTCCGGCAACGAGTGGGAGACCGGCGCGCGCCTGGCGCGCAGCCACGAGAAGGAGGAGTGGCGCCAGCTCACCGACCCGGTCTACCCGGACTGGTCGACCTACCTGCGCGACGGCCTCTCCATCTCCGTCGACACGGCCTACAAGTGGATGCGGGCGGCCCGCTGGGAGCGCAAGCTCTCGCTGGCCCACGGCGTGGAGAAGATGGCGCTGCTCTCGCAGATCGTGGAGCTGACCGCGGTCGAGGAGACCGTGGAGGAGGCGCTGCGGCTGGAGCTGCCGCTGAAGGCCGGTGGGACCAAGCCCTTCGCCGACATGGCGGTCCACGAGGTCGTGGACGCCTACCGGCTGATGCGCGACGGCGAGGCCAAGGCCAAGCGCGCCGCGCCGCCCAAGCCCAAGAACCCGGAGGCCGTCTCGATGGAGGAGCTCGCCGAGAAGGCCGTCGCCGGGCTGCTCACCCCCGAGCAGATCCTCTCCCACTTCCGGGATGGCGAGCCCGAGCTCGACGTGTGCCGCGTCAAGCGCTCCGTCGCCAAGCAGGTGTTCGAGGCCCTCGCCAAGGCGATGCCGTAGCCGGAACCGAGGACGCTGCGGTCACCCCACGGTTTCAACCACCTGCCTCGTGAGACGGGGTAGAGCCCGGCCGAGCCTGCCCTGAGCTCGCCGAAGGGTGCCGGGGGCGTGTCGCTCGGTCGGTCGGTCGGTCGGCGGTGTCGGTCGGTCGTCAGCGCCCGCCGAGCCGCTGCCGGCCGGAAGGTACGTGAGCGGATTTTCCCGGCGCGCGCAGGCAGGGGCGGGAGGGACCCCTCGAACATTTCTGGTTAGACGCCGCGCAGGCGGATGCGTCGGTCGCCGAAGACAGCTTCGATTTCCAACTCGCCGCCGAGCGCCTCGACGTAGCGGCGAAGCGACGAGAGGAGGTGGTCTTCTCGACGCTCGGCCCGGGACAGCTCGCCCTGAGTCATCTTGGCGACCTTGGACACCTGGGTCTGCGTCTTGCCGGACATCTCACGCAGCTCGCGCAGGGTGAGGCGCAGGACTTCGGCCTTGGCCTTGCGCTCGATGGCCGCCAGGCGCTTGGGAGGAATCTTGGCTCGCTTGATGGTGTCCCAGCTGCGGGTCTTCATGGTTGCCTCCTGCCTACTCCTCATCCTTCTTGTGTAGCCCGGCCGCCTGCTCGGCGAGGTACTGCTCGAACAACTCCTCGGCCTTGGGCACGAAGTCCTCGTAGAACCTCTTCTTGCCCGTCTTGTCGCCGCCCAACAGGAGGACCGCCTGCCGGAGCGGGTCGAAGGCGTAGAAGACGCGCAGGGGACGTCCCCCGGATTGCACGCGCAGCTCGCGAAGGGCGTGCTTGGCGCCCTCGACGGCGCTGCTGTGCGGTGAACCCAGGGCAATGCCCTTCTCGCGCAGAATCTCGACGCTGAAGGTGACCGCATCCGCGTCCGCAGCCTTGAGGTCCTGGTACCAGTCGGCGAACTCGTCGGTGGCGATGACCTCGACCATGGAAGGAGGATGCGCCCCGGCACATATGCTGTCAACGGCATACACGCGGGCCCAGGTGTCCAAGCGGAAGCCGACCTTGCGAAACGGTCCAGGGGACCCCATGCCCGTGCCGTTCGTCCCCGACTTCGAGGTCAGAGCGACGACGCCCGCCCGGGAGCACCAGAACTTCTTCCGCCAGCGAAACAGCGCCTCGGCCCAGGAATGGGAGACCGGCACCCGCTTGACGAGCTGCTACGAGAAGGTGGAGGTACTCAGCGGGTCGTCCAGCATGACCTCGACCGGGACGTCTCGGCGGAGCTTCAGCTCCACCGCGGCCTGCAGGCTCTTCGCGGCCCGGACGGCCTGAAACAAAAGAAATCCGCGCAGCTTCCCGTGTCAGGGGGCCGCGCAGACTCTCGGAGAGAAGGCTGGAAGCTGACGACGACGCGCGGCGACTACGGCGTGCCCGTGCGCTCCTTCGGGTCGTCCGCGACGCGCTCGGTGCCGATGACGTCGTTGACCGAGGGGAACCGCATGATCTCGCCGCGGGCGATGCGCCAGGCCTGCTGCACGATCCACGAGAGGGAGCGGTCCTGCCGGTTCGCCTCTTCCTGGATCTCCTTCAGCATGTCCTCGGGGAAGTAGAGGCTTTGCTTGCGCTTGTCCGTTCCGGGCATTGCGTGGCTCCTGGTGTTCCCTGAGGCCGTCGTTGCAAGCCGAAACGGCCTACATCCGCGGTCGAAGTCGTCAGCAGGGTTTGACTATCCGACACCGACCCCGGCAAGTCAATCGCGCGGTGAGCCGCCTCCACGGACCCCGGACGAGGGGGGAGCGCCGGTTGAAAGCCTCGTTGTTCCGCGGGGTTGGGGCTGGTAGCATTCGACCCTGCCGGGCCGGTTCGCGGATCGAGGACGGGGTGCGCTCTCGTCGACAGCAATGGATGGCGAAGTGGGTCGGGGTGGGGGCCGCCCTGGCGCTCGCCGCTGGCTGCTCCGACTCCCGGACCTCGGGCGTGGCGGCCAGGATTTCGCTGCAGAGCGCCTCCCTCGACTTCGGGAAGACCCGGCCCGGGAGCCCCCAGGAGCGCACCCTCGAGGTCGGCAGCGCCTCCACCGTTCCGCTCGACTTCGAGGGCGCCACCATCGAAGGCCCGGGCAAGGCCGCGTTCTCGTTCTCGGGGCTCCCCAGCCGGCTCGATCCCCAGGACTCGGCGAGCCTGACGGTGACCTTCGCCCCGCAGGCCGAGGGCAACCACGAGGCGACGCTCTCCATCGCCACCAACGACCCCGACTCGCCGGCGAAGGTGGCGCTCAAGGGACGCGGCGCGAACCCCAAGCTCAGGCTCGTCGCCGAGTGCCGCTCGCCCTGCGCCGCCTTCACCGCCACCGAGAGCCCCGCGGCCCTCGACTTCGGAGCGCGCCGGCCCCTGCGCCACGGCAGCGACGGCAAGGTCATCGACGAGCCCGCCTGGCCCACCGTGACGCTCATGAACGAGGGCGAGCTGCCGGTGAACGTCCTGGCGGTCACCATCGACGGCTCCTCGGACTTCTCGACCGTCGAGCCCATCCCCGGCCAGGGCTTCCCCATCGGCGCGGGCGCCGGGCAGGCGCTCCACGTGATCTTCGATCCCACCAGCGGCAAGCCCACCAGCGCGGCGAGGCTCGTGGTCGCCAGCGACGATCCCGCCTCGCCCCAGCTCTCGGTGGACCTCGCCGGTACCCTCGCGCCGGCGCCCGAGATCCAGGTCTGCGCCGCCATCGTCGAGACGCAGGGTCCGGACGGCTCCATCGGGACGCCCAAGAACGCGCAGGGGCAGGAGGACTTCGCCGGGACGCAGCCGCCGGTCCAGCCGGGCAAGAACGCGCTCGTGACCTTCTCGGCGTTCTCCGACCACTTCCTGGCCGCCCCCGACCCGACGCGGTGCACCGGCAGCCCCGAGACCGGCCGCGACGGCCTGAAGCTGCAGTGGACGGTCGAGCAGCGGCCCGGCGAGTCGATCGCCGCGCTGCAGGGGGCCACGACCGCCGAGCCGACGCTCGCGCCCGACGCCATCGGGCACTACCAGGTCCGCCTGACCGCCACCGACGCCAACGGCAAGTCGGGCAGCGCCCTGGTCGACTTCGACGCCTACCCGCGCCGGGACCTGGTCGCCCAGCTGGCCTGGAAGGAGGCGGGCATCGACCTCGACCTCCACCTGGTCCGGCCCGGCGCGGCCTGCGGCGGCAGCTGCGTCTTCGACCCGCAGGGCGACCTCAACGGCTTCTCGGTGCGCTCCGGCGGGACGTTCGACTGGGGCGCCGCCGGCCCGGGCGACGACCCCCGGCTCGACCGCGACGACCTGGGGACGCTGGGCGGCATCGAGACGGTCAGCCTCGACCACCCCGAGGCCGATCCGGTCTGCCAGGCTACGGGGAGCTGCACCTACGGGCTCTACGTGCACTTCTTCGCCGACGCGCGCGCCGGCTCCGGCTCGGCCCCGGCCTGCTCCGGCGCCGGCTGCTTCCAGGGCGACGGCTGCGGCTGCGCCACCGGGACCTCCTGCGTCGCGGCGCACTGCGTGACGCCCGCCCGGCCGACCGTGGCGGTGTACCTCAAGCCGGCGCCCGGCAAGCCGCCTACCGTCCTCCCCGTCCCGGGCGAGGACTTCGGCATTGCCGGCGCGTGCTGGCTGTGGCATCTGGCGGACGTGGAATGGAAGTCGGACGGGACGGCGCAGGTGGTGGCGTCGGGAGCGAGCGGGGCACGGGAGCTGGCCTACTTCGGCAAGATGACCCCCGGCTCCTTCGCCTGCTCCCCCAACACCGACCCGGGCCTGCCGGCCGGCTATCGGGCGGGAACGATCCCCGAATACCGTTAGGAGTCGAGGGCATGGGCGGCGAGACCACGAAGGGCATCCGGGCGGCGGCGGGCGCGGCGGGCGGCAAGCCGCCGATCGAGTACGCCACGCTGGCGCTGCGCTGCCCCCTGTGCAACACCGAGTTCACCTCGGAGATCCCGCTGGTGAGCGAGCCCGAAGGCCGCGACTCCGACCTGCGGCCGCGCTACCCGGTGGTGGACCCGCTGCCGACGCTCATCCACTCCTGTCCGCACTGCCAGTTCACGGCCTACCAGGACGGCTACGGGGTCAAGCCCTTCGACGTCGACGAGGACGAGGACGAGTTCTCGCTGCAGCCCGGCGACCGCCTGGTGCAGCGCTTCCCGATGCCCGAGGACGACGACCTGGAGGACCTGCGCCGGCTCATCCGCCACGGCGACCTGGTGCGCGGCATCGCCGAGGGCCGCGAGCCCTACGGCGCCGAGCGCTACGTGCTGGGGGCGCGCATCTACGAGTTCCTGACCGAGGACGACGCGTACGGCGTCGCCGACTACTACCTGCGCGGCTCCTGGTGCGCCCGGGTCCTGCAGACCCCGGAGCTGGAGAGGCTGTGCCAGCGCGAGGCGATCCAGCACTTCCAGCACGCCCTCGACCACTCCCAGGTCTCGGAGTCCGACCGGCCGCGGACCACCTACCTGCTCGCCGAGCTGTCGCGGCGCTCGGGCGACTTCGCCAAGGCGGTGGACCTCTTCTCGCAGCTCGACTCGAACCAGGATCCCGAGGAGGAGGAGTCCGTCCTCTTCGCCAACCTCTCGCGCAAGCAGCTCTCCCTCGCGGTGGTCAAGAGCGAGATCAACGCGACCATCAGCGAGGACGACCTGGTCGAGGAGCACGAGGAAGAGTAGGCGGCTCTTGAGACGGGCGCGCTGGGTAGAGCCCGGCCGAGCCTGCCCTGAGCTCGCCGAAGGGTGCCGGGGGCGTGTCGGTCGGTCGTGTCGGTAGTCAGCGCCCGCCCCGGCCACGGAGGGCCGGCTCTACCCACTTCCGCCGGCTCGTGAAGTGGGGTGACAGCAGTGCCACGACGAAAGCGGCAGGCAACCCGAAGGTCGCCTGCCGCTGGGATTCCACGGTCTGCTGCTGGGTGGTCTGGCTAGCTGCGCCGCTTGCGGGCTGCGCCGAGCATGCCGAGCGCCGCGAAGATCAGGAACGAGGGCGCGCCGGCGCCGGCCGAGCCGCAGCCGCAGCCATCCTTCTTCGGCGGGTTGACGGTCCCGCCGTCGGGGTTGCCGGGGTTGACGGTGCCGCCGTCGGTCTTGGTGACGACCGACCCGTCCGTGCCGGGGTTGGTCGTGCTGCCGTCGTTGCCGGTGGAGGTCGAGCCGTCGAAGTGGGCCGGGGTCGAGCCGTCCTGGCCGGGGACGGTTCCCGCGTCGAGGCCCGCGGGCGTGCCGGGAGTCACGTCGATGGTGACTTCCGCCAGGGCCTCGGTGGACCCGTTGTCGTTGGCGATGGCCACGACCAGGTAGTCGCCGGCCGCCGCGCTGACCGGCAGCGTGGTGGTGATCGTCCCGGCGACCCCGTCGGCCACGAACGGCTTGCTGAAGGCGCCGTCGTCGGTGATGGCGCCGGCCGGGCCGGTGAAGGTGACCTGCTTGTTCACGTTGGCCAGCGCGTGCAGGACGGGCAGCGAGGGCTGGCCCATCGGGTTGGCGTGCGCGGCGAGGCTGTACTGGGCGGTGATCACCAGCGCGGAGGCGCCCTTGGGGGCCGCGACCTTGAACTGGAGGGGGCCCGGCGCGTACGGCGCGTAGCCGCCGCCGGTCCCGTTCACGTAGAACTTGGCGCGCGGCTGGGTGTAGTCGAGCACCTTGACGCAGTCCATGACGCCGCGGGCCTTGAACTCGGCGATCGCGTCGTCGTAGGCCGCCTGGTCGAAGGTCGTCTTCAGCGCGTCGGCGACGGCCTGGGACATCTCGGCGAAGCCGGCGGCGGAGGTCGAGCCCGCCAGCGCGTCGAAGACCGCGCCGTCGAAGGTCTTGCCCTGGTCGCTGCCCTGGTGGCGGGTGCGCAGGGTCCACAGCGCGCCGGAGAACGGCAGGCTGTCGAAGTGCACCTCGCCGATGTAGGCCTCGGGGCACTTGGAGCTGTTGTTCAGCTCGCGCGCCGCGCCCTCGCCGTTCGGGGCCGCGGGCAGCATCGCCCCCACCCACTCCGCGGTCAGCGAGTCGTTGGTGATGGCGGCGGCGTAGAAGTCGGCCAGGCCCTCGTTCATGGTGCCGGCCTCGTCGAGGCTGCCGTAGGCGTCGAGGTGCGGGCCGGAGAAGTCGGCGGTGCTGGTGACCACCGCGTGGGTGAACTCGTGGTAGACGACGTCGCCGTCGTAGCCGAAGTCGGCGTTCGGGCCCTGCCACAGGGTGATGACGTCGGTCTTGGGCAGCTGGTCCTCGCTGACGCCGGTGATGAGGTCCGCCCAGCCCTCGCGCGGCATGAAGGCCGAGTTGTCCACGCGCATGAACTTGGAGATCTTCACGCCGCCGGCCCCGAACTCGACGGCGTTGATGTCCGGCATCACCAGGTTCGACCAGACCTGCGGGTTGACCGGCGGGTTGGTGCGCGCCGGGTCGGCGTCGCGCAGCAGGAACTGCGGGTCGCCCACCTGGCGCATGTAGTCGTAGGCGATGTTGGCGTGGGTGTAGACGTGCACCTCGGCGAAGGTGTCGTAGTCCGCCGGGTCGCCGGCGCCAACGGTGGCGTTCACCGGCGGGTCGATGGAGAGCGGCTCCTCGGCCGAGTAGTCGTAGTTGGTGCGGCAGCCCAGGAAGTTGGTGGCGCGGGGCTTGAGGTCGCAGAAGACCGAGGTGAAGGGGATGGGGATGCCGTAGTTGACCGTGCCCGAGAGCGTCCGCGCCGGCTGGGCCGGGTCGCAGTCGAGGTTCGGGCAGCAGGTCAGCGCGTCGAGCAGCTCGCCGAAGAGGTGGCCGCCGGGGTCGCGGGTGGCCTTGAGGTGGGGGACGGCGATGTCGGTGTAGGGCTTGAGGCTGTCGGCGCCGGGGCTGGACATCCACACCTTGGCCATGTCGGTGGGCGTGCCGGCGTCGTAGTCGCAGGGCAGGCCGGTGTCGGGCGGGCCGGCGACGCCGGCGTCGGCGCGGAAGACGCGGTTGACGCGCGAGAGGAGCTTGCCGGTCTCGGCGTCGACCACCGCGTACCAGTTCTGCATCGGGTCGAGCGAGGCGGTGTGCACCTGGTAGGCGAGGTGCGCGACCCCGTCCTCGACGTAGACGACGTCGCGGGTGACGCCCGCCGGCCGGCCGTCGCGGTAGATCGTCAGCATCAGCCCCTCGGCGGCGCGGTCGATCGCCTGCTGCGCGTCGAGCCGGCGCGTCATCGAGGCCGAGCGGATCGGCTCGGCGGAGCTGGCGACGCGGCGCACGCGGTTCTGGTGGTCGAGCGAAACGACGACCTCGTGGCCCAGGATCGGCAGCCCCTCGAAGGTGGCCGGCATGCGCACGCTGGTGCCCAGGCGCGACTGCGAGAGGCGGCCCTTGCCCAGCGTGGAGCCGGCGACGCCCAGCTTCAGCGCGTGGGTGGCCGTGAAGCGGCGCGCGGCCTCGACGGCGTCGTCGGAGAGCCGGGCGGTGCTGACCCCGGTGGCGAGCCGGACCAGCCCGTCCTGCGAAGTCTGGACCTCCTTGGCCACGAGCGCAGGCTCGGCGGCGATGGACGCGGAGGGCAGCAGCAGCGCGGCGAAGAGGAGAGTGAGGCGTTTCATTGGGCGGCTCCCGGACAGTGAGCCGCACATGTTAGCGCCCCTCGGTCCCCGTCGCAGCAGGGAGCGAGTGGCGCGAGAAGAAGTCCGAGACGGTCTGGCTGGCGTCGAGGTTCTGGATCCTCTTGCCGGTGATGGACTTCAGGGCCGAGGCTCGCTCGTGCTTGTGGCGGGCGCAGGCCTGCTTTCAAGCGCCAAGGTCGCCAAGGGGCCAAGGTCGCCAAGGGGTTCTTGGGGGATGTGGCGCCGTGGCCCCGTTGCGCGGCTGGTTACGGCGACCGGGGCTGGCGCATCGCCGTCTGGCACCCGAAGAGTGTCGGCAGGTTCCGCCAAGCCAAAAAGAGAAACCCTTGGCGACCTTGGCCCCTTGGCGACCTTGGCGTTAAAGCCCCCCGCTGAGCCCCCGCCGGTGTGGGCTGCCACTACCCCCCGATGCCCATCATCGCGGCCAAGTGCGCCTTCGCGTCGGGCGAGGTCATGCAGTGGCCGTCGGGCTTGCTCGCCAGCGCCTCGCGGATGCGCGCCTCGATCTCGGCGTCGGTGGCCTTCGAACGCAGCAGCGGCGCCAGCGGCAGCGAGGTCGAGCCGCCGAGGCAGGCGTGGAGGTTGCCGTTGGCGGCGATGCGCACGCGGTTGCAGCGCTCGCAGAAGTTGCGGGTGAGCGGGCCGATGAAGCCGACCTTGCGGCCGCCCTCGCCGCGCCAGTACTCCGAGGGCCCGCTGGAGGCGTCCGGCGCCACCAAGTCCTGCGTCAGCTCGAGGCCCTGCGCCTTCAGGCGGGCGATGAGGTCCAGGGTGGAGACGGGCTGCCCGTTGGCGGCGAAGGGCATCAGCTCGATGAAGCGCGGCACGATGTCCCGCTCCCACGCCCAGCGGACGATGGAGGCGGCCTCGCCGTCGTTGAAGCCGTCGACGACCACGGTGTTGACCCGCAGGTCGGCGAAGCCCGCGGCGCGCGCGGCCTCGACCCCGGCGACGAGCCGGCCGACGTCGCCGTGCCCGCCGGTGATCTTCTTGAACTTCTCGGGGTCCAGCGTGTCGACGCTCAGGTTCACCCGGTCCAGCCCGGCGGCCTTGAGCTCCTTCGCCGACTCGGCCAGCAGGTGGCCGTTGGTGGTCAGGCAGACCTCGTGGATGCCCGGCAGGGCGCGGATCCGCCGGACGATCGACGGCAGGTCCTTGCGCAGCAGCGGCTCGCCGCCGGTCAAGCGGACCTTCCGCACGCCCATGCGCGCGAAGAGGGTGGCGACGCGCACCACCTCCTCCTCGTCCAGCAGCTGGGCGCGGCCCGCCCACGAGCCGGGCGAGCAGTAGGAGCAGCGGTAGTTGCAGCGGTCGGTGACCGACAGGCGCAGGTAGGTCAGCCGCCGGCCCTGGGCGTCGGCGAGCGAGGGCGCGCCGTCTGGCTGCAGGCTGGTCGGCTCTTCGGACACGTCCACCTACCTCACTACCTCACAGCGCCGGCAGGCCGGAGTCGAACCCCGGGTCGCGCCGCTTGCGCAGGTCCATCAGCTCCTCGACCGAGATCGAGAGGAAGGCCGTCACGACCTCCTTGTCGAACTGCGTCCCGGCGCAGCGCTCGATCTCCTTGCGGGCGGCCTCGAAGGTCTGGCTCTTGCGGTAGGGGCGGTCGCTGGTGATGGCGTCGAGCGTGTCGGCGACCATGAAGATGCGCGCGCCGATGGGGATGTTCTCGCTGGAGAGCTTGCGCGGGTAGCCCTTGCCGTCCACGCGCTCCTGGTGCGAGAGGACGATGCCCGCCGGGACGTTCAGGAAGCTGATGCTCTTGAGGATGTTGAAGCCGATCTCCGGGTGCCGGCGCATCTCGTCCCACTCGGTGGGGGTGAGCGGGCCGGGCTTGAGCAGGATGGAGTCGGGCACGCCGATCTTGCCGATGTCGTGCAGGAGCGCCCCGCGGCCGATGTCCGCCAGCTGCGGGCCGCCGATGCCCATCTTCTGGGCGATGGCGACGGTGTAGCGGACGACGCGCTGCGAGTGGTCGCTGGTCTCGTGCTCGCGGGCGTCGAGGGCGGCCACCAGGGCGAGCAGGGTGTTGTTGTAGGCCAGCTCGACGTCGGTGAGCGCCTGCTGCAGTTCGGCGGTCTTCTCGCGCACCCGCTTCTCGAGCTTGGCCTGGTAGCGGCGGCGGGCCAGGTCCACCCGGCGCTTGGCCAGCGCCCGCTCGATGGCGCGCACCAGGTCGGTGACCCGGGGCGGCTTGAGCAGGTAGTCCACCGCGCCGCGGCGCAGGCACTCCACCGCCGCCTCGGTGTCGCCGAAGCCGGTGAGCAGGATGACCGAGGTGTCCTCGTGCTCCTTGCGCACCCGGTCGAGCAGCCACAGCCCGTCGTGCCCGGGCATCTTCATGTCGCTGATGATCAGCTGGAAGCCGTCGACCATCTTGGTCAGGGCCTCGTCGGCGCTCGAGGCGCAGGTGCAGTGATAGCCCTCCTCGGTCAGCAGCACCGAGATGACGTCGCGCACGGAGTCGTCGTCGTCGACGATGAGGATCTTCGGGGACTCCGGCTCCATCACCGCATGGTTGCCGGTGATCTCGGAGAGCTCGGGCGGCGTTTCGGGTAGGGGGCTCATGGCGTTGGCCCGCCCAGGCGAAGAGGGCGGCAGGGGCGACTCATTCCACGATGGTCTCGGGCCGTACCGACGGGTCCAGGTAGAGGGCGAGCTTCTTCTTGAGATAGGCGGTGGTCACCGCGCGCATCAGCAGGCCGGGGTCGGTCCCCTCGGCCTCCACCAGCGTCTCGCGCACGGTCAGCGTGGCGTCGAAGGTGATCCCCTTGACCGCGCCGACCAGCCGCCCCGAATCCCCGGTCCAGGTCACGGCCACCCCGTACCTGGTCTTCCAGTAGTCCGCCAGGCGCTCGATGCGCTTCTTGGCCTCGTCCTTGCCCAGGGTGTGGGGATGGTCGAACTTCATCCGGTCCTTCCTCCTCGATGTCCGCGCCGAAGTCCCGAACGCTAGCTCAGGTCGCCTCACTCGGGGAAGCGCGCTGTTGTCAGGCTCAAGACTGAAGGCGCCTGCCTCCAGGCCTAAGGCTTAAGGCTGGCGACTATCCCAGGACCACCTTCACGATCTCCGGCGGGGCTCCGACCCTCACGGGGGGGCCCCAGAGGCCGCAGCCGTTGGAGACGTAGAGCGAGAGGTCGCCGACCTGGTAGCGGCCCTTGAAGTACGGGTAGGCGAGGCGCACGGCCTGGCTCCACGGCCAGATCTGCCCGCCGTGCGTGTGCCCGGACAGCTGCAGGCCGATGCCCAGCGCGGCCGCCCGCTCCACGCCCTTGGGCTGGTGGGCCAGCAGGATCGCGGCCCGGGCCGGATCGCGCCCCCGCACGGCGGCCTCCAGGTCGGCACCCTGGCCCAGGCCTCGCCCGCCGCCGTAGTCGTCGACCCCCACCAGGTCCAGGCTCGCGGAGCCGTCGCCCAGGGCCACGCGCCGGTTGCGCAGCACGGTCATGCCCATCCCCTCGAGCTCGGTGCACCACTCGCCGACGCCCGAGTAGTACTCGTGGTTGCCGGTGACGAAGTAGGTGCCGAAGCGCGAGCGCAGGCCGCGCAGCGGGGCGACCATCGGCCCCAGGTCGCGCACGCTGCCGTCGACGAGGTCGCCGGTGATGAAGACCGCGTCGGGCCTGAGGGCGTTGGTGCGCTCGACCAGGTCCTCGACGAACCGGCGGTCGATCCACGCGCCGACGTGGACGTCGGTCAGGTGCGCCAGCGTGAGGCCGGAGAGCGCCGAGGGCAGGCGCGGGAGCTTGACCGGCACCTCGGTGATGCGCGGCGGGCTCCAGGCCTCCTCGAACCCGAAGCCGGTGACGCCCACGGCCGCCACCGAGGCGGTGGTGCGCGCGGCGTTGACCAGGAAGTCGCGGCGGGCGGGGCTGGCCGGGGCGGAGGAGCCCGGCGCGGCGGGCTGCCGCGGCTGGGGCTGGGGCTGGGGTTCGCGCTGGCGCGCCCGGGCCGCCCGGCGCGCCAGGAAGGCTCCCAGGTCGACGACGACCAGCAGGGTGAAGAGGTAGAAGCCCAGCGCCCACCACAGGTAGCCCGCCTGGCCGAGCCGGTTGCCAGGCACCAGGCGCGCCGACAGCGGGCCGGCGACGATGAGCACCCCCAGCAGCGAGAAGACGATGCCCCCGGCCACCCGAGCCGGGCGGGACTCGGTCATGCCTTTGACCAGCCGCCGGTACAGGTACAGGTGGAGGCCGACCGAGAAGGTGAGCGAGACGGCCGCGAAGGGGATGAACGCCAACCAGGATGTTCGGTGCACTTGTCGGAGCCCTCGATTCGCCGGACTATAGCGGCCCCGCTGCGGCGGATGCCCGGGCGCAGAGGGGAAAAACACCGAAAATTGCGGAAGCGCTTGACAGGGTTCAGACCGTGCGGTACTCAACCGCCCGTTTTCACGCCACGAGGTTCTGTTTGGCGACGCAGCGTCCGGACGAGAGCGAGACCATCCGCCAAATAGGCGAAATGTGGGACGCTGCGAGGGCCGAGTTCGCACGGCTCAGGGAGTTGGCAGAGCGAGCAGTCGAGATGAGCCAGGCGAACTCCGGGCTCAGGGCAGCAAGGTCGGACCGCGAAGCCGCGCTGTTGAAGCTGGGAGAGGCGTTCTACAAGCTGGTGAATGACGGCCAGCTGAACGCACCTCCGGCGCTGAAGCGGATGCTGGGCGAAGTGAAGGCGAAGGACGCAGAGCTCTTGAGGCAGCAGGCGGACATCGCGGCGATCCTCAAGGAAGCAGACGCGATGGCGGACAGGGCCAAGAAGGCGGCGCCGCCGAAAAAGAAGCCCGCAAAGGGCT
>DASXVQ010000244.1:0-14372 GCA_036504155.1 Myxococcales bacterium
CCCGGTCCACCCGGTCCACCCGGTCCACCCGGTCCACCCGGTCCACCCGGTCCACCCGGTCCACCCGGTCCACCCGGTCCACCCGGTCCACCCGGTCCACCCGGTCCACCCGGTCCACCCGGTCCACCCGGTCCACGAGCGAGAGGCCGCCCGGTGAGCGGGCCTTCGTGGCAAGCCCCGGTGTACGCTGGTGCCTCGCCCGGTGTCGCGGGGACCGGGCGGCGAGGCCTTATGAAGAAGGCGGTCCCCTTCGGCCGGTATCTGCTCCTTGACCCCATCAAGGACGGCGGCATGTCCGAGATCTGGCGGGCTAGGCCGAACGGCGAGGCGTCGGTGGTGGCCGTCAAGCGCGTGCTGCGGGCCCACGCGCAGAACCCGGAGATGCAGGCGCTGTTCCTCGACGAGGCGCGCGTCTCGGTGCAGCTGACGCACCCCAACATCGCGCGGGTCTTCGACCTGGGGCGGGTGGGGGACGAGCTCTACATCGCCATGGAGTACGTGCCGGGCGTCGACCTGCGCTCCGTCTTCAAGCGCGAGTCGGGGCTGGGCGGGCGCATGCCCATCCCGCTGGTGGTGCACGTGCTGGCGAAGATCTGCGACGCGCTCGACTACGCTCACCGGCGCGCCGACGCCCGGGGCGCGCCGCTGCGGATCGTCCACCGCGACGTGGCGCCCGACAACTGCCTGGTCACCTTCGACGGCGAGGTGAAGCTCATCGACTTCGGCGTGGCCAAGGCGGCGAGCCAGTCGGAGAAGACCGAGAAGGGCGCGCTCAAGGGGAAGCTCGGCTACATGAGCCCCGAGCAGGTGCTGGGCCGGACCCTCGACCGGCGAAGCGACCTGTTCTCGCTGGGGGTGGTGCTCTGGGAGATGGTGACGGGCGAGCGCTTGTTCTTCCGCGAGAACCCGCTGGAGGTCCTGCGGGCGGTGCGCATGGCGAAGGTGACGCCGCCCAGCGAGTTCAACCCCGAGGTGCCCCCGGAGCTCGAGCAGGTGATCCTCAAGGCGCTCGCCCGCGACCGCGAGCAGCGCTTCGGCTGGGCCTCCGAGCTGGGCGCGGAGCTGCGCGCCTGCCTCTCCTCGCTGAAGAACCCGCCGACCGCCGCGCACCTGCGCAAGTACCTGGCGCTGACGTTCCCGGAGGAGCTGGGGGCCGAGCGCGTCCGCCGCACCGAGTGGGCGCGCTACCGGCGGGAGACCGCGGCGCCGACGAAGCTGGAGATGGAGGCCATCCAGCTGCCCGCTCCGCCGCGCCCTCGCCTTCCGCCGCCGGTCGAGGACCTGGGCGAGGTCGACGGCGAGGACCGTCCCACCCTGCGGCAGGTGAACCTCCGCCTGGGCCTGGAGCTGCCCGAGGAGCTGCTGGAGCCGGCCGCCGAATTGCCCCCGCCCATCCCTTCGCCGCGGAAGGCGACGCGCGCGCTCGAGGCCTTCGTCGAGCAGGTCGGGGACCCGGATGCGCCGCCCACGCGAGCGATGGAGGTCTTCTCCGAGGAAGGCGATGCCGGCGTGGAGCAGGAGGCGCCGACCAAGCCGATCGACGAGACCGTGCCGGTGCGGGCGGTGCGCCAGCGCCGGCCCGCGCCGCTGGAGGGCACCGCGCCCCCGGCGATGATGCCGCGCAAGCCGCCGAAGCGTTAGCGCTGGGCTCTCCGCCGAAGCAGCGGTTCTTGGCGATGAGCGCCGGCGAGCTCCGGCGCTGGTGGCGCGCGAGACATCAAGGCGTGTGAGGGCAGGGGCGGCGCCTGCGGTGCGGGGGACGGACGCCGGGTGCGAGATCGACACGCCCGGCTGCTGCGCGGGTGGAGATCCTGCCTGCAGCTCGTGTCAGGGCTTCGCCTGGTCGAAGGCCGATCCGCGCAACCGCTCGAACGCGCCGGCGGAGATCCACCAGCCCGTCTGCGAGTGACTGGCGTCCGCCGGCTACTGCGCCAGCACCCCGGGCTCGCCGTCCCGGAGGAAGTCGCCGTAGCTGCGGGCGAAGCCGTTCTTCCTCTCGCCCAGCAGCTTCGGGTCGGCGCCCTCGAGCACCTTGCGCCCCACCTTCCCCATCTCCACCAGGCTCCACTTGAGGGTGAAGGCCAGGTCGGCGGCCTCGCGGCGCACCTGCAGGAACTTCCAGTCGCCGGTCTTCACGCCGTGGACGACGAGCGGCGTGCAGGCCTGCATCGCCCAGAGCACCTGGTCGAAGGCCTGGGCGTCGAAGAACCACAAGAGGTTGTCGGGGTTGGGCTGGTCGCCGTGGTAGGTCGACGGCTCGTAGCCGGAGTCCGAGTAGTGCATCCGGCCCGGTTCGAGGACGTCCCAGTCGAGCTGGGACTTGAGGCCCTGCAGGCAGGTGGCGATCTCCTCGACGCTCGTGCAGGCCTCCGGCTTGCCGGGGTCGATCCCCTTCGCCAGCCGGCTCAGCCGATCGAGCGTGAAGCGGAACTTCGCCCGCCCGGCCTCGCCCCGGGGCACCGCCAGCAGGGAGAGGAACTCGCCGTTGTTGCCCTCCAGCACCGCGCGGTCGGCGCCGGCCAGGACGTCCACGCCCTGGGCCCGCTGCGCGTCGACGGCGTCCTTGAGGCGGTAGCGCAGGTCCCACAGCGGGTTGTTGAGCAGCGAGTCGAAGTCCATGTACCCGAAGCCGACGTCGGCGCGCCGCGAGTCGCGGGCCGGCTCGGTCTGGCGCAGGCCCACCAGGAGGCGCGTCACGCCCGGGCCGTCCAGCTCCCCAGGCACGGCCTTCAGCCCCTCGGCGAGGTCGCGCACGGCGCCGTGGAGATCCTTCTCCAGCTCGGTGACGAGCCAGTCCGAGCTCGAGTCGGGGTCCGCGACGCAGAAGTCCGCGCCGTGGCGTCCCCGGGACACCTTCTCGGAGAGCGCGGCGAAGCGGGCGATGAGCGGCTCGAGCGTGGTGGACATGGGCGGTCGGCGTTCAGCCGAAGGTGGAGCCGTCGTGGCCCCAGGCCGCGGCGTCCACCGAGGTGAAGTTGAGGTAGACGCGGTCGCCGGGGACGTGCGCCAGCTCCTCGAGGGCCTTGCAGATCTTCTCGGAGAGCGCGCCGTTCACCTTGCCGTTCAGGCCGCCGATGCTGCGGACGTCCACGAAGGCGGCCGGGCCCGGCTTGCCGGCGTGGAGCATGGCGACCCCGTCGGCGACGGTCACCATCACGTACGCCTCGGGTTTGCCGAGGGCCTCCGCGCCGATGCGCGAGAGCCGGGTGCACAGCGCGCGCTTGTCCTCGTCGGAGAGGCGCTCGGTCGTGTCGAGCTTGATCAGGGGCATGGGAGACCTCGCTGGCGCAGGACGCTACCAAGGCGCCGAGCGCGCCGGCCACGAGTTTGTGCGGTCGCGACCGGAACCGACGCTTCGCGCAGAGTGGCTCCACGCATTCCTGCGCGACGACTACTCGCTCCATGCTCCCAGCTCCCTGCAACCGCACGACCGGCCAGTCCACGCAAGCCGGGATCGGCGTGCCCTCGAACGTCAGGTGGAAAGACGAGCGTCGCGTCTACGCCGCTACTTCATGCCGATGCTCCGGTAGCCCTTGGGGTTCATCTTGGCGGCCTTCATCGCGTGCTTGCTCGCCGTGGTGCCCATCCGGAACGCGTCGTCTCTGAAGGTTCTGCCGATGTCGTAGCCCGACGTCTGGCCCGGCGGCGCGGCATGGCGGGCCGACCCTGCGGTCACCTCCCTCCGGAACCCAAAGCCGTCACGCCGTTGTGCCAGGTCTCCGCTGGCCGCTATCGTTCGACTCTGTCTTCCCCCGAGAACGCTCCCTCGCGAAAGGTGTGCGCATGCGCAACTGGCTCCCGTTGACGGCCGCTGCCCTGTGGGCGCTCTCCTGCTCCAACCCCCCGCCGGTCCTCGCCCCGGACGCGGGCAGCGGGTTCGGACCCGACGCCGCGATGGCCTCCGCCGACGCCTCGAGCCTCGCCCCCGACGCCAGCGCCGCCGGCTGCACGGTCAACGCCGACTGCGACGTCGCGGCGCCCATCTGCGACCCGTCCTTCCACACCTGCCGCACCTGCGCGTCGGCCGAGGACTGCGCCGACAGCGGCGGCGTCTGCAACGCCGACGGCACCTGCGCGGCCTCCTGCACCGGCTGCACCTCCGGCGGCCTGTGCTCCCCGGGCAACAAGAAGGACCAGTGCGGCCTGGGCGGCGGCGCCTGCGCCGCCTGCAGCGGAGCGACCCCCACCTGCCGCCAGGGCAAGTGCGTGGGCTGCGCCACCAGCGCCGACTGCAGCGGCACCACCCCGGTGTGCGAGGCGGCCTCCAAGAAGTGCGTGGCGTGCACCGACTCCGCCAGCTGCGGCGGCGGCACCTGCAACGCCGACGGCTCGTGCACCATCGAGTGCACCGGCTGCGTCGCCGGCGCCACCTGCTTCCCCAGCCCCGACTCCGAGCACTGCGGCCCCGCCGGCGGGGACTGCACCACCTGCGCGAGCGCGACCCCGGTCTGCCGCTACGGGGCGTGCGTGGGCTGCGCCAGCAACTCCGACTGCGCCGCGCCCACCCCCCTCTGCAACACCGGCCAGTGGCAGTGCCGCAGCTGCCAGGACCTGGGCTGCCCCGGCGACGGCGTCTGCCAGGCCGACGGCTCGTGCGCCAGCGGCTGTGAAGGCTGCTTCGAGGGCAGCGTCTGCCAGACCATCGGCGACGCGCACTGCGGCGCGGCGGGCGGCTCCTGCCTCGCCTGCTCCGGCGCGACGCCCCACTGCAGCAGCGGGGCGTGCGTCGCCTGCCTCACCAGCGACGACTGCGCCGGCTCGCCCGGGAAGATCTGCCGCTACGGGGCGTGCGTGGGCTGCGCCACCAACTCCGACTGCGCCGCGCCCAACCCCCTCTGCAACACCGGCCAGTGGCAGTGCCGCAGCTGCCAGGACCTGGGCTGCCCGGGCAGCGGCGCCTGCCAGCCGGACGGCTCGTGCGCCAGCAGCTGCACCGGCTGCTTCGACGCCAGCAACGAGTGCCAGCCCGTCGACGCCGCGCACTGCGGTCCGGTGGGCGGCGCCTGCACCGCCTGCGTCAGCGCCAAGCCGCTGTGCGACCAGGCCGGCGGGGTCTGCGCGCAGTGCCTGTCCGACGCGGACTGCGGCGCGGGGGCCGCCGGGTCCATCTGCCGCTACGGCGTGTGCGTGGGCTGCGCGACGAACTCGGACTGCGCCGCGCCCAAGCCCATCTGCAACACCGGCCAGTGGCAGTGCATCGCCTGCACCGCGTCCACCTGCGGCTCGCAGGTCTGCAACGCCAACGGCACCTGCTCGGCCAGCTGCGAGGGCTGCCTGCAGAACGGCATCTGCCACCCCATCGACGCCGCGCACTGCGGGGCGGTCGGCGGCGCCTGCGCGGCCTGCTCCGGCGCGACCCCCTTCTGCAACACCGGGGCGTGCGCGGCCTGCCTGACCGACACGGACTGCGCCGGCGCGCCGGGCAAGATCTGCCGCTACGGCGCCTGCGTGGGCTGCGCCTCGAACTCCGACTGCGCCTCGCCGACGCCGTTGTGCAACACCGGCCAGTGGCAGTGCCGCAGCTGCCAGGACCTGGGCTGCCCCGGCAGCGGGGCCTGTCAGCCGGACGGCTCGTGCACCAGCAGCTGCAACGGCTGCTTCGCCGGCGGGGTGTGCTACCCCATCGACGCCGCGCACTGCGGCCCGGTCGGCGGCACCTGCACCACCTGCTCGGGCCCGACGCCGCTGTGCGACGCCGCGTCCGGCACCTGCGCCGCCTGCCTCGCCGACGCCGACTGCGCCAGCTCGGCGGTGGGGAAGATCTGCCGCTACGGGACCTGCGTGGGCTGCGCGTCGAACTCGGACTGCGCCGCGCCCAAGCCCCTGTGCAACACCGGCCAGTGGCAGTGCATCGCCTGCACGCAGTCCACTTGCGGCTCGCAGGTGTGCAACGCGGACGGGACGTGCTCGGCCAGCTGCAACGGCTGCCTGCAGAACGGCATCTGCTACCCCGTCGACGCCAGCCACTGCGGCCCGGTGGGCGGCGCCTGCGTCGGCGCCTGCACCGGAGGCACGTCCATCTGCAGTGGCGGGGCCTGCGTCGCCTGCGTGACCAACGCGGAGTGCGCCGGCTCGGCGGTGGGGAAGATCTGCCGCTACGGGACCTGCGTGGGCTGCGCGTCGAACTCGGACTGCAGCGGGACCAAGCCCCTCTGCAACTCGGGCCAGTGGCAGTGCATCGCCTGCACCGGGTCGGCCTCCTGCGGCGGGCAGGTGTGCAACGCGAACGGCAGCTGCTCGGCGACCTGCAACGGCTGCCTGCAGAACGGGATCTGCTACCCCGTCGACGCCAGCCACTGCGGCCCGGTGGGCGGCGCCTGCGTCGGCGCCTGCGGCAGCGCGGCGCCCGTCTGCAGCGGCGGGGCCTGCGTGCAGTGCGTGACCAACGCGGAGTGCGCCGGCTCCGCGGTCGGCAACATCTGCCGGTACGGGGTGTGCGTCGGCTGCGCCTCGAACTCGGACTGCGCCGTGCCCAAGCCCCTCTGCAACTCGGGCCAGTGGCAGTGCATCGCCTGCACCGGGTCGGCCTCCTGCGGCGGGCAGGTGTGCAACTCGAACGGAAGCTGCTCGGCGAGCTGCAACGGCTGCTACGAGGGAGAGGTCTGCTACCCCATCAGCGGCGCGCACTGCGGGGTCGCGGGGGCGACCTGCGGCTTGCACTGCAGCGGCACCACGCCCCAGTGCCACTACGGGACCTCGTGCGTCCAGTGCAACTCGGACTCGGACTGTGTCTCGCCCAAGAAGTGCAACCCGGGACCGTGGATCTGCCAGTAGCCGAGGAGCCAGAGCGTCGAGCGGCGCCCTTGGGCCGCTCGGCGCGGATGCCGGTGTCGGGCACCCACCGCTCGAGCTTCTGCTCCAGCATCGGCCGGAAACCCTCGAGCTGACTGACGGCGCCCTGCGACGTACGGACCTTGCCTGCCCGTCCGGGACAACCCGGTCCGGTCCGCTGCGCGCGGTCCAGGCTGGGAAGACCAACGCGCACCTGCGCTCGCCGGCGGGACCCTCCTGAGCGGCGAAGTCTGGCAGGAAGGAAGGTCGGCTGGTGCCGCGGGGCCCCGCCCGCTCGAGGAGAACGGCGCAGGGCGGCGGGGCGCGACCCGTCCCGACCGGGCGACTTCGGGTTGGCTCGCCGCCCCGCCCAGCGAGGGTCGCCCCAGGATCGGAAGGGCCATTGCCGGCGCCGAAGTGAAGCGGGGGACGCGTCGCTGCGCTCGGACAGTCGGCTGGCTGGAGATCCGGCGTGGGTCCGAAGGCTTGCCTCGCCTGCGGTGATGGGCACGTTGAACCATGGGCACCTGGGACCGCGGCCCGGGCAACAGGGCTTGTTGCCCCCTGCCTCGACGGCATGCCCATGGACAGCCCTTCGAATGAACCCGCCTTCGCGCTCGCCCGGGGCGGACCCTTCTTCTCGCTCTTGAAGGCCTCGAGGCTGCTGCGCGGCGACGGCCGCAGCACCGCGCGAGCGGCGCTCGCCGGCATCGCCCTCACCTGGCTTCCCCTGATGCTCCTCGCGCCGCTCGCCGGCGGTGCCGGCTCGGTCCTCGCCGACTATGCGGTGCACGCCAAGCTGCTGGTGGCGTTGCCCATCCTCCTCAAGGCCGAGGTGCTCGTGCACGACCTCGCCGGCGGAACCCTGGCGCGCTTCCTCCGGGCGAGGAGGGACGAAGGCCTGGCGCCCGGCGCCTTCGAGGGCCAGCTGCAGCGGGCGGCGCGCCTGTGGAACTCCGCTGCCGCCGAGCTCGTGTGCCTGCTGACCGCGCTGGTCTTCGGTCAGCTGCGCTTGTGGGAGGCCGGAGCGGACCTGCTTCAGGTGCACCTGCAGGCGCACGCGCAACGGTCGATCTCGGCCTCGGCCCTCTGGTACTGCTTCGTCGCCGCGCCGATCGTCAACTTCCTCTTCTTCCGGTCCCTCTGGAGGTGGGGGGTCTGGGTGCTGATCCTGTGGCGCTTCTCGCGGCTGGAGCTGCGGCTGATTCCGACGAACCCCGACCAGTGCTGCGGGCTGAGCAATCTCGCGATTCCCAGCACCGGGTTCGCCCTGGTCTTCATGACCTTCTCCGTCACCGTGGCGGGCGCGTGGGCAACCCAGATCGTGCATCACGGTGCCGCCCTGACCTCGTTCGAGAGGCCCCTTGCGCTGCTCGTCGCCGTGGCCTTGGTCCTGGGCCTGGGGCCGCTGTTCGTCTTCTCGGGCAAGCTCTACCGCGCCAAGCTCCGGGGCCAGGTGCAGTACCAGGCCTTGGCCCGCGCCTACACGATGCTGTTCCACGAGCGCTGGATCGAGCGCAGGGACACCGAAGGGCTGCTGGGCACCTCCGACATCCAGTCTCTCGCCGACCTCGCCAATTCCTATGCCCTGGTTCGCCAGACGCGCCTGGTCCCCTTCGACCGGCGCGACGTGCTGATCGTCGCGGGCGCGGTGCTGGCGCCGATGGTCCCGCTGGTCCTGACGCAGGTGTCGCTCCGGGAGCTGGCGAGCAAGCTCGCCTCCGCCTTGCTCTGAGCCCTGCCGCCCGGACGAAGCGTGAACCGGCCCTCTCGCCTCCGCGAGGGCCGGTGCATTTCGACCCGACCGTCGCCACCTCGATTGGCGCCCGCTCGTTCGCGGGAGCGCGCGCCGTGCACCGAGACGGGGTGGCTGAGGGGCCGAGCGGCCACGCCCGCTGGTTTCCATCGCGACGGCCCCGGGAGGGTGACCTTGCGCCTCGTCTTCGCAACCGCGGTGGCCCTGCTGCTGCTGCTCGGGCCGGAGCGCGCTTTCGCCGCAGAGCAGGCGGAGGAGCGCCCGGTGGGTGGCTTCACCTGGATGGTCGGGGGCGGGATGTCGGCGCCGATCGTCGATTCCTCGAAGCGCTTCACGCTCGGGGGGGAGTTCACCCTCGGGATCGGCTACCGCCTGTTCGACCGCCTCATGGTGCAGATCGACTACCTCTACGGCATCCACGGCATCAAGGCGGACATCCTGAAGGGCGGCAACTTCGGGGCGACCCACACGCTGCAGGCGGGCAATCTGAGCGTGTTCGTGACCCTGCTGCCGCGGACCGCGCCGGTCGAGCTGTACGTGCTGGCAGGTTCTGGCATCTACGGTCGGACCGTGGAGATCAGCACGATCACGGGCGGCCCCGTGCCTTCGACCTGCGACCCCGAGCTGTTGCTCTGCACCGCAGCCGCTCCCTTCGGCAGCACCCTCGCGAAGGCGACGAAAATCGGGTTCGGCGTCGAGGGCGGCGTGGGCGCCAGCGTCTCGCTGGGCGTTCCGGTGCGCCTCTTCCTCGAGGTTCGGTTCCACTACATCTGGAACACGGTCGAGGGCCCGAGCGGCCTGACGACGTCCAACGGGCAGTACATCCCGGTGACCCTCGGGTTTCGCTACTTCTAGCCGGAGACTTCGCGGCGCAGGCCGCGGGCAGCGAGGCGCTCTGGCGCGCTCGTGACGGGCTCCGTCGAAGGCCGACTTCGGCTCCGGGCTACCTCTTGGCCTTGCCCGCCGCCCTGGCCGGCACCGCGCTCGCGCCGACCGCGACCACGACGTCGGCCGGAGACTTCCAGGTGAGCTTCTCCACCGAAGCGCCGCCGGGGAGCGCCGCGGCGATCTGGTCCGCCTGCGCCTTGAAGCCCTCGCCGAAGTAGACGGCCGACTTCTCGCGCGCCTTGAGCGCCTTGCCCACGAAGGCCGGGGTCAGCCCCGCCGCCGCGACCGCCTTGGCCACCGGGCGCACCACCCGCGAGAGGATGGCGTTGTCGGCGAGGATCTGCACGTTGACGCCCCCCGCCGACCCGATGACGGCCGACAGCTGGGTGCAGTCGGCCAGGCCGCACTGCCGGGAGCCCTCGTCGATCAGCCAGGCGACGCGCTTGCCGTCGGGCGACCAGTAGGGGGTGACGTCGGTGACCGAAGTGGTGACGACCGCCGAGACCCGCGAGATGCCGTCGCGCACCACGCGCAGCTCGGACTCGAAGCGGGCCTCGCGCACGAAGCGCCCGCCCTCCCAGCGCCCGCCGCCCTTCTTCATCACCAGCACCACCTCCGCCTTGCCCTTGCCGTCGGGCGAGGTCCGGGAGGGGATGGTGTCCTGGAGGGTGGCGGCGAGGCGGCCGCAGACCGGGCTGGCGTCCGGGTCGAACGAGCACTGGTAGGCGTCGGCGACCGCGATTCCGGTGGTCGCGTCGAGCACCGAGAGCTCGGGGACGCTCCCGCTGGTGTTCGAGTAGGAGAAGTAGCTGCCGTCGCTCGTCCACCCCGGGTACTCCAGGCTTCCGCCCTGGGCCGGTGCCCGCGCGGGGACGAGGAGGACGGCGACGGCGGCGGCGGCGGCGGGGAGGAGCGGGATCTTCACGGGGTGCCTGCCTTCGTCGCCGAGTCGCCCAGGGCGACCACGAGGTCCGCGTCGGTCTGCCAGCTCAGCGCCTCGACCGTGGCGCCGCCGGGCGTCGCCTTGGCCGCGGCCTGCGCCGCCTGCTCGAAACCCTTGGCGAAGAAGACCGCCGACTGGGGCCTGGGCTTCTTCGCCGGTCCGGTCTGCACCGCGGGCAGGCCGGCCGCCTCCAGCGCGTCGAGGGCGGGCGGGACGAGGTCGGCGTACCTCTTGGCCGGCGCGAGCACCTGGATCCGGGGGCTGCCCGCCGGGCCGACGCGGAACTTCTCGCCGCCCAGGTCCCAGACCACGCGCTTGCCGTCCGGGGCCCAGTAGCCGGTGGCGGCGGCCTCCGGGGCGACGAGGGAGACGGCCTTCTTCCCGCCGCGCACCACCAGCAGCTTCGTGAGCAGCGTCGCCTGCCCCTTCCAATTCTTGGCGGTCCAGGTGCCCTTGTCCTCGGCGTTGACGAACTCCACCTCGGCGTCGAGCTGCGCGGCGCCGTCGGGAGAGGCGCGCTGGGACTTGGCGGCGGTGGCGGGGTGCGCCGCGAGCCAGGCGTCGGCCTTGGCCCTGGCCTGCTTCTGCTTCTGGAAGGCGGCCTTCGTCTCGGCGTCGGCCTCCTCGTCGGGCTCCTCGACCACCTCGTAGCTGGCGACGATCCTGTGCTCGGAGGTGCGCAGGTCGAGCGTCTCCAGGTCGACGCGGGTGGGCTCGCTCGGCCCCACCTCGTCGCTGGGCGGCACCGTCTCGGTCTTCCAGGAGAAGAGGCGGCCGCCATCGGTCCAGCCCAGGACCGTCACCGTCGTCGAGCCCTCGTTGCCGCCGCAGGCGCGCGCCGGCGACGGCAGCGCGAGCAGGACGGCGCCGAGCGCGGCGCCACAGGTCGCTAGCTTCATGCGGTCCTCCGAAAGTCCGTCAGCGCTCGATCTCTAGCACCGCAGCCACGCTCAAGGCGTCGGACGCCGCTCGAGCAGGTCGGTGCCGTAGGAGTTGTCGACGACGCAGAGCCACTTCCCCTGCTGCCGGCGGAAGACGTAGGTCGCCCGGCGCTCCTGCACGAACGCAGGGTCGGCCTTCATGCTCGCGCCGACCTTGGTGGCGGCCAGCACCAGCGCCGTCTCGCCGCCCTCGACCACGACCATCTCGCCTTCGCTCACCTGGAGGCTGTGCTCGAAGTGCTCGGCGATCGCCTCCAGGGCCTTGCGGATCGCCGGCTTGCCGGTGACGGTCCTGCCCGGCATCACGACCAGGGTCGCGTCCTCGGCGTAGAACTCCAGCACCGCGTCGAAGTCCTCGCGGTTGATGGCGGCGTCGGCCGCGGCGATCAGCCGGACGAGCTCGTGGTCCGCCATCTACCGCACCCCGGAGTTGAAGCTCTTCAGCCGCGTCTCGCGCTCCACCGGCGAGAGCTCCCAGAGCTTGCGCACCACCGACTTGAGCGCGTCCATCTGGTCCTGGCGCAGCGCCGCGCGGCCCTCCTCCACCAGCCGCTGCGCGCGCGGCAGGTCGTTGAGGCTGCCCAGGTCGGCGGCGAGCAGCTCGAACTCGCTCTTCCAGACGTAGTCCAGGCGCAGCGCCAGGCTGGAGGCGAGCATGCGCAGCTCGCGGGCCTTGTCCTCCACCAGCTCGCCGCGGCGCTCCTCCAGGGCCTGCTCCAGGTCGCGCTCCAGGCGCATGAAGTGCTTGCGCTCGGTCTCGCCGCCCTCGCCGATGACCCAGCTGCGGGCGTTGTCGAGCGCGTGGCGCGCCTCCTGCTCCAGCTCGGGCCAGGCCAGCTTGTCGAAGCCCTCGTCGACCAGCGCCTGCAGGTCGAGCAGCCCGCGCTGGGCCTGCTGCGCGGCGTCGGCGTCGCCGTCGCCGGCCTGGGCGGCCTCCAGCTGCGCCTCGAGGTCGGCGACCAGCGCGTCGGCGCCGGAGAGCTTCTCGATGATGCCCGGCAGCCGCGCCTGGTAGGCCCGCGTGCGCAGCTCGGCCAGCCGCTTGCGCTCGCGGTCGGTCAGCTCGCGCAGCTTCGCCGGGTCGGCCCGGGGCGTGGCGATGGCCACGACGTGCTCGAAGATCTCGTCGAGCAGCGGCACGAAGGCCTGCGCGCGCACGCCGCCGGAGCGGTCGACCTCCAGTGTCACCTCCACCTCGCTGCGCGCCGGCAGCGCCCGCTTCAGGTCGCGGGCCGGGATGTGCAGCGTGCCGATCATCCGGTTGCGGTCGGCGCGGACGGACTCGCCCTGCACCACCGGGATCTCCAGCAGGGTCTTCTCGTCCGGGCCGGGCCGCAGCGCGTCCACGGTGTGGTGCACGAAGGTGCGGCGCGCGGGCAGCGGCGTGCCCTTGGGGACGTAGACCTGGACCACGTTGTTGGCGAGCGCGACGCCCAGCGAGCGCGACAGCGGCGGGTCGCTGACCGCCATGCCGTGGGTGATCGACAGCCGCGCCGGAGAGGCGGCGACGGCGTTGCCGGCGGCGTCGGTGGCCTTGAGCGCGAAGGCGTTGGCGGTGCGCTCCTTGAGGACCACCGAGACTACGAAGCCGCCCTTGTCGTTGAGCGGGACGCGGCCGCTGGACCAGCCGCCGTCCTCGCGGGTCAGCTCCACGAAGGCCACCGCCGGCTCCGGCTGCTTGACGACCTTGCCCACCACGTAGGGCTCGGCGTCCTGGGCGATGGGCGGGTACTCGAGCTGGAAGAGGCAGCTGCCCTTGGCGGCGGGGAGCGAGGAGGTCTGCTCGCGGCGCACGGTGCCGGCGAAGATGGCCGCGCCCTGGGCGACGATGGTCATCGGGTCGACCTTGAGCTCGGCCTTGACGCCCAGCGCGTCCTCGACGGCGCCGCGCACCAGCGGGGTCAGGGTGGGGCCGCCGACGAAGATGAGCTTCTCCAGCGCGCCGGTGCCCAGGCCGTGGCGGGAGAGCAGGCTGCGGCACAGCTCCACGGTGCGCTGGATGGAGGGGAGGATGAGCGACTCGTACTCGGCGCGGGTGAGCGTCAGGTCGACGTCGACCGGGGTGCCGTCGGAGTCCTGGCACAGCTCGGGGATGGAGAGGGTGGTGCGGTCCTTGCGCGACAGCTCGATCTTGGCGTCCTCGCAGCCGGCCTTGAGGCGGGCGAGCGCGCGCAGGTACTTGGGGTTGCCGCGGGCCATGTCGGCGAGCGCGAAGCCCTTCTTGAGCTGCTCGAGGACGAAGGAGACGAGCTTCCAGTCGAAGTCCTTGCCGCCCAGGAAGTTGTCGCCGTCGTGGTCGACCACGCTCATGCGCCCGTCCTTGGAGCGCATCAGCGAGGTGTCGAAGGTGCCGCCGCCCAGGTCGTAGACCAGCCAGTGGCCGTCGGTGGCCGCGCCGGCGGAGAAGCCGCAGGCGATGGCCGAGGCGACCGGCTCCTGCAGGAGCGGCGCGGAAGAGAGGCCGGCGAGCGCGGCGGCGCGGCGGGTGGCGTCGCACTGCGGGAGCTCGAAGAGGGCGGGGACGGTGATGACCGCGGCGTCGACCTCCAGGCCCAGGCGGTCGCGGGCGTCGGCGCGCAGGGCCTTGAGGACCTCGGCGGAGAGGGTCTCGGGGGAGTGGCGGGCGCCGGACTTGTCGAAGGCGAAGGACTCGGCGGTGCCCATCAGGCGCTTGAACTCGCCGCGGGTGTTGCTGGGGTCGACCTCGAGGTGCTGCTTGGCCTTGCGGCCGACGGTGACCACGCCCTTGGCGTCGACGCGGACGACGGAGGGGGTGACCTCCATCTCCTCGGAGTTCTTGACCACCACCGGGCGGGTGCCGTCGAGCCAGGCCAGCGAGGAGTTGGTGGTGCCCAGGTCGATGCCGAATTCGAGCGTGTCGCGCATGGGGCAGGCCTCCGGTGGAGAGGACATCCTAGCTGGCCCGGAGGTTCAGACCTGATTGGTAGGTAGGCCGGCGGCCCGACCTTCAGGCCGCTGTGGCCGCCTGGGACGCGGAAGCCTCGGCCACTGCGTGCGAGAGTGCAGTCATTCGCAGAAAACCCAGAAACTTTTCGGCAAATACCCAGAAAAC
>DASXVQ010000245.1:0-62936 GCA_036504155.1 Myxococcales bacterium
CTCTCCGCCTCCAAGAAGCCGCTCGGCATCGGCGAGCTGCTGGCGGCGACGAAGTCCCACCCCGGCGCGCGCACCGAGCTCAAGCGCCTGATGCGGGTGCTGCTCGAAGACGGGCAGGTCTTCAAGGACGGCAAGCGCTTCCGGGTCGAGCGGCCTGCCGGCGAGGCGCGGGCGGTCGTCTTGGAGGGCTTCGAGGAGAGCCGCGAGCCGCCGCTCATCGGTTCGCGGGCGGGCAGGGCGGGCGGACGGTTCCTCATCGGCATCCTGCGCAAGAAGGCGGAGGGCTACGGGTTCGTCGAGCCGCTGGTGGGCCGCGGCAACGGCGTCTACCTCGCCGCCGAGGAGGCCCGCCGCGCGCTCGATGGCGATCTCGTCAAGGTGGAGGTGGTCGAGGGCTTCCGCGGAAAGCCGGCCGGCCGGTTCATCGACGTCGTGGAGCGCCGGCGCACGCGCTTCGTGGGCGTCGTGGCCAAGATGGGCCGCCAGCAGGTCGCGCTGCCGGTGGACGCCGCGCTGGGCCAGGCGATCCCGATCGAGCCGACGCAGGTGGCCAAGGAAAGCGAGCTGGTGAAGGTCCGCATCGTCACCGGCCCGTCTCGGCGCGGGCCGGCGACCGGCGAGGTCATGTCGGTGCTGGGCAAGCCGGGCGATCCGCTGGGCGAGGTGCTGGAGACCGCCTTCAAGCACGGCTTCGCCGACGACTTCGCCCACGACGTCGACGCCGAGTCCCGGAAGATCCCCGAGGCCATCCCCGAGGCGGAGATCCGCCGGCGCCGCGACCTGCGCTCGCTGCGGCTCATCACCATCGACGGCGAGGACGCGCGCGACTTCGACGACGCGGTCTACGTCGAGCGCTCGCGCAAGGGCTGGCGGCTGGTGGTGGCCATCGCCGACGTGGCGCACTTCGTCCGCCCGGGCACCCACCTCGACTTCGAGGCCCTGCGGCGCGGCACCTCGGTCTACTTCCCCAGCTTCGCGCTGCCGATGCTCCCCGAGCGGCTCTCCAACGGCGTCTGCTCGCTCAAGCCCGAGCAGGAGCGGCTCTGCCTGGTCGCGGACATGGCCTTCGAGGCCGACGCCCAGGGCGGCGTGAAGTGCGTCGAGACCGACCTCTACGAAGGGGTGATGAAGAGCGTCGCGCGCTGCACCTACACCGAGGTCGCCGAGGTGCTCGGCGGCGAGGTGGTGCCGCACCGCGAGTTCCTGCGCCCGGACCTGACGCTGATGGAGGAGCTGGCGCGGCGGATGATCGTCACCCGCGCCGAGCGCGGCTCCATCGACTTCGACCTGCCCGAGACCAAGGTCATCCTCGACGAGCAGCACCGCCCGGTCCGGCTGGAGAAGCGCGAGCGCAACATCGCCCACCGGCTCATCGAGGAGTTCATGCTCTCGGCGAACGAGGCGGTGGCGCGCCACTTCTCGGCCCGCGCGCTGCCGACCGTCTACCGGGTCCACGCCGAGCCAGACGAGGACAAGCTCGCCGACTTCCTGGTGCTGGCGCGCGCGCACGGCTTCGCCATCGAGCCGGGCGAGGAGATCACCGGGCAGAAGCTCAACGCGCTGCTCAAGAAGATCGCCGGGAGCCCCGAGCAGCGCACGCTCAACTACCTGCTCTTGCGGGCGATGATGCAGGCCATCTACTCGTCCGAGAACATCGGGCACTTCGGCCTGGCCTCGCCGCACTACCTGCACTTCACCTCGCCCATCCGCCGCTACCCGGACCTGATGGTCCACCGGCTGCTCAAGGACCACTGGGCGCAGGGGATGCGCTCGCTCACCGACGAGGAGACCGAGAAGCTCGAGGACCGGCTCGACGGCGTGGCGGCGCGCTCCAGCGAGCGCGAGCGGGCGGCGATGCAGTCCGAGCGCGAGGTGGACTCCTACTTCGCGGCGCTGTTCCTCAAGTCCCACGTCGGCGAGGAGTTCGACGGCGTGGTCTGCGCGGTCACCGAGTTCGGCCTCTTCGTGGAGCTCAAGGGCGTCTTCGTCGAAGGCCTGATCAAGGCGGAGACCATCGGCCCCAACGCCCAGCTCGACGAGGTCCACCACCGGCTGGTCTTCTCGCGCGGCCCGAGCTTCTCGCTGGGGACCGAGGTGCGCATCCGGGTCTCCAACGTGAGCCTGGCGCGGCGGCAGATCGACTTCCAGCTGATCGCGGTGGGCGAGAAGAAGTTCGCGGCGCCGGCCCCAGTCCCCGGCGCCTTCCCCGACGCCCGCTCGACGGGCGCATCGAAGGGAAAGAGGAGGGGAGGCGCCAATCGCCCCCCGCCGAAGCGCAAGCGGTTCGAGAAGAAGCCGAAGCGGCGGCGCTAGTACTTGCAGCCGCAAGTTCAATCAGGGTTCAGGGGGGACGCCGGCTGGGACTGCCGGCGGCTGAAGCCGCGCCTCAGGTTGCGAGGTCCGCCTTCGCGGACCAAGTAGTGACAGACGCACGGGCGCCGACACGAGATGCAGAGTCCACCAAGACTTTGGACTCTCGGATTCCCGCCCCGAGCGATCCGTCGCCACTGAACCCGCGCAGGCGGGTTTCGCAGCGTCAGGCGCGACTTCAGTCGCCGGCTTTTACATGGCGGCGTATCCCGAAACGAACTTGGGGCACCCGGCGCTAGTGCGCCGAGGTGGCCGGAAGGGCCCTGAGGAACTCCAGCACGCTGTGCCGCGGACGGGCGGCCTCGCGCTTGCCGCGCTCGACGTTCACGAAGGCGTGCTCGAACGACTCGGGGTTCTCGTCCACGACCAGCAGCCCCAGCCGTGAGCGCTCGACGTTGGCGAAGAACTCCGCCCACCCGACGCGGCGGATGCCCGCCTCGTCATCACCCGGCCGGAAGATGACCGGCGCGCCGGACTCGACGCGCAAGCCGGGCATGGCCCCGTGCAGGCCAATCCAATCGATGATCGCGGTGCGGCCGTCGAGGAAGCGCTTCATGCCCGTCCTGATTCGGACGGGCCCCCGGGGTTGCAAGTCACGGGCGGGGGAGACGCCCGCCCGCGGGACCTAGCCCTTCATCGACCCGGTGCGCAGGTACCGCAGGTGCCAGGCGAAGGCCTCCTCGAGCAGGTGCGGGGTCTGCTTGCCAGGCGAGAGCTGCAGGGCCCGGTGGTAGTACTCCTTGAGCGCCGGCTTGTAGTCCGGGTGCGCGCACTTCTCGATGATCTGCTGCGCGCGCTGCTTGGGCGACAGGCCTCGCAGGTCGGCCAGTCCCTGCTCGGTGACGATGACCTGCACGTCGTGCTCGGTGTGGTCGACGTGGGGCGCCATCGGCACGATGCAGGAGATCTTCCCGCCCTTGGCCACCGACGGGGTCATGAAGAAGGAGATGAAGGCGTTGCGCGCGAAGTCGCCGGAGCCGCCGATGCCGTTCTGGATGCGGGTGCCCATCACGTGCGTGGAGTTCACGTTCCCGTAGATGTCCGCCTCGATCATCCCGTTCATCGACAGGCAGCCCAGCGTGCGGATGATGCCGGGGTGGTTCGAGATCTCCTGCGGCCGCAGGATGATGCGCGTGCGGTACAGCTCCATCTGCGCGTTGAGCTCGTCGACGGCCGCGGGCGAGAGCGAGAAGGCGGTCGCGGAGGCCACGCGGAGCTTGCCCGACTTGAGCAGCGCCACCATGCCGTCCTGGATGACCTCGGTGTAGGCGCTCAGGTTCTCGAACGCGCCCTCGTTGAGCCCCATCAGCACCGCGTTGGCGATGTTCCCCACCCCCGACTGCAGCGGCAGCAGGTTCTCGGGGATGCGGCCCTTCTTCACCTCGTGGGCGAGGAAGTCGAGGATGTGGCCGGCGATGCGCTTGGAGTCCTCGTCCGGCGGGCTGAAGGGAGTGTTGCGGTCGGGTGAGTTGGTCTCGACGATGCCGATGATCTTGTCCGCCGGGCACTGGATGTAGTGGCTGCCGATGCGGTCGGAGGGCTGGGTCAGCGGGATGGGGACGCGGTGCGGCACGTCCTGGTCGCGGAAGATGTCGTGCATCCCCTCCAGCTTCTCGCTCTGCCAGGAGTTGACCTCGAGGATGACCTTGTCGGCCGTGTCGATCCACGTGACGTTGTTGCCGATGGAGGAGGAGGGGACGAGCGAGCCGTCCTCGCGGATGGCCGTGACCTCCACCAGCGCCACGTTGAGCTTGCCGAGGAAGCCGTTCCGCACGAACTGCGCGACGTGCGAGAGGTGGATGTCGATGTACTCCATCTCGCCGGCGTTGATCTTCTTCCGCGAAACCGGGTCGGACTGGTAGGGCAGCCGCAGCTCGACACCGTCGACCATGGCCAGCGCGCCGTCGAGCTCGGGCGCGGTGGAGGCTCCCGTCCAGACGCCGATCCTGAACTTCTTGCCGCTCAGGTTGGCGTCCATGATCTGCTTGGCCAGCGCCAGCGGGACGGCCTTGGGATAGCCCGAGCCGGTGAAGCCGCTCATGCCGACGTTGTCGCCGGGCTGGATGAGGGCCGCCGCCTCCTCGGCGCTCATGATCTTGCTGTGCAGGGCGGTGCAGCGGACGCGCGGATGGCTCGACATGGGTCACTCTCCGGGGCAGACCCGAATGTGACCAGCGCGGCAGGCGCCGCCGCATCGCCAATATGGGGGACTCGCTCGGACGAGCGCCTCGATGACGCGCTGCGTCCCCGAGGTGCGGGCTAGCCCTTGAACTCCACCACCGTGATCCCGTCGCCGCCCTCGTGGTTGGCCCCGGGCCGGTAGCTGCGGATGTACGGCGAGTTCTTCAGGTAGTCGCGCAGCGTGGCCTTGAGCGCCCCGGTGCCGTGCCCGTGCAGGATGATCGCCCCCGGCCGGCCTTCGCCGTAGCTGCGGTCCAGGAAGGTCTCCGCGGCCCGCAGCGCGTCCTCGGCGCGCATGCCGCGCACGTCCAGGCGGTTGCCGCCGAAGTCCATCGCCTGCGGCGCCGCTTCCTCGGCCTTGCGGAGCTTTTCGCCCTTCTTCTCGGCGAACTTGGCGGCCTTGGCCTGGCCCTTCAGGGGCACGAGGTCCTTGAGCTTGCGCCGGACCTTCATCGCGCCGGCCGCGACCACCGCCTCGTCGCCGTCGACCTCCAGGACCTGCGCGTCGCCCAGGTTCGGCACGCGCACCCGCATGCCCTCGTGGATGGCGGCGCCTTCGGGCATCCGCTCGTCGGCCTTGGCCTTGGCTTCGGCGGCCTGGCGGTCGACCTTCCTCTGCTCCTCCTCGGCGACCTTGGCGAGCTCGGCCTGGGCGTCCACCGCGGCGCGCACCGTCGGCCTGGCCTGCAGGTCGGCGAGCAGCTTGGCGACGGTGCCGCGCACCTTCTCGACCTCCGCCACCAGCTCCGCCCGCGCCTCGGCCTGGATGGCCCGCTCGCGCTCGCGCAGGGCCGCCCGCTCCCGGGCGACGGCCTCGCGCTCTTCCGCGGCCTGCCGGCGCTCGGCTTCCAGAGACATCCGGGACTGATCGGCCTCGTGCTCCTTGGCTTCCAGGGCCTGCAGCGCGCGGCCGAGCGGCCCGGCGCTGGTCTTGAGGTTCTCCTCGGCCTTGTCGCAGATCTTGGCGTCCAGCCCGACGCGCCGCGCGATCTCGATGGCCGACGACGAGCCCGGGGTGCCGACGTGCAGCTTGTAGGTCGGCGCCATCTTGGTGGCGTCGAAGCCGACCCGGGCGTTGACGTACTGCGGGTCGGTCACCGCGATGGCCTTCAGCTCCTCGAGGTGGGTGGTGACGATGACCCGCGCGCCCTTGCCGACCAGGTCCTCCAGCACCGCCAGCGCGATCGCCGCGCCCTCCCGCGGGTCGGTGTCCGCGGCGATCTCGTCGATGAGCACCAGCGAGCCCGCCCCCGCCGCCTGGCCGATCGCCTTGAGCGTCGTCAGGTGCGCGCTGAAGGTGGACAGGTCCTTGGACATGTCCTGCGCGTCGCCGATCGCCGACTCGATGTCGCTGAACAGGGGCAGGGTGGAGCCGCGCTCGGCGGGGATGAACAGGCCGGCGCGCAGCATCAACCCGCACAGGCCGACGCCGGAGAGCGTGACCGTCTTGCCGCCGGCGTTGGGCCCGGAGACGACCAGCACGCGCTCCTGCCCGGTGAAGGCCACGTCGTTGGGGACGACGGTCTTCTGCTGCAGCGCCAGCAGCGGGTGGCGCATGGCCAGCAGGCGGAACGGCACCTCCGCGGGGACCTGGATCGGGGGCTCGGCGAGGATGTCGACCGCCAGCTTGGCGGCGGCCTCGATGGCGTCCAGCTCGCAGCAGGCCTCGAGCGACTCCTCGATCTCGATGGCGTGCTCGCCCAGCTCCTCGGTCAGCGCCTGGAGGATGCGGCGCTCCTCCTCGGTGACCATCGACTGCGCGATGGTCAGCTCGTTGCCCAGCGTGATGAGCGGCTGCGGCTCGACGAAGAGGGTCTGCCCGCTCTGCGAGGCGTTGTGGACGATGCCCGGCACCTGCGAGCGCGCCGAGGCGAGCACCGGCACCACGTACCGCTCGTTGCGGATGGTGAAGTAGTTCTCGCGCAGCAGGCTCGTGAACTCGTCGGTGTGCAGGAGCTGGTCGAGCTTGGTCTTGATGGAGCCGTGCAGCCCGCGGGCGCGCTCGCGCAGGTCGTAGAGGGCCGGGCTGGCGCGGTCGGAGATCTTCCCGTCCGGCTCGAACGACCGCTCGATCTTCTGGGCGAGCTTGCCCAGGTCGGCGATGCGGTCGGCGATGGCCCAGGCCCGCGGCATCGACCGCTGGCGGTCCTCCACGAAGTCGCGCACGCGCACCGTGGCGTGCAGGACGTTGGCGCTGCCCTGCAGGTCGGGGGGCTCGAGCGTGCCGCCCTTGGCGGAGCGGTCGAGCAGGACCCGGATGTCGCGCACGCCGAACAGCGGCAGCGTCAGGTGCTCCTGGACCCAGAGCGTGCGCAACTCCTCGGTCTTCTCGAGCTCGTCACGGACCTGCTCGGCGACGGAGAGGAAGGGGCGGGCGAGGCAGCGGGCCTTGCCCAGGTCGGTCTTGGCGCGCGTGGCGAGCGCCTCGAGGATGGCGTTCCACTGCAGGTCCTCGAGGGTCTTGGCGGGAATCGGGTTCATCGGGCTCATGCTTTTTCCGGCTGGATTCGCAGCGACGGGCCTCGGCGCCTGTCGAAATGTTCGGAGCGGACGGCTGCGGCGCTCGTCAGGGGGACCGGGGTCTACCGGACGGCGGCCGGGCAAACAAGAGGACAACTGGCCGAGGGGACCCCAAGCGTCGGTCCTCGAGCCAGATCCTCAGTGTTTGAGGGAGGTTGGGGCGTCCTCGCGACGCCAGTCACCGAGTCGCCCGCAACATTAGATCGCGAATTGGCCGTCGAGCCGTCGTATTCTCCGCCCGTGTTTGCCTACCTGCTCGCGGCCCTGCTGGCCGCTTCCGACCCCTCCGCCGACCTCGACCGCGCCCGCTCCCTGGCTGCCTCCGGCGACCTGCAAGCGGCGGCCGACGTGCTCAAGAACCTGACCGCCACCTTCCCGACCTGGGGCCTGGCGCAGGTCGAGCTCTCCAAGGTCCTGCTCGATGCCGGCGGGGACGACCCCGCGCTGGAGAAGACGCTCTCCGCGGCGCGCTCCCTCGAGCCGCTCAACCCCCGCGCCTGGCTCCTGACCGGAAGGCTCTTCGAGAAGCGGGCGGACCCGGCCAGGGCGCTCGAGGCCTTCCAGCGTGCCCTCGACCTGCGTCCGGACCTGGCCGAGGGCCACCTGGGCGTCGGCCTGGCGCTGCACCAGTCGGGGCGGTCTTCGGAGGCGGTGGACCACCTCAAGCTCGCCGCGGTGGCGCGCCGCGACGACCGCACCGTGCGCACGGCGCTGGCCGAAGCGATGGAGAAGTCCGGCGACCTGAAGGGCGCCGAGTCGGTGCTGCGCGAGCTGGTGTCCGAGGCGCCCAAGAACCCGATCTACCGCCGCCAGCTCGTCGACTTCCTCGACCGGTCCGGACAGGCCGACAAGGCCGCCTCCGAGGCCAAGAAGGCCGACGCCGCCTCGGGCAAGACCACGCGCAAGTTGCGGCCGCTGCCGGCCTCGGGGCACTGAGCCATGCTCACCTTCAACGCCGTCCTGCTCGCGGGTCTGGACCTGGTGCTCTCCGCCGTGGCCACCGCGACCATCGCCCGGGCCAAGGAGCACCTCTCGGCCCGGGCGCGAAACCTCTTCCTCGCCGCCGTCTGGGTGGTCTACGCCGGCAGCCTCGGCGCCGCGGTCCTCGTCGGGCCCGGGGCCAGCGTAGGAGTCGGCCATCCGCTGCAGACGACGATCCTCTGGCTCGCGGGCCTGTCCTGCTTCCTCCAGGTCGCGGCCGCGCGCGCCGCGGCCGACTGGAAGGATCTCGAGGCCCCGGCGCGGCGCAACCGGATGCTCAGCCTGGCGGCGATGGTGGCGCTGTTCGTGGGGCTGGCGCTGTGGACCGTGCTGACCTGACCCGCGGCCGGTTGACCATCGGCGCTCGCGGGTGCTTGTCTTGCCGGCGATGAAAGACGACGCACGCGCCGTCGCCTCCGCCCTGGCAGGCAACCGCGAGGGATTCCGGGCCCTGTTCGAGCGCCACCGCCTCGCGGTGGAGCGCGTCGTCGCCGGCTTTGCCGAGCTGGAGGACGCCGAGGCCCGCGACCTGGTCGTCGAGTCCTTCGGCCGCGCCTTCGGGCAGCTGGGCGGCCTGCGCGAGCCGGCTCGCTTCGGCGCGTGGCTCTTGGGGGTGACCCGCCGCCGCTGCCGCTCCCGCCTGGCGCGCAAGAGGAGCGCCGAGGCCATCTCCGCCGATCTCGCGACCGCCGCCGTGCTCGACCTCGCTCCCGATCCCGGGCCCGCTCCGGTGGACGTCGCGGCCCTCATCGAGGCCATCCCGCCCGGACCGGAGCGCGAGGCGGCGCGCCTGTTCCACGGCGAGGGCCGACGCACCGCGCGGCGGGTCGGCGAGAAGCTGGGGATGGCCCCCGAGGTCGTCTCGCGCCACCTCGAGCACCTGCGCTCCCGCGTGAAGGCGCGGGTCGTCGCCGCGCTGCTCGCCCAGCGCGCTCTCGGCGAAGAGGGCCCGCCGCCGGCGCACCTCGACGCCACCGTCTGGAACCACGTCCTGCGCGGCGAGAGGTTCCGCGGCGAGGCCGCCCTGGCCCAGCACCTGAAGTCCGACTGCGCCGCCTGCGAGGCCTTCCTGATGGGCCTGCAGGGCACGGACGGCCTGGACGGCGACGTCGAGCGGGCCCTGGTCGGCGACCTCGCCCCGGCGCCCCTGCGCTCGGACGCGATCTTCGAGCAGGCGATGCGCAGCCTGGCGCTGCACCTGCGCGTCACCGGCGCGGCCCCTCCGGGCGCGGGCGGCGCGCGGCCGCAGCCCGGCAAGGGCCGGCCGCTGGCGATGGCCGCGGTCCTGGCGGTGCTGGGGCTGGGCGTGCTCGCCCTGCAGCACGGGCCCCGGCAGAGCCCGCACCAGACGAACGCCAAGCCGGCGATTGGCCTCGAGTTTTCCGTGGCGGAGCGGGGGAAGGTGGGGAGCGGGGAGAAGGGGACGCCGGGCGCCCGCTACGGCCAGGACCACGTCGTCTACCTGCGCTACGAGCCCGCTTCGGCGGCGTTCATCACGCTCTTGCGCATCCGGCCGGACGGGACGGTGGAGGTGCTCTCCGAGGCCGGGCGGGTCGGCCCGGGGCCGCACGTCCTGACCGTCAACGGGAGTCCGGCCGGCGTCTCGCTGCAGAGCTTCCCGGGACGCAACCGGTTCGTCGCCGTGGCCTCGCCGGCGCCGGTCGCCCCCGAGGCGCTGGTGGCGCTGTTCACCGCCTTCCCGGAGGAGGCCGCGGCGGCGCCGGTGCTGGAGGGGTCGGCGGTGGCGCGGTTCGACGTCGAGGTTGCGCCGTAGGGCACGGCCCGCCGGAACCGGCGGGGCGGCCGGCTACTTGCCGACGGTGCCGTAGCCGGCGAACAGCTCTCCGGCCAGCCGCGACTTCTTGCCCTCGCGCAGCCAGTCGTTCACCACCCGGCCCTGGGAGTCCTTGCGCTGGCTGGGGTGGGAGAGGTTCATGCGGTAGCTGACGACGCCGCGCGCCACGCGGTGGATGACGTAGACCGTGCCGTCCTCGTCGACGCGGTCGACGAGGCCGACGTGGGTCAGGCCGTCGTTGTCCCGGCCGTCGCGGTTGCGGTCGTAGGTCTCGCTGAAGAAGACGAGGTCGCCGGGCCGCGGCGCTGCCCGGTGCAGCGAGCCGTGGCGCTGGGCGTAGCGCCAGATGGCCATCACGCCGTTCTCGCCGGCCTGCGCGCCCTCGCGCATCAGGTCCACCCCGTGCGCCGAGTAGACCGTGCGCACCAGCCCGGTGCAGTCGTCGGGGAACTGGCCGCCGGTGGGGACGGTCTTCTTGCCGAGCAGCTCGCGCGCCGTGGCCGCCAGCGCCTCGCCGTCGACCGCCGCGGCGCCGGGCTGAGCCGAGTCCATCGACGGCAGCGGGGCGGGGCGGCCCTCCGGGGTGAGCAGGGCGCTGGGCGCCGAGGAGAGCGGGGAGCGGCGGGCGAGGTGCGCCGGGGCGGCACAGGCCGCCAGCGGGATCGACAGCAGCACCAGAATGCCCAGACGCACGACGCGACCTCCGTGCCCTCCATGCTAGGCGCGCTTGCCCGGCCAGCAAGAAACCGGACGGCCTCACCCTCTTGGAGATTGGGGCGGCGTGCGGGCGTGGCCGCGTGCTACCTTCGCCGGCCATGAAGCCTCTGCTCGCCCTTCTGCCGTGCCTCGCCGTCGTGGCGTCGCTGGCGTCCTGCGCCCCGAAACCCTACGAGAAGATCGTGAAGGAGGACTCCGCCGAGGCGCTCGCGCGCTACTTGCGCGAGAACCCGAAGGATCCCCAGGCGCCGCGGGCCAAGGCGCGCCTGGCCGAGCTCGAGTTCCAGCAGGCCCGGCGCCAGAACACGGTGCTCTCCTACAAGCGCTTCATGGACTCCTTCCCGGACTCCGAGCGCAAGAAGGACGCCCTGGTGATGCTCGAGGGGCTGCGCTTCGAGACCGCCGCCCGGGCGGACACCTCGGTGGCCTGGAACGAGTTCCTGCGCGACCATCCGGCGGGCGTCCACGTGGCCGAGGCCAAGGAGAAGCTGGCCGAGGCGGACTTCCGCGAGGCGGTGGCGGAGGGCAGCGCCAAGGCGCTCGAGGAGTTCGTGCTGCGCCACCCGCAGTCGCCCCGGCGGATGGAGACCGACCGGCTGGTGGACGACCGCCGCTACGCCGAGGCCAAGCAGGCCGGCGCGCGCGGGCTGGTGGCCTACCTCGAGAAGAACCCTGCCGGCCTGCACCGCGAGGAGGCCCGGGGCGGGCTCGCCGCGCGCGAGGCCGCCGCGCGATCGTGGCTGGGCGACTACGAGGCTGCTCGCCCGCTCGCCGAGCTCATCCCGGACGCCGCGGCGCGCGCCAAGGCGCTCGAAGAGATCGACGCGGCGGAGCTGGACGAGGTGACGGCCCGGCTCGACCCGAAGGCCCTGGAGGCGTTCGCCACCCGCCGCGGCCCCGGGGCGGCCGCCGAGCAGGCCCGCGCCCGCGCCAAGGCGCTCGCCAAGGATCGCGCGGGGGCGCTCAAGGCCCTGGCCGACCGGCTCGACCCGAGCCACTTCGCCCGCAACGCCGAGGAGCTGGTCCGCGTGCTCGCGGCGCAGGACCCGCGGGATCGCTGGCTGGCCGCCGAGGAGCTGGGGCGGATGGGCGCCCGCGGCGCGGTGGACGCGCTGCTCGACGCGGCGGCGGCCTCCCGGTTCCACCGGGTCCGCACGCGCGCCTTCGAGGCGCTGCAGGCCCTCTTCGACTACGTGCCGCCGGAGACGAGGGAGCTGGACGTGCGCCGGCGGATGGAGAGCCTGCGCAAGCTCGCCCAGACTCCGGAGCTGCTGGTGAAGCTCGGCATGCTCGAGGAGGTGCTGGGCGAGCGCGTCGCGGCCTCGACGGATTATCAGAAGTGCGTGAGCACCGATCCTTCGGACCTGTTCGTCCTCAAGCGGCTGACCGCCCTGCGGCTCGAGCGCAAGGAGGGCTTCGGCGCCGCGGTCTCGGCGCGCGAGCTGTCCACCCGGGTGCAGATGCTGGTCGAGCAGCGCTCGGCCGAGGAGGGCCTGAGCCCGCTCTTGCTGTCGCGGACGCTGTGCGGCGCGCGCGACGACGCCCGCACCGCCCTGGCGACGATGCAGAACCTGCCTCCCGAGGTCGCCCGCGACTTCCCGGAGGACCTGCAGAGCTTCGTGCAGCGCGCCCTGGAGACCGAGCGCCTGTCGAGCGCGAAGCTGGCGGATTCGGAGCTGGAGGCCCGCGCGGCCAACAAGGCCTTCAAGGGCTGCGACGACGACGCGGGGCTGCGCGACCGGCTGGCGGAAGGGGAGACGGAGCGCTTGAAGGTCATCGCCGAGCTGGCGGCGCGCCCCGAGGAGCCCGCGCGCCACGCGCTGGCGCTGACCGCGCGGCGAGACCCGTCGCCCAAGGTGCGCGAGGCGGCCCAGGCCGCGCTCGACGCGAAGAAAGGGGCGGCGGCCAAGTGACGAAGATGCTGGAGCCCTGGGACCCGGCCGAGCTGGCCGACGTCCGAGAGGTCCTGGCCGACCGGGTCCGCGACCTGCTCGCCCCCGGCGAGGCCCTGGACCTCGAGGGCCGGTCCTCGTCCGACGAGGTGCACGTCCGCTTCGTCCTCTCGGGCTCGCCCAAGGGCGACCGGCTGGAGCTGGAGGCGAGGGTGGACCTCTCCGCCACCAAAGTCTCCGAGGGCGAAGGCCGCGACCTGGCGCTCGACTCCCTCGACGCGGTCCTGCTCGACTACCTCGAGTCCGATCGGTCGACGCGCTACCCGGGCGTGTTCGAGGCCCGCGAGCTGCGAGGCAAGTCGCTCCTGGTCCGCGCCGAGCGGACCTTCCCCGCGCTCGACGCGGCGGCCGACGCGCTGCTCGCCGGCCAGAAGGACGGGCAGGCCTGAGCCCCCCGACCGCGGGCTAGGCGCGTGCTCGCGCGGGCCGCCTCACCGCGTTGAACAGGACCAGCACCAGCAGCGCCCCGGCGATGGAGAGCACCAGCCCTCCGGGCGAGAACTCCCCCGCATTGCGGTGCCAGACGGCCGCCCCGATCAGGCCGCCGATCACCGAGCCGAACAGGCCGAGGACGGTGGTGAGGAGCAGCCCCATCGGCTGCCGGCCCGGCATGATGGCCCGCGCAATCAGCCCCGCGACCAACCCGACGATGATCCAGACGATGACGCTCATGAGAGGTCCTCCGACGGCCTAGCTCCGTGCGTGAAAGCTAGGCATCGACGTGTTTCGGCCGGCACGAAGGCCGGCCGCTCCGGACTCGGCAGAGGGGGAGCGGCGCTCCTTGCGACCTGAACACCTGTAGAGGTACCATCGCCGCCCCTTTCGAAGCCCTCCGAGCCCCTTCGAGCCGAGCGACCGCGTGGCCATCCGCACCTACACCCTCAGGAGCGAGCGCCCGGCGCCGTCCTTCCGCGTCGACTACCGGAGCCAGCTCAACGACGAGCAGCTGGCGGTGGTCGAGGCGGGCTCGGGGCCCACGCTGGTCATCGCCGGCGCCGGCAGCGGCAAGACCCGCACGCTCACCTTCCGGGTGGCGCGGCTGATCGAGTCCGGGGTGCCTCCCGAGTCGATGCTGCTGCTGACCTTCACCAACAAGGCCTCGCGGGAGATGCTCCGGCGGGTGGCCGAGCTGTGCGGCTCGCTCGCCGACGTGCGGCGCATCGTCGGCGGCACCTTCCACCACGTGGGGTTCGCGCTCCTGCGCGAGTTCGCCCCGGCGCTGGGCTACACCGAGCGCTTCACGCTGCTGGACCGCGAGGACGCCCGCGAGCTGGTCGCCGCCAGCATCAGCGACCTGAACCTGTCGGCCGGGCCGCGGCGCTTCCCCCGGGCCGACGTGGTGCTCGACCTCATCTCCACCGCGGTGAACACCGAGAAGCCGCTGGAGGAGGTGCTGGTCGACAAGCGGCCGCAGTTCCTCTCCTCGCTGGAGAAGATCGGCGCGGTGGCGGCGCGCTTCGCCGAGCGCAAGCACCAGATGCAGGTGATGGACTTCGACGACCTCCTGGTGTGCTGGAAGCTTCTGCTCACCGAGCGCCCCGAGGTGCGCAAGAAGCTGCAGGACCGCTTCAAGGCGGTGCTGGTCGACGAGTACCAGGACACCAACCGCCTGCAGGGCGACATCGTGGACCTGATGGCCGCCGGCTGCCGCAACCTCACCGTCGTCGGCGACGACGCGCAGTCCATCTACAGCTTCCGCGGCGCGGACTTCACCAACATCATCGAGTTCCCGGCGCGCTACCCCGACACCTCGCTCTACCGGCTGACGCGCAACTACCGCTCGACGCCGGAGATCCTCGAGCTGGCCAACGCCTCCATCGCCTGCAACCGGCGGCAGTTCCCCAAGGAGCTCTCGTCGATCCGCCCCAGCGGCCCGCGCCCGGCGCTGGTCCCGGTGCGCGACGTCTTCCAGCAGGCGGAGTTCGTGGCCCAGCGCATCCTCGAGCTGCGCGACGAGGGCGTCCCGCTCAACGAGCAGGCGGTGCTCTACCGCGCCCACCACCACTCGATGGAGATCCAGCTCGAGCTCTCGCGCCGGGGCATCCCCTTCGTGGTCCGCAGCGGGGTGCGCTTCCTGGAGCAGGCGCACATCAAGGACGTGCTCGCCTACCTCAAGTTCGTCCACAACCCCATGGACGAGCTGGCCTTCAAGCGGCTGCTCAAGCTCTACCCGGGCATCGGCAGCGGCATCGCCGACGAGGTCTGGGAGCTGCTGGTCAAGTACGGGGAGCGCACCAGCCCGCTGGCGGCGCTGGAGAGGCCCGAGGTGGCGCAGGCGGTCCCCAAGCGCGCCCGGCCGGGGGTCGAGCGGGCCGCGGACACGCTGCTCAAGCTGGCCGACCACAAGCTGCAGAACGTGCCCGGCGAGATGGTGCGGGCGGTGCTGGCCGGCGGCTACCAGGACTACCTGCGCGAGCAGTTCCTCAACGGCGAGGTGCGCACCGAGGACATCAAGCAGATGGCGGACTTCGCCGCCACCTTCGACTCCCTGCACGAGTTCCTCTCCGAGGTGACGCTGCTGGCCGAGTTCCAGAGCGAGGACGTGGTCGAGGGCAGCGAGCCGGACGAGAAGGTGACGCTCTCCTCGGTGCACCAGGCCAAGGGGCTGGAGTGGCGGGCGGTGTTCGTGGTCTGGCTCGCCGACGGCCGCTTCCCGCTGGCCCTCTCGCTGCGCCAGCCGGCCGAGGAGGAGGAGGAGCGGCGCCTGTTCTACGTGGCCTCCACCCGCGCCCGCGACGACCTGTACCTGACCTACCCGCTGATCGCCGCGCCCCGCGACGACGAGCGGACCCTGATGAAGATCTCCCGCTTCATCGAGGAGCTGCCCGACGGCGAGAAGGCGCCCTACGACCGCATGCAGATCGAGGTCGCCCCGCCGGGCCCGCCCGCGTTGCCGGCGCCCCCGCCCGCGCTCCCGGCGGCGCTGCCCGCACTCCCGGCTCCGGACCGTCGCCGGGACGAGTGAGCCGTCCGCCGGCAGTGCGTTCGACCAAGTGCTGACGTATCTTGGCCAACCGTGCTAAAAGAGGATGCTTTCACGGCGCCATCCATGTCCGAAAAGTCGCGCATCATCGGGATCGATCTGGGCACGACCAACAGTTGCGTGGCCTACGTGCGCAATCGCATCCCCAAGGTGGTGCCTACCGACCGCGGGAACCTCATCCTGCCCTCGGTGGTGGCGCTGTCGCCCAAGGGCGACCTGGTGGTCGGCGGGGCCGCCAAAGACCAGATGGTCACCAACCCCCGGAACACCATCTACGGGGCGAAGAGGCTCATCGGCCGCAAGTTCGACTCCAAGGTCGTCCAGGACCTGCGCGCCTACTACAGCTACGAGATCGTCGCGGACGAGGACGGCGACGCGGCGGTGCGGCTGGGCGAGAAGGTCTACTCGCTGCCGCAGATCTCCAGCTTCGTGCTGGCGCACATCAAGACCATCGCCGAGCAGTTCCTGGGCGGGCCGGTCCCCGACGTCGTCATCAGCGTCCCGGCCTACTACAACGACAACCAGCGCCAGGCGGTGAAGGAGGCGGGCACGCTCGCCGGCTTCAACGTCCTGCGCATCGTCAACGAGCCCACCGCGGCGGCGCTGGCCTACGGCTTCAACCGCGGGCTGGACCAGAAGGTGCTGGTCTACGACCTGGGCGGCGGCACGTTCGACGTCTCCATCCTGCAGCTGACCGGCAACGTCTTCGAGGTCATCGCCACCGGCGGCGACACCTTCCTGGGCGGCGTGGACTTCGACAACCGGATCATCGACCACGTCCTGGGCGAGTTCAAAAAGGACGAGAAGATCGACCTGTCGGCGAGCCCCATCGCGATGCAGCGGATCAAGAACGCCGCCGAGGCCGCGAAGATCGACCTGACGCTCATCCCCAACGTGGTCATCGAGCTGCCGTTCATCGAGGAGCGCAAGGGCCGGCCGGTGGACCTGCGCGTGCCGCTGCCCCGCGAGAAGCTCAACGAGCTGACCGCCGACCTGGTGGCGCGCACCTTCGCCATCTGCGACCGCGTGCTGGCCGAGAAGAACCTGGCCCCCAGCGACATCGCCGAGGTCATCCTGGTGGGCGGGCAGAGCCGCATGCCGCTGGTCCAGGCGCAGATCCAGGCGCACTTCGGTAAGCCGCCGCGCAAGGGCGTGCACCCCGACGAGTGCGTGGCGCTGGGCGCGGCGCTGCTCGCCGACTCGCTGGGCCAGCTCGACGCGGTGACGCTGGTGGACGTGGTCTCCATGCCCATCGGCGTGGCGGCGCAGAACGGCCGCTTCCGGCGCATCATCGAGAAGAACTCGACCATCCCGCTCACCAAGAGCTTCCGCCTGCCGCCTCCCAAGGAGCCGGGCGCGGAGGTGATCGAGATGGACATCTTCCAGGGCGACAGCGAGTACATCGTCGACGACGAGTACCTGGGGACCCTGCGCGTGCCCGCGACGGCGGCCGGCCGCAAGATCGACTTCAAGCTGGACTCCGAGTGCCTGCTCACGGTTGTCGTCGACCTGCCCGAGGGCCCCAAGCAGATCGAGCTGGCCACCCGCGACACCCCGGCCTCGCTGAAGAAGGCGCTGGAGGAGGACGCGCAGCGCCGCAAGGCCCAGGAGGAGCTGCGCGCCGACGCCGAGGCCGAGGAGCGCCGCGGCGGCCTGCTGGGCTCCATCAAGCGATTCTGGGGCGGCGGCTAGCGCGCCCCGCTATTCCGACCCCGCCCCGTCCCCGAAGAGGAGAGCGTTCGACATGCCCGTGTTCCCGTCGCTGGAGTGGTGCCAGGCCGTGGTCGACGCCATCCACTCCGAGCCCGACAGCAGGAAGGCCGGCAAGGGGCTGGTCGCCGACTTCGCCGCCGCCATCCTGCCCGAGGGCAGACTCCAGGAACCGTTCATCGTCTTCGGCAAGGCGGTCGAGGGCCGGGTGGAGACGCTGCGGCTGCTCGAGGACCTCGACGAGATCGAGGAGATCGAGCCGGCCTACGTCGCCCGCGCGGGCTATTCCGCCTGGCGGCAGATCATCGAGAGCCGCCTCGACCCCATCGAGGCCATCCTCCGCAAGCAGATCGAGGTGTCGGGCGACCTGCAGCCCATCATCGAGCGGGCACAGTTCAAGGACCTGGTCTGGCGCGTGCTCGCCAAGGTCCCCACCACCTTCCAGTAAGGAACGAGAACGCCAATGGCCATGGAAGACCTGAAGAGCAAGACGGTGGGGATGCTGGGCAAGGCCGTCGAGAGGATGCTCTCCGACGAGCGGCGCGCCGCGAAGGTGGCCAAGGCCGTCGGCGCCATGCAGAAGGGCAAGGAGAAGCTCGACCGCGCCCAGGAGAACCTGCTCAAGAACCTCGGCGTCGCCAGCCGCGCCGACTACAAGGACGTCGGCAAGCGCATCGGGGCCATCAAGCGCCGGGTGCGGCACCTGGCCGAGAAGCTCGAGCGGCAGTAGCGTCGCGGCGCCGCCGTCGGCGTCGGTTCGGCCGCGCCTTCTCCAACCCCTTGAAATCACGCCTTGACGCTCGGGCGTCAGCGGTTAGATTAGCACTCACCTTGTGGGAGTGCCAACGCACCATTTCTGAAGTTCTCAAACGAATCCAGGAGGTTAAGTCATGGCAGCTAAGGAAATCTGGTTCAATCAAGAGGCGCGCGAGGCGGTTCTGCGCGGCGTGCGCATCCTCGCCGACGCCGTCGCCGTGACCCTGGGCCCCAAGGGCCGCAACGTGGTCATCGAGAAGAGCTACGGCTCGCCGACCGTGACCAAGGACGGCGTGACGGTGGCCAAGGAGATCGACCTGGCCGACCGCTTCGAGAACATGGGCGCGCAGATGGTGCGCGAGGTCGCCAGCAAGACGAGCGACAAGGCCGGCGACGGCACCACCACCGCCACGGTCCTGGCCCGCTCCATCTACGAGGAGGGCCTCAAGCTGGTGTCCGCCGGCCACAACCCGATGGACCTCAAGCGCGGCATCGACGAGGCCGTCAAGACGGTCATCGAGGAGCTGAAGAAGCAGTCCAAGGAGACCAAGGACAAGAAGGAGATCGCCCAGGTCGGCATCATCAGCGCCAACGGCGACGAGACCATCGGCAACATCATCGCCGAGGCCATGGAGAAGGTGGGCAAGGAGGGCGTCATCACCGTCGAGGAGGCCAAGAGCCTGGAGACCACGCTGGAGGTGGTCGAGGGCATGCAGTTCGACCGCGGCTACGCCTCGCCCTACTTCGTGACCAACCAGGAGCAGATGCAGGTCCTCCTCGAGGACCCCTACATCCTCATCAGCGAGAAGAAGCTCTCGGCGATGGCCGACCTCATCGGCATCCTCGAGCAGGTGGCCAAGGGCGGCAAGCCGCTGCTGATCATCGCCGAGGACATCGAGGGCGAGGCGCTGGCGACGCTGGTGGTCAACAAGCTGCGCGGCACGCTGCACGTCTGCGCGGTGAAGGCCCCCGGCTTCGGCGACCGCCGCAAGGAGATGCTCAAGGACATCGCGGTGCTCACCGGCGGCCAGGTGATCAGCGAGGAGCTGGGCATCAAGATGGACGCCCTCAAGCTCGCCGACCTGGGCCGCGCCAAGCGCGTCAGCATCGACAAGGACAACACCACCCTGGTCGACGGCGCCGGCAAGAAGGCCGACATCCAGGCCCGCATCAAGACCCTGCGCGCGCAGATGGACGAGACCACCAGCGACTACGACCGCGAGAAGCTGCAGGAGCGCCTGGCCAAGCTGGTCGGCGGCGTGGCGGTCATCAACGTCGGCGCGGCCACCGAGACCGAGATGAAGGAGAAGAAGGCCCGCGTCGAGGACGCGCTGCACGCCACCCGGGCCGCGGTCGAGGAGGGCATCGTCGCCGGCGGCGGCGTGGCCTACATCCGCGCGCTACCCAAGCTGGAGAAGATCGCCAAGGACCTGCCGGAGACCCAGGCCCGCGGCGTCGACATCATCCGCCGCGCGCTGGAGTCGCCGGCGCGCATGATCGCCGAGAACGCCGGCTGGGAGGGCGCGGTGGTCGTCAACCGCATCCGCGAGGGCAAGGACTCCTTCGGCTTCAACGCCGCCACCGAGGTGTTCGAGGACCTGGTGAAGGCCGGCGTCATCGACCCCACCAAGGTCGAGCGCACCGCGCTCTTGAACGCCGCCTCGGTCGCCTCGCTGCTGCTCACCACCGAGGCCCTCATCGCCGAAAAGCCCAAGAAGAAGTCCAAGGGCGCCGGGACACCGGACTACGGCGGCGGCGGCGGCGACGACATGGATTACTAGGCGGTAGGCTGTAAGTTCTCCTGCGGGGCGTCCGGGATTTCCTGGGCGCCCCGCAGACCTTTCATCGGGGGCGCGCTTCGCCATGGCCGACCTGCTGGTACACGCCAAGACGGTCTGGACCTTCGACCGGGCGAAGCCGAAGGCGCAGGCGGTCGGCATCCGCGACGGCCGCATCCTCTGCGTCGGCAACGTCTTCGAGGTCCGCGAGTCGCTCACCCGCCCGCTGGAGCTCGACCTCGAGGACGCCACGGTGGTGCCCGGCCTCACCGACGCGCACGGGCACCTGGTCATGCTCGGCCGGGCCGCGCACGAGGTCGAGCTGGCCGCCGCCCGGAGCGCCGAGGAGGTCGCCGCGCTGGTGGCCGAGCGGGCAGGGCAGGTGCCAAAAGGCCAGTGGATCCGCGGCCAGGGTTGGGACCAGAACCGCTTCCCCGGCGGCGCCTTCCCCGACCGCACGGCGCTCGACGCGGCCGTCCCCTCCCACCCGGTGCTGCTCGAGCGGGTCGACGGCCACGCCGCGCTCGTCAACGCCGCCGCCCTGGCCGTGGCGGGCATCACCAAGGGGAGCGGAGGCGACCCGCCGGGAGGCCAGATCCTGCGCGACGAGCTGGGCGAGCCGACCGGCGTCCTGGTCGACACGGCGATGGAGCTGGTGCTGCGCCACCTCCCGCCGCCCAGCGCCACCGAGCTGGAGCAGCTGCTCGCCGAGGCCGCCCGGCGCTGTGCCGCCGCCGGCCTGGTGGGCGTCCACGACGCCGGCGTCGACCTGGACGTGGTCGAGGCCCTGCGGCGCCTGGACGAGCGCGGCGAGCTGCCCATCCGCGTCTACGCCATGGCGCGCGCGGGCGGGCCGCGCTTCGCCGAGATCCTGCAGGCCGGGCCGTCCTCCAAGGGCCTGGTGACGGTCAAGGCGATCAAGTTCTTCCTCGACGGGGCCCTGGGCTCGCGCGGGGCGGCGCTGTTCCAGGAGTACGCCGACGCGCCCGGGGAGCGCGGCCTCATCACTTCCCCCGAGCCGTTCGCCGAGACCCTGGCGGAGCTGATGCAGCTGGGCTTCCAGCCTTCGCTCCACGCCATCGGCGACCGCGCCAACGCGCTGGCGCTCGACGCCCTGGAGACCGCCCAGCAGGCGTCCCAGCGCACCGATCTGCGCCCGCGCATCGAGCACGTCCAGGTGCTGCGGCCGGGGGACCTGCGGCGGTTCGCGCCCCTGGGAGCGGTGGCCTCCGTGCAGCCCATCCACGCCATCTCCGACCGGCCGTGGGCCCAGGCGCGCCTCGGCGCAGAGCGTCTGCTCGAGAGCGGCTACCTCTGGAAGTCCCTGGCCGAGGCGGGGGCGCGGCTGGCCTTCGGCTCCGACTTCCCCATCGAGCCGCCCAACCCGCTGCGCGGGCTGTGGGCCGCCTGCACCCGGCACGGCTGGCCGACCACCGCGGAGTGCCTGGAGCGCACCGCGGCGATCGAAGCCTTCACCACCGGCGCGGCCTGGGCCTCGTTCGAGGAGGCCGAGACCGGCCGCATCGTCCCCGGCATGAGGGCCGACCTGACGGCCTTCGACCGCGACATCGTGACCGAGCCGCCCGAGGCGCTGCTGGAGACCGAAGTCGAGCTGGTGATGGTGGGGGGCAAGGCCACCTTCAGCGACTGACGCGGCCCCGCCCGACCCGAGCAGGGGCGTTCGGCTCGGCGCGGCGAGGGGTCGGCTGCGCTGGGGATCGAGCGGGCGGGGGAGTCAGCTCGCAGGAGCCTTGGGGCGCGGAGTGGGCGTCGGCGTCGGCGTGACCTCCGCGGCGGCGGCCGGCGCGGGCCGCGAGCGGCGGCGCACGTTCGACTCGCGCAGCAGGATGTCGACGTCCTTGTCCATCTGCTGCTCGAGGATGAGGAAGTTCGGGTCGAGCGTGAAGTCGCCGGTGGTGAACTCGTTGGCGATCTGGTCGAAGGCCGGCTCGCCCTTGTTGGCGCCGCACACCGCGTGCACCACGCGGCCCTTCTCGATGAAGATCTCGCCCTGCTTGCCGGTGCCGCGCACCAGCAGGCGCCCGGACCGCTTGGCGATGGAGATGTTCTTGAGCACGTCCGGCAGCGCCATCTCGTCGAGCATCCCGGCCACGATGCGCCCGGGAGCGCCCGCGGCCTGGCGGTCGTCGAGCAGCGACTTGGCGCGGGCGGCCACCTGGTCGGGGTCGATCTCCCCGGAGATGAGCTCGGCGGGGCGCAGCGCGCCGACGCGGTCCGCCAGCCCGGAGTCGGGCTTCGCCGCCAGGAAGATGACCGGCAGGCCCACCGTCGCCGGCTCGCGGCGCAGCGGGGCGACGATGCCCAGGGCGTCCTCGTCGGGCGGCACCACCTCGGCGATGTAGAGGTCGGCCTCGCCGTTGCGCAGGGCGTCGAAGATGCCCTCGTTGCTGGCGGTGGCGTTGGTGATGAGCCCCAGCTTGGTGAGCGAGTCCTTCAGGTCGGTGCGGGTGCCCTCGTCGCCGTGGCAGACCACCACCTGGCGGCCCTCGGAGAGCAGGCGCTGCTTGAGGATGTCGCCGCTGTGGATCTGCAGCATCAGGTCCACGACCGTGGGGTCGAACAGCGTGCCCACGTGGTCGCGGATGCGCTGGATGGCCTCGTCCTTGTCCAGGGCCTTGCCGTAGACGTTCTGCGCGTTCTTGGCCAGGTCCTCGTAGGCGTCCACCGCGGCCAGCACCCGCGCGCCGGCGGGGATGGAGTCGCCCTTGGCGCCCTGCGGGAAGCCCGAGCCGTCGTAGGCCTCGAACAGCTGCGCCAGGATGGAGTTGACCTCCACCGGCAGGTGCACCGTCTCGAAGAGCTTGATGGGCGCCTTGTAGTAGCGCTTGGCGTCGTTGCGCCAGTCCTCGCTCTCCGCCGAGGAGAGCAGGGTGAAGTGCCGGTCGGGCCGCTTGCCCAGGTCGTGCAGGTAGGCGGCGATGGTGACGTGGTTGACCGTGCGGTGCTCGAGGCCCATGCGCTGGGCGATGGTGCGCGAGTGCTTGGCCACCGCCGCGCTGTGGCTGCGGAAGGCGTCCTTGCGGCGCATCTCGATGAGGCCCACCAGCACGTTGAGCGTCTCGATGAAGTCGTTGTCCGAGGCGAGCGAGGTGCGCTGCACCACCTCGGCCGCCTGGCGCACGCTGGTCGGCGAGATGCCGCCGGAGACGGTCACCGGGTGGTTGTCGCGCGCCGCCTTCTGGATGGACTCGACGCGCAGCCCGGAGTTGCCCTCGAACAGGCCGCTGGCCGACCGGTTGGTGGTGGGCGTGTTCTCGTGCTGGGGCGGACCGCCGGCCTGGGCGGCCTGGGCGTCGGCGGCGGGGGCCCCGGCGCCGATGGTGTCGAAGGCCGAGTGGTCGCCGTAGAAGAACTTCTTGATGGCGGCCTTGACCGCGGCGCCGGTGCCGATGAAGACGAAGACCTCGCGCAGGTTGGCGACGATCTTCAGCTCGGCGATGGCCGCGGTGTTCTGCGGCTCGGCCATCACCACCGAGAGGGCCTTGCGCTCCTCGTCGTAGAGGATGGGGATGAGCGCCTGGGCCTCGGCGAAGCGCACCGGGACGCGGTCCAGCACTTCGGTGGCGATCTTCACCTTGGAGAGCTTGTCGGTGGAGACGTAGCGGGTCTGGAAGTCGGCGGCGAGGAAGCGCAGCAGGGCCTGTTCGCTGATGAGGCGCAGCTGCAGCAGGCAGTCCCCCAGGCGCGTCTTGGGGGTCTGCTTCTGCAGGTCGAGAGCCTGGGCGAGCGCGTCCTGGGTGATGAGCCCCGCGTCGATGAGGCGTTCGCCTAGCTTCTTGGTCTCAGCCATGGGTCCCGTTGAGGGCGCTTCGCTTGGATGACGACCCTTGGTCCATCGGGCGCGTGGCGAAGGCGCCCAATCTTAGGGGGCGCCTCCGCGGGGTGTCAAAAAGTTGAGTCTTCACCCGTTGTTGGGCTGCTCCTCGGCCTTGGGCTCGGCCGGCGCCGCCGCTTCCGGGGCGCTGGGGGCGGCTTCGGGCTCGGGGGCGGCGGCGGGGGGCTTGGGCGCCTCGGGAGCGACCTCGGTGCCGGCGGTCGGGGCTGCGGCCTCGGGCTCCTCCGGGGTGGACTCGACCAGGGCCGCGAAGGGCTTGAAGGTCAGCTTCTCCTCGGGCTTCTTGGCCGGGCGCTCGCGGCGTTCGCGGCCCTCGCGCGGGGCGTGGCTGCCTTCGGCGGCCGGAGCGCTCCTCTCGGCCCGCTCGGGCTTCTCGGCGGAGGGAGCAGCCTCGGCGCCCTTCTCCGGCGCGGCGCCAGCGGCCTGCTCGGGCTTGTCGCGGCGCGGCTGGCGCTCGCGTTCGCGGTCCTTGCGGTGGCGGCGCTCGACCGGGGCCTTGCCGCCGGCGGTGGGGGCGGCGCCCTTGTACAGGTGGCGGTCGTAGAGCTTCTGGAACTCGGTCCAGGTCTCGCCGTTGTCGCGGCGCATCAGCTCGAGCCAGCTGGCCACGCGGCTGTCCAGCTCGTCGATGTGGTGGAGGATCATCGCCTCCAGCGTCTGCGGCAGCCGCGGCGAGCCGAACTCCAGCGTGCCGTGGTGCGACAGGACGAGGTGCTTGAGGTGCGCCTCCAGCGTGGGCGGGAAGCCCTCGATGCAGGCGGCGCGCTCGTGGATCCATTCTGAGGCGATGACCAGGTGGCCGACCAGGCGGCCCTCGTCGGTGTACTCGGTCTGGCGCTCCCAGGTCAGCTCCTTGAGCTTGCCCAGGTCGTGCAGGAAGGCGCCGGCGACGAGCAGGTCGCGGTCGGCCGCCGGGTACTGGTCGCTCAGCCGCTGGGCCAGGCGCATCACCGCGAGCGTGTGCTCGGCCAGCCCGCCGTGGTGGGCGTGGTGGATGGTCTTGGCGGCGGGGGCGCGCCGGAAGAGGGCGACGAAGGCCTCGTCGTCGAGGAAGCTCTTGCACAGCGCCTTCACGTGCGGGTCGCGGAGGTGCTCGACGATCTCGAGGATGGGGCCGATGAAGCGCTCGCCGGCCTCGGGCTTGGCCGGGGTGACGAAGTCGGCGGGGTCCAGGCCCTCGGGGCCGACCTTCTTGATGGCGTCGACCTTGAGCTGCGGTCGGCCCTGGAAGGTGGTGGCGCTGCCCTCGACCTCGACGTGGTCGCCGCGGGCGAAGGTCGGGTCGAGCGCCTCGACGTTCTCCCAGATGCGGGAGTCGAGCTCGCCGGTCTTGTCGCGCAGCACCACCGCGAGGAAGGGCTTGCCGTTCTTGGCGGTGGTGATCGTCTTGCGTGCGACCACGAACACCGACTTCACGGTTTCCTTGTCGTGGACATCCTTCGCGTACTGCTTGGCCACGGTGGGCCTCCTTGGATCTGACGCCGCTGGGTGTTGGGCAAAGCCACGCGGGGCGGCGAACGATAGCACCGCCCTGTCGGGCTTGCACCCGGAGAGTGGGGGTGCCGCGGCGTCGCTTCGCGCCCTACTGCTGCGGGGAAGAGGGGCGAGCCGATGGCCAGGCGGACGAGGCGGTTCTGGGCGCTGGTCCTCGCGGCAGCGATGGGCCTGGCGGGGGCGGTCGCCGACGGACGGGGGAGCGGCCTGCCGAAGAAGCCGGGCCCGCCCAAGCCGGTGGGCACGCCCAAGAGCCCGGTGAAGCTCCCGGCGATCGCGCTGTGGCAGGCGGTGGTGGCCGCTACTTCTCGCGCTTGAGCGTCAGCAGCCCGCCCACGACGATCCCCGCGGCGCTGATGATGGCCAGGAAGACGCCGAAGGAGGGCTCGGAGAGGGTGACGGTGCGGCCCGCCCGGACGCCCTTCTCGAAGCTGGTGACCACGAAGATGAGCGCCACCAGCGCGGCCAGGCCGCCGGCGCCGATGGTCCCCAGCGGGAACTTGTTGGGCGGGATGGCGGAAATCTTCACCGACTTGCGCGCCCAGATGGTGGCGAGGCTGAGGCAGGCGAGCAGGAAGGTGAAGATGCCGTGCGTCATCAGCCCCATGTCGTCGCCGTCGGGGGTGCTGCGCCAGGGCATGAAGTTGCAGACGATGAGCATCGCCGCGGAGGCGATGGTCATCTTGTCCTCGAAGTGCGACTCCGCGAACCCCTTCCAGAGGTTCTTGAGGGTCACCATCGGGTCGACCAGCTCCGGGTCGTGGCCGCCGCGGACCGGGCCGAGCTCGGCGACGACGCCCTCGCCGCTCTGAGGGCCCTTGGGGGCGGGCGGCTTGGCGGGCGGGTCGTCCTCGGTCCAGTACTGCTGGTACTTGCTGACGAACTTGCCGTCGTTCTGGATCAGCGGCTGCCGGGCCTTGGGCTCCTCGTCGGGCTCCGGCGGCTCCTCTTCGGCCCTGACCGGCGCCGGCTTGCGGGCCGCGGCCGGGCGCTTGCCGGTGGAGGCCTTGGCGGCGGGCTTCTTGGGGGCAGGCTTGGGGGGCGGGGTGTCCTCGGCTTCGTCGTCGCCGTTGCCCTCCGGCATCGCTCCCAGGATCGACTCGTCCAGCACCGCGTCGCAGTGCGGGCAGATGGAGGTCCCGTCCTTCACCGTCTTGTGGCACGAGGAGCAAATCATCGGCGCGGAGTATCCGGTTGGCTTCCACGGCTGTCAAACGCGCCGAGGCGCTTGACGCTCGGGAGGGGCGAGGGGAGGCTGCGGCCTCCAATCGGGCTCGGGAGGTGGCAGATGCGCGCGTCCTTGCTGGGGATCTCATTGCTTTGCGCCGCGGCCTGCGCGACCGGTCGGCCTGCGCCAGGTCTGCTTGCGCTCGAGAGCGCCGAGTCGCGGGAGATTGCCCGGCTCGAGGACGCGCGGCTCTTGGGGGAGGGACGGATCGAGGGCTTCACGCGGGCCGCTTCTCCGGCCATCCGCTCCCGCGCGCTGCTGGCGCTGGCCCGGATCCAGGCTCCGGAGACCACCGGCATCATCGCCGCCTCGCTCGACGACGCGGAGCCGGCGGTCCGCGAGATGGCCGCCTTCGCGCTGGGGCAGATGGGCCTGGCCTGGGCTCCGATTCCCGAGCAAACGCGGGCGCTTGCCGAGCGAAGGCTGCTGGAGCGCCTGGCCGGCGAGCGGGACCGCGACGTGCGCGACGCCCTCCTCGAGGCGCTGGGGAAGGTGGGCGGGAGGGATTGCCTGGTCCCGCTGGCGAAGGCCGGGGGTGCCCGGGCGGCGATCGCGCTGGCGGTGCTCGCCAAGGCCAGCGGCGGCAGGCTCAAGGACCCGGTCGCGTTGACCCTGTTCGAGGACCTGCTCCGCTCGAAGGACGAGGGCGACCGGTTCGCGGGGGCCTATGGCTTCATGCGCTACCAGGACGCCGGCGGGCGCTCGGCGCTGGCCGGCTGCCTGGCGGATTCGTCGTTTGCCGTGCGTGCGTTCTGCGGGCGCGCGCTGGGTTCGCTCGGCCTGCCGGAAGACGTCGCCAAGGTCGCGCCGTACCTCGAAGACCCCGACGAGCGCGTGGCTGCCGAGATCGCCCGGACGCTCGCCAAGCTCCTGGACGCCTGCGACAAGGACAAGGACGACTGCCCGGCGCTGGCGGCGCTTTCGGCCTCGAAGGCGCCCTGGCGTTGGTCGGTCGCCGCGGCCGTCTCGGCCGAGCCGGTGACCGCGCCCCGCGCCCTCCCGCTGTTCCTCGCTCAGTACGGGGCCCTGGGGAAGGCGATGGAGGAGACGCCGCACGGCCTCGCCCGGTCCACCCTCGCCCGGGCCCAGTGCGAGGTGGCGCTGTCGCACGACCGGATCGTCGGGCGCGTGGAGCGCCTGGCCTCCTGCGGCGGGTCTCTCATCGACGAGGTCGACCGCGGCCTGAAGTCCGCGCGCGCCCTGACCGAGACCAAGGCCACCGTGGACCGCCTGCCCGACTTGCTGGAGCTCGCGAAGGGCCCCATGGGCCGCGTGCGCGCCGCGGCGGCGGCCGGGCTGGCGGAGCTCGGGACCGACGCGTCGAAGAAGGCAGTCCTCGCTCTGCTCGCCGACCCGGAGTGGCTGGTGGCGTCCGAGGCGGCCTCGGCCGTGGAGGCAGCCAAGATCGCCGAGGCCGGCCCGGCGCTTGCCGCGCTGCTGGAGCGGGCGAAGGGCGAGCCGGCGTCGGACGCAGCCCAGGCGGCGCTCTCGGCGGTCGGCGCGCTCAAGCTGCAGGCTGCGCTGCCCGTCGCGCAGCGGCTGGTGACCGAGGGCACCCCGCTGGTCCGGCAGGCGGCGGCGCGCGCGGTGGCGGCGCTGACCGGGACCATGCCCATGACCACTCCGCCGCCGTGGGAGCCGGGGCCCTACGCCGGCGAGCCGTTGCGCGACCCGCTGCTCGTTCGGCTGACGACCGACCGCGGCCTCGTCCGCATCCAGCTCGACCCGCGCGAGTCGCCGATGACGGTGGCCAGCTTCGTGTCGCTGGTCCGCAAGGGTTTCTACAAGGGCCTGGGCTTCCACCGCGTCGTCCCCGACTTCGTCGCGCAGGGCGGCGACCCGACCGGCAGCGGCAGCGGCGGGCCGGGGTATTCCGTGCGCTGCGAGGTGAACCGGCTGCGCTACCAGAACGGCTCGGTGGGCATGGCGCTGTCGGGCAAGGACACGGGCGGCAGCCAGTTCTTCGTCACCGTGGCGCCGCATCCGCACCTGGACGGGCGTTACACCGTCTTCGGACAGGTGGTGGAAGGCATGGAGGTCGTGCGCGCGCTGGTGGAAGGCGACTGCATCTTGGACGCCGAAGTGGAGCCTCCCGCGGACCGCGGCAAGGTCGGGACGCTCAGGCAGTAGGCGAACGCGGCCCTTTCGCAGTTGGGCCTGTGCTGTCATCTTCTCGGCAAATCGCCCCACCTCCCGGAAGGTACCCTTGAAGCTCAAGCAGAAGCCCGAAGACTTCGTCGTCACCGAGAGCTGGCGCTGGAACGAGGTCCCGAAAGGGGCCTACCGCGTCTACGTCATGGACAAGCAGAAGCTGTCCACCTTCGAAGCCGTCTCGCGGCTGGCCGGCCTCTACCGCATCCCGCGCAGCTCGTTCTCGTTCTGCGGCCTCAAGGACAAGCAGGGGCGCACGACCCAGCTCATCGCGGTCAAGGGCTACGACGTCGACCTGCAGGACGAGGACCTGCGCCTGAAGTACCTGGGCCGCACCGACGCGCCGCTGACCGCCGACAACACCACGTCGAACCGCTTCGGCGTCACGGTGCGCGACCTGACCGAGGAGGACGCGGCCCGGCTGCCGGCCGCCATCGCCGAGGTCAACCGGCTGGGCGTGGTCAACTACTTCGACTCCCAGCGCTTCGGCTCGCTCAAGCACGGCCAGGGCTTCATCGCCAAGGACCTCATCCGCGGCGACTTCGAGGCGGCGCTCAGGAACTACCTGGGCAAGCCCAGCGAGCTCGACCGCACCAACGACGCCAAGGTCAAGGCCTGGTGGCGCGACCACTGGGGCGACTGGAAGCGCCGCTGCACCATCGAGGGCAACGAGAAGTACGACCGCTCGATCATGATCCTGCGCCAGGACCCCAAGGCCTTCCGCGAGGCGTTCCTGCGCATCGACCCCAAGTACCGGGCGATGCAGATCTTCGCCTACCAGTCCTGGCTCTGGAACGAGGGCGTGCGCCGCTACCTCATCTCGCTGTGCGCCGGGCACTCGCTGACCGCGCTCGATTACCAGGCCGGCAAGCTGCTGTTCCCGCGCGACCTCAACGGCGAGCAGCTCAGCAAGCTGCGCAAGCAGACCTTCCCGCTGCTCTCGCCCGAGTCGAAGATCGAGGACCCGGACATCAAGAAGGCCGTGGAGTGGGTCCTGGGCCGCGAGAAGGTCAGGCTCGATCAGCTGTGCGTGCCCGAGACCCCCAACATCTTCTTCAAGCACGAGGAGCGGCCGATCCTGGTCTTCCCGGGCAAGCTCATGTGCGGCCCGCCGCGCCCCGACGAGGTCAACCGCGGCAACAAGAAGGTCTACCTGGCCTTCACGCTGCCCCCGGGCGCCTACGCCACGCTGGTCGTCCGCCGGCTCTTCCACTTCTCGGGACAGTCGAACTTCGCCGACGAGGTCGTCCCGGAGATCGTCCCGGAAATCGTGCCCGAGGCCGCCGCCCCCAAGGCCCCGCTGCGCCCCCGCTCCGAGCGGCCCACCAAGTCGCTCCGGCGCGATCGCTTTGCCGAGCTGGCACCCGCCGAGTCGCTCCGGCCCGATCGCCGTGCCGAGCCGGCGTCCACCGGCGAGAGCCCCGTGCCGCCGACCGAGCCGCCCGTCGAAGCGCAGCCCAGAGTCGGCTTCCGCGGGTACCAGAAGGCCCGGAAGGAAGCCAAGGCCAAGGCCCGCGAGGAGGCCAACGCTCGTCACAAGGAGCCCAAGGCTCGCCCCAAGCGCTGACGCGCGCGGGCGCCACCCCCGGGAAAGATCAGCGCATTTCGTTGCGATCGCCAGGCCTCGGCCCTAACCGATTGCCAGGCTTTCCCAACACATCCCCCCGGAGGAGCAAATGGCGGACGGCGCGAAGATTCGCTTGGAAAACGGCAAGTTGCTGGTGCCGGACCACCCCATCATCCCTTTCATCGAGGGCGACGGCACCGGCCGCGACATCTGGCGCGCCAGCGTGCGCGTGCTCGACGCCGCGGTGGAGAAGGCCTACGCCGGCAAGAAGAAGATCGCCTGGAAGGAAGTGCTGGCGGGCGAGAAGGCGTTCAAGCAGGCCAACAACTGGCTGCCTGACGAGACCGTCGAGGCCTTCCGCGAGTACCTGGTCGGAATCAAGGGCCCGCTGACGACCCCCATCGGCGGCGGCATCCGCTCGCTCAACGTGGCCCTGCGCCAGATGCTCGACCTCTACGTCTGCCTGCGCCCCGTGCGCTACTTCAAGGGCGTGCCCTCGCCGGTGAAGCGGCCGGACAAGGTCGACATGGTGATCTTCCGCGAGAACACCGAGGACATCTACGCGGGCATCGACTGGGAGGCCGGCTCGCCCGAGGCCACCAAGATGATCGCCTTCCTCAAGGACAACTACCCCAAGGACTACAAGAAGATCCGCTTCCCGGGCAGCGCCGGAGTGGGCATCAAGCAGGTCTCCCGCGAAGGCACCGAGCGCCTGGTGCGCGCGGCCATCGAGTACGCCATCGCCCTCAAGCGCAAGAGCGTCACCATCGTGCACAAGGGCAACATCATGAAGTACACCGAGGGCGCCTTCCGCAACTGGGGCTACGCCCTGGCCGAGAAGGAGTTCGCGAGCAAGGTCTACACCTGGGAGCAGTGGGAGAGGACCAAGGCCGCCAAGGGCGAGGAGGCCGCCAACGCCGAGCAGAAGGAGCAGCTCAAGGCCGGCAAGATCCTCGTCAAGGACGCTATCGCCGACATCACCCTGCAGCAGGTGCTCACCCGGCCCGAGGAGTTCGACGTCATCGCCACGCTCAACCTCAACGGCGACTACCTCTCCGACGCCCTCGCCGCGCAGGTCGGCGGCATCGGCATCGCCCCCGGCGGCAACATCAACTACGTCTCCGGCCACGCCATCTTCGAGGCCACCCACGGCACCGCGCCCAAGTACGCCGACCTCGACAAGGTCAACCCGGGCTCGGTCATCCTCTCCGGCGAGATGATGCTGCGGCACCTGGGCTGGCTCGAGGCCGCCGACCTCATCCTCAAGGGCATGGACGGCGCCATCGCCAGCCACCAGGTGACCTACGACTTCGCCCGCCTGATGAAGGGCGAGGGCGTCCCCGACGTGGTCGAACTCAAGTGCAGCCAGTTCGGCGACAACATCATCAAGCACATGTAGGAACGCGGCGGGGGGGAACGACGCCGCAGGAGCGGGGCAGGGGCCGACCGTGGCCGCTGTCCCGCTCTGTGCTTTCGGGGCTGCCGCGGCCCGGGTGGCCGGGCGGTCCGCCGTCAGGCGTCCTGGACGACCTGCAGCGGCATCTGCGGGCCCGGCCGCTCGGCGGCGACGCTGACGACCCGGTTCTCGGAGTCGACGCGCACGACGGTGGGCACGTGCGCGCGGGCCTCTTGCTCGGTCATCTCGCCGAAGGTGGCGATGATGACCACGTCCTGCGGTTTGTTGAGGTGGGCGGCGGCGCCGTTGACGCAGATGACGCCCGAGCCCCGCGGCCCCTTGATGGCGTAGGTCTGCAGGCGGCTGCCCCGGGTGACGTTCCAGACGTGGACGGCCTCGAACTCGAGGATTCCGGCGGCCTCGAGCAGCCCCTCGTCGATGGTGACGCTGCCCTCGTACTCCAGGTCGGCGTGCGTGATCGTCGCCCGGTGGATCTTGGAGCGGAACATCTGGCGCATGACTTTGGACCCCTGCTCCCAGGTGGCGCCCCGCACGACGACCGGGTGCACCCCCGAGATCGCAAAGGTAGCGGCGGAAACCCCCGCGTTCAAGGGGCTTTTCGCCCGCCCGGGGTCAGGGCTTCGGCCGGATGACCTGCTCGACCTCGGCGATCTTCTCGAGGACGAACTTGGACAGGAAGGCGTCCTTGGCCACGAACCCGTCGGCGCCGCACTCGGCGGCCACGGCCTTGAGCTTCTCGTGGTCCATGCCGCTGCACAGCACGACCTTGATGCCCTTGAAGAGCGAGTTGCCCTTGATGAAGCGGCAGAACGAGGCTCCGTCCACGTTGGGCATGTTCACGTCGAGCAGGATGAGCTCGGGGCGGGTCTGCTTCTTCAGGATGAGGCGGGTGGCCTTGTCGACGCTGTCGGCGAGCACGACCTGGAAGTTGCGCGCCCCCAGCTCGGCCTCGATGAGCTTGGCGGTCATCTCGCTGTCGTCGACGATCATCACCCGGCGCTTCTCGACCGGCTTGTCCCCCGCGGGCTTGGCGGCATCGGCCAGGGCGTCGGGCGCCTTCTCGGCCGGCTTGGCGGCGGCGACCTGGGCAGCGGCGGGCGGCTCGGGCACCTTCTCGCCCGTCCTCTCGATGAGCGACTTCATCACCGCGAGGAGCTTGCCGATGCCCTCCGACTTGTTCACCCAGGCGTCGGCCCGGGCCGCCTTGGCGCGCCTGGCCAGCTCGACCGGGTCGTAGTCGGAGTAGAGGACGATGGGCTTGTCGACGCCGCGCTTGTTGCGCAAGAACTCCACCACGTCGTCGCCGAAGGCCTCGGGCATCTCCAGGTCGACCACGCACCCGTCGAAGGTGCCGGCGTCGAGCGCGGCGCACAGGCCGGCGACGTCGGCCACGACCGTCGGGCTCCAGCCGGCGTCGGTGAGCCCGGCCTGCAGGAGTTCGCGGGAGATGGGGCTGTCGTCGATCACCAGGATCCGGGCGGCCATGCTTTTTATGTAGCAGACCGGGCGCCAGGGGTCGACCCCATGGCGGCCGGGGGCCGTTTCGCGGTAAGCCAATGGCTCCCGAGATTCGGAGGCGCCCCTTGGCGGAACCGACCACCACCCCCAACCCGACCGCCGCGCCCAACCCGCTGATGGAGGCGCTCGCCCAGGCCAAGGTCGCCGGCGCGACCAACCACAAGGTCGCGGAGATCGAGCTGTTCCGCATCGAGATCGCCGGCACCGCCTTCGCCGTCGAGGCCGGCCTGGTCCAGGAAGTGGTGCGCACCCCGCCCATCACCCCGCTGCCGGGCGCGCCTCCCTTCCTGGTCGGCGTGGCCTCGCACCGCGGCGACGTGGTGGCCATCGTCGACCTGGCGCGCCTGCTGGGCCGGGGCGAGACGCAGGTGCGCGAGCGCTCGCGGCTGGCCGTCGCCCGCAGCGAGGGGATGATCGTCGGGCTGCTCGCCGACGAGGTGCTGGGCCTGGTCAAGCTGCCCAGCGCCTCGGTCCAGCCGCCGCCGCTGGGCACCGAGGACAAGGAGTTCATCTCCGGGGTGGCCACCGTCCCCGAGACCATCCACCTGCTCGACCTTCGCCGCGCCCTGGCCACCGCCCGCGAGCGGGCGAGCGCCCGGAGGTAGCCGCCCCGTGCCCGCGCGAGACGTGGACCTCATCCTGTTCGAGGTGGGCGGCCGCAAGTGGGCCGCCGACCCCTGGGACGTGGTGCGCGTCGACCGCGACGCGCAGGCCGGCGAGATGTCGGCCCGCGCGCTGGTCGTCCGCGGCGGGGAAGGGGAGGTCCGGGTGCCCATCGACCGGCTGCTCGGCTTCCAGCGGGTCGCCGCGGAGTCCCTGCGGCCCTTGCCTCCGTTCGCGCAGACGCTGGCCAGCCCGGCGGTGGTCGGGGCCTGGCTCCTGCCCGAAGAGATCGTGCTGTTGCTCGACTTGCAGGCTCTGGTAAAGGAATCTGTCTCCCTCTGCTGAAAAGCCCTTAGGGGGCCTCATGGAAAACGCCAACGAGACCAAGCCCGCCGCCGCCAAGCCCAAGAAGGGCCGCGCCGCCAAGACCAGCAACGGCGACGCCCCGCTGGCTCCGGCCGGAGCGCTCAACGACGTGCTCGCCGCCGCCGCCAAGGGCAACCTGTCCGGCCGCGTCGACCCGCGCCGCTACCAGAACCAGCCCGAGCTGGCGCAGGCCGCCGAGCTGCTCAACGCGATGCTGGAGAACACCGAGACCCGCCTGGCGGCGTCGCGCCGGCGCGAGGAGTCCCTGGCCAACAGCATCGACCACGCCATCGTCTCGCTGGTCCAGCTGGTCGAGAGCGGCAACCTCGCCGGCTGGGAGGCCGCCGCGCCGGACAACCCCGCGCTGCGCCCGCTGGTCGAAGGCATCGGCCGCGTCGTCGGGACCCTGAAGACCTTCGTCAAGGAGATGAGCGAGGCCGCGCTGCGCCTGTCGTCCTCGGCGCACGAGGTGCTGGCTGCCTCCACCCAGCACGAGTCCGCCTCCACCGAGCAGGCCGCGGCGATCCACGAGACCACCGCCACCATGGAGGAGCTCAAGCACGCCTCCGCGCAGATCGCCGAGAACGCCGGCGCCGTGGCCCGCGTCGCCGAGGAGACCCTCGGCGCCGCCCGCAGCGGCAAGGACGCCATCAGCGAGTTCGTGGTCGCCATGCAGCAGATCCGCTCCGACGGCATGGCGGTGGTCGAGTCCATCGCCAAGCTGTCCAAGCGCGTCGAGCGCATCGGCACCGTGGTCGACGTCATCGACGAGATCGCCGACCGCTCGGACCTCTTGGCCCTCAACGCCGCGCTGGAGGGCAGCCGCGCCGGCGAGGCCGGCCGCGGCTTCTCCATCGTCGCCGCCGAGATGCGCCGCCTGGCCGAGAACGTCATGGACTCGACCAAGGAGATCAAGAACCTCATCGCCGAGATCCGCGAGGCCACCCAGGCCGCGGCCACCGCCGCCGACGCCAGCCGCAAGGCCACCGAGGAGGGCGAGCGGCTCGGCTCGGTCGCCTCCGGCAGCGTCGAGGGCATCCTCTCCGGCGTGCAGGAGACCAGCGACGCCGCCCGCGTCATCAACCTGGCCACCCAGCAGCAGCGCACCGCCACCGAGCAGGTGGTGGCCTCCATGGGCGAGATCGAGGAGGTCACCCGCCAGACCACCCAGGCCTCCAAGCAGGCCACCGGCGCCTCCACCGAGCTCACCCAGCTGGCGTCCCGGCTGGCCGAGCTCATCAAGCGCTTCCACGTGGAGTAGCGCTCCTTGGACACCGAGGCCCTGCGCAAGTCGCTGCTCTCCAAGTTCCGCGACGTCACCGCGGATCGCTTGGAGAAGATTGGCCTCGCCTTGCTCGCGCTGGAGAAGGACCCCAAGGCCGAGGGGCCCGCCGACGACGTCGCCCGCGAGCTGCACACGATGAAGGGCGAGGCCCGCATGCTGGGCCTGCCGCGCATCGGCGAGCTGGCCCACGCCGCCGAGGACCTGCTCAAGGCCGCCCGCGACGGGCGCGCCACCCTGGGCACCGCCACCGACCTCTTGCTGCAGGCCGGCGACCTCGTCAGCACGCTGTGCGACGACCTGCCCGCCGCCGAGCAGCCCAACGAGCCCACCTCGACGCTGGTCACCGCGCTGCTGACCGCCGCCGGGAAGACCCCCGGGGCGAGCCCGGCAGCCGTCCCCGCACCGGCCCCCGCTCCTGCGCCTTCCAGGTTCGCCCCCGCCGCCGCTCCCGCGGCGAAGGCCGGTGTCGCCGAACCCGCCAAGCCCGGGGCCGACAAGCCCAAGCCTGCCGACGCCAAGCCTCCCGAGGAGAAGCCCGTCTCGGACGGCGGGGCGCGCGACGCAGGCCGCTCCATCCGCGTCGCGGTGGACGCGCTCGACCTCCTGGGCGCGCTGGCGGGCGACCTGCTCGTGGAGGGTGCGCGCGCCAACCTGCGCGCCGGGGAGCTGGCCGGGCTCATCCAGCGGGTCAACCGCATGGGCGACCGCTTCCTGGCCTTCGTGGACCGGGTGGCCGGGAAGGTCCCCGCCGAGATCGCCGCGCTGACCCGGCTCGAGTCGGACCTGCACCTGCTGCGCGACGACACCTTCCGCTTCGTGCGCCAGAACGCCGACGGCACCAACGCGCTCAACGGCTACCTCGAGCGCCTGGCCGAGCAGGTGGCCGAGGCCCGCCTGGTGCCGCTCTCCACCGTCTTCGCCGCCTTCCCCCGCGCGGTGCGCGACGTCGCCCGCCAGCAGGGCAAGGAGGTGGAGCTCAACGTCGACAACGCCGAGGTGGGCGTCGACCGCGGCGTGCTCGGCGAGGTGCGCGACGCGATGGTGCACCTGCTGCGCAACTCGGTGGACCACGGCATCGAGTCCCCCGAGGCGCGCGAGAAGGACGGCAAGCCGCGCGCCGGCCGCATCGCGGTGCGGGTCCGCGCCGACGGCGGCATGCTCGCCCTGGACGTCGAGGACGACGGCCGCGGCATCGACGCCCAGCGGCTGCGCGAGGTCAGCGTCGCCCGCCGGGTGCTCACCGCCCCGCAGGCCGCCGCCCTCAGCGACCGCGAGGCCATCGACCTCATCTTCCTGCCCGGCTTCTCCACCCGCGACGAGGTCACCGAGCTGTCCGGCCGCGGCGTGGGCATGGCGGTGGTGAAGAAGAAGGTCGAGGCCCTGGGCGGCTCGGTCGCGGTCACCAGCGTCCCCGGCAAGTGGACCCGCATGTCGCTGCGCCTGCCGCAGTCCCTGGCGCTGATGCGGGTGCTGCTGGTCCGCCTGGGCGCCGACGCCTTCGGCATCCCCGCGGTGGACGTGCAGGCGGTCGGGCGGGTGCGGCCGCAGGAGAAGACGGTGGTCGCCGGCCGCGACGCCGTCGAGTTCCGCGGCCGGCCGGTGGCCCTGGTCGAGCTGGCGGCGCTGCTCAAGCTCAAGAGCGGCCCGGTCCCCGAGGCGCCCCTGTGCGTCTTCGTGCAGCACGGCGAGGACCGGGCGGCCTTCGTGGTCGACGGCTTCGTCGGCGAGCGCGAGGTGGCGGTCAAGCCCTGCGGCGGCGACTTCCTCAAGGGCGCCCCCTTCCTCGCCGGCGCCGCGGCGCTCGAGGACGGCAGCGTGGCGGTGCTGCTCCACGTGCCCGACGTCCTCGCCGAGATCCGAAGGTCCGGCGGCCAGGGCGCGGTGGCCCGGGTGCAGGACCGCAAGCTGCGGGTGCTGCTGGTCGAGGACTCGCCCATCGCGCGGGCCACCGAGACCGCGCTGGTGCGCGCGCTGGGCCACGCCGTGGACGAGGCGGTGGACGGCCAGGACGGCCTCGAGAGGATCGCCGGGCAGGCCTACGACCTGGTGCTCTGCGACGTGCAGATGCCGCGCATGGACGGCATCGAGCTGACCCGAAGGCTCAAGGCCGACCCGGCGACCACGAAGATCCCGGTGGTCATCCTCACCTCGCTGGCCTCGCCCGAGGACCGCCGCCGCGGCCTCGACGCCGGCGCCGACGCCTACCTCGTCAAGGGGGAACTGTCCTCCGAGACGCTGGCGCAGACCTTCGCCCGGCTGTCCTGATCGTTGGCCAGCAGGTAGAGTGGGGCCTCGATGCCCAGCTCCCGCGCCGCCCTCAAGGTGTTGTTGGTCACGGTCGACCCCCAGCTTCGCGTGCAGCTGAGCGAAGCCCTGCGCAACACGGCGGGCTTCGTCGTGGCCGGCGTGGTCAAGTCCGCCGCCGAGGCCACCCGGCGCTGCCAGGACCTGCAGCCCGACGTGGCGGTGGTCGACTCGGCCCTGCCGGCCGAGGAGGGCTACACCGCGGTGCAGGACATCATGGCCTTCCGGCCCACGCCCATCCTGATGCTCGCCGGGGCGGTGGGCGGCAAGGAGGCCTTCCGGGCCCTGGCCATGGGCGCGCTCGACGTGATGCCCCGGCCCGCAGCCGGCCGCGAGGGCTTCGCCCGCGAGCTGATGCACCGGCTCAAGCTGCTCTCCGGCGTTCGGGTCATCCAGCACGTGCGCGGCCGGCGCCACAAGAAGCGCGAGCGGGCGACCCTCGCCGGCCCGCCGGTGGTCGGCATCGCCGCCTCGCTGGGCGGCCCGCGCGCCCTGGCCATCCTCCTCAAGGGCCTGCCGCGCGACCTGCCCGCCCCGGTCTGCCTGGTCCAGCACATCTCCGAGGGCTTCGTCGACGGGCTGACCGGCTGGCTCGCCTCGGAGAGCGGCTTCTGCGTCCGCGAGCCGGTCGACGGCGACCCGCTGGTGCCCGGCACCGTCTTCGTCGCCCCCTCCGGCGTGCACCTGACCATCGACGAGGGCGACAAGGTGGTGCTCGACGACTCGCCGGCGCTGGAGGGCTTCCGCCCCTCCGCCACCCGGCTGTTCACCTCGCTGGCCGAGCAGTGCGGCCCGCGCACGGTGGGGGTGGTGCTCACCGGCATGGGGCGCGACGGCGCCGACGGGCTGCTCGCCATCCGCAACGCCGGGGGCCGCACGCTGGCCCAGGACGAAGCCACCTCCACGGTCTACGGCATGCCCCGCGCGGCAGTCGAGGCCGGGGCGGTGGAGCGGGTGGTGAGCATCGACGAGATGGCCTCGGTGCTGGTCGGAGTGGTGCGCGAGATGGCGGCCGCCGCGGGGGCGGGCCGGTGAGCGCTCGCGACATCGACCAGGCCGTGGCGAAGCTGGGCAGGCTCCTGCTCCTGCGCATCGGCATGCGGCCGGCCTCGGAGACCGGGGCGGGCCTGAAGCTGGCGCTGATGGCGCGCATGTCGGCGCTGGGCGAGCCCGACCCCGAGCGCTACGTCGACCTGCTGGAGAAGGAAGGCGGCGACGAGGAGCTGCGGGCGCTGATGCCCCTGGTCACGGTGGGCAAGACCGAGTTCTTCCGCGACGCCAGCCAGTTCAAGGCGCTGCGCAAGGTCATCCCCGAGCTGCTCAAGCAGGCGCGGCGCGAGATGCGCCGGCTGCGCATCTGGTCGGCCGGCTGCGCCACCGGCGAGGAGCCGTACTCGCTGGCGATGGTGCTCGCCGACCTCGACGTCGAGCTGGACGGCGCGGACATCCTGGCCACCGACGTCAACCCCCAGGCGGTCGAGGTGGCGGCGGCGGGGCGCTTCGCGCCGCACCGGATGGGCGGGGTCCCGGACCTGGCGCTCGGGCGCCACTTCGCCAAGGACGGCGCCTTCTACCTGGCCCGGCCGGAGCTGCGCTCGCGGGTGCGCTTCCAGCCCCACAACCTGGCGGGGCACGGGCACTACCCGACGCCCAAGGACGGGCCGCCCTGGGACCTCATCCTGTGCCGCAACGTGCTCATCTACTTCGAGCGCGAGGGCATGGTGCGGGTGCTGCAGCGCTTCCACGACTCGCTGGCCGAGGGCGGCTTCTTGGCCCTGGGGTACTCGGAGTCGCTCTTCCGGGTGAACATCGACTTCGAGCTCACCGAGGTCCTGGGCGCCTTCCTCTACCGCCGGCCCAGGGCGCAGGCCCCCGCGGAGCCCCCGCGCAAGGCCTCGCCGGCGAAGGAGGCCAGCGAGCCGGCGCCCAAGCCGCCCACGCGGTCGGCGGCGGCGCGGCTGACCCCCCGGCACGGGCCGCGGGTGACGCCGCGGCAGGTCGCGCGCACCGCCGCGCCGCCGTCCCCGCCCGCGCCGCACGAGCCCCTCGAGGACGCCAGCGAGCTGATGGAGCAGGGCCGCTTCCAGGACGCCGCCAAGCGGCTCGAGAAGGAGCTGACCAAGTCTCCCGACAACCTGGCGCTGCTGCTCACGCACGGGAACCTGATGCTGGTGGTGCGCGACCTGCAGAGCGCCCAGGCCGACTACCGGCGCGCCCTGGAGATCGAGCCCTTGTGCGCCGAGGCCCACCTCTTCCTGGGCATCGCCTGCTCCGAGCAGGGCGACCGCGGGGTCGAGGAGGCGGTGCGCGAGGTGAGCCGGGCCATCTTCCTGGCCCCGAACCTGGCGCTGGCCCACTACTGGTCGGGCCGCCTCGCCGAGCGGCTGGGCGACATGCAGGCCGCCCGGCGCGCCTACCGCAACGCCGTCGAGGCGACCAAGGGAGCCAAGGAGGCCCCGCTCCTGGGCTTCATCCCCGATCTGCCCGCCGACCCGGCCATGCTCGCCCGCGCCGCGCGCTACGCGCTGGCGGCGCTGGAAGAGCGTTAGCGAGATCACCGACCAGGCGAAGGCGACACCCCGGGCTCGTCGTCGAGGGGTTCAGCCCAGCACGATGCGCCGGCGGGGCGGGGGCCGCGCTTCGAGCAGCCCCAGGTGCGTGAGCGCGACCAGGGCGACCAGGGCCTCGCGCTCCTCCAGCTCGCTCAGCAGGAGCAGGTCGTCGAGGGTCTTGGACCCGTCGGCGGCGGCGAAGAGCGTGGACTCCTGGGTCCCCAGGCCCAGCTCCTCGGGCGTCCAGGTCGTGTCCTGGCTGTGGACGAAGCGCTTGTCGGGGTCGACGAGCTCCCGCAGGCGCACCAGGGAGAAGACCTGGCGGTAGCCGCGCAGCACCACGGCGATCGGGTCGAGCGCCAAGGGCAGCAGGCCCTTGCGAGGCGGGGCGCGGGTGACGAAGACCGCCTCGCCGCCCTCGGCGTCGAGCAGCGTCCAGACGATCTCGCGCACCAGCCCGGCGACGAGCTTGATGCGCTCGTCCTGCGTCACGAGGCCCATGCCGACCAGGACGTCGCAGGTCCGCGCGCCCTTCTTGAGCTGGGACTGCAGCTCCTGGACGCGGTTGGCCGGCAGCTTGCCGGTGCGCAGCGCCCAGCGCGGCAGCCGCTCGTTCGAGAGGTTGGAGGCGGCGAAGACGATCTCCCCGTCCTTCAAGCCGATGACCTTGAGGACCTCGCCGCGCTTGATGCGCAGCTCGCCGGTGGCACGCCGGGCGGCGAAGCGCGCCAGCAGGGCCGCCAGCGTCCCGGGGTGCAGCGGCAGTGGCGTGTCCTGGGAGACCTCGGGGCGGCGCAGCGACTCGGGTGGCGGCGCCCAGGTCTGCTGGCGCCGCTCTGCCTCGGGTTGCGGCTGCGGCTCGGGGGCGGCGGCCTCCTGCTCGGGCAGCGCCGCGGGCGCGGGCACCTCCGACTCGGCCTCGGCCGGCGGGGATTCCGGCTCCTCGTCGGCATCGGCGGGCGGCGGGGGAGGCGCCGACGCAGGGGCGGGGGCGGCGGCCTGCTCTTCCGCCGATTCCGGCTCGTCCCTCTCCGGGGCGGGCGGCGTGGCGCCCTCGCCGGGGTCGCCGCGGATGGGCTCGACGGTGATCTCCGTCTCGCCCGGCTTGGCGCCGCCGCCCGGGCCCGAGGCGAAGATGCCGGTCGTCTCGGCTTGCTCCATGGCATCGAGCGACGGGACGCTCGCCGGCTTGGCGGGCTTCGCCTCGTCGTCCTCTCCCAGATCGAGCGACTCGTCGTCGTCCGCCGGGGCAGCGGCGGGAGCGCTTGCCTTCTGGTCGATCAGGTCCTCGACGGAGGGGACTTCGCCTTCGGAGGAGGCGGACGGCGCCGGCGAAGCCGGGCCCGGCGGGTTGGCCCGGGCCACGGCCTGCGCGGCGATTTCGGCCTGGGCCCTGGCGATGAGCGCGTCGACGGTGGGCAGCGTCGCGGCGAACCTGGGCCTGGGCGGCGAGGAGGGCCTGGAGTCGCGCGGCGGGGGCCCGTCGAGCGCCGCGTTGACGAACCCCACCATCTTCACCATCGCGTCGCGGGCGGCGAAGGGCTTCTCGAAGTAGGCCTTGGCGCCGTAGGTCTCCACCGCGGCCCTGGCGAACTGCTCGCCCTTGAAGACCCCGCTCATGGCGAAGGTGACCACCCCGCGGGCGTTGAGGGCCTTGAGCAGGTCCTGCCCGGCGATGTCCGGCAGGTGCAGGTCGACCAGCGCCGCCTCGGGCGCTTCCTTGTCCATCTGCTCGAGCGCCTGGAGCCCGCTGTGGGCCACGCGGGGCGCGAATCCATGGACCTCGGCCACCACGGCAAGCAGGCTGGCCAGCTCCACGTTGTCGTCGACGATCAGCAGGGTGCGCATTGGGCTTTCCGTCTTGCGGTGAGGAGGATAGCCGCAACCGGCCGCGTCGATCCAATGGAGCCCGGGTGGGGTGAGCCGGTGTAGCATGGCGCCATGCTGATCGGCGAGATCCTCATGCAGTCCGGGGTGTTGAAGCAGGACCAGCTCGACGAGGCGCTCGAGGCGCAGGTGCTGCACGGCGGGCGCATCGGCACCAACCTGGTCGAGCTCGGCCACGTCACCGAGGAGCAGCTGGCCCGCGCCCTGGGCGCCCAGCACCGCGTGGTCTGCGCCTTCGGCGAGATCGTCCCGGCCGCCGAGGCGCTCCCGCTGGTCCACCCCAACGTCTGCGACGACAAGGACGTCCTCCCGGCGCGCCTCGACGGCCACAAGCTGTACCTGCTGGTGCTGGACCCGGACGACATCGAGGCGCGCGACCAGATCGCCGTCTCCACCGGCTTGCGGGTCATGCCGGTGGTGGTCTGCGAGTTCCGCATGGCGCAGCTGCTGCGCCGCCACTGCAAGGCCTTCCGCCCGGTCCGCGAGGTCGACCTCGCCGCCATCCGCAAAAAGCGCGAGGGAGCCCAGGCCGCGGAGCTGAAGCGCGAAGAGATCGACCTGATGAGCGAGGACGAGTTCGCCTCGGTCTACGCCGACGCCATGAGCGGCAAGTCGGCGGCGAGCGGCCCGGAGGAGCTCGAAGAGGCGCTGATCGTCGAGGACGTCATCCAGGGCGAGCCGCTGCCGCCGGAGCCCGCCCCGCAGCAGCCGCCGGCGCCCGCCGAGGCGGACAACGCCTGGAACCCGCAGCAGCTGCGCGCCCCGGTGCGCGCGCCCATCCCCATCCCCGTCCCCGTCGCGCCGCCGGTGCAGGGCCCGCCCGTCCCGGTGGCCCAGCCGCGCGCGAGCCTGCCGCCGCCGGTCTTCGACGACCGCCACGCCGAGCGCCGGACCGAGCCTCCGGTCGGCCCGCCCTCCGGAGCCGCCGAGCGGCGCAAGCGCGACCGCCGCGGGCCGGCGCCGGTGGACCCGACGCCCATCGGCTTCGCCGAGGCCCAGAAGGCGCTGCAGACGATCACCGATCGCGAGGACATCGCCCGCATCGTGCTGCGCTTCGCCGCCGGCAAGTTCCGGCGCGCCATGCTGCTCAACATCCAGCGCGACACCGCCATCGGCTGGCTGGGGGCAGGGCAGGCGCTCGCTCCGGATGCGGCCCGCAAGGTGGCGCTGTCGCTGAAGAATCCGTCGACCTTCAAGCTGGTCCGCGACAGCCGCAGCCACTTCCTGGGCCCGATGCGCCGCGACCTGGCCACCGTGACCTTCCTCAAGGCGCTGGGGGAGGGCGAGCCGCGGACCGCGCTGCTGATGCCTCTGCTGGCGACCGGCCGGGTGGTCAACGTCCTCTACGTCGACCAGGGTCCCGGGCAGTTCACTCCGCCCGACGTGGGCGAGCTGCTCATCCTGGCGCAGAAGGTCGGGCGCTCCTTCGAGGCGATGCTGGCCGCCCGGCGGCGCAAGGCGGCTCCCGCCCGCTGAGCGACGAACGGCTGCGCCTCGGCGCCGACGGGCTTGCCGCCGGGCCCGGCCCGGGCCTAGGAAGCCCCTTCCTTCCCTTCGCATCGCCCCTGCCCGGAGGACCCGTGAAAGCACATCTGGCTGCGCTGTTGGCGGCGGTCTTGGCCCTCTTCACCTGGCGGCCGGCGCTGGCCGAGACCGACCTGCGCAAGATGGTGGTCGAGCACAACCTCGCCAACGGGATGAAGTTCCTGCTGGTGCGCCGAGGCACCGCGCCGGTCTTCACCGCCTACGTGCGCGTCAAGGCCGGCGGGGCCGACGAGCAGCGCGGCAAGACCGGCCTCGCCCACCTGTTCGAGCACCTGGCCTTCAAGGGGACCTCGGTGGTCGGCTCGCGCGACTGGCCCAAGGAGCAGGCGCTGCTGCTGGAGATCGCCCGGGCCGGGGACGAGCTGGCCCAGCCCGGGCTGGTGGAGGAGAAGACCCGGGACCTCAAGGCGCGCATCAGCGATCTGTCGGAGAAGGCCAGGGCGCTCGAGCACGGCAACGCGCTGACCGAGCTGCTGACGCGCAACGGCGCCTCGAACTTGAACGCCGAGACCGACAAGGACCTGACGAGCTACTACGTCTCGCTGCCGGCCAACCGACTCGAGCTGTGGGCGCTCCTGGAGGCTTCGCGCCTGGCCGCGCCGGTGCCCCGCGACTTCTACGCCGAGCGCTCGGTGGTGATGGAGGAGCGGCGCGAGCGGGTGGAGAACGAGCCGATCGGCATGCTCCTGGAGGAGCTGTCGACCGTGGCCTTCACCACGAGCCCCTACCGCTGGCCGGTGGTGGGCTACCCGGAGGACCTCGAGTCCCTCTCGATGCGCGACGCGCTGGAGTTCCACCGGGCGCACTACGCGCCGGCGAACGCGGTGGGGGCCATCGTCGGCGACATCGACCTCGAGGCGACCAAGGCGCTGCTCGACCGGACCTTCGGGGCGGTGCCCGCGCGTCCGCCGCCGCCGCCCCTGCCGGCCTCGGAGGCGCCGCGCCGCAGCGAGCGCCGCTCCACCGTCTACTTCGACGCCGCCTCGCAGCTGGCGGTGGCCTTCCTCAAGCCGACGCTGCCCACCCGCGACGACTACATCTTCGACATCCTCCAGCTGCTCACGACCGAGGGCCGCACCTCGCGGCTGTACAAGGCGCTGGTGACCGACCAGGGCCTCTGCTCGGACGTGACCGCGGCGATGATGCCCGGCGCCAGGCTGCCGCACCTCTTCGTCATCCTGGTCACGCCGCTGGCGGACAAGCCGCTGGACGTGGTGGAGAAGGCGCTGTTCGAGGAGCTCGACAAGCTTCGCGAGGACCTGATGACCCCCGCCGAGCTGGCGCGCGTGCACACCAAGCTGGACGCGGACTTCTCGCGGCAGCTGGCGACCAACCAGGGACTGGCCGAGAGCCTGAGCTTCTTCGAGGCGGTCGCCGGGGACTGGCGCTACCTCGCCGACCATCGCAAGACGGTGGCGTCGATCACCGCGGAGGACGTGCGCGCCGCCGCCCGCAAGTACCTGGTGCCCGAGAACCGCACCGTGCTGCGGCTGACCCGGCCGTCGCTGCCCGCCGCCGAGGTGGCGCCATGAGACCGTCCTTCCTGGCGATCCTGCTCTTGCTCTCCCTCTTCTCGTTCTCGGCCGCAGGCTGTGCCGCGCTCTCTGCCGAGCGGGGCGCGGGGAAGGGCACGCCGACCTCGTTCTTCGAGCTGCCGGGCGCGCTGCAGAAGGACCCGGGCAGCCTGCGCATCGAGCCGCTCAAGTTCGAGCCGCCGGAGCCGCGCGTCGAGAAGCTGCCCAACGGCATGACGGTCTACCTGGTGCCGGACAGGACGGTGCCGCTGGTGCAGTTCCACGCGCTGGTCTCGCTGGGCAACCTGGACGACCCGCCCGAGAAGGTGGGGCTGACGCAGGTGACCTGGACGACGCTGCAGACCGGTGGGGCAGGGACGCGGTCCGCCGAAGAGGTGGACCGGGTGCTCGAGGACATGGCGGCGCTGGTGGGGGCGGACGCGGGCGACGAGAGCGCGGACTTCGCCATGGAGTCCCGGACCGCCGACTTCGACAAGGCGCTCGCGCTCTTCGTCGACCTGCTGCGCCGGCCGCGGTTCGAGCCGGCCGCGCTGGCCCGGGTGCTCGACCAGGGCCGGGACGCGGTGGCGCGCCGGCAGGACGACGCCGGGCACGTGGCGCAGGTGTCGTTCGTGCAGGCGCTGTGGGGCGTCGCCAACCCCTTCGCCCGCGAGCCGACGCTGGAGACCCTGGCCGCCATCACCCGCGACGACCTGGTCGAGCTGCACCGCAGGGCCGTGGTCCCCGGCGCGATCCGCCTGGTCGTGACCGGCGACATCGAGCCCGACCTCGCGCTCCAGAAGATCGCCCAGCAGGTCGCCGACTGGCCCGCCGGGACGCCGCTCGCGCGCAAGCTGCCCCAGGCTCCGCCGAAGAAGGCCCGCGAGGTGGTCATCGTGCCGACCAGCGGCGCGCAGGCGAAGATCCGCCTGGGGCACCTGGGGCCGGCCCGGCACGATCCGCGCGACTACGCCGTCCGCCTCCTCGACGCCGTGCTCGGGGGCGGGGAGGGCTCCTCCCGGCTGTACTCCGAGATCCGCGACAAGCGCGGCCTGGCCTATACCGTCGAATCGAGCATCGGGCCGGGCCCGGTCCGGGGGCTGGTGGTCCTCGCCGCCGACACCAAGCCCGAGAACGCGCGCGAGGTCATCGCCCGCTGCATCGAGGAGATGGAGGGCATCCGCGGCGCCAAGCCCCCGACCGAGGCCGAGGTCGCCTTGGCGCGCGAGGCCGCCATCAACGCCTACGCCTTCCGCTTCGACACCGCGCCCCTGGCCGCCTACCTGCGCGCCCAGGCCGACCAGCAGGGCTACCCCGCGGACTACTTCAAGACCTTCCGCGCCCGCCTCACCGCGGTCACCGCCGAGCAGGTCGCCGCCGTGGCCCGGGAGGTGCTCGACCCGGGCGCCCTGGAGATCGTCGTGGTGGGCGACCCCGAGCGCATCGGCGACCTGTCCGAGTACGGCCCGGTGCGCACCGTCTACGGCGGCGCCAAGGCCGGGCAGTGAGCCGGCGAGCGTGCGGCGGGCGGTTTTCTTGCGTTGCAGTCGAGTGGCCGTAACCTGTCGCTACAGGGCACAACGAACTCGAACAACCCTGTTCCACACAGGAGAGAGCCATGACGACGGAGAAGCGAATCAACCGCCGCGTTCCCCTCAACGTCTACCTCAACAAGTTCATCAACGGAGTGCCGTTCATGGCCCGGGCCAAGGACATCAGCCCCGACGGCATCTACCTGGCTCAGCTGCTCGAGCCGTCGGCGGACGAGGCGCGGGTCGGCGTGCAGTTCCAGCTCCCGGGCAGCAAGGAAGTCATCTACGCCGAGGGCGAGATCGTCCGCGACGCCCGCCGCGGCAAGGTGCCCGGCAACGGCGTTCGCTTCACGCTGATCACCGACTACCACCGCCGCCTCATCGAGCGGTACGTCGCGCGCGGCCCCGCGCACGCGTAGTCGGAGTTTCCGCGCCTCCGGTCCGTTGAAGGGATCCCGCTCGAAAAGCGTCCAACCCCTGGAAATCGCTTTAGTGAGCGGGGTCACAGAACGGCGGACCGGAAAGGTGCGAGCTTCTGGCCGACGTTTGACTCCGACGGGCGCCTTCGTGTTTGCTCCAGGCGCCACTGTGGATGTTGCCGGCTGGGAGGAAATCATGAAGAGGCTGCTGGTCGTTCTTTCGCTGATCCCTGCGCTCGCCTTCGCGGGCGAGACGAAGACCCCCACCCCCAAGGTTCCTCCCGCGCTGCCCGGCGTCGACTGGGCCGCCAAGACCATCAAGGCCACCGGGCGGGGCGCCCCGTCCCTCAACGCCCCCTCGGTCGCCTCCGCGCGCATCGGCGCCGAGAGGGCGGCCGAGATGGACGCGCTGCGCAACATCCTGGCCGTCCTCAAGGGAATCCAGATCACCTCCGAGCGCACCGTCGGCGACGCCATGGGCGGCTCCGACGACCTGAAGGCCAAGCTCGAGGGCGAGGCCAAGGGCTACAAGCGCGTCAACACCCGCTACTTCAGCGACGGCGGCGTCGAGATCGACGTCGAGATGACCATCGCCGACCTCTACGGCGAGGTCGTGCCCGCCCCGGCGGCCGAGCCCGCCAAGGCCGCCGAGGCCCCCAAGCTCCCCGCCGCCGGCGAGGCCGCCAACACCGGCCTGGTCATCGACGCCTCCAAGCTCAAGCCCAAGCCCGCCCTCGCCCCGCGCCTGGTCGACGAAGCCGGCAAGGAGGTCTACTCCTCCACGGTGGTCGAGCCTTCGGCCATCAAGACCAACGGCATCGCCGGCTACCTCAAGACGCTCGACGAGGCCAAGAAGAGCGCCCGCGTCGGGGCCAAGCCCTTGATCATCAAGGCGCTGCGCGTCCAGGGGACGAGCGACCTGGTCATCGCCAACGCCGACGCCGACAAGCTGCGCGACCCGAAGGGGAACGTCGCGTACCTGGGCGAAGGCCGGGTCATCATCGTCTCCGAGTGAGCCAGCTAACGAACTCTACGCTCGCGGCCCCTGGTGCGGCCGCGTCCGGAAGGAGCAGGTGCGTCATGAAGAATCTCCTGATGGCAGTCGTGGCTGCGCTGGCCCTGGTCTCGAGCGGAGCGGGGGCGGCCGAGCCCGCCAAGGCCGCGGAGCCGGCGGCGCAGGTCAAGGTGATCGAGGCGACCGGCGAGGCGGCCATCGTCAACGACGACGAGCCGGCGGCCAAGGAGAAGGCCCGCGACGCCGCGCTGCGCGAGGCCGTCCAGCAGGCGATGGGCGCCTACGTGTCCAGCTACAGCGAGGTCAAGGACAACACCCTCGTCCAGGACTTCATCGCCACCCATGCCGTCGGCTACGTGCGCGAGTACAAGATCATCAACTCCGAGACCAAGGAAGGCGTGGTCAAGGTCAAGGTCCGCGCCGAGGTGACCCAGGCGGAGATGGACAAGGACGCGGCGGCCATCAAGACGCTGCTGCACATCAAGAAGCAGAAGCGCGTCTTCGTCGCCATCACCGACAACAGCACCGAGACGGCCGGCTCCAAGGGTGGCGCCCAGGCGGTGGCGGTGGTCCGCCACGGCGTCTTCGACTCGCGCCTGCGCGACCAGCTGCGCAAGGACGGCTTCACCACCATCGACCCCAACATCGCCGAGGGCAAGCTCAAGCAGAAGGCCGGCCTGCAGGCCATCACCAACGCCCAGGAAGCCAACGAGATCGCCAACCTGGTGGGCGCCGACATCATCGTCTACGGGCAGGTCAACATCACCGTCACCGAGGGCGAGGTGGGCGGCAAGATCTTCATCGCCACCGCGCGCTCCACCATCACCATCACCTCCACCGACTCCGCCGAGGCCCTGGCCGACGTCACCGACAACGTCACCGTCCGCTCGCTCATCGGCAGCGCCGACGCCACCTCCAAGGTCAGCGACCAGGCGTCCATCAAGGCGGTCAAGGACGTGCGCAACGCCCTGTTCGAGGCCTGGCGCAAGCAGTCCAGCGGCATGGCGGTCTCCGTCACCGTCACCGGCGTCAAGGACTTCGGAATCATGAACGCCTTCAAGGACCTGCTGCGCAACCAGGTCCGCGGCGTCAAGGACATCGCCTCCGCCCGCTTCGAGAAGAACTCCGGCAGCATGCAGGTCACCTACGCCGGCTCGGTCGACACCCTCGCCAGCGACCTGCAGGGCAAGGTGTTCAAGGGCCAGACCATCAACGTGACCAAGGCCACCAACAACACGCTGGAGCTGGCGCTGGGGAAGTGACGGCCAAGGCGGTGCGGACGGTCTTCCTCGCGTGTGCGTCCCTCGGGCTGGCGGCCTTCACGTCCTGCCGCACGGCGCCCGGCCCGATGGACAGCCTGCTGACCCAGCATTCGCAGGCGCTGGGCCAGGCCAGGGACCTCGTTCCGGGGCTGGACCTGCAGTGCAGCCCGGCGGAGGCGGAGGTGGCGGTCGACGGGGTGCTGCAGGGCAGCTGCGCCGACGTGGAAGGGCGGATGCTCCCCCTGGCTGGCGACGGGGACCACCGCATCGAAGTGAAGCAGGCCGGCTTCAGGCCCTACGCGGTGGAGCTGGCGGCCGGAAACGCCCGGACGAGGCTCAAGGTCGAGCTGGTGCCGTCCGGATGAAGGTTCTTGCTGGTTGGAAGAAACGGGAGGTCGCGATGAGAGGGACGATCTGCACTCTGTTGGCCGCCGCGCTGCTGCCGGCGACGTCGATGGCCGCCGCGGGCGAGGTGAGCTTCCTCGAAGGCAGCGCCACCCGGACTCCGGCCGACAACAAGAGCAAGGCCATCAGTCTGGCCATGAAGGGCACGGTCGAGCAGGGCGACCTGGTCGAAACCGGCGCCAACGGCAAGCTGGAGATCACCCTGGGCGACAAGAGCGTCGTGCGCCTGGGACCGGCCTCGAAGCTCAAGCTCGAGGAGGCCTCCTTCACCGACACCAGCCGCAGCTTCAAGGGCACGCTGCTGCTCGGCAAGGTCTGGTCGAAGGTGACCAGCGTGTTCGGCAGCGAGCGCAACTTCGAGGTCACCACCGAGCGCGCGGTCGCCGGCGTGCGCGGCACCGTCTTCCGCGTGGATGCCGAGAAGAGCAAGGCCGTCACGGTCAAGGTCTACGACGGGACCGTGGCCGTGGCCGGCAACCAGGCTCAGACCTCCGCTCCGGCACCCAAGAAGGGCGAGCGGGTCCAGGTCGCGGGCCCCAAGGAAGTCACCAAGGGCGAGTGGGAGAAGCTCGTCGGCGCGATGATGCAGGTGAAGGTGAGCGCTGCCGGAGTGCCCACCGAGCCCACCAAGCTGTCCGAGGCCGATGAAGCCAAGGACGCCTGGACTGCCTGGAACCGCTCGCGCGACAGCGTCGAGAGCAAGTAGCCCGTGCGGTCTCCGAGTCTCCGAATCTCCGGTCTCCGGGCCGGAGGGTGGGCACCCGAAGCGTCCGTGAGCAACCTGATGGCGACCGATGCGGCGACCACTCGCCGTCCCGGTCGCCATCTGCATGAGGCGCCCGCTGCGAGCCCTCGGGCCGGATACGACCGTGTGGGGGCAGCTTCGTGCAGCCCCCAACCTGGTTTCCGCTTTGCGGCTGGCCCTGGTCCCGCCCTTCCTGGTCGCCTACCTGGCCGGGGCGCTGCACGTGGCAGTGCTGCTGTTCGCCCTGGCAGCCCTGACCGACGTCGTCGACGGGGCGCTCGCCCGCATGCTGGGCCAGCGCACCCGGGTGGGCGCGCTGCTCGATCCGCTCGCCGACAAGGTCCTCGGGTTGGCGGCGCTCGCCGCGCTGGTGGCCCACCACCACCTCCCATCGTGGCTGCTCGGGCTGTCCCTCACCCGAGACGCGGTGGTGATGGCGGTCGGGCTGGCGCTGCGTTCGATGCCTCGCGCCGACCTCGTCGTCTCGCCCAGCCGGTTCGGCAAGTACGCGACCTTCTTCACGAACGCGGCGGTCATCCTTGCCCTGGTGGGGCAGATTACGTACGCTCCAGCCTTCGCCGGTTTCGTCCTTGCCACCGCCGGCGTGGCCGCCGAATGCCTGACCGTCGCGGCCATCCAGTACGCCGGCCGGTTCGTCCTCCTGGCGCGCCGTCCGGTTCGTCGTTGACCTGACCGGAGGCGCATCATCGAGCCCCAAGCCCAGCCCCAGCCGGCCCCTGCCGAAACGCCCAAGGAGAAGGCCGTGGAGCCTGCCGCCAAGCCGGCCATTGCCGCGGTGCAGGTGACGGCCGACCCCAACCCGGGGGGCCTGAGCGAAGCCGAGGCGCGCCGCGCGGACGTCGTCTGGGCGGGCAGCCTGACCGCGCTGCTGTTGGCCCTCTTCGCCGTGCTGCACTGGCTGCCGACCGCCGCGGTGCCCGTGCTCGTCGGCCTCGCCGGGGCGTACGCGCTCGACCCGGTCGCCGATGCGCTCGAGAAGCGCAGGCTGTCGCGGACCCTGGCGGTGGCGCTGATCTTCCTCGTCATCGGCCTGGCCGCAGCCGGGGCGCTGCTCTACCTGGTTCCGGCGCTGGGCCACGAGATCGCCAAGCTGCCGGACTTCTTCCGCGACATCGCCCACAAGGCCATCCCAAGGGTCGAGACCGCGGTGGGCCACCCGCTGCCGGCGGACGTCAAGAGCGCCGTCGAGTCTTTGAGCCAGCAGAGCGGGGGGCTCGCCGAGAAGGTGCTCCCGAGCATCGCCGGCTTCGCCATGGGCGCGCTCAGCTCCACCGCCTCGGCGCTGGTCTTCGTGTTCGGCATGCTGGTCATCCCGGTCATCACCTTCCACCTGCTGCGCGACTACGACCGCATCGTGGAGTCGTTTCGCACTCTCCTGCCGCGCCGCTACGAGGCGCTGGTCTCGCGCAGGTTCGGCGAGGTGAACGCGGTCTTGGGCGGCTTCATCCGCGGGCAGCTGACCGTCGGCGCGATCCTCACCGGCGTCTACGGCGTGGGCCTGTCGGTGGCCGGCCTCGACCTCGCGGTGGTCATCGGCGCCGTCGCCGGGTTCGGCACGATGATCCCCTACGTCGGCCCCGGCGTGGGCATGGCGCTGGCCGCGCTGTCGCTGATGGTCTCGTGGCAGGGCGCCTGGCAGCTGGCGGTGGTGGCGGCGACGTTCGCCGTGGGGATGACCGCCGAGGGCCTGTACATCACGCCGCGGGTCGTGGGCGGCAAGGTCGGCCTGTCCGCGGTGCTGGTGATGATCGCCATCCTCGTCTTCGGCAACCTCTTCGGCTTCGCGGGCGTGCTCCTGGCCGTGCCGGTGAGCGCCGCGCTCAAGGTGGTCAGCGCGGTGGTGCTCTTCCGCTACCGCCGCTCGAAGGTCTACCTCGGGCCGGACGCGGGGACGGGGACGGGGGCCCCGTGATCGCCGCCGCCGCGATCGCCGCCCTCCTCGTCGCGGCCGCCCCCGTGCCCTTCGCCGAGCGCCCGGCCGTCGAGGCCTGGGCCAGCGAGGACTGGGCCTCCGACGCGCTCGCCGCCGTCGCCAGGCTTCCCGGAGCCAGGCTGGGCCTGACGCTGCGCTCCAACATGATCCGCCCCGAGGCCGCCGCCGTGCTCAAGCAGAGCGACGCCGCGGCCGTCCGTCTGCAGCCCTCGGGGCTGGCTTCCGCGCACGTCGACACGCTGCGCAAGCTGCCGCGGACGAGGCTGGTGGTCCCGCTCTCGGGTCCGCTCGACCCCGCGCTCGCGGCCCAACTGGCGAAGCTGGGGCCGCAGCCCTTCCGGCTGGAGCTGACGGCGGGCCTGGACGCCAAGATCGCCAAGTCTCTCGCGGGGTTGAAGAACGCGGAGGTCGTGCTCGACGTCCGCGGCCGGATGCCCGATCAAGAAGAGCTGGGGCTCCTGCTCGGCCTCTCGCGCGTGTCGCGAGTCGTGCGCCTGCGGGCGGACGACCCTCCGGCGCTGGTCGCCGCGCTCAAGACCGTGCGGCCGGCCCGGCTCGTCGTGGAGGCCGTGGAAGGCGCCCGGGTGCCCGAGGCGATGATCGCCGCGTTGGTCGAGTCGGGCCTCCCCGCGCGGGTGGCGGTGGACCTGAGGGCGAGCCCGGACGACCTACGCCGCCTGGCGGCCCTGCCTCAGATCAGCCTGGAGCTCGCGCTCTCGGGAGACAGCGACACGGCGCTCCCCAAGGCCCGCGCGCTGCTGGAGCCGCTCGTCTCCGGGCCCTGAAGGGGAAGGGCGGGGCCGGCTCCGGGGTTACCGTTTCTGCTCAGGGAATTGAAACTGGCGCTTGACAGCTAGCGACCGCGATCGGTATACCCCCGCTCGCTTTTTTGAACGCATCCAGGCTGGTAGCTCAGTGGTAGAGCACTACCTTGACACGGTAGGGGTCGCTGGTTCAATCCCAGTCCAGCCTATGAATCCCCTGGGCCCCAAGGCTCGGGGGATTTTCTTTTTTGGGGCGCATGAAGCCCTGATCGACGACGAGAGGAGCAGGCGATGGCTCAAGTGAACGTGACGCTTCCGGACGGTTCCAAGAAGCAGGTCGAGGCGGGCATCCGGGTCGACGAGTTCGTCAAGACCCAGATCGGCGCGGGCCTGGCCAAGGCCGCGGTCATCGCCAAGCTCGACGGCGCGCCGGTCGACCTGTCGCGGACCATCGACAAGGACGTCAGCCTCGAGGTCGTCACCAACAAGAACCCCGGCGCGCTCGAGGTCATCCGCCACGACGCCGCCCACGTGATGGCCAGCGTCGTCCAGAGGCTCTTCCCGGGCACCCAGGTCACCATCGGCCCGTCCATCGAGGAAGGCTTCTACTACGACTTCTTCCGCGAGAAGCCCTTCACCCCCGAGGACCTGGCCTCCATCGAGAAGGCCGTCAACGAGGAGATCGCCAAGGACCTGCCGTTCGTGCGCGAGGAGGTCTCCGCCGAGGAGGCCATCAAGCTCTTCGAGGGCAAGGGCGAGAAGTTCAAGGTCGAGCTGGTCAAGGACATCGTCGCCAAGGGCGCCCAGACGCTCACCCTCTACCGCCACGGCGACTGGGTCGACTTCTGCCTGGGGCCCCACGGCCCGACCACCAAGAAGATCGGCGTGGTCAAGCTGATGTCGGTGGCCGGCGCCTACTGGCGCGGCGACCCCAGGAACCCGATGCTCCAGCGCATCTACGGCACCGCGTTCTTCGACAAGAAGGAGCTGGAGGCCTACCTCAAGCGCCTGGAGGAGGCCGAGAAGCGCGACCACCGCAAGCTGGGCCCCGCGCTCGGCCTGTTCCACTTCCACGAGTACGCCCCGGGCTCCGCCTTCTGGCTGCCCTACGGCACGGCCTTCCTGCACACGCTCACCGAGTCGATGCGCAACCTGGTCCTGGCCAACGGCTACCAGGAAGTGAAGACGCCGCTGCTCTTCAACAAGCGGCTCTGGGAGACCAGCGGCCACTGGGGCAAGTACAAGGAGAACATGTTCCTGGTCGTCGACAAGGAGTCCGACGAGAAGCTGCCCCTCGACGAGCGCTGCAACCAGTCGCTCAAGCCGATGAACTGCCCGTCGCACCACCTCATCTACCGGATGGCCAAGCGCAGCTACCGCGAGCTGCCCATCCGCTACTACACGACCGACGTCCTGCACCGCAACGAGGCCTCGGGCACGCTCTCCGGCCTGACCCGGGTGCGCCAGTTCCAGCAGGACGACTCGCACATCTACCTGATGGAGGAGCAGGTCAAGGACGAGGTCTCCTCCATCGTCGAGCTGATGAAGCGGGTCTACGGGGCGGTCAACCTCCCGTTCGCCGCCAAGTTCTCGACCCGGCCGGAGACGCGCATCGGCACCGACGAGATGTGGGACCGCGCCGAGGGCGCCCTCAAGGGCGCGCTCGAGTCCACTGGGATGAAGTGGGAGCTCAACGCCGGCGACGGGGCCTTCTACGGCCCGAAGATCGACTTCGACGTCACCGACTCGCTGGGCCGCAAGTGGCAGCTGTGCACCATCCAGCTCGACTACGCGGCGCCCGGCGAGGACCGCTTCGACCTGCGCTACACCGGCAGCGACAACAGCGACAAGCACCGCCCGGTGGTCATCCACCGCGCGATCTACGGCTCGCTCGAGCGCTTCAGCGCCATCCTCATCGAGCACTTCGGCGGCGCGTTCCCCACCTGGCTGGCGCCCGTGCAGGCGCGGCTGGTCACCGTCTCCGAGAAGCACGACGCCTACGCCAAGGACGTCGGGGCCCGGCTCAAGAAGCTCGGCCACCGCGTCGAGGTGGACCTGAGCAACGAGAAGCTGGGCGCCAAGATCCGCAACGCCCAGCTGCAGAAGATCCCCTTCACGGTGGTGGTGGGCGACAAGGAGGCGGCCGACGGCGGCGTCTCCCCGCGGCGCTTCGGCGGCGAAGACCTCAAGTTCATGGCCTTCGACACGTTTGTGGCGCTGCTCGGCAAGGAGGGCAGGGTGCCGTACGAGCCGTAAGGGGTCGAGCTGGAGACCCAAGAGTCCGCAGTGGCTCAGGAATTGCGGACTGCTACAGGCCGGTTGGAGCCAGTGCGCCGTGCCGACGCGCTGGCTGCTCGTACTCCGAGCGGATGATCGGCTCCTCGGCAGGACGCACGCCGTGCAGCCGGGTTGACACCACGCGCGAAATCGGCAATGTTCTACGGCCTTTTGGGCCAGGAAGCAGCCCGATTCGGGGTTCCAGAATCCCGATTCGGGTGAAACCGCGTGTCCACGGACACGCATGCCGGAGGTAGGGCTATCGCTAGGGACGCCAGGACGAATCGCCGTATCCGCGCGAAAGAAGTGCGCGTGATCGGACCGAACGCCGAGCAGCTCGGAATCCTCACGATCGAGGCCGCGCTCACTCGCGCCGGCGAGGAAGGTCTCGACCTCGTCGAGGTCAGCCCGCTCTCCAAGCCGCCAGTCTGCAAGATCATGGACTACGGCAAGTTCAAGTACGAGACGAAGAAGAAGGCTGGTGAGGCCAAGAAGAAGCAGGCGGTCGTCAGGCTCAAGGAGATCAAGCTCCGGCCCAAGACCGAGGACCACGACTACGACTTCAAGGTCAAGAACATCCGCCGGTTCCTGGAGGAGGGCGACAAGGCCCGCGTGACCATCATGTTCCGCGGCCGCGAGATCACCCACAAGGAGATCGGCCAGAAGATCCTCGTGGAGGTGCTCGAGGACCTCAAGGACGTCGCGATCGTGGAGCAGACGCCGCGCATGGAAGGCCGGCAGATGTTCATGATCCTGGCGCTCAACCCGAAGTGGAAGCCGCCCAAGCCGCCCAAGGTCGTGGCTGCGCCCGCGCCCGCGGCCCCCGCGGCGGAGGGGCAGGCCAAGCCCGCCACCCCGGCCGTCCCCGGCCAGGCCCCGCGTCCGGCCTCGCCCGCGGGCCAGCAGCCCCGGCCCGCCGAGGCGACCCAGGCGGCTCCTCCCGCCCCGGCCGCTCCGGCTCCTGCCGCGCAGCCCGAGGCGCCCAAGACCTAACCAACACTTGGGAGCGGCGGTCGCTCCCAATGCAGCGAAGGAAGAGGAACGACGATGGGCTACAAGCTGAAGACCAATAGCGGCGCTGCGAAGCGCTTCAAGGTCAAGAAGAGCGGCAAGGTCAAGTTCGGCCGCGCCTACGCCCGGCACTCCATGCTCTCCAAGAGCGGCAAGGTGAACCGGCGTCTGCGTGGCATGTCGCACCTCGAGAACCGGGATGCGAAGAAGATCAAAGAGACCCTGCCGTACGGAACCTCCTGATTCGGCCAGAAGCAGCCGTCTCGGAGTCGTTGCAGTAACCCCAGCAGCGCCCGCGTCACTTGAAAGACCCTGTGAAGACAGGGCACGTGGGGCGCGCACGAAGGAGCAGCAATGCGAGTCAAGAAGGGCGTAAAAGCGCGTCGCCGTCGAAATAGGATTCTCAATCTTGCCGAAGGCTTCCGTGGCCGCCGCAAGAATTGCTACAAGAAGGCCAACCAGGCCATCGAGCGCGCGCTCGACTACGCCACCCGGGATCGTCGCCAGAAGCGGCGCGACTTCCGCAAGCTGTGGATCGTCCGCATCAACGCCGCTGCGCGTCTGAACGGCACGACCTACTCCAAGCTCATCGCCGGCCTCACCAAGAACAACGTGGCCATCGACCGCAAGATCATGTCCGACATCGCGATCTTCGACCCCGCGGGCTTTACCGCCGTGGTCGCGGCCGCGAAGTAGGCAAGAGAAGTCGAACGCTTCTCATCGCAGGCCGCTCGCACGTCCTTCACCGGCGTCGGGCGGCCTGCGTGTATATCCGGAGGCACGAAGCAGTCATGGCCAAGAAGCCAGAACAGGCGCCGGTGGCGCTTCCCGAGGAGCTGGTCAAGGAGATCGAGTCCGCGCGCGATGCCGCGCTGGCCGACCTCGCCGCGGCGCAGGACGAGAAGGCCGTCGAGGCCGCCCGCGTCGCCCACCTGGGCATGAAGGGCGGCGTCACCAGGCTCTTCGAGCGCATCCCCAAGATCCCGCCCGAGCAGCGCCGTGGCTTCGGCCAGCAGGCCAACGCCGTCAAGGGCGCGCTGGAGAAGGCCCTGGAGGAGCGCGGCAACGCGCTCAAGCAGGTCGCGCTCGACAAGGAGCTCGCCGGCGAGCGGCTCGACGTGACGCAGCCCGGGCGCCGCGCCCACCTGGGCCGCCGCCACCCGGTGAGCCGGACGATGGACGACCTGTGCGCCATCTTCGCCAGGCTCGGCTTCGAGGTCGCCTCCGGCCCGGAGATCGAGCTCGACAAGTTCAACTTCGAGGCCCTGAACATCCCGCAGGACCACCCTGCGCGGGACATGCAGGACACCTTCTACGTCGACGAGGCCACCCTCGGCCGCACCGGCGGCGGCGTCCTGCTGCGCACGCACACCTCGCCGGTGCAGGTGCACACGATGCTCGCGCGCAAACCGCCGCTGCGCATCATCGTGCCGGGCAAGGTCTACCGCTGCGACTCGGACGTGACCCACACCCCGATGTTCCACCAGATCGAAGGCCTGCTCGTGGACAAGGGCGTCACCTTCGCCGAGCTCAAGGGCACGCTCGACGCGTTCGCCAAGGCGCTCTTCGGCTCGGACGTGAAGACCCGCTTCCGGCCCAGCTACTTCCCGTTCACCGAGCCCTCGGCCGAGGTCGACGTCAGCTGCGTGCTCTGCCGCGGCAAGGGCTGCCGCATCTGCAAGCAGACCGGCTGGCTCGAGGTCCTGGGCTCGGGGATGGTCCACCCCAACGTCTTCAAGTCGGTCGGCTACGACCCCGAGCAGTACAGCGGCTTCGCCTTCGGCATGGGCGTGGAGCGGCTGACGCTGCTGCGCTACGGGCTCGACGACCTGCGCACGCTCTTCGAGAACGACGCGCGCTTCCTGGATCAGTTCTGAGACTGCAGTTGATGGTCGACGGTCGATAGTCGATAGCGGGAACGAACTCATGAAGATCAGCCTGAATTGGCTCGCGGATTACGTGGAGCTGCCGGCCTCGGCCGACGCGCTCGCGAAGATGCTCACCATGGCCGGCCTCGAGGTCGAGGGCGTGGAGCGGCTGGGCGAAGGGCTCGACGGCGTGCTCGTCGGCCAGATCCTGGCCAGCGACAAGCACCCGAACGCCGAGAAGCTCTCGCTCACCAAGGTCGACGCCGGCCCGGCGCTGGGCGAGCTGCAGATCGTCTGCGGCGCCAAGAACTACCAGGTCGGCGACAAGGTCCCGGTGGCCACCGTCGGCACCAAGCTGCCCAACGGCACCAAGATCGAGAAGGCGGCGCTGCGCGGCATCGATTCCTTCGGCATGCTCTGCAGCTCGCGCGAGCTGGGCATCTCCGAGGAGGCGTCGGGCCTGCTCATCCTCGACCCGGCGCTCGAGACCGGCACGCCCATCGCCGAGGCGCTGGGCCTGAAGGACGTCGTCTTCGAGGTCAACGTCACGCCCAACCGCGGCGACTGCCTCTCGCACCTGGGCATCGCCCGCGAGGTCGCGGCGCTCTCCGGCAAGCCGCTGAAGATGCCGGACACGGTGATCGCCGAAGGCCCGAACTCGGCCGACTCGCTGGTGAAGGTCCGCATCGACGACCTGGAGCGCTGCCCGCGCTACGCCGCGCGCGTCCTCGAGGGCGCCAAGATCGGCCCGTCGCCGGCGTGGATGCAGAACCGGCTGCGCGCCGTGGGCATCCGCGCGCTCTCCAACGCCGTCGACGTCACCAACTTCGTGCTGATGGAGTGCGGCCAGCCGCTGCATGCCTTCGACCTCGACAAGGTCGGCGGGCACCAGATCGTCGTCCGGCGCGCCCAGCCGAACGAGAAGATGAAGACGCTCGACGCCAAGGAGCGCTCCCTCTCGCCGGACGACCTGTGCATCTGCGACGAACGGGCGCCCTCGGCCCTGGCCGGCGTCATGGGCGGGGCGACGAGCGAGGTCTCGAACGCCACGAGCCGCATCCTGCTCGAGGGCGCGGCGTTCGCGCCGGCCGGCATCCGCCGCACCGCCAGCCGCCACGCGCTGCACTCGGAGTCCTCGCACCGCTTCGAGCGCGGCGTCGATCCCGCGATGGTGACCTTTGCCCAGGACCGCGCGGCCAAGCTCCTCGCCGACCTCTGCGGCGGCACGGTGGCCAAGGGCAGGGTGGACGTGCACGGCGAGCTGCCCAAGCCCAGGAAGTTCTTCCTGAAATGGGCGAAGGTCGGCGAGCTGCTCGGCACCCCGGTCCCTCAGGAGACGACCTCCAAGATCCTCACCGGCCTCGGCTTCAGGCTCGAGCCCAAGGCCGACGGCGCGGACGTCACCGCTCCCTCCTGGCGTCTCGACGTGGACGGCCCCGCCGACTGCATCGAAGAGGTCGCGCGCTCGCGCGGCTTCGATGCCATCCCCGCCTCGATGCCCCGCGGCGCGACCGAGATCCTCCCGGAGTCTGCCGCCCAGGCCGTCGAGACCCGGCTGCGCATCGCGCTCGCCGCCGGCGGCCTGGACGAGGTCCTCAACTACTCGTTCGTGGCGGCCAAGGACCTCGAGGCGCTCACGCCCGACCAGAAGCCCATCGCCCTCAAGAACCCGCTCGCCGCGGACCAGGCGGTGATGGCCACGACGCGCCTGGCCGGCCTGCTCGGCAACCTGCGCCACAGCCTCAACCGCCAGGTCGAGGACGTGCGGCTCTACGAGATCGGCCACACCTACCGGCCCGCCAAGGACCCCAACGGCGAGCAGCCGGCGGACGAGACCCGCGTCCTCGCCGGGCTGATGGCGGGCAGCCGCGTCGGCCTGCAGTGGGCCGCCAAGCGCGAGCCGCTCGACTTCTTCGACCTCAAGGGCGCGCTGCAGAACGCCCTCGAGGCGGCCGGCGTGCGCGACGCTTCCTTCGAGCCCGCCAAGGGCCCGTCGCTGCTCCACCCGCGCTCGGCCTGCGAGATCAAGGTGAGCGGCGGCGCCTCGCTCGGCTTCCTCGGCGAGCTGCACCCCAGCGTGGCCGGGAAGCTCGACTTGCCGCGTGGCGTGCTCGTCTTCGAGCTGCGCTTCGACGCCATCGTCGCCGCGGCGAAGCTCGTCCCGGTCTACAAGGGCGTGCCCAAGTTCCCGGCGGTCCTGCGCGACCTGGCGATGGTGCTCGACGACGCGGCCTCCGCGGCCTCGGTCGAGGCGGCCATCCGCGAGGCGGGCGGCGGGCTGGTCGAGGACGCGGTGCTCTTCGACGTCTTCCGCGGGACGAACATCCCCGGCGGCAAGAAGAGCCTGGCCTACGCCATCCGCTACCGCGCGGCCGATCGCACCCTCACCGACGACGAAATCAACCAGGCCCACGGCCGTATCGTCGGCGCCCTGGAGCAGAAGCTCTCCGCGACGCTGCGCGCCTGAGGTCGTTGGAGGTACCATCCGCGGCTTCCGGAATCGCCAGCGAGGTTAGGCACATGGCCGAGAACGACATCCCAGGAACGCCTCCCGTTCCGCCGCAGGTCCCGCCGCCTGGAAGCATCCCCCAGGAGCCGCCGCCTTCGGCCTCGCCGTCGCCCGGGGCCCCTCAGCAGGCCGCGCCGCAGGCGCAGGGCACCAACGTCCTGGCCATCCTCGGCCTGGTCGCCGGCATCCTCTCGGTGGTGGCGATCTTCGGGGAGCTCATCCCGGTCATCGGCGGCGTCGTGGCCATCGTCGGCCTGCTGTTCGCCACGGCGGCCATCGTCCTCTCCGTGATGGGGCGAAAGGCCGCCTACACCGGGCTGGGCGGGCAGGGCACCGCGATGGGCGGGCTCATCCTCGGCATCATCGGGGTCGTCTTTGCGCTCGCCATCGGCGCCTGCCAGGCCGTCTGCTTCTCGGCGATGAAGACCTCGCAGGACCGCATGAGCAACATGACTCCCCAGCAGCGCGAGGAGTTCCAGAAGCAGATGGAGGAGTCCCGCAAGCAGTTCAACCAGGACATGCAACGGGCGCTCGAGGAGCGGGCGAAGGAAGAGGCCGCCAAGAACGACCCGGCGGCCGCCGTTCCCGCCGAGCCCAAGGATCCGCCGGAGGCTCCCGCCGATCCCAAGGCCGGCGCAGCTCCCGGCGACAGCCCCGAGAAGAAGGTCCCGTAGCGCTCCCGGGCGATGTGGCCGATCTGGGCCGAGGCCGACTTCCTCGGGCATCCCCTCAGGCTCACCGGCTTCGGCGTCTTCGCCATCCTGGGCGCGGCGCTCGGCACGCTGCTGTGCATGCGCAACGCGCGGCGCTTCGGCCTGGAGAGCTTCGACGGGCTCGCCGGGGCGGCCATCGGCATCGCCTTCGGCGTCATCGGCGCGAAGCTGCTCTACCTCGCCGTCTCGCTGGACCGGATTCGCGCCCAGGGCCTCGGGCCGTTCCTGACGCAGGGCGGGCTCGTCTGGTACGGCGGGCTAATCCTCGGCACCGCGGCGGTCCTCGTCTTCCTGCGCGGCTATCGCCTCGACATCGCGAAGTTCGCGGACTGCGCCGCGCCGGCCATCGCGGCGGGCCACGCGCTGGGCCGAATCGGCTGCTTCATGGGCGGCTGCTGCTGGGGCGCGCCGACGAACCTGCCGTGGGGCGTGCGCTTCCCGGCGACCGCGTTCTTCGAGGGCCCGGCAGGAGTGCCGCTGCACCCGGTCCAGCTCTACGAGGCCCTCGCGGAGTTGGCGCTGGCGGCGCTGGTCTGGCGGCTGGGCGGGAAGGTGAGGAAGGGCGGGGCGTTCGCCGCTTGGTTGGGCGGCTATGGCGCCGTGCGGCTGACGATGGAGCTCTGCTTCCGGGCGGACGACCGTGGAGCCGGCCTCTTCGGCGCTCCCCCGTCGGTCGGATTGAGCCTGCTCGCCTTGCTGGCGGCCGGGTGTCTGTGGTTCTGGCCGAGGGAAGGTTTGACAACGGAAAAGATTGTGAGTTGAATGACTTACCTCACTTTTGCTTTTTCCCAAGGCGGACTTGCGATGACCAAGGCTGACATCATCGAAAGCGTCTACGAGAAGGTTGGGTTCTCCAAGAAGGAGAGCGCCGAGATCGTAGAGATGGTGTTCGACACCATCAAGGAAACGCTGGAGCGCAGCGAGAAGATCAAGATCTCCGGATTCGGCAACTTCATCGTCCGCGAGAAGAAGTCCCGCGTCGGCCGCAACCCGCAGACGGGCAAGGAGATCGAGATTTCCGCCCGCAGCGTGCTGACTTTCCGGCCGAGCCAGGTGCTCAAGAACGCCCTGAACGGCATCGCCAGCACGCCTGAAGAGATCGCGGCCGACGAGTAGGCCGCCGAGCGGGAAACCGCTTGACTTCTTCGGCAGGTAAAAGCATAAAGCCGCGTCGCAATTGGCTGTCCCCGGGGCGTAGCGCAGCCTGGTAGCGCACTTGCTTGGGGTGCAAGTGGTCGCTGGTTCAAATCCAGTCGCCCCGACAGACGGACAAGAAGGGCCCGAGGGCAACCTCGGGCCCTTTGTTTTTGGGTCGCAGGTCACAGCCCAGGTAACAGGGCACGGCTGTTACCTCGGCAGGGCGCCGTCCAACGCGGTTCGACGCGCCAGCGCTCGCCCTGGGCGACGTAGCGCGCCTTCCTATCGGCAGCTC
>DASXVQ010000246.1:0-3240 GCA_036504155.1 Myxococcales bacterium
CACTCGCTACTACGACAGGCAGGGCCTGCCGAGGCTATCTTGTTGAACCTCAACCAACCGAACCGCCGGATGCGGACCCGCACGTCCGGTGGTGTGGCAGGGGACTGACGGGGACGAACCCCGTCAGCCCCTATGCCGATCTCGGGCGATTCCCTTCACTTCTTCGGCAGCTTGACCTTCGCCTCGCCCTCCACCGGCTTGCCCTTCGCGAAGTAGAAGCCCCAGGCGAGCTTGCCCTCGTGCCCGTCGGGCCAGGTGTACTTCTGCAGCGGAATCGTGGCCGTGAAGAGCACCTTCGCCTTCGCCGGGAACTCGATGGCCAGCGGCGCGGGTGGCTCGGGCGGATACAGCTCGCCCGCGTACTTCACCATCGGGTCGGCGCCGAAGCCCAGGGTGAAGGGGCTGGTCCCGCCGTAGGGGAAGCCGCCGCCGTACGGGTTGACCACGATCCTCACGGCCCTGTCCGAGGTGTTCTCCACCACCAGCTCGCCCACCACCTGCTTGCCCTCGACCTTCACCTTGGGCGCCCCGACCTGGATGGGCTTGGGATCCTCGCCTTTGTCTCCGTCCTTGACCGGAGTGGCCCTGAGGTCGGTCCCGAAGCGAAGCATCGGCGGCTCCTTGGCGGGCGGGGCGGCGTTGACCAGCAGTGCGGCGACCAGTGCGACGGAGAGCATGGGAGGCAATCCTTTCGCGGGCGCGTCGTAGCCATCACGATACGATGCTTCGCGAGGCTGGAGGACGAGGGAGGCGAAAGGTGGCGGCGAGTCTCGCAGGGAAGATCGGACGCAAGGTGCTCATCGTCCTCGGCAGCGTGGCCCTTGGCTGGATCCTCGCGATGGTGGTCGTCTCCACGCAGCAGGTCCGAATCATCTTCCCGGCGCCTCCCGGGAACGGGCACGCGCCGGGCCGCGGCAAGGTCCTACGGCTGCCTTCTCCAGCGGGCGAGATCGCCGCGGTGCACTTCGAAGGCCCACCCGGCTCGCGCACCGCGATCTTCTTCCACGGCAACGGCGAGGAGATGGTCGACGGCGAGGACTGGGCGGTCGAGTTGCAGCGCGCCGGCCTCGGCGTGCTCCTGGTCGAGTACCCGGGCTATGGGCTCACGAAGTCGCTCGGGCCGCCGTCCGAGGAGAAGTGCTACCTCGCGGCCGAGACGGCGCTCACCTATCTCCGGGAAACGCTCGGCGTGCCGGTGGAACGCACGATCCTGTCCGGCCACTCGCTGGGCAGCGCGGTGGCGGCCGAGATGGCCCTGCGGGGCCGCGGCGCGCGGCTGGTGCTGCTCTCGCCGCTCTCCTCGACGGCCGACGTCGGGAAGGACTGGCTGTGGTACCTGCCCGTCGACCTGCTCGTGCGCCACCGCTTCGAGACCCTGAAGAAGGCGCCGCGCATCCACGTGCCGACGCTGGTGGTCCACGGCAAGCGGGACCAGGTGGCGCCGGTCTGGATGGGCGAGCGGATCGCCAAGGCCCTGCCGAACGTGCAGCTCGTCGTGCTGGAGAGCGCCAACCACGACCTCATCTGGCCGCGGCTGAACCCGCTGGCGGTGTGCGTCGCGGCGTTCGCCGACGGGAAGGCGTGCGAGCTCAGGTGATCGCACGCTCGGTGGAGTAGGCTGGCGCTGTCAGGCCGGGGGTCGAGGAGGGTTTCCAATGCTGCGGCTCGTTCCGACGGCGCTCGTCGCGCTGACGTGTTGCGCCTGCTTCGTCGCCAAGACGCCCGAGGCCGATGGTGGGGGGCCGCTCGCGGAGGACGCCGGTGCGCCCCGCTCCTGCGCGTCCTCGGCCGATTGCGAGGCGGGGGAGCACTGCGACGTCGAGCTCACCGCCTGCGGCCACGACAACCGTTCCGTCCTCGCGTCCGCCAGGTGCACTCGGCCCGCTTGCGGCAGCGCCAGCACCTGCCTGAGGAAGGCCTGCGCGAGCAACGACGACTGCCCTGCGGACCAGACCTGTGGCGCTACGGGCCCCAGCGATCGCTGCGATCAGCCGTGCTGCTTGCCCTGGGGACGGTGCGCGGCGATGCCCACTTGCCCGGAGGATTGCGTGGCGCTCTGGCCGCCCCACGAGACCTGCTTCGCTTGCCTGTGCCCCTCGTGTGAGCCGGCGCCTCGTCCGGACGCGGGCGGGCTGGTGCCCGAGGATGGTGGCGGGCTGGTGCCTGAGGATGGCGGAGGGGTAGTGCCCGAGGATGGCGGAGGGCTGGTGCCCCGCGATGCAGGTGGGGTGCCTCCTTCGGATGCCGGCCAAGGTTGCCTGACCTCGGAGGACTGCCCGGCCGGAGAGCACTGCGACGTCGTGCTCGACTCCTGTGGCGGCGGCGAGGCGGTGTTGGTCTCCAGCAAGTGCACGCGGCCCGCTTGCGGGGCGGCGTGCCTGGGCCAGGCCTGCGCGAGCAGCGACGAGTGCGCGGAGGGACAGACGTGCGGCATGGGCGGGCCGGGAGGCCCGAACTGCTCGAGCCCCTGCTGCCAGAACTGGGGCCGCTGCGCGATGATGCCCAACTGCGCGGCCGACTGCGTGGCGATCTGGCCGCCGCACGCCACGTGCTTCGCCTGCGTCTGCCCCAGCTGCGAACGACCGGATGCCGGGAGCTAGATCCGCGTGTCGAACATGCGGAGTCACGAAGTTGCGAGCCAGACGCTTGGTCACGAGAGGCAAGACTGATAGCGTGTCCCATCGGTGGGCCGGAAACGGAGAGTCGCTGTGAAGAAGCTTCGGCGGGTGCTGCCGCTGTTGGCCGTCGTGGGCCTCGCCGCCTGTGGAAGCTCGAACCCGCTGACGGGAGTTCAGTGCGAGGCCGCGGGCGGGCAATGCCTGCTCGGTAACGTACTCGGCCCGTGTCCGGGCGGGATCGAGGCCATGGACTGCAACCCCTCTCAGAACCCCGGCGGCGGCCACTGCTGCCTGCCGTGCCCGAGCGGCAAGACGCCGGTCGACGGCGGCCAGGGGTGCCAGTAGGTCAGTCGTGCGATCTCGGCGCGGGCGGTGGGGGAGGGGGCGGCGGCGCGGGTGGAGGCGATAGCGAATCGGGCGCCGGCCCAGGTGCAGGTGTCTGCGGCGCTCCAGGGGGCGGATAGGCCGGTGGCGGCGTGCCCGGCGCGAAGCGAGCCACGCAGACCGGCGTGGTCAGCTCGTTCCAGGCGCCAGCGGCATCGATGAACGAGATGCAGCCCACCGGGAAGAGCAGCAGGCACAGGAGCACGTCGGCGACGACGTAGCCCGGCGCGGCCGACAT
>DASXVQ010000247.1:0-3329 GCA_036504155.1 Myxococcales bacterium
GGGACGAGCGGTCATTGCCGGCCGAAGGCCAGTCCTCTCCAATGCCCCCATGCGGGGCGAGACCCCGCGAAGCCAGACGGCGGAGCGCTGCCGGGCGGCGGGCCCGGGATCTCCAGCGACTCGCGGTCTGGCTCTCCAAAAAGAGGGGTCAGCCATGGTCGAGGTGTCTGTGCGAGCGCGCTACGCGGCGCGAATGACGTTCCTTGCGGCGCTCGCGGCGCTGCTGTGCTCTTGCCCAGGCGGCGGAACGCCGACGTGCACCGGGGCCGGCTGTGAGCTGGCGGAGGGCGTGCCCGCGAGCCCCAAGTGCTACACGCCGTGCCAGCAGAGCTTCACCGACTCCAAGGGGACGTTCCGCCGGTGCGACACCGACGGGCTCACCGCCGGTTGCCTGGGCGGCGCCACCTGCATCGCCGGCAGCTGCGTCGGAGCGGGCGGCTCGGCGCTGACCTCGCCAGACGGCGCGCCGGTCTCGTGCGACGGCGGGCACTGCGACTCCCGGGTGCCCAAGTGCGCCAGCGACTCCGAGTGCGCCGCGCACCAGGTATGCATCGCGTCGCAGTGCTACTCCAACTGCGAGCAGGACGGCGAATGCACTGACGGAAAGAACTGCTACAAGAAGGCCTGCCGCATGCCGTGCACGCCGGGCTCGGACTGCGGAGCCGGCCGCTTCTGCGAGATCCACGGGTCGGGCAACGCCGGCCACTGCGTGGCCCAGGCGCCCTCCACCACCACCGGCGACGAGCAGCCTGCCGCGCCTTTCACGGTCGAGGTTCAGTCGCTGCGCTTTTCGCCCACCGCCACCGACGCCAAGTTCCTGGTCTTCAACCTGGCGCCGACCAGCCAGAAGTTCACCCTGCAGCGCAAGGACGTGACCTTCAACGACGAGAAGGGCGAGCCGACCTCGGCGGTGCGCCTGACGGGCTGCGACGCCGCGGCGGCCACCGAGCAGACCTGCCCGCTCACCTGGGTCAAGCTGGCCAGCGGCGACGCCAGCAGCGAGGGCGCCAAGAACCTCGAGCTGGAGATCCCCGGCGGCTGCCCGGCGCCGGTGGAGTGCATCGACAGCGCCACCTGCGGCCAGGGCCTGGGCTGCCAGGCGCACGGGCAGAAGGGCTACTGCCGCTGCCTGGAGGGCGGCTGCGTCGACTACACCGCCTGCACCCGGGAGATCGCGCTCAGCAACCTGGGCGGCGCGACCACCGCGTCGGCGTCCTGGAACGGCACCCTGAGCGTCTCCACTCCTCGGGGCGGCACGCAGGACCTCTCGCTGCACTACCAGAACAGCGTCGCCGGCAACTGGTCGGGCTCGATGTACTTCTTCTCGCGCTTCGGCGACGAGCGGCTCGACACCTGGATGAAGAGCGACCACGGCAACCCGGCCGTGCTGGGCGACGTGGGCAACGCGCTCCTCTCGCGCTGGGCCGACTTCCGCAAGGGCACGCTCAGCTACGACGAGCTGCAGGCGATGCTCAGCTCGACCCTGACCGCGTCGTGGGCCTCTCCGGCCGTCCGGGCGAAGTGCCTGGCGGACTCCAAAGGCCAGGTCGAGAACTGCTACCCGGCGGAGTCGGGTCTGGTGCAGTTCTCCAACGACCTCGAGCTCTTCCCCATCCCCACCGACCCGGCGCAGATGCCGCTGGCCTTCAACCTCAAGCCCGACGCCGACCCCACGCGGCTCGCCGGGCGCATCGACAGCAAGGTGGCCCTGCAGTACCCGGGCAACCCGGCCATGACGCTGACCTTCGCCAAGCCCGTCGCCGAGTGCCTGTTCCTGTCCGGCAAGAAGTGCGTCAACGCCGTCACCGCGCTCGGCTCGAGCGCCTCGGCCACCTCGGTGGAGGTCCGGTTGGGCGGCCGCTACCTGGCCGCCAGCGCCACCGACGACTGCAAGGCGAGCGGCGAGGGCTTCGAGCTCACGACGTTCCCCTGGACCGTGCCGGGCTTCCTCCCGCCGGGCGTGACCGAGCCGGGCCCGTACTTCTACGAGTGCCGTGACGGGAAGCTGCCCTTCATGGGGGCGACCGACGGCGACACCAAGGCGCGCAACCTCTCGATGAGTGGCGCCAATCCGCTGCCCGACGGCCGGCCCCGCGAGCGGCGCATCGAGCTGGTGGATGGGGTGATGATCGATTCGGAGCAGATGTTCCTGCTCGTCAAGGAGTCCTTCGGGCTGCGGATCGACGCGGCGACCGAAAAGAGCTTCCCCGCGTACGGCCTGGTGATCCTCAAGCGCAACCGGGTGACGCTCACGGACGCCGAATTCGCCGGCTCCGACTTCTCCAAGGACGCGCGCACCTACCCGAGTACCGACCTGCTCTCGCCGCGCTGCGACCCGGCGCTGGTCGCGCAGATCGGCGCCAACCCGAGCTACGACGTCATCGCCGAGACGCTGATCAAAGGGGTCTCCTCCACGACCACGGCGCCGGTGGTCTACCCGGACTCCCAGGACCTCAACGGCGACGGGTTCGAATCCCAGAACGAGAAGATCCCCAACTTCCCCACGAAATGGGTGCCGCCAGAGTGGGCGCCGCACTACTTCTGCGAGGAGACCGGGCACGTCGACGGCGGGGCCAAGGACGACGGAACGCTGACGGCGAGCGACGACGACTCCTGCGCGACCAGCAAGAACTCGAGCTGCGAGGACGGCGGCTCCGGATCGACTTCGTCCACCTGCGCGAAGGGGACGGACAAGACGGACTGCGGCCTGCGCTTCTCGTTGCCCAACGACGACTCCTGCCCAGTAGACCCCGTGACCGGCGACGGCCGGACGGCCAACCAGGTCTGCGACGACGGCGGCATCGGCTCGTCCGGGAGCGGATGCGCGCTGGGGACCGACGTGACCGACTGTGGCAAGCGCCTCAAGGCCGACCCGCGCGAGACCTGCCCGGCGGCGAGCCGGGTGGTCTACTTCCTGGCCAAGGCGGACATCCTGCCGCAGGCCCAGATCGCTTCGTGGTCCTGCCAGGGCGCCGGCAAGTCGTGCTGGGCCGACCTGAACGCTCACAAGAACACGGGCCTGGTCATCCTCGACCCGGTCTGGACCTGCCACAACTCCACGTACTCCTACTGCAGCAGCAACCTGCTCGACCTGCGCGAGGGCAAGGTCTTCTACGGCCCCGCTCCCGCCCAGGGCGCCACCTTCGCGCCGCTGCTCTCGGAGATCGAGGCGGGCTTCCGCTACAAGGTCCAGTTCCGCAGCCGCACCGGCAAGACCATCGGCTTCGCGCCGTCGCTGTGCGACGAGGCCTCCGACCAGATCCCCTACTGCTACTCGCCCCCGAAGATCGAGCAGGTGCGCCAGCGCGTCGACTGCCTGCTCGACCTGC
>DASXVQ010000248.1:0-12518 GCA_036504155.1 Myxococcales bacterium
ATACACCCTTCGCGGTGATGTCCTTCTTGGTAGTCTTCCCCATGGCGCGTTCCTCCGGGTGGCCGCCTTCCAAGCGGCCGGTTGTTGCCCACCGGAAGAATGCGCCATTTCACTTTTCCCCACGACTCGGGACACCACCACAGGCTCGGGTTTCACGCTGGAGAGCGAAAGGCCTCGCACCGCCACCCCGCCGGAGGGCGGCGGCATGACTTCAGACAGTAGAGCTAGAAGCCCGCATCCTGTCTTAGCCACAGGAAGCAAGCGCCTGGGTCTTCCGCACACTCCAGCGTCGTACAGGCGTACCAGCCCGCGTTGCTCGGGCCTGGGCAGCAATACGGCCGAAAGAACGGGCATCTGCCGGAAGCGGCGACGTCGCAGGGCGGGCCATACTGGAAGGCGCAGAGCACGTTGCCGGCGTCGTCCAAGATTCCGCCGTCTCGGGGCGCGTCGTTCCTAACGCACAGCGGCTCATTGGACCGGGCAAGGAGGCAGTCCTCGGAGTAGCACCAGGACCTGCCCTCGGCCCCCGAGCAACAGTAAGGAAAGCCCTGAGGACAGGGGGCTGTGGGACGATCCCAATATACGAATCCACAGTTCACGCCACTGCCGCAGTTGCACGGATGCGCTGGGACTGCGGCGTCCTTGGACATTCGCGGATAGCAGGTGTCAGGCACATCGGAGGCGTCTGGATCGTCGGTCGCCGCGTCCGGCCCGAAGGTCGCATCATTCAAGAAGCCAGAAGCATCACTGGTTGCGGCATCCTCGGTCGTTCGTGCGTCCGGCCATGATTGGGCCGCATCCAAGCCCGGTCGCCCCGCCGCGTCTGGAAACTTGGACGAGACGGGCTCAAAGCACGCAATGCCGCAGACAACCGACGCGAGGCAGGCAATAGCTGGTCGCCCTACTCTGTCGTATCGCCCCGAAATTCTTGGCATTTGTGCCTCGGTAAAGAAGTCTTTCCCAGACGACCGCGGTAGGAAAGAGATCTTTACTGAGGCGCTGGAGGAAAGGTCTTTCTCCTTGGCCGGGTGCCCGTCGTGTCAGGACCGACCGACCGCCCGACCCCGCCGCGGAGGGCGGGTACTCCCGACGAACGACGCCGACCGACGCGACCGGAGGCCGGCAGCTACCACACCTCGCACCGCTTCTCCGACGGCCGTGCCATCGGGCTCCCCGCCTGGCACGAGAACGCCTGCGCGAACTCCGGGATGTTCGAGAGCGGCCCGTTCACGCGGAACCTCGGCGGCGAATGCGGATCCAGCGTGACCAGCATCCGCGAATACGGCTCGCGCGCCTTGAAGCACCACGACTGCGCATAGCCCAGGAAGAACTGCTGCTCCGGGGTGAAGCCGTCCAAGGTCTTGCCCGCGTCGCCGGCGGCCTTGTGCGCGGCCTGCGAGAGCTTGAGCCCGCCCAGGTCGGCGATGTTCTCGCCCAGGGTCAGCTGCCCGTTGACCTTGGCGCCCGGCACCGACTCGAACTGCGAATACTGGTCGACCAGGCACTTCGCCTTCGTGTCGAACTCCTTGCCCACGGTCTCGGTCCACCACTCGTTGAGGTTCCCGTCGCCGTCGTAGTGCCGGCCCTCGTCGTCGAAGCCGTGCGTCAGCTCGTGCCCGACCACCATGCCGATGGCCCCGTAGTTGACGACCTCCGGCGCGCGCCGGTTGAAGAAGGGCGGCTGCAGGATGCCGGCGGGGAAGACCATCTCGTTCATGGCCGGGTTGTAGTAGGCGTTCACGGTCGGCGGGCTCATGAACCACTCGCCGCGGTCCACCGGCTTGCCGATCTTGGCGAGCACGCGCTTGGACTCGAAGTCCGCCGCCGCGAGCACGTTCTTGAAGTGCGAGGCGCGGCCGACCTCCATCGACTTGTAGTCGCGCCACTTGTCCGGGTAGCCGATCTTGTTGGTGACCTTGGCCAGCTTCTTCTGCGCCTGCTCCTTGGTCGCCGCGTCCATCCAGGCCAGGCCCTCGATGTCCTTGCCCATGGCCTTCTCGATCTCCTCGACCAGCTTGACCGTGCGCGCCTTGCCCTCGGTCCCGAAGTGCCGGCGCACGTAGCCCGCGCCCAGCGCCTCGCCCAGGCCGCCGTCCACCGACTCCACGCAGAGCTTCCAGCGCGGCTTGAGCTCCTTGGCGCCGGTGAAGGACTCGCTGCTGAACTTGAAGTTCTGCTCCACGAAGGCCTTGGGCAGCGCCCGCACTGCGGCCATCTGGCTGAGCACGTGCCAACGCAGGTAGGCCCGCCAGGTGGCGATCGGCGTCTCGGTGACGAGCTTGCCCACGCGCTCGACGAACTTGGGCGTGGTGGTGCTCACCGCGGTCACGCTCGGCGCGCCCAGCGCCTTGAAGTAGCGCTCCCAGGAGAAGGCCGGCGCCAGCTTCTCGAGCCCGTCGCGGTTGACGCGGTTGTAGATGCGGATCGGGTCGCGCATCTCGGTACGGGTCCAGTGGCTCTCGGCGAGCGAGGTCTCCAGCGCGGCGATCGCCTTGCTCTCCTCGGCCGCCTGCGCCGCCGGGACTCCCGCCAGGCCCAGCATCGCCTGCAGGTGCGCGCCGAACTTCTCGCGGATGGCCGTCTCCTTCTCCTCCTTGGACAGGTAGTAGTCGCGGTCGGGCAGCGACAGGCCGCCCTGCATCAGGATGGCGATGACCTGCCGTGCGTCCTTGGCGTCCTGGTCCGCCGTCAGGTTGAAGGCCGCGCCCCCGCCGTTGAGGTGCTCGCGGGCGATCTCCTCGACCAGCCCGTCGGCGTCCTTGATGGCGTCGATGCGCGCCCACTCCAGCTTCAGCTCGTCGAGCCCGTGCGCCTCCACCGCCGCCTCGTCCATGCAGGCGGCGTAGAAGGCGCCCACCTTGTCGGCGAAGAGGTCCTCCTTCTCGGCCTTCCCGGCGGCGTCGGCCTCGCAGATGGCGCGCAGCAACTCCTGGTTGCGGTCGGTCAGGAACGAGAAGCCGCGGCTCCAGGCCGGCTTGTCGGCGGGGATCTCGGTGCGCGCCAGCCAGCCGCCGCAGGCGAACTGGTAGAAGTCGTCGCAGGCCGAGACCTGGCGGTCGAGCGCCGTGGGATCGATGGGCTGCAGATCGACCGCGGGGCTGGGCGCGGGGGCAGGGGAGGACTTGCAGCCCCCGACGATCATCAGCGAGCAGAGTCCGGCGAGCAGCGTGGCGCAGCGGCGCATGGGGCCTCCAGGCAATCGAAAGAGCCTGGAGGAAACACCGCTCCCGGGTGACGGGCAAGCGGCCCGGCGCCCAGAGGTGCGCCGGGATGCGGTCGAGGACCCTCTGAATTAGGACGCGGCGGGCGGAGGCGTGCCGGCCGGGGGCGCCGACGGCGCCGACGGAGTGGCGGCCGGGGTGGGACCGATCTCCTTCTCCTCCCACATGTCGTAGCCCGTCGCGAGCGACGAGGACTGGGCGAGGACCGCCAGGGCGATGAAGACGTGGAAGCCGCCGAGGATCGACGCCCCGGTGGTGGCCAGGACTTCGGGCATCCCCGGAATGTGCTTGAGCGCGCCGAACAGCACGCCGACGACGGCGAGCATGGTGGTGGTCATCACCACCGCCTGGCTGATCCGCTTGAGGCGGTCGGGCACCGCGAGCTTCGCCAGTTCCTTCGCGTTCCTGCGGGGCAGTACCAGCATCGCGATGCCGAGGGCGGCATGGAAGGGAGCCGAGTATTTGCCCAGCAGGTGAGGGGTGACCACGAACGAGAAACTCGCGAGCCAGACCATGTTGTAGAGACGCTGGTAGAGCATTCGCTCCTCCTGTTTCGGGCCGCGCAGATTAGCCCGTCGGGCCCCGGGGGGCCACGGACCTCGTTCGGCGCCTGGGATACGCGGGACCGGGCGATCGCTTGCGGGCCGATGTAACGGCCGGGCGCGGAATCCTCATTCACCCGTGGCTGAAGCAGTCGCCCCGCGAAACTCGACCTGGAGGCACCATGTCCGCCGCTCGCATCCCACTCGTGCTGGCCCTCGCCATGCTTCCCTCCTGCGCGCTCACCACCAAGTGGGCGACCCTGCGCCCGGACGGCGTCCTCACCGCCGGCAGCGACGTGGTGGTCCAGGCCGAAATCCCCGGGGACTGGTTCGTCATCCAGCCCGCGGTGAACGGGTCCAGCGCGGTCGGCTACCTCGCGTCCGACAACTACTCCGGGACGGCGCTGTGGGTCACCCGGCGCGGGCTCGGTGCCGTGGGGTGCCCGGACCACGCGCGCGTCGCGGTCCACGACGCCACCGCCGCGGCGATGGCGGTCGCCAACCGCATCACCGCCACCTCGCGCCCAATCCTCTTCGATCAGTACGTGTGGGCCCGCCTGCGGCCGGCCTCGGTGATGAGCGCCAGGGGAACCCCGGAGATCGTCGCCGATCCGGCCATGCCCGAGGTCGTCGACTACCGCTTCGACCGCATCACGCCGGGCGGCGTCCCTCCGGGCCCCGACGACCGCTTCGTCCAGGGACGGGTCATGTGCCGCCACGGAGTGCTCGCGGTCGTCAGTTGCAGCACGGGCGTGGAGAGGAGGGAAACGCTCGGCCCCATCTGCCGCCACGTGCTGGACTCGTTGGCCATCACGCCGACCGAGGACCGGCCGGCGCCCGCCGCTGCCGTTCCCGGGCCCTGAGCGACCGATTGCCCAGCAATCGCGCTTGCTTGCGGGCGCGCTCGCCGCCGCCGGCCGCCGATCGCCAAAATCCAAAGCAACCGCGCGAGGATGCGCAACTTCGGCCGCTTTCCAGGCGATAATCCCGTCGCCCCCGGAGGAGCCATGCGCATCGACAAGAAGCCCGCCCACCCCGCCAAGACGACGCAGCGCGCCAAGCACGGCGAAGCCAAGGCGGCGACGGCTCACGCGAAGACCAAGGCCAAGACGAAGGCCAAGTCCGACGCCTTCGAGTCCGCCAAGGCCGGGCCCCACGGGCACAAGAGCACCGTGGTGCTCAGCCCCAACGACTTCGCCGACCGCTCGCTCTCCGACCTGCTCTCGCAGCTGCAGTCGGTGGCGCACGAGCTGAGCGGCCCCGCGCTGCCGAAGATCAAGAAGCCCAAGCTCTCCGACGCCAAGGCCGACGCCCGCCAGAAGAAGCTCGAGAAGCTCGAGGACAAGACCGGGCTGCGCCTCGCGCACGACGAGACGACCGAGGACGAGTCCGGCACGACCCGCCGGCGCCGCTTCAGCGTCGGCCTCTCCAGCCTCGAGGGCGGCGGCGAGACCACCCGCCGCTCCGGCCCCAGCGTCCAGGGCGGCGGCTCCAAGGACACCAGGCTCGGCAGGCTGGACTACCAGGGCCGCGCCGCCGCGGAGATCGAGACCACCCGGGGCGGCTCCGCGCGCCTGGACGCCAAGGGTCTGACGGCCCAGGGACGCGCCGCGGCCAGCGTCGGCGCCACCGCCCAGGGCGCCGCGCACCTCGAGGGCCGGCTGGGCACCGTCGACGCCCAGGCCGAGGCCACGCTGCGCGCCTTCGCCGAGGCGGAAGGCAACCTCGACGTCGGCAAGAACGGGCTCGTCGCCACCGCCGAGGCCGCCGCCGGCCTCGAGGCCGCCGCCCGCGCGCACGCCAGCTTCCAGTCCGTGGGCATCGACCTCGGCGGCGAGCGCCTGGACCTGCGCGGCGACGTGGACGCCTATGTCGAGGCCGCCGCCCGCGCCGAGGGCAAGGTCACCGTCGCCGCCACGCTCAAGCCTCCCCGCATCGACGCCGAGGTGGGCGGCAAGGCCTTCGCCGGCGTGAAGGCCGGCGTCGAAGGGCACCTCGGCATCGGCAGCTTCGTCACGCTCGAGGGCCACGCGGACGCCTGGGCAGGCGCCGGCGCGGAGGCCAAGGGCCTCGTCGGCTACAAGGATGGCCACCTGCGCCTGTCGTTCGGCGCGGGCGCCGCGGTCGGCGTGGGCGTGGGCGTCGGCGGCTCGGTCGACATCGACGTCAAGGCGATGGCCGGCGCGGCCCTGCACGGGGCCGGGCACCTGCTCTTCGGCTCGCGCTTCGACTACAACCCGACCACCGCCGTCTCCAACCTGCGCGACCTCCACCTGCCGCTGGGCGAGAAGGCCTGGACCGGCCAGGCCGTCGACTCGCGTCGGCTGGCGATGCAGATTGTCCTGGCCACCATGACCGACCTGCGCCCGCCGGCGACCGACCGCTCGACCAGCCGCCCGGACAGGGCCGAGACGAGGTAGGTTCCGCCCGCCATGTCCTCTCTTCAAGCCGAACGCCTTGCCCGCTCGGGCGAAAAGCTGCTTTCCGAGGGCGCCTTCGCCGAGGCCGCGCAGGCCTTCCGCGACGCCCTGCTCGACGATCCCGTCCACTCGCCCGCTCGCCTGGGCATGGCCCGCCTCGGCCTGGGCATCGGCCTGCCGGACGCCGCGAAGACGCTCCTCGACGGCCTGCTGGCGCGCGAGCCGAAGAACGCCGAGGCGCTGGTCCTGCGCGCGCTGGTGCAAGAGGGCAGCGGCGAGCTCGAGCAGGCGATCGCGACCTTGTCCAAGGCCGTCGCCGCCGCGCCCTCCGCCGCCTTCACGCACTACCAGCTGGGCCGGGCGCTGTGCGTCTCGGGGCGCTTCGACCAGGCCGTCGCCGAGCTGCAGGCCGCCGCACGGATCGATCCCAAGGCCGTCGTCGTCGCCTACGCCCTCGGCGTGGCCCACGAGGCGGCGGGCAAGAAGGGCGAGGCCATCGCCGCCTACACGCACGCCCTCGCGCTCGACCCGCGCTTCGCCGACGGCTACCTGACGCTCGCCGACGTGCTCTGCGAGGTCGGCCGCGAGGACATGGCCGCCAAGCTGCTCGCCCAGGGCCGCGCGCTCCTGCCCCAGGTCGGCGCTCTCTCGGACAAGCTCGCCGCCGTGCGCCTGAAGCAGAACGATCTGCCGGGCGCGGTCGCGGCCCTGCAGGCCCAGACCGCGGTCGACCCCAGCGAGGAGGCGTTCTGCAACCTGGCCACCGCGGCGCTCGCCGCCGGCGACGCCCGGGCCGCCGCCGCCGCCATCGACCGGCTGGTCGCGGACTTCCCCCACGGCTGGCGCGGCCACCACCTCAAGTCGATGATGCTCGACGCCGCCGACCGCGCCGACGCCGCCACCAGCGAGCTGCGCCTGGCGGTGAAGCTGGCGCCGGAAGAGTGGCGGCCGCTCAACGACCTGGGGACGCTGCTCAACTCCAAGCGCTCGCCCGAGGCGGTCGAGATGCTCGAGCGCGCCGCCAGGCTCGCCCCGGACGAGCTGGTGCCCGCCTACAACCTGGCGCTGGCCTACTGGAACGCAGGCCGCGGCAAGGACGCCCGCGCCGCCGCCGAGAAGCTGCTGGGGCGCGCCCCGGCCTCGCACCCGGTGGCCCAGAAGGCGCGCGAGTTCCTGGCGGCGCTGCTCGAGCAGCACTGACCCCAAGACCGCGATCGATCTGAAAAGGGAAGCGGAGCCGAGGAGGTCCTCGGCTCCGCAGTCTCGGAGGCGCTCGGCGGCGCGAGGCTCCTGCTACTTGTCCCAGCTCACGCACTGCGCCGGCGCGGAGTTGCTAGCGGCGAGGCAGAACATCGCGCCGCAGTCGATGGTCATCGCGGCGCCGGAGGCCCAGGTGTTGCCGTCGCCGCAGAACTGGACCTCGGTCTGGCCGGCGAGGGGGTCCCCGGCGCAGCGGGTGTCGACGAAGCCGGTCTCGGTGCGCGAGCCCTGGCACTCCACGCAGCCCAGGGCGCTCCCGCCGAGGTCGATGCGGCACGAGGTGCCGGCGGCGCAGTCGAGGATGGTGGTCCAGTCGGGCAGGCGGCCGCTGGCGCTGCACTTGGCGGTCTTGGTCGTGGCGCTCTGGCCGTACACGGTGGTCCAGGCGCCCCCGCAGATCATCTCGCCCGGCTTGCACTGGGCCGTGCAGGTGGCGTCGGCGCCGGTGCAGGTGCCCAGGGTGCAGGCCGTCGCCGTCCCCCACGTCCCGTCGGCCTGGCAGGTCTCCACGCCCAGCGTATCGAGGCTGCAGCGCTTGGCGCCCGGGGGGCACTGGGCCGGGTCGTAGCACTGGCCGGTCTGCCGCCGGTCGGAGTCGAGGACGTCCATGCAGTTCTTGAACGTGCCGGTCAGGGTCCGGCCGCAGGAGGTGTACGTGTCGCTCCAGTTCCCGTTCTCGCAGCCGACGTAGCCCAGGGTGCCCACGCACCTGGACTCGCTGGCTTCGCAGACGTTCAGCCAGCAGCCCAGGTACGGGTCGTGGCAGGAGGTGCCCGCGGGGCAGTCCTGGGCGGCGCCCAGGATCCCGTCCGTGCACTGGCGGACCTTGCCGTCCAGCGTGCAGGTCTGGCCGAGGTAGCCCGTGCACTCCGGGTCTCCGCAGACGGCCTTGTGGGCGCCGGGGAGCTCCGACAGCGGGACGCAGACCTTCAGGTCCAGGCCTCCGCTCAGGGGGTCGTTGCAGGCGACCGCCGCCGGGTCGGTGCCCAGCCACCTCCCGTCCTTGCAGGTCTCGACGGCGTAGGACCACTTCGCCTTGGGGCCGCCGCTGGCCTCGCTGCAGCGGGTCTCGCCGTCGACACAGCTGTCGTGGCAGATGTTGCTGCCGCAGCCTCCCGGGCACGCGATGGCCGGCTGGAGCACGCCTTCCTTGCAGGGCAGGAAGTGGTTCACGTCCTGGCAGACGCCGGGATGCGCGCTGATCGCGCACAGGTAGTCCTCGCAGTGCGCCGGCGGGTCGCGGTGGTCCACGCACCAGCGGCCTTCGCCGCAGTTGGTCACGCTGGCCAGGTCCCACTGGCCCTGGGCGCTGCAGGTCACGACGCTGTTGTCGCTGCAGGCGGTGGCGCCGGGCAGGCAGTCGAACTGGCAGGCGCCGCTCGTGCAGATCGAGTTCGCCTCGCAGCGGGCCACCATCCAGCCCGAGCCGTCGGCCTTGCAGGTGGAGACGAAGGCTCCCGCGGCGGCGGCGGGGTCGGCCGGGTTGCCGCACTGCCGGCTCCCGGGCTCGCAGATCACCTGCTTGCAGGACGCCAGGCGGGTCGTCGGGTCGACCAGGCAGGAGTGGCCCACCGCGCACTGGGTGTAGGTCGAGGTCTTGCCGTCGCTGCTGCAGCTCACCACGGTGTCGCCGCTGCAGCTGGTGCCGACGACGCAGCCGGTGGCGCTGTTGCCCTGGCAGCGGCCGTCGCCCACGCAGTGGGTGTTCGCCGCGCAGGCGGTGGTGTCGAAGCCCGAGCCGTCCTTCTTGCAGACGAAGGGCACGCCGTTCACGCACTCGTTGTTGGCGCTGGTGCAGAAGACGTCGGTCCGGCGCGCGCAGGCGCCCAGGGTGGCGTCGCAGGTCTCGGTCGGGGCGCAGGCGCTGGCCACCCAGCTCTTGCCGTCGGCGGAGCAGGTGCGCATCAGCGTGGCGTTGACGCACTCGGTGGCGGCGGCGGTGCAGGCGGCCGGGGAGAGGCACACCCCGTCCTTGCAGGTCTCGTTCTCCTGGCAGGCGACGATGCTGGGGGCGGTGTTGGCGGCGACGCAGACCGAGAGGACCCGGTCGTTGACGCACTTGGCGGCGCCGGGGGTGCAGGCGACGTCGATGCCGTCGACGGCCTTGCAGAGGCCGGCGCTGCAGGTCTCCCAGGATTGGCAGGAGTAGGTCGACCAGGCCGACCCGTCGCTGGGGCAGACCAGCACCGCGCGGGTGCCGGCGCACTCGGAGGCGGTGGGGGTGCACTGCTGGCCCTTGCTGCAGCCGGCGGCGGCCAGGGCAAGGGCGACGCTGCCCAGGCAAATCGTCAAGGCTTTCAGGTTCATGCGCGATTCTCCTCGGTTCGAGGGCGGGCCGTCGGCCGGTCCGCAACGAGCCGAGGATACACGCAAACCGGCGGGCCTAGTGGCTCAGCTCCAGCGGCAGCTCGAGCTGCACGTCCTCGCCGGTGCCGGGTTGCTCGCAGCGCCGGATGACCTGCTGGGCGCAGGTGAGGAAGCCGCGGCTGGCGCGACTGGTCTCCACGGACCGCACCGCGCCGGACGGGTCGACCGACACCGTCAACGTCAGCTGGCCGGTGAAGTTCAGGTCGCGCTTGAGCGTGTCGTCGTAGCAGCCGTTGAGCAGGGACCGGCGGCTGGGCTCGCGCAGGCAGGCGCCGAAGGCCTCGCGCAGCGCCGCGGCCTTGGCCTGCGAGGCGCGGGGGTGCGGGGCGGGGACGGCGAGGGCGAGGGCGGCGGCAGCGGCGGCGGCGGCGGGGACCGGGGCGGCGGGCTCGAGGGTGGCGAGCGAGGGCGGGTCGACGCGGCGCGGCGGCAGCAGCGCCAGCTCGGCGAGGGGACGGTCCGGCAGGTCGAGCGGGAAGGCCGCCAGGGTGTCCGGGGAGACCTGGCGCCTGACGATCTCGGCGACCAGCGGCGCCCCGTCGGCGATCTCCACGCTGCCCGGGGCGGGGACGAGGATGGCGCCGCCGCCCTCGCGCTCCACCGAGACCAGGCCGTGCGCCACCTCGATGCGGGTGGCCTGGCCGTGGCGGATGACCTTGAACGCGGTGCCGCGCACGGAGACCAGCAGGTCGGCCGCGCGGACCTGGAAGGTGCTGCCGGGGAGGAGCGGCTTGACCTCGGCCGCCAGCTCACCGGCGTCGAGCCTGAAGGCGGTGTGGCCCAGGGCGAGGCGGTCGAGGCCCAGGCGCGAGTGCGGCGCGGCGCGCACGCCGGTCGCGGGGTCGGTCTGCAGGGTCAGCGGGGCCTCGGCGACCTCGATCTGGTCTCCCTCGTCGACGGCGCCGCCCGAGAGCACGCGCGCGGAGCCGCTGGGCTCGATGACGTGGACGTCGTCGCCCAGGGCGACCGCCAAGGCGCCCGAGGGCGGTGCCGAGGGGCCGGGCTCCGCCGCGGGGACCGAGGCCGAGGTCAGGGTCGAGAGGGTGACGAGGAGCACGGCGGCGGCGGCGCCCGCCATCGAGAACGCGGGCAGCCAGGAGTCGAGCCAGCCCATGGAAGCGGGCTCTCGCTGCTCGTCGAGGGCGGAGCCCATGGCCGACAGGACGGCGCGGTCGATGCGCTGCCACTCGGCGTCCTGGGGCTCGTAGGGATCGAGGTGGCCGAGCAGCGCGCGCAGCGACTCCAGGCGCGCCGCTTCCTCGCGGCAGGCCGGGCAGGAGGGCAGGTGGGAGAGCACCGCGCGGCGGTCCTCGTCCAGCAGGGTCCGGGCGGCGAAGGCGTCCAGCTTCGGGCGGAAGGAGCAGCTCACTTGGCGGCCTCCTTCGCCTCGAGCCAGGGCTTGAGATCCTGCGCGAGCACCGGGTCCTGGGACGCCAGCACCGCCAGCTCCTTGCGCGCGTAGAACAGCCGCGTGCGGACGGTGAGCACCGGCGCGCCCACCATCTGCGAGATCTCCTTGGGGGCGATGCCTTCGAAGTCGTGGAGCACGAGCACCATGCGTTTCTTGGGAGCGATCTTGTCGAGCAGGCGCTCGATGCGGCGGGCGCGCTCGCGGCGCTCGAAGCCGTCGGAGGGGTCGTCGGTGCTGGTCAGGGTCCGCTCGGCGCGGGCGTCGGCGTCGGGGTCGTCCTCGCCCACCTGGCGGGTGCGGCGCTTGAGCTGCCGCAGCGCGGTGCGCACGCAGACGCAGCGCAGCCAGCTCTCGAACGAGGAGCGGCCGGCGAAGGACTTGATGGAGTGGGCGACCTCGACGAAGACCTCCTGGAGGATGTCCTCGGCGTCGCGGCCGTCGCGCACGGCGTGGCGGATGAAGCGCATCGCCTCGCCGCGGTAGAGCCGGTACAGCTCGCCCAGCGCCGCGCGGTCGCCCTCGCGGCAGCGCGCGATGAGCAGGCCCGGGTCGGCCTCGGCGGGGGCCGGGGCCTGCGGCTCTGCGGGGCGGGCGAGCAGCGTGGACACGTCGAGGAGCGCCTGCGACAGGCCGTTGAGGAATTCGAAAGGGTTGGCCGTCGCGACGCTCATCTTGCCTTGCATCCTTTAGGGGTCCAAGTCCGCTGAAGGTACGTGGCTGGAGGGGCCCAACGGCATTCACGGCGGATTGCCTTGGCGCGGCGGGAGGTTGGGAGAGGCAGTCGATAGTCGATAGTCGAGGGTCGATAGCGGGAGCCCACCGGGGGTCCCGCGGCCAGAAGGTCCAGTGATTGCGGGTGGATACGAGGCGGATTCGGAGCCGTGGAAGGACCTCCGCGGGCTCTCGGGGCGCTGTCTCTGGGCCTCGCCGGCCTCTCGTCCTCGGGCGGCGACCTCTGGACCCGCCGGAGGGTGCGCAGGTCGCTGATGTCCACGGCGGACCGATGGGCGGGGCGGGCCTGACTTGCTGGTGCTGCCTACCTCGGGAGGGCGCGCTCGATGCTGCTCTCCCCCGAAGCGAATCCCATCTGCGCCGCGAGCTTGGACCGATCCCGCCCCTCGGACTTCGCCAGATACAAGGCGGCGTCCGCCGCTCTAAGGAGTGCGTCGGGCGACAGGCCATGCTCCGGCAGCGCGGCGACGCCGATGGAGACCGTGACCCCCGCCAGCGTCCGTCCGTGGAAGTCGACGGCGAGCTTGCGCACCCCCACGCGGATCTGCTCGGCGCGCGCGAGTGC
>DASXVQ010000249.1:0-105720 GCA_036504155.1 Myxococcales bacterium
CTCCGGCTCCACCATCGGCACCTCCTGGGTAGGGGGTGCCACAACTTCGGCCTCTCGCTCCATAACCAACCTCCGTGTTGGAGGCTGGGAGGGGGTCAGTTTTGGTGTCGCAAGGGGGTCAGTATCAGTGGCGCTCTACAAAGGCGAACGCGGGGGTCGAAGACGGCGTTCCGTGCGCGCGCGATTGGAAGGGACCAGCGGGTTATTGCCGCTACGGCCCCGACTCGTACTGCAGCCGCGGGTTCGGATACGAGGGCTTGGAACTCGTGATCGAGAGCGAGGAGAAGTTCGACGAACTCTTCGAATGCGGCCAGCAAGCGGGTTCCAGCGATGCAGGCATTTCGGCAGATGGCGGCGCTGCCTCCGCCTCGGGGATCGACTTCGCGGCAGAGCGTCTCGTGATCGTGTGTAAGGGTTGGAACGCCATACGCTGGGCGGTGAATCACGACGGCAAGGTGAACATTGGGGTCAGCAATCCTGCCCAATGCGGCGGCGCTCGTGACACGGATTCAAGCTTCGTTCTCGTCCCAGTCACCGATTCCGGGCTTGAACTGTTTGAGTGCCCGCAGGGGCAGTGCGTTTGCGACAGTCCGTTTGGTTGCTCACCAGCGCCGTGACCGGAGCCTGAACTCAAGAGCGAAGAGGTCCGGTGGCCCAGAAGTAGGTCGGTCGCTCGCCGGTTCGACACAGGAAGGCCTCTGGCTCGAGCAGCAAGGCTTTGGGCTGAGGGAGAAGGCTTCGGAAGAAGTGCCTGTCTTTACGTTCTCTGGGCCCCTCGGAAAATGGAACGTAGAGACAGGCACCAGTGTCGTCGAGAAGGCCTCCCCGCTCACCCAAGGACACATGTCCCACGTGGGACATGTTGGCGCCGTGGGACGAATAGGCGGCGGAGTGCTGAGCGTGGAGCGTGGCGAGCGAGGGCCACGACATGCCCTACCACCGCAGCCGACCGCATCCGCTGCCTGCAGCCGAGCCTGTACCAAGTGGGCGCCGGGGAGCGCGGAGGCCGACGGGCCCGAGTGCCGGCCACTTCGGCCACGTGTACCAAGTGGCTGGCGTGTACCAAGTGGACTCACTCCGGTCCGGTCAGCGACCGCCTGAACCCGACCAGGTTCCGCTGCAGACGAGCCGTCTTCAGGTTCGCCGCCCACGTCTTCAGCGCGGTCTCGATGGGAGCGGCTGGCTCTCTGTCAGGGGATTTCGGGCAGTCGTGCACAACGACACCTCAAGGTGACATGACACCTTGAGGTTACATTGCTACGAAAGCCGCCAGCGCCCCACTACCACCACCTGGGTGCTCGTCAGCAGGACTCGCGCCCGGAAGTCGCTGCAGGACTAGCCGACACCGCCATGGTGCCTTCATGCACCCCGAAGTGTTCCCACGAGGGAACACTCGGTGGCGCGGGCTCGGGACCCACCTCCTGCTTGTCCGCCCGCGGGGCCGCGGGATACGTTGCCCACTCCACTTCTTGAGCTGCGCAGGGAGAGGCAAATGGGCTTCGGAGACTCCTTCAAGAAGAAGGTCCAGGACGCGGCGAAGTCGGCCGTCGACAAGGCGGTCGAGAAGGTGGCCCCGCCCAAGCCTGCGACCAAACCTCCGCCCGCCAAGGCCGCTCTGACTCCCGCGCGCCCGGCCCAGAACAAGCCTTTCCCGAGCAAGGCCACTCCGGCCCGCGCCGGCGCCTCGTCGGGACCGATGTTCGACCAGAACGAGAAGACCGTCCTCGACAATGTCCTGCAGGCCAAGATGAAGAAGCAGCAGGACGAGGAGCAGGAAGACGCGCTCGACAACGTGCTGGGCGCCGCCGCCGAGGAGCCCGAGGAGAGCGACAAGACCTCCGCCCAGAAGATGAGCTACGGCGCCTCCGCCGACGATGGCGAGGCGGAGGAAGAGGAGCAGGACGAGGAGGTCGACGAGGACTCGGAAGACGACGAGCAGGAAGAGGACGAGGCCGACGACGGCGAGGAGGACGGCCACCAGGCGGCCTACCACCAGGCGGCCGGCGGCGACCTCGAGTTCCCGGTGCCGGTGGGCTGGGGCGTCAGCGACCTGACCAACGAGGAGTTCTGGATCAAGGTCTTCGACATCGAGGACGCGCAGATGAAGGGCGCGGCGGCGATGAAGAAGGCGCTCAAGAAGTACGACCTCGACAGCGACGAGCACTTCCGCTGGATCCGCGAGCGCTTCATGGCCCGCCACGCAGAGGACGCCGACTTCCAGCAGGCGATGATGAACGCCCGCATGGCGCAGACGCGGGGCAAGATGGTCGACGCCGCGGGGTCCGAGCTGCTCGCGCCCATCGACGGCGTCTCGATCGAGACCTACGCCACCATCCAGGCGCGCCGCGGCAAGCTCCCGCAGCAGACCGTCGCCGCCTTCGGCAAGCTCCTCGCCGAGTACAACCTCGACGCCGCCAAGTGGGCCAAGGTCGACAAGGCCTGGATGGCGCGCATGAGCGACCCGTCCGATCCCATGGCCACCGCCGCGGTCGCCACCGAGTACGGCAAGTACTTCGCCGCCGCGGGCCAGGGCCAGTTCGGCGCCGCCGCCAAGGCCGGCTCGAAGCAGCTCGGGGTCAGGGATGCGGTGGGCAAGGCGCCCTCGGGCGGCGAGCCCTGCACCTTCGAGCGCTACGTGGAGATCATGACCGCGCAGAGCTGCTGGGCCCAGCAGGGCAAGGACGTCAACGCCATGCTCAAGAAGGCCTTCAAGATGGACGCCCTGGACTACTCGGCCCTGGCCTCCTACTGGACGCCGAAGATGATGGCCGACATCAAGCTGATGACCGAGGTCATGCCCAAGCTGCAGGAGAAGTACACCAAGCGCTACTCGGCCCCCTCGCAGGACGACGACCTCGACATCTGATGGCCCCCCATCATCCCGAGCCCAGTCGAGGGACCCCCGAGCAGGTCCTGGCGCTGTTCACCCAGCTCGGATCGCAGCTGGGCGCCATCCTCGATGCCGCGCTCGACGTCGATCTGGCCGGCGGCTCGTCCGACGACTGGGACGCAGTGCTGGCGAAGCTCGGCGTAGCGACGATGGGCGAGGACCCGCGCTTTGATGCGGCGCAGGCCGACCAGCAGGTGAAGGGCCCACCCATCGCGGAAGTGACGGCGTGCGTCCAGGCGGCGTCGAAGGCCGCGCTGCTCTCCTTCGCGTCGGTGGAGGCGACCCTGCCGCTCGAGCAGAAGGCCCAGCTCGATCGCGCGCTGGCCTCGCTCGCCGAGGCGGCCGCGGCGCAGTACCGGGCGCAGGCGACCGCGAAGAAGAAGGGCATGTTCGCGCACGCCAAGGCGGCGGCGCAGAAGCACCAGTGGGACGCGTTCGGCAAGAGCCAGGGCTACGTCCTCAAGTGCGCCGCCTGCGGCGCGCCGCGCATCAGCGCGGACCTGATCTGCGCGTTCTGCGGCGGGAAGATCTGACGGTCTCCACGGCGGAGGGGTCCGATGTCGATCGAGGAGCGGGTGAAGGCGATCCAGGCGCGCTGGGAGGCGTTCGCGCCCAAGGTCCAGGCGCGCGTCGACGAGATCCTGGCCGAGGCCGACCCGGGCTTCGACGAGCTCATCGCCACCGAGGCGCTCGACCCCGCGCCGCTCTCGAGCGCGCTCAGCGAGTTCGATGCCCGGATGCGCGGGCTCAGCAAGAAGGTCGACGACGCCTGGGAGAAGATCGATCCCGACCTCGACGGCGCGATGGACGAGGCGGAGGGGGCGCAGGTCCAGCGCGTGGCGAAGCTGCGCGACGAGCTCTTGCGCAAGAAGATGGCGCTCGCGGGAGGCATCGAGAGGAGCGCGCGCGAAATGAGCGTGCGCAAATCCGCCGAGGGCGCCCGGGCCCTGCTGAACTTGGCCCGCGCCGAGATGGAGAAGGCTGGCGGCGGCAAGAAGTGCTCGGCCTGCGGCGCCCCCATCAAGCCGGAGAGCCTGACCGAGCCGTCGACCGTGAGCTGCTCGCACTGCAAGGCCGTCAACGACGTGCACCCCGGGCCGGCCACGGCGCTCTTCTACGGCGGGATCGCGCTGCACGCGCTCGCCGAGGAGGCCGCGCTGCCCGAGGAGGCGGAGCGGCTCGCCGAGGAGAAGCGCTTCCACGGCCTGCGCCACGCCACGCTCTCCGACCAGAAGCGCTTCGAGGACGCCTCGCTCGCGTACTGGCGCGCCTACGCCAAGACCTTCGTGGCCCTGACGCCCGGCGCCAAGACGGCGGACCAGGTCGAGAAGATGGCGCAGGCCAAGGTCGGCTCGCTGCGCCTGGACTTCGAGCGCGACGCTCCGTTCCGCAAGGTGCTGGACCAAGCGATGGCGTGCGCCTCGGTCGCAGACAAGGCCGGGGTCGAGCGCGCGCTGGCGGACGACGACGCCCAGTTCAGCTTGGACGAGCTCCTGGTCGGCGCGCACGAGCACGGCGACAAGAAGGCCGTGGAGCTCCTGCTCGGCATGCTGCACCGGCAGGAGGCCTCGGACGAGCCCGCGGCCAAGTGGAAGGCCGAGAAGCTCGCCGAGCTGGATCGGGACCTGGCTGGACGGATTCGCTGAAGAACTGAGGAACGTGATGGCGCGCAGCAACGTCAGCAAGAAGCACTGGGTGGGCTTCGATCTGGGCGGCACCAAGATGCTGGCCACGGTCTACGACGCGGCCTTCGAGGCGGTCGGCTCGCGGCGGCGCAAGACCAAGGAGTTCAAGGGCCCGCGCGCCGGAGTGCAGGGCATCATCAAGACCATCGACGAGGCGCTGGAGATCGCCGAGCTGCCGCGGCGCGCGCTCGGCGGCATCGGCATCGGCTGCCCCGGCGTGCTCGAGCTGGACCGCGGGATCATCCAGCACGCGCCGAACCTGGGCTGGCGCAACGTCCAGCTCGCGCGCGACCTGCAGAAGGTCTTCGCCTGCAAGGTGCACCTGGTCAACGACGTGGATGCGGGCACCTACGGCGAATACCGCTTCGGCGCAGGCGAGGGCGCGCGGTGCCTGATCGGCGTGTTCCCCGGGACCGGCATCGGTGGCGGCTGCGTCTACGACGGCAAGCTGATTCGCGGCAGGGTGAGCAGCTGCTTCGAGTTCGGCCACCTGCACATGGCGCCCAAGGGCCGGCTGTGCGGCTGCGGGCGCTGGGGCTGCCTCGAGACCGTCGCCGGCCGACTGGCCATCTCGGCCGAGGCTGCGTCGGCGGCGTTCCGCGGCCAGGCGCCGCACCTGCTCGAGATGGTGGGCACCGACCTGACGGCCATCCGCAGCCGCGTGCTCGCCGAGGCCATCGAGGCCGGCGACCAGGCGATCGGGGAGATCGTCCAGCGCGCCGCGAAGTACCTGGGCGTTGGCGTGGCGAGCGTCGTGAACCTGCTGGCCCCGGACGTCATCGTGCTCGGCGGAGGGATGGTCGAGGCGATGCCCAAGCCGTTCCTGACCGAGGTCCGCACCGCGGTGAGGGAGCAGGCGATGAAGCCCTTCCGCGGGGTGAGGGTGGTGGCGGCCAAGCTTGGAGATGATGCGGGCGTGATGGGGGCGGCGGCGTTCGCGGCGGATCAGTAGAACCTTCCGCAAAACCTCCCCCCGGCCCCCTCCAGCGGAGCTGGAGGGGGAGCCGTTGGTTGCCTTCGGCGATCCGGTAGGAGCTAGCGGCACCGCTGCGTGGGTGCTCGAGATGCGCACGCCAAGTTGGCTGCTTGCGTCGGGTGCCAAGAGCTCCGCAGTCGGAGCATGCAGAGGCGAGCTTTCCTCCAGCTCCGCTGGAGGGCCGGGCGGAGGTTTGCGCGCGGCGGTGCTTCGGCTATGGTCCGCGCCTCATGATCGAACGGAAGATCGGCGAGGACGGGGCGGGGCAGCGGCTGGACAAGTTCGTCCGCAAGGTGCTCAGGGACGTCCCGCTGGGCCACATTTTCAAGATGTTCCGCACCAAGAAGGTGCGGGTGAACGGCACCCGCGGCAGGCCGGAGCAGCTGCTGGCCGCCGGCGACGTGGTGACCATCCGCGGCGACGAGGAGAAGCTGCTCGCCGCGCGCCCCGAGTCCGAGAAGAAGCCGCATCGGGCCAAGGAGCCGCTCAAGGTCTACTTCGAGGACGACTACCTGATGGCGGTGGAGAAGCCGGCCGGCATGGCGGTCCACCCGGGCAGCGGCATCGTCGACGGCACGCTGGTGGACGAGGTCCGGGCGATGCTCGGCCCGCACGCCGTGCACAACGACTTCGCGCCCTCGCCGGCCCACCGGCTCGACCGCGACACCTCCGGGGTCATCCTGGTCGCCAAGCGCCGCCGGGCGATGGTCCGCCTGACCGAGATCTTCACCGAGGGCTCGGCCCGGAAGACCTACCTGGCGCTCGCCAAGGGCACCTTCCCGCAGGCCAAGGGCACCATCGATCTGCCGCTCTCCGAGCACGAGCAGACCGCGCGCAGCAAGGACAACCGCGGCGTGAACATGCAGGCGGCGGTGACCCATTGGCGCGTGCTGGCCAAGGGCCCGGGCGTCACTCTGCTCGAGTGCCACATCGAGACGGGGCGCACGCACCAGATCCGCCGGCACCTGGTGGCGATGGGGCACCCGGTGGCGGGCGACCGCCGCTACGGAGACTTCCCCTACAACCGCGAGCTGAAGGCCAAGTTCGGGCTCAAGCGGATGTTCCTGCACGCGAGGCGCATGATCATCGCGCACCCCATCAGCGACGAGACGATGACCTTCGACTCGCCGCTGCCGCAGGAGCTCACGGATGCGCTCAAGCGGATGGGCATCGAGCCGCCGCCCTAGCCGGTCCTCCTGGGAAGAAAGAGTCGAAGTGAACGGCCTGCTCATCATCGACAAGCCCGAAGGCCTGACGTCGTTCGACGTCGTGGCCGTGCTGCGCCGCACGCTGAAGACCAAGAAGGCCGGCCACACCGGCACGCTCGATCCCATGGCCACCGGCGTCCTGCCGGTCTGCCTGGGCGAGTCGACGCGGCTGGTGCCCTTCATCATCGACGGCGACAAGACCTACGAGGCCTCGGTCCGGCTCGGCGCCTCCACCGACACCCAGGACCGCACGGGCAAGGTGATCGCCGAGGCTCCGGTGCCGCAGTCGCTGACCCGCGAGGCGCTCGAGCAGGCGCTGGACCGCTTCCGCGGCGAGATCGACCAGGCTCCGCCGATGTACTCGGCCGTCCGCGTGGACGGCAAGCGTCTGTACGAGCTGGCGCGCGAGGGCAAGGAGGTCGACCGCATCGCCCGCCGCGTCACCGTCCACGAGCTTCAGGTGCTCGACCTGTCGCTGCCGGATCTCAGGATGCGGGTCCGCTGCTCCAAGGGCACCTACATCCGCACGCTCGCTCACGATCTGGGCGAGGTGCTGGGCTGCCACGCCCACCTGACCGCGCTGCGCAGGACCGAGAGCACCGGCTTCTCCATCGCCCAGGCGGTGACGCTCGACGAGCTCACCCGGCTGAATCGGGATGCCTTGGCTTCACGGATCCTCACGCCCAGCCAGGCCCTGGCTGCCCTGCCCGCCGTCGTCGTTCCCGACGCCCTCGTGGTTCGGTTGACGCAGGGCCAGCGGCTCCCCGTGGCGGAGCTGAACCTCGCCGTGGGGCAGGACGGCGAGCGGGTCCGGATGCTCTCCACCGCCGGGGAGTTGCTGGCGGTGGCGGAGTGGAGGGCCGGGGGGCTGCAGTACCTCCGGGTGCTGGCCGGCGCTCCCCAACCTCCTGCGGCGAGCGGAGGGGGGGAGAAGAAGAGCGGGGGGCCGGGAAGTGGTCGTTGACGCTGGCGGTTCTCGAAGCGTATATTCGCCGACCTTTTTGGGCTCGCATGCCTGCTCCCCTCCGTGGGCGCGAGAAGGACCGAAGGCCGCATGGTGCGGCCGGAGGTCCTAAGAAGAACGAGGAGGCGGAGAGAAAAACGCATGCCGCTGGAACTCGAGAAGAAGGCCGAGATCGTCGCGAAGTACAAGCAGCACGACAAGGACACGGGCTCGCCCGAGGTCCAGGTCGCCCTGCTGACCGAGCGCATCAACGAGCTCACCATCCACTTCAAGCCCTCCAGCGAGGGCGGGCGCGGCCACGTGAAGGACTTCCACAGCCGCCGCGGTCTGCTCAAGTTGGTCAGCCAGCGCCGGCGGCTGCTCGACTACCTCAGGGGCCAGGACGCCAACCGGTACAAGAAGCTCATCGAGAGCCTCGGTATCCGCAAGTAGCGACAGCTTCGACGTACGAAGGCCCGGGATGACCGGGCCTTCGGTCATCAAGGAAATGCTCGGCCGCCCGGGAGCCGCACCCCGGTCGGCCGCGCAGACAGAAGCGGCCAGGAAGGCCGCAAGGCGGACGCCCCGGGGCGTCCAACCCCCGCCCACGAGCGGCGCGGGCCGAAGGAGTGCCATTCAGGACGAGCGCTTTTGGTTTCATCGGTGCTCTGGAGTTCTTCCGGATTCCAGATCAGCGACGGGATCAAAAGTCGTCCCGAACAGCGCCTCCGGTCCGCAGGTCGGGGTTCATGATGGACGAGGCGTCTATTCGGGCGGACCGATCGCGCTAGCGATCGGACATCCCAGTCCCCGCGGGCACCTGCTCGCGGAGGTCTGAAGCCCCTCGAAGATGGTTTGCCTCGTCCGAGTCCGCGCCCCCGCGAAAGGGTTGGCGCGAGAAAAGGACAGCACCATGCAGGCAACGCGCAAGACCATCGCCGTCGGCGGCAAGGACCTCGTCATCGAGACGGGCAAGATCGCCAAGCAGGCCCACGGCTCCGCCTACCTCCAGTACGGCGACACCTCGATGCTGGTCACCGCCGTCTCGGCCACGGACAAGAAGGAGGGGCTCGACTTCCTCCCGCTCACCGTCGACTACCAGGAGAAGCTGTTCGCGGCCGGCAAGATCCCCGGCAACTACTTCAAGCGCGAGGGGCGGCCCACCGAGAAGGAAACCCTGACCAGCCGCATCATCGACCGCTCGCTGCGGCCGCTGTTCCCCGAGGGCTGGTACTACGAGATCCAGGTCATCGCCAGCACCTACTCCTATGACCAGGTGAACGAGCCCGACGTCCACGCCATCACCGCGGCCTCCACCGCGCTGCACATCTCCGACATCCCCTTCAACGGGCCGATCGCCGGCGTCCGCGTGGGCAAGGTCGAGGGCAAGCTCGTCGCCAACCCCACCGAGGAGCAGCGCAAGCTCAGCGACCTCGACCTCATCGTCGCCGCGTCCAAGGACGCCATCGTGATGGTCGAGGGCGGCGCGAAGCAGATCCCCGAGGCCGAGATGGTCGAGGCGCTGCTGTTCGCCTACGACACCGTGCAGCCGGAGCTCAAGGCCCAGGAGGAGCTGCGCGCCGAGCTGGGCAAGGCCAAGCGCACCTTCGTCCCGCCCGCCGTCGACCAGCAGCTCAAGGACAAGGTCCAGGCGCTGGCCAAGGAGCCCGTCAAGAAGGCCTACGAGATCGGCGAGAAGATCGCCCGCTACAGCGCGCTCTCCGCCGCCAAGAAGGCCGTGTGCGCCACGATGGCCGAGCAGCTGGGCGAGAACTACTTCGCCCTCGAGAAGACCATCAAGGGCTTCATCGAGGACCTCAAGTACGACTACGTGCGCGGCATGGTGCTCGACACCGGCAAGCGCATCGGCGGCCGCGCGCTCGACGGCATCCGCAACATCACCAGCGAGGTCGCGGTCCTGCCGCGCACCCACGGCTCGGCGCTCTTCACCCGCGGCGAGACCCAGGCGCTGGTCGCCGCCACCATGGGCACCGCCGACGACGAGCAGCGCATCGAGACCATCCAGGGCCAGACCTACAAGAAGTTCATGCTGCACTACAACTTCCCGCCCTTCAGCGTGGGCGAGGTCAAGTTCATGCGCAGCGCCGGTCGCCGGGAGATCGGTCACGGCGCCCTGGCCGAGCGCGCCCTGCGCCAGGTCATGCCCGCCGACGACGGCAAGTTCCCCTACGTGGTGCGCCTGGTCAGCGACATCCTCGAGTCCAACGGCAGCTCCTCGATGGCCTCGGTCTGCGGCGGCTGCCTGGCGATGATGGACGCGGGCGTGCCGATCGTGGCGCCGGTCGCGGGCATCGCCATGGGCCTGATCAAGGAGGGCGAGCGCATCGCCATCCTCTCCGACATCCTCGGCGACGAGGACCACCTCGGCGACATGGACTTCAAGGTGTGCGGCACCGACAAGGGCATCACCGCCATCCAGATGGACATCAAGGTCACCGGCGTCTCCAAGGAGATCCTCACCCGCGCGCTGGAGCAGGCGCGTGTGGGCCGGCTGCACATCCTGTCCAAGATGAAGGAAGCGATCCCCGCGCCCCGCGCGGAGATCAACAAGTACGCGCCGCGCATCACCACCATCAAGATCCGCCCCGAGCGCATCAAGGACGTCATCGGCCAGGGCGGCAAGGTCATCCGCGACATCATCGCCCGCACCGGCTGCTCCATTAACGTCGAGGACGACGGCTCGGTCTCCATCGCCTCCGCGAACCAGGAGCAGGTCGAGTCGGCGATCAAGATGGTCAAGAACCTCACCCAGGAGGCCGAGATGGGCCGCATCTACCTGGGCACGGTCCGCCGCCTGGCCGAGTTCGGCGCCTTCATCGAGCTGTTCCCCGGCACCGACGGCCTGGTGCACATCAGCGAGCTGGCCGAGCAGCGCGTCGAGAAGGTCGAGGACGTGGTCAAGGAGGGCGACGAGGTGCTGGTCAAGGTCATCAACGTCGACCGCACCGGCAAGATCCGCCTCTCCCGCAAGGAGGCCATCGGCCACAAGGAAGGCGAAGTGCTGGCCGTGGCCCCGCGCGAGGAGCGCGAGGAGCGCGGCGGGCGCGACCGGGACCGCGGCGGACGCGGCGGCGACCGTGGTGGACGCGGCGGCGACCGCGGCGGGCGTGGCGGCGACCGCGGTGGACGCGACCGCGATCGCGGCCCCCGGCGTGAGGGCGGCGGCGAGGGTGGCGGCAGCAGCGGCGGCGGCAGCCCGGCCTAAGGCTGTCCGTCGGCTCGAAGTCTGATTCTGGGGCGGCCCCACGCGCGACCGAGTGCGTGGGGCCGCTCTCTTGTTGGCAGCCCTCACCCCGGCCCTCTCGCTTCCGGAGAGGGGGATGGGCCCTGCTCGTTTCAACCTCTCGAGGATCTCCCATGGCGAACGTGAACGTGAAGGTCACCCGGCTCAAGAACCGCAGCAGCGATCCGCTAGCGCTGCCCAAGTACGCCACCGCCGGCTCCGCGGGTCTCGATCTGTGTGCGGACGTTCCCTTCGAGCTGGCGCCGGGCGCGCACAAGCTGGTGCCCACCGGGCTCGCCATCGCCCTCCCTGCCGGCTTCGAGGGCCAGGTCCGGCCGCGCAGCGGGCTCGCCACCAAGCACGGCATCACCGTGCTCAACGCCCCCGGGACCATCGACAGCGACTACCGCGGCGAGGTGCAGGTCTGCCTGGTCAACCACGGCGGCCAGCCGTACCGGGCGGCGCGAGGCGAACGAATCGCCCAGCTGGTCATCGCGCCGGTGGTGCAGGCGGACTTGGTCGAGGTCGCCGAGCTGGACTCCACCGCGCGCGGCGAGGGCGGGTTCGGTTCGACCGGGAAGTAGAAGTCCCCATCGAGAGAAGCTTCTCCCGCAGCTCCCAGCCTTTCAGCCAGCCTCCCACTCGCCTCCATGACCGACACCACGCTCCCACCTCCCGCCGCCGTACTCGTCGCCGTCCAGCTCCCGGGGGTCGGTGACGCCGAGCTCGCCTCGGGACTCGACGAGCTCGCTCGGCTGGTCAAGACCCTGGGCCTGGAGACGGTCGCCACGCTGACCCAGCGCCGCTCCTCCCTGGCGGCGGCGGCCGTCCTGGGGAAAGGCAAGCTCGTCGAGCTGGCCCGCCTCACCGGCGGGACCGGGGTCATCCCCTCCGGCGCCAAGCCGCGCAAGGGGCGCGGCGAGGACTCGCCGGTCGAGCCCGAGGAGCCAGACGAGCCTGACGAGGCCGAGGCCGCGCCGGGCGAGGAGCCGTCGTCCGCGCCCGCCGCACGCCTGGCGACGATGGTGGTGGTGGACCACGAGATCACGCCCAGCCAGGCGCGCAACCTGGAGCGCGCCACCGGCGCCCAGGTCCTCGACCGCGCCGGGGTCATCGTCGAGATCTTCCACCGTCACGCGCGCAGCCGCGAGGCCCGGCTGCAGGTGGAGCTGGCGCGCCTGAGCTACGTCGCGCCGCGCCTGCGCGAGACCGGCGGCAGCGAGCGCCAGCGCGGCGGCATCGGTGGCCGCGGCGCCGGGGAGTCGGAGGTCGAGCTCGACCGACGCAAGGTCCGCGACCGGATGGCCGCGCTTCGCCAGGAGCTGGAGGCGGTGCAGCGCGAGCAGCAGAACCGTCGCACCCTCCGGCGCGAACAGCTCCGCGTGGCGCTGGTGGGCTACACCAACGCCGGCAAGTCCTCGCTGATGCGCGCGCTGACCGGCAGCGAGGTGCTCATCGCCGACAAGCTCTTCGCGACCCTCGACACCACCGTGCGCGCCCTGCAGCCGGAGGTGCATCCCCGGGTGCTGGTCTCGGACACGGTGGGGTTCATCAAGAAGCTGCCGCACGATCTGGTGGCGTCGTTCCGCTCCACGCTCGACGAGGCGCTGGAGGCCTCGCTGCTGCTGTACGTGGTGGACGCTGCGGATCCCATGCACCGCGAGCAGTTGGCCACCACCCGCGCGGTGCTCGCCGAGATCGGCGCCACCGAAGTGCCGAGCTTGCTGCTGCTCAACAAGGCAGACCGCCTCAGCGGCGAGCAGCGCCAGGCGCTCCGCGGCGAATACCCCGAGGCGCTGCTGCTGTCGGCCAAGGCCTCGGCAGACGTGTCTTCGCTGCGCGAGTCGATCGTCGCTTTCTTCGAGGCCTCGATGGTGGAGGCCGAGCTGTTGGTGCCCTACGGAAAGCAGGGCCTCCTCGGCAAGGTGCACGAGGAGGCGCGCGTCCTCTCCGAGCAGTACGACGAGGAAGGCGCCCACCTGCGGGTCCGGGCCCCGCCTGCGGGCCTGGAGCGGCTCAGGCTCCTGCTCGCCACCTGATCGGGATCTCCGGCGAAACAGGCCGCCGTCACTGCCCCAAGTAGCTCGACCAGACCTCCGTCACCCGCCCGATCTGATCGTAGGAGTACGAGCCGCCGACGTTGCCGCAGTGGCTGCTCCCCTGTGCGACGGTCTCCGGGACGACCTTGACGTCCGTGAGCAACCCCAGGCCCTGGTAGAAGGCGACGGCCTCGAGCACGTCCGGGACCACGAAGTCCTTGTCGCCGTAGGTGAAGAAGAGCCGCGTCGCGCCCACCAGCGCCGGGTCGGTGCCGTCCCAGGCGAGGCTGCCCGCCCAGGGCGCGTCGCCGCCGCAGCTGAGGGCATAGGCGCCGGGGAAGCGGTCGCCGTGCAGCGGGAAGAAGCTCGCGGAGAGGAAGATGGACCCGCCCGACGAGCCGCCGAAGAGGGCGGGGCTGTCCAACAGGTCCCAGCCGGCGCGCAGCGCGTCGAGGGCGGAGAGCAGGGCCTGGGCGTTCTCTCCTCCCGTGTCGACGGCGTCGTCGGGGATGGGCGTGACGCCGTCGCAGGTGGTGTAGCCGGGCTTGAGCCACCACGCGCAGGCGTTCGGGGCTCGCGCCGCGACGTAGAGCGTCCGGCGCGGGGTGGTCCAGGGCGCGTGCTTCTTCAGGGCGAGGCCACTCGAGTACGGCCCGGCTCCGTCGCCGTGCAGGTAGACCGCTAGCCGCAGCGGGCCGGCGCCCCCGGCCTCGGGCTCGACGATCTTCATCTCCACTCCGGCCACGGTCGCGACGCAGTAGGGGTAGTCGACCCCGCCGCTGCTGACGACGCCCGTGCTGGTGCAGGCGAGGCCACCCTGCCCCTGCGAGCTTTTGGGCCCGGCGTCGGGGCCGGGGGCGGCGGCGTCGGGCCCGGCCAGGGATGCGTCGAGGCCCGGGATGGAGGCGTCGGCGGCCGCCGCGATCGCGGCGTCGGCGGGAAAGGCCGTCGAGGCGTCCGGGACCTCGGTGGGAGGCGCGGGACAGGCGGCCGCGAGGAGCAAGGCAATGAGCGCAAGGGCGAGGCGGGGCATGTCGGTTCCTCCGGCAGCCGTCACGATACCTCTTGGATCGCCCCGAGCCGCGCACCGAGTTTCGGGGGCCTCCCCTCGCCGCCGTCGGGCTCGGGACCGACCGGCGGACGAGGCGCACCCCGTCGCCAGGCAGCTGCAAGCTAGAGAGGCCAGCGAGCCGTCCAAGCTCGACGAGAGGGGAGGACGGGGGGCTGGCCGCGGTGTACCCTCGATGGCGATTCGCGTTTCGGTGATCCGGCTCACCGAGGCTCCCGACGCGGTGGCAGTCGCACCATCGGGGAGGATGTCCGGACACCGTCGATGCGCCGAGGCCGTTGCTCGGCGCGCAGGCTCGAGGCCCCGAGGCAGCGATGTGCCCTTCAGAGGAAGACGCGCTCCACCCCCGGCTGCTCGTCATCGACGACGAGCCGGTCATCGCCCATGTCGTCCGCCTGGCGTTCGAGCAGGCCGGCTTCGTGGTGACCGACGTGGGGGACGGAAGCCAGGCCGCGCAGCTGCTCCAAAAGGAGAGCTTCGACGCGGCGATCATCGACAAGAACCTGCCGGGCGTGGACGGAGTCCAGCTCTGCGCCCTCGCCCGCGAGCGCAGCCGGGACATGGCCCTGGTCCTGATGACGGCCTACGCCACGCGGGAGTCGGCCGCGGAGCTGCTCAAGGTCGGCGTCGACGACTACGTCGAGAAGCCCTTCGACCTCGACGACCTGACCGACCGGGTCCAGCGAATCCTCGTGCGCAAGAGGAAGGTGGCGCACGCGTCTCGGGTCGTAGAGGCGGTTCGGTCCCGGCGTGGTGCGATTCGTCGAGTCCAGATGGTGGAGCCCTGCGAAGCGCACCGCCAGGCCGTCGAGACGGCGTTGACGGACTTGGGGATCGAGGTCCACTGCGCTGGCGAGGGGGGCGTTCCAGACGCCACCTTCGACGCGCTGATCCTGTCGGCCAGGCTGGTCGACCACGCGCTGGTCGACCGCCTCGGGGCCGCGCGTGAGGCGCGGCCGGACTTCCAGGTGGTGGTCCTCTCGGACCGGCACTCGCTGGACGACGACATCGCCGCCATCATGGTCGGAGCTTGTGCCGTGGTCGCGTTGCCGAGCGAGCCCGGGCCGCTGCGCGAGGCGCTGGCCAACGGGCTCGGGCTTGCCCGGCCTGCGACCTGAGGGCCCGGTCTGCTCCTCTCCGCCAGCACGCGCGGGCACCGCCGAGGAGCACTCGCGGACCCGCCGGGGCCGAGCTCGCGGGAGCGCCGCACTGCGTGCGGGTTCGGACCGAGCGCGACGCCGACGCGAGCGACCGCTTCGGCCTAGGCTCCTGCCTCACTCGGCGCGCAGCGGCTCCCCGGAGAGGTGCTGCTTGAGCTGCGTGGCGTAGGCCGGCCCTCGCGCCTGCTCCTCGTGCTTGAAGTAGGCGAACGTCTCCCGCCAGGGCTGCTCCCGGATGGCCTTGGCGAGCGCCGCGAGATCTCCCTGCGAGTAGGTCAGCCGCCTCAGCCGCAGGTAGCCGTAGGTCGTGGTCGAGATCCACGGAGTCGAGCTCTCGTCGGTCTCCTCGAAGCACACGGCCTTGCCGTGCCGGCGCAGCAGGTCGGGGACGTGGTCGTCGAGGAGCCAGCCTCGGTGGCGGAAGCCGAACGCCGCGCGCAGTCCCTGCGGCAGCAGGTCCAGGAAGTCCGAGAGCAGCGCCGTATCCGGCTTCAGCGAAGGAGGCAGCAGGAAGAGGATGGGCCCCAGCATCCCGCCGAGCTCCGAGGCGTTGTTCAGGAAGATGGACAGGATCTCGGCGGCGCCCGAGAGCCGCGCCACGTGCGTGATTCGCTGCGGCGCCTTCATCGCGAAGGTGAAGCCGGGCTGGACCTCGCTGGCCCAGGCCGAGAGCCTCGCCCGGGAGGGCAGCCGGTAGAAGGTGTTGTTCAGCTCCACGGTGTCGAACTGGCGCGCGTAGAAGCCGAGCATCTCCTCCGCGGGCAGGTCCGCCGGGTAGAAGCGGCCGCGCCACGGCACGTAGCTGAAGCCGCTGGTGCCGACCGCGATGCGCATGGCGGCAATCTGGGGACTGCGCGTCGGGCGGAAAAGAGCCGTGCGCTTGCTCCCCCGGTGCGACAGGCGAGATCCTGGAAGCCTTCAGATCACGGAGGAACCGTCCATGCGCCTGCCCCCCTGCCTCCTGTGTGTCCCGTGGCTGCTCGCCGCCTCCTCGGCCTTGGCGCAGCCCGCGCCGATCCTCAAGGCGGATCCGCCCGCCTGGGCGACGCTCGCGCACCCGTTGCGCCTGGACGTCCCGTCGCAGTCGGAGGCCTCGGCGCCGATCAAGCCGGTCTGGACGAAGGAGGGGCTGCTGGCGGGCCCGCCGATGGGGCTGCGCGGGCTCGCCAAGACGGCCCACAGCGGCATCCCCACGTGGGATCCGGCTTCGCAGGCCTGGTACGCCTCGGCCGAGGGCAGCCTGGTGCGCGTCGAGACCGACGGCTCGCTCACGGTGGTCGTCGATGGGGTCCAGGGCGTCGACGTGGACTTCCGGGCGAGCAAGGGCGTCGCGGTCTCGCGGGAGCCCGACGACACGATCGTCCTCTGGCGCGTCGGAGGGGCGAAGAGGGTGCTGCTCTCCGGTCCTCAGTTCTTCCGGCCTCGCTTCTCGCCCGACGGAGCGAAGATCCTCGTGGCCGAGAGCCGCGCCGAGGGCGGCCACTCCTGGCTCGTCGACCTCGACGGCAAGGCCACCGACCTGGGCCAGAGCTACTTCGCGACCTGGCACCCGGACGGCAAGAGCGTCGTCTTCGTCCGGGTCGTCCACGACGGGTACGTCATCCAGGCGTCCGCCGTCTACTCGCTCGACCTGGCGGCCCGCCGCGAGAAGCTGCTGGCGCGGACCCAGGCGCCGGCGCTCGTCGAGCCGGCCGTCTCCCCCGACGGCCGCTTCGTCGCGTTCCGAGCCGCGCAGGAGGATGCCGTCCTCGTCGCCCCGTTGGCCGCCCAGGCCGGGGAGGGCAGGTAGCCATGCGCGCGAACTTCCTGACGAGCCTGATCCTGGTCGCGCTGCTCGTGCCCGCCGCCGCCTCCGGCCAGAAGGTCTACCTGAACCCCAGCAACCAGACGACCAACCTCGTCTCCGGTGGCGGCAACGAAGCGCAGTACATGCTCATCCTGGCCAACCAGACCAAGACCAAGCTCGACGCCTGCGGGTTCACCAGCCGCGTGGACCAGGACTTCACCAACGCCCCGTCGAACGCCAACTCCTGGGGCGCCGGCATCTTCGTGAGCATCCACTCCAACGCCGGCGGCGGACACGGCACCGAGTCGCTCTACAAGACCAGCGGCGGCAAGGTCCTCGCCGGGGCGGTGCAGAACGGGCTCATCGCCGCGCTGCCCTACTCGGACCGGGGGCTCAAGGTGCGCACCGACCTGCACGTGCTCAACGCGACCAACATGTACGCGACGCTCACCGAGGTGGTCTTCCACGACTGCGCCAAGACCTCGGGCTTCACCGGCCACCCGCCCTCGGAGTCGTCGTACCTGAAGAGCAGCTCGGGCCAGGGGGAGATCTCGACGGGCATCTCCAACGGCGTCGCCAAGTACTACAGCAAGACCTGCACCGCGCAGCCCAAGACCGGGCGGGTCACGGGCGTGGTCTACAAGAACCCGACCCTCACCGACCACATCGCGGGCGCGACGGTGAAGGTGAACACCGGCGCCTCCAAGGTCTACGACGGCACCAACGTCTGGTACTTCGACCTGCCGGCGGGCACCTACACGCTGACGGCGACGGCCACGGGCTACAAGGCGGGCGCGAAGGCGGCGACGGTGACTGCCGGCGCCACCACCTGGGCGAGCCTCGGGCTGGACCCGGTGGGAGCGACGACCGGCACCCTCAAGGGCTCGGTCTACGAGGACCCGGACACGGCCAAGAAGATCGCCGCGACGGTGGAGTTGGGCTCGGGCGCCCAGGCCGCCTACGACGGGAAGACGGACTTCTCCTTCGAGGTCTCGCCGGGCAGCTACTCGGTGGCCGCGAGCGCCGCGGGTTACGACCCCAACGCCACGACGGTCACCGTCGTCGCCGGCAACGTCGCCCGCGCCGACATCCCGCTGAAGAAGGCGGTGGCGGTCCCGCCGGACGCCGGCGAGGCCGTGGCGCCTCCCGACGCCGAGGCGCCGGACGCCGAGGAGCTCCTCCCAGGTCAAGACGCCGGCGAGGTGCCGGTGGTCCCGTCCGACGCCTCCGCGCCTGCCAAGGTCGACGCGGGCAAGCCCGTGGGACCGGGGACCGTCGAGAGCGGGTGCGGCTGTGCGGCCGGCGGCGCGGGGCTCGCCTTGGCGATGCTCCCGGCGCTGCTCGCCCTGGGCCGCCGCAGGCGAGTCCGGTAGCGGCCCTTCGCCTCTGGAAAAGAGAAGCCGCGCGTCCGAGATGGGCGCGCGGCTTCCGTTTCAACTCTGGCCTTCGGGGATCGCTAGCGGGCGGGCGCCACGCTGACGACGTCGACCTGCACGAACTGGCCGTCGAACGGGGCCGGCGCGGGCGGGACGTCGGGGACGATCTGCGGGTTGTTCTTCAGGTCGCGGTTGGGGACCATCCGGCTGTCCTGCGAGTCGCCGGCCAGCGTGACGGTCGCGCCGCTGTCGACGCGGATGGTCTGCGTGTAGTCCATCGGCCAGGTGCGCTTGATGACGTTCCCGGCGTTCAGGTAGTAGGTGCTCGCCGGCGCGGAGACCTGCAGGTCGTAGAAGTTGGCCTTCTTGTCCGAGGGCTTGCCGCCCACGTACCAGAAGTTCTGCGCCTGGCCGCCGGAGTAGCTCATCAGCTCGACGACGCCGCGGATGCGCAGGGTGATGTCGTAGGCCTGCCCGGCCTTGCCGCCCACCTGCACCGCCTTGCTGGGCTTGGCGATGGCGGCGCTGCAGTCGTCGGCCTTCTTGCCGGCCGGCTTGCAGGGCATCTCGATGCGCAGCCCCTGCAGGTTGGTGGCGACGTCGAGGCAGACGTTGTCGTCGAGGATCTGGGTGTTGGTGCAGGTCGGCGGAGGGGGCGGCGCCTGGGGCTCCGGCGGCGGGGTGGGCTGCGGCGCGGGCGCCGGGGCGGGCGCGGGCTGCGCCGCGGGCTCCTGCTTGACCGGCTCGTCCTTCTTCGTCTCTTTGCCGGCGCACCCGATGGCCGTCGCGACCGCTGCGGCCGCGAAAAGGCTGCTGAGCTTCTTGAACATGGTTCGACCCTCCGTAGGGGAAAATGGCGCGGGATGATTGCGCCGATTCACCAGGGGTCGCAAGGGATTCCAGCCCTGGAAACAGGAGGGCGTGCGGAGCCGCCCGCGCGCCCTTCACCAGGTCATGGCGTCCCGGTCGATTCGTCTACTGCGGCTCGCCCACGGTGGCGCCCTTGAGCGCGTCGACGACTTCCTTGGGCAGCGCCGCCTTGATCTTGGCGACCATGTCGTCCGAGCCTGCGTAGAAGTGGTGCTCGGCGTCCTTGATCGTCTGGATCTTGCTGTAGTCGACGTTGGCCGGGAAGTTGTACTTGGTCAGGAACGACTTCCACAGGTCGCCGTCGCGCCAGTCGCCGTCGATGTCGAGGCTGTGCTGCGCGAGCAGCAGGCCGTTGATCTTGGCGTCGCTCGGGTCCATGCGCAGCTGGCCGGTGGCGTTGAGGTAGCGGTTGAACTCGTAGGCCGCGACCGCGCGGAGCATCGGCTCGGAGGCGTGCGCGTACTTGGCGCTCACCTTCATGTGGTACTCGACCATGCCCTCGCGGTTGGTGACCTTGTCGAACTTGACGATCTCCTTGTCGCTGTCCTTGGGCTCGAACCAGCCGTCGGGCACCACCTTGGAGTCGCGGTTGACGCGGTCGAGGATGCCGCTGAACTCGCTGACGGTGTTGATCATGTTGCCGGCCATCACGACCTTGGTGCCGTCCAGCGTGCGCGCCGGCTGGTTCTGGACCACCGGGGTGAACTCGCGGCGGGTGTCCTCCGGCACGCGGAAGGTGTTGAAGTCGTAGAGCTTGTCCAGGTAGTCGGCCTGGCCGTCGTTGTCGTTGTCGAGCACCTTGGCGCGGACCAGGGTGGAGACCGGCGTCACGTAGTTGTCCCAGGTGCGGCCCCAGCCGATGTTCGCCGCGGCGTTCATGTCCTTGTGGATCTTGGTCCACGGCGCGCGGGCGGCGATGTCGTCCACCATGGCGAGCAGCGCCTGCACCCCCTCGCCGCGGGTCATCTGCTGGCTGGAGTCGGTGTAGAAGTTCGAGGCCGCGTAGGTGGTGGCCACCTGCATGTTCGGGAACTTGGCCTCGACCGCGTCCAGGCCGCTCTTGCCCACGCACATGTTGTAGAAGAACAGCTGCCCGTCGCCGCCGTTGGCCGCCGGCTTGGCGTTGGTGACCGACTTGCTGATGTTGTTGCCCCAGTCGGAGTGACCGTCGTAGCCGAAGACCTGGACCTTGGGGTCGCCGGCGGGCTGCATCATGTTGCTGCCGCCCTGGCGCACGCCGATGCGGAAGGTGGTCTCGCCGACGCCCGGCTTGTTCACGGTCTTCTCGTAGTAGCTGACGCCGTACTCGCTCTCGGCGCCCACCGCCTTGAAGCCGTTCTCCTTCAGGTTGTTGGTGAAGCCCTTGAAGAACTGGCCCTCGCCGACGGTCCACTCCATGTTCACGGTCCTGTTGCTGCCGGTGAACCACTTGTCGTACGGCGGGTAGAGCGGCGCGAGCTTGTTCATCAGCTCGTCGCTGATCTTCTTGGCGTCGCCGGTCTTGGACAGGTCGGAGTTGTGCAGGTTGAAGATCAGCGAGTCGCGCAGCGGCTTGTGCTGCTCGCTCTTCGCCAGGTTGGCGTAGGCGTCGACCGCCTTCTTCTGCGCCGCGGGATCCTTGGCCGCCTCGGCCAGCGCGAGCAGCGTGGTCGCCGCGGACGAGCGCAGCTGGTTGGCCTGGGCCGGGTCGAGGCCCGCCGTCTTCCCCAGCGCCGCGATGGTCTGGTCGATGGCCTTGCCCTGCAGCCCGGCGTCGAGCTTGGCGAAGGGGTTGACCTTGGAGTCGTCGACCAGCGCCGAGGCGCGGTACAGGCCGTCGCCCAGGTCGACGTTGGTCTTGGGCTCGCTGACGGTGTCGCTGGTGACGAAGCTGCCGCTGGCCGACACGAAGACCGGGCGCGAGGCGCCGCCCTCGGAGAGCGCCATCGGCTTGGTCACGTCGGTCGGGGTGGGGGGCGTCGGCGGGGTGGTGGTCACCAGGGCCTTGAGCAGATCCGCGGCGCCGGCCTCGAACTTGTCGCCGTAGGTCTTCAGCACGTCCTTGATCTGCTTCTTCTCGTAGTCGCTGACGACGCCGTTCTTCTGGGCCTTGTCGACGATCTGCTGGGCCTCGGCGCGCGTGATGACCTTGTCGGCGGCGAACTGCTTGGCGAGAGAGGAAATCGTGGCCATGGAACCCTCCGATGGAAATGGCGAAAGCGGCCGCCCCGGGCGACCGGCTGGTGGATTGTCGGAGACGATGTGGGATAGTTGCTTACCCACGCCCCCCGCGTGGTCGGTCTGGACAAGAACGTCAGCCGATACGGCTGGTTAGAAGTACCAGTTGAAGCGGCCGAGCCCCACGAAGGCATGCTCGGCCTTGAACTGCGGGACGATCTCCGCCATCAGGTCGTACTCGACCTGCAGGCCGATGGAGAAGTTGTCGTAGACGAAGAACTCGACGCCCGCCATCGGGGCGAGGGAGACGCGGCTGTTGTAGCTCGCCTGGAAGAAGGCGAGGTAGCCGATGGTGAGCCCGAGGTAGGGCCGGATGGTGTCTTCCGAGAGGAGGTAGCGGAAGCCCACCGCCGGCAGGACGCCGATCACGTTCTCGTTCTTGTAGTTGTTGATGCTGATGATGGCCCGGAAGTACACGTCGAAGCCGTTCTCGATGTAGAGGGTGGCGTTGAGGCCGAGCCCTCCTCCCGAGCCGACGCCGAACTCCGCCGGGTTGGCGATGACCACCGCCCCGAGCTCCACTCCGATGGAGTGGTTGGCGAACTGGGCGCGGGCCTCGGCGCCGGTCAAAAGACAGGCCGCGAAGGCGCCGGTGACGAGGGCGGCGCGGGCGAATCGGGGCGTGAGCATGGCGCGGAGTGTAGCGGAGATTCCCGAGTCATTGAAAGCCGTTGCTTCGTTGACCACCCCGCGCGCCGCTGCGTAAGATCCAGCGACCATGAGCCGGCCCGCCATCGTTCTCGCCTGCGCCCTCGCACTGGCGCTCACCTCCTGCAAGACCGCCTCCCAGATCCATCCCCGCGCCATCGAGCACAACGAGAACGGGGCCAGGTATCTGGAGCAGGGCAACCTCGCCAAGGCCCAGGAACGCTTCGAGCTGGCGCTGGAGTTCAACCCGGACTACCCCGAGCCCTACAACAACCTGTGCTTGGTGGAGATCAAGAAGGGGAACATCAAGAAGGCCAAGGACTTGTGCATCAAGGCCCTGCGGCTCAACAACGACTTCGCCGAGGCCCACAACAACCTGGGCTACATCTACCTGCAGGAGCGCAGCTACGGGAAGGCGCACGACGCCTTCAAGAACGCGCTCAAGGTGAACCCGGACTACATCGAGGCCCGCTACAACCTCTGCCTGGCCTACGGCTACCTCAAGCGCGGCGAGGACGCCCGCGTCTGCTACAGCAAGATCATCGAGACCAACTCCAACGTGGCCGATCCCCACCATGGCCTGTGCGTCCTGGACGTCGAGGAGGGCAACTTCCAGGAGGCCATCAAGGAGTGCACCACCGCGGTGGAGCTGGACCCCAAGTTCACCGACGCCTGGTACCACATGGGCCGGGCCTACCAGGGCGCCGGCAAGCAGTGCGAGGCGCAGGAGGCCTACAAGAGCTGCGTGGCGGTCGACGGGGATCACGCCGAGTGCCGCAACAACCTCTCCTCGGCGGCGCGCCACTGTGCCCTGCAGAGCCCGGCCATCGACGAGATCAAGGAGACGGCCAGCAACGACAGCTCGGCCATCAACCTCTTCAAGCTCGGCGTCGCCGAGCGCGAGAAGGGGCTGCTCCCCGAGGCGGAGCGCCACTTCAAGAAGTGCCTCAAGCTCGACGGCCGCTTCGCCCTGTGCCACTGCGCCATGGCGGAGATGAAGCGCCGGCTGGCCGAGGACAAGGAGGCCAAGGGCTTCTGCAAGAAGTGCCTCAACTACGTTTCTGAGGACCAGCAGGTCGCCGAGCGGGAGATGTGCGAGTCCATGCTCAAGGGCGACGAAGAGTAGCTCCCCCACGCGATGCCCATCCGGCTCCTCGTCAAATCCAAGGCTGAAGTCGGTGAGCGGCCACCCCAGGAGGTGGTGCTCAACTCCGACTCCGTCGTGCTCGGCCGCGACAAGACCTGCGAGGTCGTGCTCAACGACACCGCGGTCTCGCGCCGCCACGCGCAGATCGTCCGCGAGGGCGCGCTCTACTTCATCGAGGACACCGGCAGCTCGTTCGGCACCCGCATCAACGGCAGCGCGCTGCCCGCCGGCGAGAAGCGCCTGCTCAAGAACGGCGACACCGTCGCCATCGGCCCCTACGACGTCACCTTCGACCGCATCGCCGACTGCGCGGTCAAGGACGACGAGAAGACCTCCTTCGTCGCCAAGCGCATCGTCAAGGACGCCCTGCGCGGCCTGGCCACCGCCGGCACCCCCTACCTGCGGGTCATGAACGGCCCGCTGGAGGGCAAGCGCTACGAGATCGGCGACGCCCAGGAGCTGGTCATCGGCCGCGAGGACGACGTGCAGGTCATCCTCGACAACGACGACCTGGTCTCCCGCCGCCACGCCAAGATCCGCCGCGACTGGTCGGGCACCGCCATCGAGGACCTGGGCAGCCGCAACGGCATCCGCGTCAACCGCAAGAAGGTCGCCACCTCGCCGCTCAAGGACCGCGACGAGGTGGAGGTGGGCAGCACCCGCTTCCTCTTCCTCGACCCCTCCGAGGTCCGCGAGGTGGCCATCGTCGAGGAGAAGCCGCTGCCCAAGGCCAAGCCCCCCGAGCCGCCCCCCAAGAAGGAGCCGGAGCCCGAGCCGGAACCCGAGCCCGAGGAGAGCAAAGAGGAGGAGCCCGCCCAGGAGGCGTCCTCCGGAGAGAGCGCCAAGCCCGAAGAAGCCGAAGAGCCCAAGAGCGGCGAGGCGCCTGCGGAGTCGTCCGGTGAGTCCCCGGTCGGGGAGGAGCCGGGCGAGGGTGAAGGCGAAGGCGGAGGCGCCGAGGCTGCGCCCGAGGACTCCCCCGCGGTCTCCGAGGAGCTCCCCATCCCCGAGGAGCAGTCGGTCGTCTCCTCGGTGGGACCGCCTCCCAAGCTGGCGTCCGCCGAAGGGCTGCGCCGCATGCTCCCGGTCGTCATCGTCGTGGGCATCGCGATCTTCGCGGTGCTCATCCTGCTGGTGACGTTCTTCGTGGTCTGACCGCGAGGGCGCGTTGTGAAGGGGCGCGAGCGTCCGTAGGTTCTCCGGCGGAGGCCGTCCCATGGCGCTTCGCTGGCTGCCGTCCCTTCCTGCCGTCTTCTTCGTCGCGCTCCTGCCCACCGCCGCCGCCTTCGCCGCCGCCGCCGGGACCGGGGCCGCGCCGCTGTGGGAGGAGGGCGTCCAGCACACGAAGGCAAGCAGCGAGGCCGCCGCCTCCAAGGAGGGCAGGGACCACGCCGAGAAGGCGACGACGCTCCCCGACTTCACGCGCCTGGCCGAGCACGCCATGGGCGCGGTCGTCTCCATCTCGACCCTCGAGCAGAAGGAGCCCAGCGACGACCCGATCAAGGGCCTGCTCGACCCGCACAAGGGCGAGGCCCAGAAGGGGCTGGGCTCGGGGTTCTTCGTCAACGCGCAGGGCTACATCGTCACCAACGCCCACGTGGTGGAGGGGGCCTCGCAGGTCAAGGTGACCGTGCGGGTCGACGGCCACCACCGCGAGTACCCGGTGCGCGTGGTGGGCTTCGACCGGGCGACCGACGTGGCGCTGCTCAAGATCGAAGCCCAGGACGGGGAGGCCTTCCCCACGCTGCCGCTGGGCAACTCCGACGAGCTCCAGGTCGCCGAGTGGGTGGCCGCCGTGGGCAACCCCTACGGCCTGTCGCACAGCGTGACCGTGGGCGTCGTGAGCTACAAGGGGCGCACCGACGTCGCCCCTGCCGGCCACGACGGCTACTACGACTACATCCAGACCGACGCGTCGATTAACCCCGGCAACAGCGGCGGCCCGCTGCTCAACGCGCGCGGCGAGGTCATCGGCATCGCCAACGCCGTCAACGCGGTGGGGCAGGGCATCGGCTTCGCGGTGCCCATCAACATGGCCAAGCAGGTGCTCGGCGAGCTGCTGGACGAGGGGCGCGTGCGCCGCAGCTGGCTGGGGGTCACGGTGGAGGACCTGACGCCCGAGGTGGCGCGCGACCTCGACCTGCCGCCCTCGCTGGCCGGCGTGCTCGTCTCTGCGGTGGTCGAGGGTGGGCCTGGCGCGGGAGCGGGTCTGCGCTCGGGGGACGTCATCACCGAGTTCAACGGCGTGGCCGTGGACGACGCGCAGCGGCTGCGCTGGCTGGCGGCGACGGCGGGCATCGGCAAGACGGTCTCCCTCGCCTGGCAGCACTCGGGGCATGCGTCCAAGGGCTCGGCCCGGCTGGCGGCCATGCCCGAGGCGGAGCCCACGACCAAGGGCCCGCAGCCCATCGCGCTGGGGCTCCTGGTGCGAGAGGTGGACGTGCCCAAGGCCCGCAAGGAGAACCTGGCGCTGCCGCTGGGGGCCTGCGTGCGCGAGGTCAAGCCGGACTCGCCGGCCCAGAAGGCGGGCCTGAAGGAGGGCGACGTCATCCTCAAGGTCAACGACCAGAACATCGAGGCGCCGGGTGGGCTCAACCGCGCCCTGAGCCGGGTGGAGAGCGGCGGGTTCGCCCGGCTGGTGCTGCGCCGCAACGGCGAGACCCTTTTCCTGGCCATGAAGAAGCCTTGATCCTTGAAGAGCGGCGTTCGATCGGATATCAACCGCGGCTCACGAACCCGACGCGTTTCATCCAAGGCAAGGTCGGGTCCAAGGAGCAGAGCGCCGTGGCAGAGACCAAGACGAACGAGAAGAAGCACAAGGGCTCGAAGGCCAAGAAGTGGAAGCGCGCTTCCAAGGGCGGCGGCAAGAAGGCCTGCAAGGTCGAGGGCTGCAAGCGGGCCTACCGCGCCAAGGGCTACTGCTACTTCCACTTCCAGAAGTGGCGGCAGGGCGAGCTGCCCAAGGCCCGCTACACGAGCTGCAACACCGAGAAGTGCACCAAGAAGCAGTTCAAGGCTGGCCTCTGCCAGACCCACTACAACGAGAAGATCGGCAAGGCCGCCGCCGCTGCTCCGGCTGCCCCCGCCGCTCCGGCCGCCCCCGCGGCGAGCTGAGCTAGCTTCCCGATTCCGAATTTCGCCTGGCGGCCGCGGATCTCCGCGGCCGCTTCGGGCGTTTTTCCCCAGGAGCGCGGGCGTCTACGGCTTCTTCGGCTCCCCGGCCTCCCGCCGGACCGAGGGCGTCGACATCGCCCGCGCCAGGTGCTTGAAGGCGTTGAGCCACAGCTCCGCCTCGCGCTGGGTCAGCCGCGCCCGCTCCAGCGTCCGCGTGACCTCGGTCAGGATGGCGTCCGGGTTCTGCGCGTTGAGGTAGTCCGCCTGCAGCAGCACCGCGCGCATCCGGTCGTAGAGCGCGTGGACCGTCGCCACCCGCGCCCCGGGCGGCTGGTCGGCCGGGGGCTGGGACGGGGCGGCCAACGACGCCACGTAGCACTCGTGCGAGACCAGCATCACCGCCTGCGCGAGGTTGATGGACTCCTTGGCCGGCGAGGCCGGGATGTTCACCACCACCTGGCAGGCGTCCAGCTCCACGTCGGACAGCCCGCGCTGCTCGTTGCCGAAGACGATCACCACCTCGCCGCCGGCGTCGGTCTCCTGGGAGGCCTTCTGCGCGAACTCGCGCAGCCACAGGGTGGGCCGGTCCTGCGGGCGGCGCGAGGTGGTGCCTCCCACCAGCGTCCCGTGGCCCACCGCCTCCTTGAGGGTCGGCGTCGTCACCATCCGGTCCAGCAGCTCGCTCGCGTCCAGGCCCATCACCTTCGCGCGGTCGAAGTCGGTCGTCTGCGGGTCGACCAGGGTGAGCCGCGACAGCCCGCTGTTCTTCATCGCCCGCAGCGCGCTTCCCAGGTTGTCGGGGTGGCGGACCTTGTCGAGGACGATGGTGACTTTCGAGAGATCCAAGGACTGCCCTCTGCCTCCGGTCGAGGCTCATCCCCGCTCTGGTCTGGGCTCTAGGCGCCCACGCGCGGGCCTACTCGAACACGCGGATGGGGTAGCCCTGCTTCGCGGCGAACTTGAAGATCTCGAGCGCCAGGTTGCACTCGACGCCGATCTGCTTGGCGGTCGTCAGGTTGATGGCCAGGTCCAGCCCCTCGGGTTGCGCCACCGTCAGCGTCCCGGGCGCCGTCTTCTGGTCGATGAGCTTGTTGGCGAGCTTGCCGGCCTGCTGGCCGATGGCGGTGTAGTTGGGCGAGAGCGAGACCAGCGCGCCATCCTTCACCTGCTGCTCCGAGAGCGCGAACACCGGCACCTTCGAGTCCAGCGCGAACTTGATGATGGCCTGCACGGCGTCGGGGTTGGCCACGGAGCGGTCGGCGATCATCCACAGGGCGTCGACCTTGCCCGACAGGCCCTTGACCGCCGCCGGGACCTCCTCGGGCGCCTCGACCTTCACCGCCACCAGCGAGATGGCCAGGGCCTTGGCGGCGTCCATCGCGGTGTCGATGACCGTCTTGGAGAACCGCGGATTGTAGAGCACGCCGATGCGCTTGGCGCCCTGGGCCAGGGCCTTGAGGGTCTCCAGCTGCGCCTTCACCGGCCGCTGCAGCGCGACCCCGGTGACGTTCTTGGCCTCCAGGCCGTACTTCTCCCAGTTGGGCACCATGGCGAAGACGACGGGCACGTCCTCGAAGGCGCGCTTGGCGGCGTTGGCCGCCAGCGGCCCCAGGGCGAAGATGAGCGAAGGCTTGGCGGCCTGCAGCTCCTTGACGATCTTCTCCGCCCGAGCGGCGTCCTCGCGCAGGTCGTACTCGGCGACCTCGGTGCGGCACTCCGCCGAGAAGCCGGCGACGGCGCTGGCGTAGGGCGTCAGCGAGTCGCTCTTGAGCACCGCCACCTCGCGGGGCTTGTCGGCCTTCTCCGCCGCCCACGCCGACAGCGGCAGCGCCAGGATGCAGGCGAGCACCAGCGAGCGCATGTAGCCTCCCGTCCGTCGGCTAGGTGGGGTCTGCACAGCACCGGAAGCCCAGCTTGTCGGTGTGCGTGCCCGGCGGCCCGTTCTTGCGCGAGGCGCAGCGCGTGTCGTAGTCCGGCCTGTCGGCTGCCCCGCCTTTGATCGTCTTGTCGCCCACCTCGGCGCTGAAGGGCGAGCTCGTCCACTCGGCGACGTTGCCGCTCAGGTCGCCGATGCCGAAGGACGAGCGGCACTTCGCGAAGGCGCCGATGGCGCCCACGTTGCGCGGCTCGCCGTTGGCGTCGGAGGTGTTGCAGACCTCCGAGTCGAAGTTGGCGCCGTAGGGGAATCGCGCGTTGCCTGGCCCCTTGCACGCCCGCTCCCACTCCTCCTCGGTGCACAGCCGCTTGCCGCGCGCCTTGCAGGCGGCCTCGGCGGCGACGAAGGTGACGTGGACGGTGGGCACGGCCCCTGGACGGTTGGGCGACTCGAAATAGTCGATGCAGTAGGCGGGGACCTCGACCGGCGTGAGCGGCTTCTCGTCGAAGCCGGTCATCGGGTCGTCCTTGGCGCTGCCCATGCGCAGCGTGCCGGCGGCGATCGCCTTCATGCCGGCGGGGCAGGTGCCGGGCTTGCCGGGCGGCGGGTTCGTGGGCTGGGGGTCGGGCGTCTTGCCTGGGTCCTTCCCCGGGTCCTTCCCGGGATCCTTCTTGGGGTCTTCCTTGCCTGGGAACGCCTTGGCGAGGAGCTCCTTGCGCCGCTTCTCGTCCTCGAGGCGCTTGGCTTCGGCCGCCTTCTTCTCGTCGCCGAGGCGCTTCTCCTCCTCGAGCTTCTTGGAGTCGGCCAGCCGCTTCTCCTCCTCCAGCCGGCGGGCCTCGGCGGCGCGGCGCTCCTCCTCGAGCTTCTTGTCCTCGGCGCTGCGATCGCCCGGCGGCGGCGCGGCCGTGGCCGCGTCGACCGTGGCGACGGCGGGCACCGGGTCGGTGCCGACGTTGCCGGTGGGCCCGCCGCGGAAGAAGGTCAGGTAGACGTACCCGCCGCCCACGCCGGCGACGATGCCCAAGATCCCCAACCAGAGCAGCGGCCCGGCGCCCGAGCGGCGGCGCGCCGGAGGCGGGGTGTGCGCGGCGCGGCGCCGCGGGACCTGCATCACCTCGGTGGGCTCGGCGGTGGCCGCCGGCTCGCCGCCGCCATTATTGGAGCGGGAGACGGGCGGCGCAGGCTTGGTGAAGGCGGGGTCCTCGCCGGAGAGGGGAACCGGCGGCGGCGGGACGGAGCGGCGCTCCCGGCGCTCGGGCTGCTGCGCCGGCAAGGGCATCGCCGGGGGCGGCAGCGGGCGCTCGGAACGCTCGGAACGCTCGGAACGCTCGCCCGCCGCGAGCGGGCGGGTGGGCACCGACGGGGTGCGCGTGTCCTCGGCGTTGATCTCGAAGGAAGGCTCGGAGTCCAGCGGCCGCGACGACTGGCGCTTGCTGGGCGCGGCGCTGCGCGGCGAGACCTTGAGGATGATGGCGTCCAGCTCGGCCCAGAACTCGGTGACGGTGGCGTGCCGCGACAGCGGGTTCTCGTTGGTGGCGCGCCGGTAGACGCTCTCGAGCACCGGCGGCAGCTCCGGGTTCTTGCTCCGCAGCTCGGGGTCGTCGGAGCCTTCCGGGAAGCTGTTGGCCACCATCTCGCCGAGCAGCACGCCCATGGCGTAGACGTCGGCGCGGCGGTCGAGCTCGGCGCCGGAGACGTACTCCGGGGCCAGGTACCGGTAGGAGACGCCGCGGGCCCGCTGGGCGGCGACGAAGGGTTGCCGGGGGATGGCGTTGCCGATGCCCAGGTCGGTGATCTTGAGCAGGTCGGGCAGGACGACGATGTTCTCGGGCTTGAGGTCGGTGTGGACCAGCACCTTGTGCGCCGACTCCAGCCCCGCGGCGATCTGCGCGAAGATCGGCTCGATCTCCTTGAGGGAGAAGTACTGCCCCTTCTCCTTGCGCAGGTCGATGATCCGCCGAAGCGTCAGCCCGTCCAGGAACTGCATCGTGTAGAAGGGGCGGTCGTTGGCCTCGCCGTCCTCGTACACGCGGATCAGGTTGTTGTGCGAGAGCTTGCGGGCGGTGCGGATCTCCTTGGCGAAGGCGCGCCGCTCCTCCTGCGTCTGCACGAGCTTGGGCGAGATGGCCTTGAGCGCCACCTCGACGTCGATCTCCTTGTCCTGCGCCTTGAAGGTGAAGCCCAGCGGGCCCTGGCCGACCGCGTCCTTGATGACGTAGCGCTCGCAGAGCAGCTCGCCCGGCTTGAACGGGGCGCCCTCGATGCCCAGGGTGGAGAGCTTGCGGCGCGAGAACGTACCTGTCGCCTGGCGCAGGTTGCCGGACGAAAACTTCTGTCCGCAAGCGCCACACACTTCGCTGCCATCGGGGACGTGGCTACCGCAGCGATAGCACAGCAAGCAGGCTCCGAACTCCCAAAGACGCGCATTTCCAGGCCGGCTCGCCTGGAAAAAACCATATTAGAACGCTTGTTTATCAGACTCGGCGCACCCCAGGCAACGAGGCTGTGGCCCCGTTCGGCCGCGGGCAAGCAGCTGTTCCCTCGGGACCTACGATTTGGGGGTGGCGGCGACGCGCTCCCTGAGCTTGGCGAGGGTCGCCTGCTGCAGGACGACCTCGAGCTCCTGGGGGGCGGTGGTCTCGTCCACGTGGAAGAATCCCGAGGAGATTCCCTGGCCTCGGGTCACCTCCAGCATCTTGTAGTTGAGGTAGTTGCACAGGTACTTGTTGCCCGAGTCCTCTTCCTGGGCCTGCTTGGCTTGCGCCAGGCGCTCGGGCTGCGGCCCCTCGCCCGCCCGCAGGTGCAGCCGCCCGCCCAGCGAGTCGTCCTCGACCTGGTCGAGCGCCTTCTCGATGGCCTCTTCCGGCAGGGTCATCTGCAGCCACTGGGGCCCGGCCTCGTCGGCGGGCTCGCCGTGGCGCTCGATGCCGGCGGCGTCGGGGCCGTCGGTCTTGTTCTCCGCCCAGGCCTCGATGGTGTTGCGGCCGTAGCCCAGGTTGATGATGACGTCCGGCTTGTACTGGTCGACGACGGTCTTGGAGAACTCGTCGACCTTGCTCCACTCGACCGGCAGGCAGATGGCCTGCACCTGCGCCCCGGGGATCTTCAGCGCCGCGAGCTTCTGCGCCATCTGCCAGGCGGGGTTCTGCGCGTCCTCGGTGAAGTGGGCGAACTTGCCGTAGCCGGTGACCAGGATCCTGACCGGCGGGACCTTGCCGTCCTGCACCGGCTGGACGAGCGCGGCGGGCATGGCGGCGTGCTTGAAGATCTGCACGTTGGCCGTCTGCTCGCCATAGCCGGTGTTGGCGTAGGCCGACAGCCCCTGGGGCATCGCCTGGGCGACGCGCGCGGCGATGGTCGCGGCCGACTCGCCGGCCTTGGCCTTCACCGAGATCGGCTGGTTGCCGAGCTTCAGGGTGAGCGTGCCGTTCCTGGTGGCGGCGCCGGTCAGCTCGAAGCAGTTCTGGGTCAGCTGCCCCAGGCCGGTCTCGAAGGCGATCTTCACGCCGGGGATGCCGCTCGTGCCGGGCTTGCCGAAGGTGGCGGCCAGGTCGCGGTTGGTGGTGACGTTCACGTAGGCTTGGTCGGTGGTGCCGTCGAGCATCTTCGACAGCTCGTCTCTCACCGCGGGGTCCGCGAAGCGGTCGGCGGGGATGCCGGCGAGCAGCTTGACCTCGTTGGCGCCCACCTTGCCGTTGTCCTTGGCTTTGGCGACGAGCGAGCGGACCTCCTCGCTGGTGAGCTTGTGGCCCTGGGCGAGGACGCGGGTGAGCTGCGCCTTCAGGCTCGTGACGGTCATGGGGCCCCTCCACCGAAGGAAACGAGGAAACGGCGGGACTGTCGGGTCAGGCGCGCTTCTTCTGCAGCGCGTCGACCAGGTCCATCAGCTCGGCGCCCTTGAACGGCTTGTTGATGTAGCCGTCCGCCCCGGCGCGCTTGGCGCTCTCCACGTCGGCGTGCTTCGCCTTGGCGGTGAGCATGTAGATGGGCACCCGCGAGGTCGCCGGGTCGCTCTTGAGCAGCCGGCAGACGGTGATGCCGTCCATGCCGGGCAGCACGATGTCGAGCAGGATGAGGTCGAAGGGCTGGCTCTTGGCCGCCTTGAGGCAGCCGACCCCGTCGGGCGCCACGTCCACCTCGACGGTCTCGCTGGAAAGCATCGTCCGCACGAGCTCCCGGATCACGGGCTCGTCGTCACACAACAGCACGCGGAAGCTGCCTTCGACCGCCATGCGCCCTCGCCGCCTTCGAACTGCACCATTCTAGGGGAACCCGCCGCGACCCTCAACGCACGGCGTGGGACGGCCTCAACTCTGCGTGATCTCCGTCACACCCGAGGCCGGGACCCAGCCCTGCAGGCCGTTGGACAGCCGGATGCGACAGAAGCCGCCCTCCTGGTCGAGCACGCGGACCTTCAGGCCCTCGTGCACCTCGAAGGTGGACTTGTAGGTGTCGCGCGGGCCCTCGCGCACCGGCAGGCTGGGGGCGACGACCACCGCATCGTGGGCGCACTCGCGCACGTAGGAGTGGAAGGCGGTGACGACGCCGCAGGGGACCGACGCGGTCACCAGCAGCAGCCCGCCGACCAGCGCCAGCGCGCGCCGGCCCGCGGTGGCGAGCAGCCGCTGGCCGAGCAGCGCCAGCCCGCCCAGCGTCCAAAGCAGGAGGAAGGCGAGGGCCCAGCGGTCGCCGTGGGTGTGGGAGACCACGCGGGAGGCGAGCGGCTCCTCGCCGCCGGTCTCCTCCGGGGTGCCGACGAGCTTGTCCACGCGCAGGCGCTGGGCGCGGTCGAGGTTGGCGCGGGCGTCCGGGTCGGACGGATCCAGGCGCAGCGCGCGCTCCAGGTGCAGCACCGCGGGGCCGGCGCGGCCCTGCTTGAGGAACGCGGTGCCCAGGTTGAACTCCAGGTCGGCGCCGGCGTAGCCCGCCTCGAGCAGCTTCTCGTAGCCCTCGATGCAGGCCTGGAGGTCGTCCTTGAGGCAGGCGTCGTTGGCGACGCGGAAGGCGGCCTGGGCCTCGGCGGGGGTGAGCACCTTGGCGACCTGGGCCCGTCCGAGCGCCGGGACGAGCAGCAGGGCCAGCGAGCAGAGGAGGGCGCGCTTCATGGCGTCACCTCGTGGGGCTCGGCGGTTGGCGCGGGGGTGAGCTTGGCGCCGTCGACGGTGGCCATGATCGAGGTGGCCTGGCTCAGCACGCGCTCGAGCGTGGCGGGGTCGGAGCCGCCGGGGGCGAAGCGGCCGGCGTCGCAGGTGTCGAGGACCAGGGCCAGGTGCCGCACGTGCGCCTCGGCGAGCCCGGCGGCGGTCAGCCTCGCGGAGAGGTCCTGCCGGGTCAGCCCCTTGACCGGGGTACCCAGCCGCGCCGAGAGGTAGTCGTTCAGCGCGTGGTTGATCTCGGCGTAGAAGCCGTCCGGGTTCTTGGCCTTCAGCTGCGCCCGGGCGCCCTTGAGCCGCCGCCGGGCCTTGCCCGCCAGCCCGCGCTGGATGCCCTCGGCCGAGGGGCGGAAGGTGGTGCGCGCGAGCCCCACCGCGGCCAGCACCAGCCAGAGCGCCAGCGGCGTGGCCGCGATCGGCAGGAAGAAGGGGCGCTTGTAGAGCGGGCGGCTGGGCTTGGCGAGGTCGCCCTTGTAGCGCAGCGCGCGCACCGCCCCTTGGTCGAGCACGTTGACGGCGCGGGGAGCGGAGGGTCCGGTGACGGTGGGCCCGGTGCCCGCGCCGGAGGGCCCGGTTCCGGCGCCGGTGTCCACGCGGACCTGGATGGGCTGGGTCGAGGCCGCCTTGTACTCCTTGGTCGACGGGTCGAAGTACTGCAGCGTCAGCGCCGGGATCTCGAAGGTGCCGGTCTGCTCCGGCATCATCAGGTACTCGAGCACGCGCTTGCCGCCGAAGAGCCGCCGGTCGGTGGGCGGGGTGATCTTCTGGTTGGTGCTGGTCTTCTCGTTGATGGTCGGGTCGTAGGCGCGCAGCCCGGGGATGGGCGGCAGCTTGGGCGAGACGACGTCGTGCAGGTTCCCGGCGCCCTCCAGCGTGACCTTCAGCGTCACCGGCTGGTTGAGCGCGGTGGTCGTCGGCGCCGCGTCGGCGGAGAGCCGCCACTGCCCGACGTTGGGGGTCTCGAAGGCGGGCGGGGCGCCGGGCGGCAGCGGCAGGACCTCGAGCGCCAGCGACTGCGAGCCGCGCTTCACCTTTCGGCCCGGCATGAACCCCATCCCGGTGGTGACCTCGACCTCCACCGGCTCGATGGAGAGCTTTCCGCTCTTGATGGGGAACAGCGCCCGCTTGCGCAGCAGGAAGACGCGGTAGGGCACCCCGTCGATCATCTTGAGCTCGCCGGAGATCTGCGTCGGGGTCTCCAGGTCCTCGGCCCAGAAGCCGTCGAGCTTGGACATCTTGAAGCCGTCGACGCCGCTGATGTCGACGCGCGAGAACAGGTAGACCGCGTAGGTCACCTGCTCGCCCAGGTAGGCCTGCTTGCGGTCCAGGACCGCGCGCAGGTACAGGTCGCTGTCCGAGGCCGGCCGGCTTCCGCCGCCGAAGAGCTGCTCCATCGCCTCCGCGGTGTCCGGGTCGTCGGCGCCCATGCCGCCGAGGATTCCGCCGAGGGCGCCGAACGGGTTCTGCGCCCCGGCGCCGAAGGGGTTGTTCGCGGGCGGGGCGGGGGTCGGCGCGGGCTGCGTCTTCTTGCTGCCCTGGGTTACTTTGATGCGGATGGCGCCGGTCTCGTAGGTCTTGCCCTGGTAGACGAGCTTGCCGGGCTGGATGGTGAGCGTCCCGGTGCGGCGCGGCTGAAGCAGCATGGTGAAGACGCGCACCGAGCGGAACGTGGGCGGGCCGCCGTTGACCATCGAGAACGACTTCTGCTGGCGCTGTGAGCGCGACAGCACCTCGAAGTCGGGCGCCTCGGGGAGCTTGAGGTCCTCCGTCTCCTCGGAGTTGCCGATGTCGACGCCGACGGTGACCGTCAGTAGCAGGGTGTCGTCCACACCGATCGTTTCGCTGTCGGGGACGGCGTAGAACTCCACGTCCGCCGCGCCCGCGCCCGAGGGCACGAGCAGCACGGCGGCGAGCGCCGCGAGACCGGCCGCGGCGGCGCCGCGCCCAGGTCCCCGGCCCGCCCTGGGGCTACCAGTCTTTTTCCGGTCGCGCACGCTGCTTCGCTTTCTTGTGCTGCTGCATCAGGAACTGTTTCTCGTTTCGCCGGATGGCGTCCAGCAGGCGCTCGGCCTCCTGCTTGTCGAGGTTCTTGGGCTTCTCGGGCTGCTGCGAGGGAGGAGGCGTGCCGCCGTCCTGCTCGCCCGCGTCCTGGGAGCCGCCGTCCGGCGGATTCTGGTCGTCGTTTCCGCCCTTGCCGCCGCCGTCGGCGCCGCCGTCCTGCCGGCCGCCGTCCCCTTGGTTGCCGCCGTCGCCCTGGCCCCCGCCGTCGCCGCGGCCGCCGTCGCCGCCGCCGTCGGAGGAGCCGCCGTCCGACGCCCCGCCGTCTCCGCTGCCCGCGTCCGAGCCGCCGTCGCTCTGCGAGCCGGCGTCGGGGTTGTCCTTGCTCTGGCCGCCGTCCTGCCCGCCGGAGTCGGGGGCGCCGGCGTCGCGGCCGCCGTCCGGGGGCAGGCCGCCGTCGCCCGGCGCCGGGTTCGGGTTCTTCTTCTCATCCTTCTTGCGCAGCAGGATCTCCAGGTTGCGCCGCGCCGGCTCGTTCTTGGGGTCGACCTTGAGGGCCTGGCGGTAGGCGGAGACCGCGTCGTCCTTCTGGTTCAGCTCCACCAGCGCGTTGCCCAGGTTGAAGTAGTCGCGCGCCTTGAGCGAGTCGGGCGCCTTCTTGAGCGCCGCCTCGTACGCCCTCTTGGCGTCCTCCGGGCGCTTGAGCTTCATGTAGGCGTCGCCCAGGTTGTACTGGAGCTCGGCGCTGTCGGGCAGCTCGCGCTCGGCCTGCTCGTAGGCCTTGAGCGCCGCCTCGTAGTCGCCCTTGCCGTAGGCGTCGCTGCCCTGCTGCACCAGCGGGTGGTTGGCCTCGAAGGGGCCCGCGGCGAGCGAGGTCGCGGGCAGCGAGAGCGCCAGCGCCGCCGCCAGGACCGACGCGAGGGAGGTGGCGAGCGCGGCCCTCATGCGCGGCCCTCCTTGCTGCTGCGGCCCGGGCGGATGGCCGCGCCGACGAGCAGCAGCAGCAGGCCCGGCAGCGCGAAGTACTGGAAGCGCTCGTCGTACTTGACCGTGAGCCGGCTCTCGAACTCGGCCTTGTCCAGCCGGTCCAGCTCCTCCCAGACCTCCTGCACGCCCACGCCGCCGGAGACCGAGTGGATGTAGCGGCCGCCGGTCTTGTCGGCGAGCGCCTGCAGCCCGGTCTCGTCCAGGCGGCTCATCACGGTGTTGCCGGCGCCGTCCTTCTTCCAGCCCACCGGGTCGCCCTTCTTGTCGAACTCGGGGATGGGCTCGCCGGTGAGCGAGCCGATGCCCACGGTGATGACCTTGATCCCCAGGCCCTTGAGCACGTCGACCTGCGCGGCGACGTCGCTGGCGGCGGTGTCCTCGCCGTCGGTGAGCACGACGATGGCCCGGGCCTTGGCGCCGCGCTCGGCGTCGACCAGCAGGTCCTTGCTCTCCTCCAGCGCCCGGGCGATGGAGGTGCCCTGCACCGGCATGTTGGCGCTGTCGATGGCGCGCAGGAACATCTTGGCCGAGGCGTAGTCGGTGGTCAGCGGGCACTGGGTGAAGGCGTCGCCGGCGAAGACCACGATGCCCACCCGGTCGCCGTGCAGCCGGTCCAGCAGCGAGCCCAGCTCCAGCTTGGCCCGCTCCAGCCGGCTGGGCTTGATGTCCTTGGCCAGCATCGAGTTGGAGGCGTCCAGCGCCACCACCAGGTCGATGCCGTAGCGCTTGGCCAGCTCCTTGTGGGTGCCGCACTGCGGCTGGGCGAGCGCGAGGGCGAACAGGCCCAGCGCCAGCGCGGTGCAGCCGTCCTTGAGCCCGTGGCGCAGCGCCGAGGCGCCGGGGACGACGCGGGGCAGGGTGGGCGCCTGGAAGATCTCCCCGAGCCTTCGGTGCCGGCGCAGGGCGCCGACGACGGCCAGCACCAGCACCAGAAGCATCGCCGCCAGGCCGAAGAGGTACTCCGGCTTGGCCATCCGGATCGCGTAGCCCAGGAACGAGAACTGGAGGGCGCTCATGGGAAGCTCCTCAGCCTCGTGGAGGCGAGGAGCAGCTCGAGCAGCAGCGCCACCGCCGCCCCGAACAGGAACGGCTCGAACGCCTCGTGCATGTTCTGGTAGCCGCCGGACTGGAAGAGCTTGGTCTTCTCCAGCTGGTCCAGGATGTCGTTGAGGCCGCTCTCCAGGGTCTGCTTGTCGGTGGCCTTGTAGAAGCTGCCGCCGGTGTCGGCGCTGATGGCCTTGAGCAGCTCCGGGTTCACCGGGATCTCCACGTCGCGGAAGGTCTGCTGCCCGAAGAAGTCCGGGCCGCTGGGGAACTGCACCTTGCCGCCCTTGCCGACCAGGATGGTGAAGACGCGGATGCCGAACTGCTTGGCGATGGCCGCCGCCTCCATGGGCGAGATGTTGCCGGCGTTGTTGTCGCCGTCGGTGATGAGGATGATGACCTTGCTCTTCGCGCCGCTCTTGCAGAACTCGTCCGGCTTGACCTCCTTGCCGTCGGAGCTGCGCGTCTCGCACAGGCGGTTGACGGCGGTGGCCAGCGCGTTGCCGATGGCGGTGCCGTCCTCGATGAGCCCGGTCTTCACCGAGTCGAGGATCTCGCCGAGCACGTGGTAGTCGAGCGTCAGCGGCGCCTGGGTGTAGGCCTCGCCGGCGAAGACCACCAGGCCGATGCGGTCGTTGGTGCGGCCCTCGATGAAGCTGCGCAGCACCCCCTTGGCGACGCCGATGCGGTCCTTGGGCCGGAAGTCGACCGCGTTCATCGAGGTGGAGATGTCCAGGTCGACCACGATGTCGATGCCCTCGACCGAGAGGTCGCGCACCTTGTTGCCGCGCAGCTGGGGCCTCGCCAGCGCCACGCAGGCCAGCGCGACGGCGACGACCCTCATCAGCTTGGGCGTCCACCACAGCGGGGCGAAGCCGCGCGGTCCCTGCCGCAGCAGCCCGGCGAGCGGGAAGCGCACCACCGCCGAGCGCCGGCCCTCCAGGAAGAGCAGCGCGGTGAGGAAGAGGACGCACACGCCGAGCAGCGCGAAGACCGCCGGGTCGTGCCAGACGAGGCCCTTCATGACGCGGCCTCCCCGCCGCGCTCGGCAGGCTTCGCCGGGGCCTGCGGGCCGCTCGGCGCCGTCGCGCGCACGAAGCCGAAGCCCTCCTCGATGGCCTGCTTGCAGCTGGCGGCGCTGGGCTCCTGCCGGGCGAACTTGACCAGGTCGCCCTCGCGGCACCACTGCTCGAAGCGGCGGTAGTCCAGGCCGGGAGTCTGGGTCCGCTGCAGCGTCGCCAGCAGCTCCTCGGTGGTCATGTCCAGGGCGAGGAAGCCGAAGCGGTCGCCCAGGTAGTCGCGCAGGATCTCCGAGAGCCGGAAGTGGAACTCCTTGGGCCGGCCCTGCGCGGGCAGGTCCTCGCGCTGCAGGGTGCCGAGGGCCTGGAGGGCGCGCTCGTGGGCCGGCAGGCGCGGCGCCACCGGCACGAGCCGGGTCTTCTTCGGACGGCTCTTGATCCACTGCCACAGGAAGAGCGCGGCCAGCGTGGCCAGCAGGGTCGCGGCGACGATCCAGAGGACGGTGTAGTTCGGGACCGGGACCTCCACCGGCGGGAGGATGTCGAGCATGCCCGCCTGGTCGTCCCCCTCCTTGAGATCGCCCAGGCCGGTGACCTTGGGGCCGGGGACCGTCAACGTCATCGGCCCCTTGGGCCCCATCGCCAGGAAGGAAAGGTCGCCCACGCTCTTCTCGCCCAGGTCGAAGAGCATCACCTGCAGCTCGAACCGGGTGGTGGTCACGTCGTCCTTGAGGGTGCGCGACGGGGTGACCTTGACGACGTCGAACTCCTTGCCCAGCGACAGGTCGGGAGGCAGCTCGTAGCGGACGTCGTTGGCGTCGCGGATCTCCACCAGCAGCGTGAAGGTCTCGCCGAGGCGCAGCTTGTCGGGAGTGGCGGTCGCGCTGACGGAGCGCGGGCTGGCCTGCGCCGGGCCGGCGGGATCGGCCTCGGCCGCGGCCTGTGCGAGCGCCGGCGCCGGTCCGGCCAGGACCAGGAGCACGACAGCGGAGGCGGAGGCGAGGCGTCGGACCATGGCGTCTTGAATCAGGCGGCGAGTCGGCGCGCGCGGGTGTGGAAGAAGGTGACCAGGCTCTTGACGTAGTCCTCGCCGGCGCGCAGCTCGACGAAGTCCATGGAGAGCTTGCGGAACAAGCGGGTGCGCTCCTCGCGGCGGGCGGCGACGAGCTTGGCGAAGTGGTCGCGCACCCGCGAGCTGCCGAAGTCGATGCGCAGGCGCGCTCCGGTCTCCGGGTCCTGGACCAGCGCGATGCCGGCCTTGGGCAGCCCCTCCTCGAGCGGGTCGCGCAGGGCGATGGGCACCAGGTCGTGGCGGCGGGCGACGATGCGCAGCGACTGCTCGTAGCGGTCGGCGATGAAGTCCGAGAGGAGGAAGGCGACGCACTTGCGCTTGGCGACGCGCGAGAGGTGCTCCAGGCCGGCGTTCAGGTCGGTGCGCGTGCCCTTGGGCTTGGCTCCGAGGATCTCGGTGATGAGCCGCATGACGTGCTTGCGGCCCTTCTTGGGCGGCACGAAGCGCTCGACGCGGTCGGTGAAGAGGATGAGCCCCACGCGGTCGTTGTTGGTGATGGCGCTGAAGGCGAGCAGCGCGGCGACCTCCGCGGCGATCTCGCCCTTGGTCTTGTCCCGCGAGCCGAAGTCCTGCGAGGCCGACAGGTCGACCAGCAGCATTACCGTGAGCTCGCGCTCCTCGGTGTAGACCTTGACGTAGGCGTCGTTCATGCGCGCCGTGACGTTCCAGTCGATGGTGCGGATGTCGTCGCCGGGCTGGTAGGGGCGGACCTCCTCGAAGGTCATGCCCCGGCCGCGGAAGACCGAGTGGTACTCGCCCGCAAGGGTCTCGTTCACCACGCGCCGCGTGGTGATCTCGATCTTCCGAAGCTTCTTGATGAGCTCCTTCGGAAGCATGGCCTCGCCCTACGGGACCTCGACGCGGTCGAAGATCCTCTGGAGGATCTTCTCGCTGGTGAGCTCCTCGGCCTCGGCTTCGTAGGTGATCGACACGCGGTGGCGCAGCACGTCGAACCCGATGGCCTTGACATCCTCGGGGGTGACGAACCCGCGGTGGCGCATGAAGGCGTGGGCCCGCGCCGCCAGCGACAGGTAGATCGAGGCGCGCGGGGAGGCGCCGTACTCGATGAAGTCGCCCAGGTCCTTCAGGCCGGCGCGCACCGGGTCGCGCGTCGCGAAGACCAGGTTGATGATGTACTCCTTGATCTTGTCGTCGACGTAGATCTGCTCGACCACGCCGCGGATGCGGATGATGTCCTCGGGCGTGAGGACCTTGTTGGCCTTGGGCAGGTTGGTGCCCGACATCCGGTCCATGATCTGCCGCTCTTCTTCCTTGGACGGATAGTCGACCTGCACCTTGAGCATGAAGCGGTCGACCTGGGCCTCGGGGAGCGGGTAGGTGCCCTCCTGCTCGATCGGGTTCTCGGTCGCCATGACCAGGAACGGCGACGGCAGCGCGAAGGTGTGCTCGCCGATGGTGACCTGCCGCTCCTGCATCGCCTCGAGCAGCGCGGACTGGACCTTGGCCGGGGCGCGGTTGATCTCGTCGGCCAGCACCAGGTTGGCGAAGATCGGGCCCTTGCGGACGGTGAACTCGGCCGTCTTCTGGTTGTAGATGGTCGTGCCGATCACGTCGGCGGGCAGCAGGTCGGGCGTGAACTGCAGGCGCTGGAACTGGGCGCTGAGCGCGTCGGCCAGCGTCTTGACGGTGAGCGTCTTGGCCAGGCCGGGCACGCCCTCGAGCAGCACGTGGCCGCCGCACATCAAGCCAATGAGCACTCTCTCGAGCATCGACTTCTGCCCGACGATGACCTTGCCGACCTCGCCGAGGAGGTTGTCGACGAAGGCGCTCTCCCGTTGGACGACCTCGTTGAGCGCCCGGATGTCCTGGTGCATGGCTCCACCTTTAGATCAGCGATCGCTGAAGGTCCCCGGTCCCGAATGGGGAAATCCCCTTGAAAACGCGGCATATTAGGCCCGTGGGCGCGGGCGGAACAACAAGAAAGGGGTCGCCCGCAGCCATCCCCGCAAACAGCCGAGCAAGCGGGAGATTCCGGGCCGTCGTTCGCCGCGGGGACAAGATCGCCTGGGCGCCGGCGCCGCGGATTCAGGGAACCGGGCACGCGCCTGCTGCAGGACTCTGCCAGCCCGCCGCCGAACCTTCACGCGCGTGAAGGTCCCCCTGGGATCCGTGGCGACAAATCAATGATGCGGGCGCTCGAGGCGTCTCCAGTGAAATCGCCAGGTTGGACGGACGGCCCCGAGGAAAATCGAGGGGTTACCGATCGAGCGCCGCGAGCCCGCCGAGAACCTTCACGCGCGTGAAGGTTCTCGGGGTCGGCTCAAGCCTTCTTGCCCGGCTTGGCCTGCGAGTCGAGGAAGCCGTGCAGCCCGTCGAGGGCCTTGGAGAGCGCGTCGAGCGCGGCGGCGACCGGCTGCGAGTGCTCCTGAGGCAGCCCGGCGAGGTTCATGTCCGCGACCAGGCCGGCCTTCTCGTCGGCGAGGCGGCGCATCGAGGCCATCGCGCGGTGCAGGTCGAGCAGGAGCTGGCGGTTGGCGTCGGGGGAGCCGGCGAGCTTCGAGGCCGCGACCGCCGATTCGAGCTGGCGGGTGGTCCAGCGCTCGGCCTGGGCCTGCGCCAACAAGGTCTGGCCGGGCTCCAGCGGCAAGGACGAGATGGCGCGGAAGTGGGCGGCCTCGAGGTCGGGATAGGCCAGCAGGCCGCCGCCGAGCCGGGTCGAGAGCTCGTAGAGCTCGACCTTTTGGCGCAGGGCGCTGGTGCCGAAGGGCAGGCTGCCGAGCTTGACGATCCGCTCCAGGGAGAGGTCGCCGGACTTGCGCTGGTGCCACTGGTCGAGGCTGCCGCCGAAGAACTCGGCGACGAAGAGCTCGCCGATCTTCACGTCGCAGGCGACCTCGCGGCCCTTGAGCTCCTGATGGGCCTGGAGGATCTGCTGCGCGACGTGCTTCTGCGAGGTGGAGAGCGGCTCCAGCGCCTGCGACGCGGGTTCGGGCTTGGACGGCATGTGTGGGACCCCCTTTGGAAAAGGACCGAACGTGTACCTTTTCGCAAAGGCTCCGACCCAGGCACAAATCGTCCGAATCGGAGAACTGTCACGCGCATGAAGGTTCGTCCGCCGGGCACTCGCGGTCTGGGTCTAGGTCTCGAGACGCTCCACTCCGGGGAGCTTCGACAGGGCGCGATCGAACGTGCCGAGCGGAAGATGGCCAGCTCGGCGGGCGGCCTCGAGCGACAGGCAATCCGAGAAGCTGACCGAGGACTTCTTCCGGTACAGCTGGAGCGCGTCCCGGACGGAGTCGGAGTCGGCGATGGTCAGGTCCTTGTGCTCGAGCAGCATCTCGACCGCCGTGGCCAACTGCTTCGCATCGAGCTCGTAGACGGAGTCGAGGACCCAGACCGCCTCCATCAGCACGAGCTGGGAGACCCAGGCCCCCTTGGCCACGAAGGCCTCCGCCGCGGCGACCTGGGCCTTGTCGTCCCGAGTGATCAGGCGGACGAGCACGTTGGTATCAACGGCGCGCATGTCGCCTCGCCAGGTGGTGGCGGATGCCCTCTTTGAGTTCCTCGAGGGTCCGCGGCTTGGGTGGCGTCGGGAAGAGCGCCTGGTGGATGTCTTCGGAGGAGTACCGGCCGGCCCGGCGCACGATGATCTTGTCGTCCTCCTCGTCCCACTCGATGACGGAGCCCGGTGAGAGGCCGAGCTTCCGACGGACCTCCGCTGGGACGGAGATCTGGCCCTGGGCGGTGATTTTGGAGTGAGCGATCATGCCTGAAGGGTGCCGACGTTACCGTGGTAAGGCAACTCGCGCCTCGCCTCCGTCAGCGATGGGTATTGGTCCTCGCCCTTCCGGGCAGACAGGCGTGCCCTCCTTGGGAGCACGAAGGAACGCGGACCGGTTCGCACGGGCTCCGCCCCAAGCCCCAGTCGGCGAGCCGGAGAACTTTCACGCGCGTGAAGGTTCGCCCGCCGGAGAGAAGCGAAGCCCCCTCCCGGCGCGTGGCCGGAAGGGGGCGGCGAAATCCCAGTCGTCGTCTCGGTCAGTTCAGCTGCGGCGAGCAGGTCCCGGTGAGGCAGGTGAGGCCGGCAAGGCAATCCTCGGTGAGCAGGCAAGGCGTGCCCTGGGCCCCGGCCTCGCAAGCACCGCTGGTGCAGACGCCGGACAAGCAGGCCGCCGAGTCCGTGCACGGCTGGCCTGCGCCGACGGCCGGCCCGATGCCGCAGACCCCTTCGGCGCAAATGGCCGACGCGCAGTCCGCGGCGGTCAGGCAGGGAGTGCCGGGAGCGCCGACGCCGCAGATGCTGTCGCCGCAGAAGCCGGACAGGCAGTCCGAGGACACGGTGCAAGGCGAGCCGGTGGGCAGGCTGCCGTCCGGGAGCGCCGGCGGATCGATGACGTCGGTGCCGCCATCGACGTCCGGCGTGGCGCAGCCGACCGCCGACGAGACGATCTTCTTGGCCTTGATGACCGGCCGCAGGATCCACAGGTCGCCGTTGCCGGTGGGGTGGACCGAGATGGACTTCGCAGGGTCGAAGTCGAGCGTGAGGGTCGTCTCCTCGCACGCGGCGAGGTCGACGGGGCCGGTGACCTTGATGCCCGACTGCGGCCCGCTCGGCACCTTCAGGTCCACGTGCGAGCCGTCGGGCAGGGTCACGAAGTGCGGGCCGAGGGGATCGGTGTAGAGGCGGATCTGGGTGATCTTGTCCGGCGCCAGCTCGACCTTGCCGAACACGAAGCCGACGTCCTTGAGCTTGAGCAGGTCGAGCGTCGCCGGCGTGTCGGAGATGGTCACCCACCCGGCGCTGGTGGAGTGCGCGGTGATCTTGGCGATGGTGACCACGACCTCCGAGTACTTGGGCGCCGGCGCGTCCACGATCTCCACGGCCAGGCGGGCGTGGCTGGCGGCGGTGGGGACGCCGTTGGTCTGCGGGGTCTGGCTGCACGCGGCTACGACCAGGAGCGAGCAGGCGAGCAGGCGGGAGCACAGCGGATGGTTCTTCGTCATGGGACCTCCAGGGCTGGTGGGGCGCGGGCTGCCAATTCACCCGTCGTGCCGACAGCCAAGTGCGCGAACCCACGTCTCTCGGTGTCCAAGCGGGCGAGGCCTCGCCTCCACGCTTGTAGACCGAGGGCTACGATGCGACCTCCTGCCGCAGAGTCGCGACCCCACGTGGGCGGGGCGGGTTGGTGGCCCTCAGACGGGCGAGGTCGACCACCTGGCTGACCGCGATCGGCGTCGTCGCCTCGGCATGACCCCAATGGATGACCAGGTCGGGCTGGCGCGAGAGCAGCGCCGCCTCCAGCCGCCGGGCGATCTTGCGGGACTGCTCCTCGGGCACCTCGCCCAGGAGCACCGCGAAGTGGTCGGGCCCCAGCAGCGAGACGTAGTCGTGGCCGCGCAGGCGCCGGCGGACGTCGGCCATCAGGGCGGCCAGAGGCGCGGCCCTGCCGCGCGGGGCCACCACCCGGAAGACCAACAGGCACAGCTGGCCCGCCTGCCTCAGGACGCGCTGGCGCAGCTGCGCGTCCAGCTCGCGGCGGTTCTTGCCCACCGGCGTGCGCAGCAGCGCCGAGCCCGGCTGCAGCAGGCGCACGAGGTACCCGGCCAGGATCTGCTGGGAGATGCTGTAGAGCGCCGCCGGCACCGTCACCAGCGGCATCGCCGGGAACGCCGCGGCGCCCAGCACCATCGCCGTCCCGGTGCTGCGCATCCCGCCGGCGAAGAGCAGCGCCACCGCGTCGTCGTGCGAGAGCCCGGGCCGCTGCGCCCGCAGCCGCCGCGCCGCGAGGAGCGCCACGCCGAACAGGCCGAGGTTCAGGCCCACGGCGCTCACCCCGGTCAGGGCCAGCAGCTCCAGGTCGCCGCCGCGCAGGTGCGCCGCCGCGCCCGCCACGTTGGTGGAGAGCGCCGCGTACAGGCCCAGCGTCCCCAGCAGCGTCACCGCCGGCTGGACGGAGTCGGCCCAGCGGCTCGCCAGCCTGCGCACCGTCAGCCCGAAGGCCAGCGGCAGCGAGACCGACAGCACCAGCTGCTTGACCAGCTCGCTCACCGGGACCGCGTCGAGCGCCGTCCCCGCCAGCGCCGGCATCAGCTGGCTGTAGAGCGGCACCGACACCACCGAGAGCAGCGTGGTCACCGCGATGAGCGCCAGCAGCAGCGCGACGTTCCCCGCGGCCAGGCGCACCCAGACCGCGGCGGTCATCGCCACCGGCATCAGCGAGACCAGGAACAGCCCCAGGCGCAGCTCGGCGGCCGCCTCCTGCGGGAAGCCGCCCAGCCCGAAGGCGCTCGTCGCCAGCGCCAGGGCCGGCCCCAGCGCGTAGACCTGCAGCAGGCTCGCCGCCGAGGCCTGCGGCCGGCGCGCCAGCTGCGCGAAGTCCCCCAGCCGGCACTGGAGGGCGGCGGACAGCATCATCGACGTCAGCGCCAGCGTGCTGAAGTCGTAGCTCCAGCCCACGCCCGGAATCCGGAACAGCGACAGCGACTTGAGCGCCACCCCCGGCGCGGGCAGCGCCAGGTTGGCGACCACCAGCAGCGCCAGGGTCCCCACGGTGTGGCGCGCCAGCCGGGCGTTGAGGCGGCCCAGCGCGTCGTTCTTCGGCAGGGCGGCAGGGATCGTCTTCACGGGACCTCGGGGCAGGTGGGGTCGCTGACGCAGTCGAAGCGCGCGACGTCGACGAAGGCGCCGCCCTCGGCGCGGAAGTGCGCCAGGCGGCCGGAGACGTTGCCGAGCGCGTCGTAGTCCATCGGCCCCGAGGCCCCCTGGTAGTCGATGGCGTGGCCCTCGGAGGCGAGCTGGACGGCGCGGGCGAACTCGTCCGGGCCGGTGCCCACCGGCTCGCCGCCGCGCACGCTGGTGAGCGCCATGGCGTCGCGCAGGTCGCGGCCGCTGACGTCCAGCGGGTCGGCCTTGCCCGCGGCGGCGACGATCGCGGCGAGCATGAAGGTCATCGCCGCGTCGTAGTAGTTCGAGTCGCGGTAGCGCGGCCCCTCGCCGTAGACCGCGGCGTAGTCGGAGGCGAACCGCTCGCCCGCCGGGCCGGCGTCGAAGAGCACGTGCGAGACGCCCTCGGCGCCCTCGCTCATGCTGCCCAGGGTCTCGAGCACGGTGGAGAAGCGCAGCGAGTGGTAGTGCAGCAGCCGCGGGGCGAAGCCGCCCTGGCGCCAGGCCTTGATCACCGCCGCCTGCTGCTGGGCGAAGTCGGCCACGGCCACGAAGTCGGGGACGCCGTCGACCGCGCCGGTGGTGGAGTTGAGGCCGTCGGCCAGCGCGCGCAGGTCCTCCGACCAGGCGTAGCTGCTGGGGTCGGCGTCGCGCGGGTGGTAGCGCTCCTCGAAGAGCGGCGGCGGGTTCGGGTGCATCGAGGTGAGGAAGGCCTTGAGGTCCTTGCCGGCGCCGCGCCCGAACGCCTCGTCGCTGCCGTAGAAGGCGACCTTGAAGACGCCGTCGTGGTTGGCGTCGCCGCCGTCGGCCTGGAGCATCAGGCGCACCAGCACCTCGGAGATGGACTTGGTGGACATCACCGAGCGGAAGTTCCAGCCCAGCGAGTTGCGCAGGGCCAGCTGCGAGATCGGGTCGGGGTCGGTCGCCGCCGGGTTGTTCATCGAGCCCGGGGTGCAGCTGCCGCACTGCAGCGGGACGCCCAGGTCGTTGCCCGGGTCGTCGTCGTAGTTGAGGCGGTTGACCGCGACGTCGTTCTGCGTGGTGTCGAGGATGAGCGCGCGGGCGCCCTTCTCGCGCACCAGCTCCACCGCGCGCGGCAGCGCCACCGCCGGCTCGTTGCCCGAGTCGCTGATGAGCAGGTCGAACTGCAGGTCGACGCCCGCCTGGCGCAGCCCGAGGTTGGCGTGCCGGCGCGCCAGCCGGATGGCGTCCACCCAGGACGGCTCGGAGTTGTTGCCGGTGCGGTCGATGACCACGCCGATGGCGATGGACTTGCCGGCCGGCTGCGGCGCGGGGGCGCAGGCCGAAAGGGCCAGGAGCAGGAAGGGGATGGCGGGGGATCGCATGGGGCCTCCTTCGCTAGCGCAGCCGCGCCGCGAGGCGCTTGTCGGGCTCGACCTGCACGACGGTCGAGCGGCGGGGGACGTCGTCGATGCGGATCTCGACCGTCGCGCGGCCCGCGGGAACGCCCTTGGCCAACAGCGGCGGGTAGCCGTAGCGGCGGCCGTTGATGAAGACCTCGCCGTAGACCTCCGGTGAGGTGACGTAGATCTCGCCCGCGGCGACGGCCGCCGGGGCGGGCGAGGCTCCGGGAGCGGGCGCCGGAGCGGGGGGCGGCGTCGGGGCGGGTTGGTCGTCGAGCTCCGGCACCGGAAGCAGCTCCTCCGCGGGCTCGGTGCTCGGGGTCGGGGCACTCTTCGCGGCCAGCTGCGCCGAGAGATCCGCGTCCACCGAGGCCACCGCCCCCGAAGCCACCTTCACCTGGCGCTCGAACAGCCGCGCGTCTCCGCGGATCAGGACGACCGAGTGCGATCCGGGAGAGACGCTGATGCGCGCCGGGGTGACGTCCGAAGGCTGGCCGTCGACGTGGACGAGCACGCCCGGAGGCGTCGAGACCACGAGCAGGGTGCCGCTGGCCGGAGGCTCGGGCGTTCGCGGCGGGTCGGCGCGGAGGACCGCCACCTTGGGCACCGGCTTGGACCGCACCGGCTCGGGAGCGGTCTTGGGCGCCGGCGGCGGCGGCGGCGAGGCCAGGGGATCCTGGCGCGCGGCTTTCTTGGCGCTCGCCTGCACGCCACGGACGATGCGCAGCAGGTCTCGGGTCTCGGTCCGGCCCGGCTCGATCTTCTGGGCCTCGAGCAGCTCGCGCTCGGCGGTGCCGTATTCGCCCTGCTCCATCGCGGCGAGCGCGGCCAGGCGGTGGGCGCGCAGGAGCGCGAGGGCGCTCTCGGAGAGTCCGCCGGGCGAAGGCGTCGCCGGTGCCGCGGCGGCGTTGGGAGCGGGCGTGGCGGTCGCGACGGCCGCGGGCGGCGGAGGTCGGCCGCGCGAGCGATAGATGCGGTAGCCGACCGCGTTGGCCAGCAGCAGCAGCGCCGCCAGCCCGAGGTACCAGGTCAGCTTCGGCACCCCGGTCTGCCGGGGCGCGCTGGAGAAGCTGGGCGCCGAGCCCCTCCGCCGGCGCTCCACCAGCGAGATGGGGCGGGAGGGCTCGCGGTCCGAGAGGCGATGGGGCTTCGAGGACGAGGTCATCCGGTGCCCCTTCTAAGGAAGGACGAAGAGCCAGAACGCGGCGGTGGCCGCGAGCCCGACGGCGGCGGCGAAGGCGATCTCCCGCCAGTGGCGCGTGGGCGGGGGCTCGAGCAGCTCCACCTCTTCGAAGTCGATCTCGTCGATCTCGTCGATCTCGGCCGGAGTCACCGGTGCCGCAAGAGGCGAGGGCGGTGCCGCCGGCGGCTTGGTCGGCATCCCGTTGGGGAACAGCTCGACCAGCAGCGCGGAGAGCTCTTGGTTCGCCGGCCCGAAGCGCTCCTCGGAGCGGTAGACCTCGAGGGCGGCGCGCATCTCGTCGGCCGAAGCGTACCGATCGTCGCGCCGCGCCGTCAGGGCCCGGGCCAGGATCCGCTCGAAGCGCGGAGGGAACCCGGGCACGAACGCGCTGGGCAGCGCGATCTCGGCGTTGGCGGCGGCCCGGATCGAGGCCTCGAACGAGCCGCGCGCCAGCGCGCTCCTGCCCGTGCACAGCTCGTAGAGCACCAGCCCCAGCCCGAAGAGATCCGAGCGGGAGTCGAGCGGCTCCAGGCGCGCCTGCTCGGGCGAGAGGTAGGTCGCCTTCCCCTTGAGCACCCCCGGCTTGCTGGCCATCGCGTTCAGCGCCGACTTCACCACTCCGAAGTCCGCGAGCTTCACCGCCCCGGTGCGCGAGACCAGCACGTTGGCCGGGGTGACGTCGCGGTGGATGGCGCGCAGCGGAGCGCCGTCGGGGCCGCGGGCGGCGTGGACGCAGGAGAGGGCCTCGCACAGGCCGATCCCCACGTGGGTCACGACGGAGAGCGGCACCGTCCGCCCGGCCTTGCGGCAGGCGCGCACCACGTCCGCGAGCGAGGCCCCCTCGACGTACTCCAGCGCCAGGTAGTGCTCGCCGTCGCACTCGCCGAAGTCGAAGGCCTGCACGATGTTCGGGTGCGAGAGCAGCGCCGCCACCCGCGCCTCGTTGAGGAACATCGAGCGGAACTCGGCGTCGTGCAGGTACTCGGGGCGCACCTTCTTGACCACGCACGGCTTCACGAAGCCGCCGGGCCCGTCGAAGTTGGCCAGGAAGACCCGCGCCATGCCGCCGCCGCCCAGCTCCGCGAGCAGGCGGTAGCGGCCGAAGCGTTCGGTCTGCAGGAGCGCCAGGTGACGCCGGCTGGCGGCGGTGTCCTCGGCCATGTCAGTAGGCGCCCTTGAGCTCGAAGGCGAAGAGCCGCCCCAGCGTGGGGACGTCCAGGCCGCCGAACCCGGGCTCGGAGTGGCGCTCGTCGAGCAGGTTCTTGCAGCTGATCGCCAACGCGGTCTGCGCGCCGCCCAGGAAGCGCAGCCCCAGCGTCGAGACCGAGACGTCGAGCGAGGTGTAGCCCGGCAGGGAGTACGGCGTGTCGTCGTTGAGGTAGGCGTTGGACTGCGTCGCGCCGCGCGGGCCGATCTGCGCCAGCCGGACGTTGCCGCCCAGGTAGGCCTTGGGGACCGCCGCGTTCAGCTCGGCGCCGACCCGGTAGGCCGGATACGACGGCGGCGGGTTGGTCTGCACGTAGCCGTCGACGACCGCGAGCATGCCCTCGCCGAAGAGCCGCGCCGACACCGCGCCCACCTCCAGCCGCACCGAGGCCTCGGCGCCGAAGCCGCGCTGCACGGCCTGGTTGCGCGCCTGGAAGTTGGCGCCCACCTGCACGAACTCGATGGGGTCGTCGATCTGCTGGCCCCACAGCGACAGCTCGAGCGCCAGGCGGCCGAAGAGCTGCAGGCTGTTGACCAGCTCGACGCTGTGCACGGTCTGGGGCACCAGCGGGCGGCTGGAGGGCTGGGTGCGGCTGCCGATGACGTTGTTGGCGCTGCCGAAGCCGGTCAGGCCGTTGAGCAGCGTCGCCGACGGGCTCTGGAAGGCGCGCCCGCCCACGAGCTTGGTGGTGAAGGCGCGGCTCCAGCGGCGCACCACCGCCAGCCGCCAGCTGTACTGCACCGCGAAGAGGCTCGGCACGTCGAGGCGGAAGTTGCCGGTGACGGACAGGTCCTTGAGCGGCTCGAGGCCCGCTTGCAGGTAGACCGCCTCGTTGTGCAGCGTCAGCTGCCTCTGGTCGCCGGCCCCCACCAGGTCGACGGTGGTCCCCGCCCGCCCCGTGCCCTGCGAGTCGAGGAAGGTCTGCGAGTAGTAGAGGACGCGCTGCGGCTCGTAGCTGAAGTCGAAGCCGCCCTTGAGGCGGACCGGGCCCACCGAGGCCGACAGCTCCGCCGCGGCGTCGAAGGCCTGGTACGAGAAGCGCCGCTGGAAGACGGCGTCGTTGGAGCCGGTCAGCCGCAGCGACTCGTCCCGGGTGGGCAGGCCCCGCGACCAGCCGAACCACACCGCCGTGGAGACCTCCGGCGTCCAGGCCTTCTCGTGGCGCAGGCTCAGCCAGTCGTTCTCCACCGAGAAGCGCGACTGGTGGGTGAGCACCGAGTTGAGCTGGAACTCGCCCATGGAGTCGAGCTGCTGGACCCCGCCCTGCAAGGTGAGCGTGCCCAGCCACGGCAGGCGGGTGACGTGCTGGGCGAAGAGCCCGCGCGGCGCCGCCACGTCGCCGGCGCTCGAGGACCCGAAGAAGGGCCGGTAGCGGGCGATGTCCGGCGACTGCTCGCCGAAGGTGCGCGCCACCGACAGCCCGGAGCGGTCGAGCCGCTCGCCGGTGACGGCCACGAACAGGGACTGCGAGCCCTCGTTGAAGCCGCCCACCAGCGTGCCGCCGTAGCCCACGCCGCCGCCGCGCGCCTGGGCCCGCGCCGTGACCTCGGCGACGAGCTGCGCTCCGCCCTGGCCGCGGGTGATGACGTTGACGGTGGCCACGAAGGCGTTGGCGCCGTAGAGGGCCGAGAGCGGGCCCTTGGCCACCTCGACCCGCTCGATCATCTCCACCGGGATGTACTCCGGTCCCAGGAAGGCGGTGAGGTCCGGGCGGAAGCTCACCGGGACGCCGTTGATCATCACCTTGACCACGCGGGTGCCCGCCCGCAGGCCGCCGCTGACGCCGCGCACCGACACCGCGGGGCTGACCAGGTCGTCGACGACGTAGAGCCCGGGGACGTCGGCCAGGATCTCGGCGAGGGAGCGGTAGTGCCGCCGGGCGATCTCCTCCCAGCCCACGGTGGCGACGTTGGCGGAGGCTTCGGCCTGGGACTCCTCGCTGCCGCCGCTGGCGGTGACGACCGCCGCGTTGCGCGCCTCGTCGACCGCGGCGGCGTCGGTCTCGGAGAGCGTGGCTGCGGGCGCGGGCGCGGCCTCCTCGGCGACCGGGGGGACGGGCGAAGGCGCCGCCTCGGCCTCGATCTCGGGCTCGGCGGCCCGGGCCGGCCACCCGCAGAGCAGCACGGCGAGAAGGACGAGCACTCTCATGGACAGGCGGCTCCGCGGGCGGTGAGGGAAGGGGTGGACTGGAGAGAGGACGGCGCGGGGGAGGCCAGCCGGTGCGCCAGCAGCGAGGCGCCGGTCGCCAGGGCCGCACCCACCAGGGCTCCCGCGGCGGCGTGCAGCAGGCGCGAGCGGGTGCGCGCCGGGTGCACGCGCGCCGGGGAGAGCGGGGAAGGGAAGGCCGGCGGCGGCAGGCCGTCGGGGAAGCCGAGCTCGACGAGCCGGGCGATCCGCAGCGCGCCGTCGCTCACCGGCATCGCGCAGCGCAGCGCCTCGCGGAAGGCCCTCGCCGTCTCGAAGCGGGCGGCGGCGGTGGGGGCGAAGGCCAGCTCGAGCACCAGGTCGAGCTCGGGAGGCACGTCGCGGCGCGTCCGCGCCAGCGGCGGGACCCGGGTGCCGCAGATGCGGTGGACCGTCTCGAGATCGGTGCGGCCCGCCAGCGGGTGGTCCAGCGTCGCCAGCTCGTGGATCACCAGCGCCGCGGCCCAGATGTCCACGCGGCGGTCGAGCCCGGAGGCGTTGAGCTGCTCCGGCGCCAGGTAGCTGAGCTTGCCGCGGGCGTCGTTGCCCTGCGTGTGGTGCGCCTGCCGCTCGAAGCGGGCGAGCCCGAAGTCCGCGAGCTTGCAGATGCCGGAGGGCGAGACGAGGACGTTGTGCGGCGAGACGTCGCGGTGGACCAGGTGCAGCGGGCGCCCGCGCTCGTCGCGCGCCTCGTGCGCGGCGTGCAGCCCGGCGAGCAGGTCGTCGGCGACCGCGAGCACGGCCTCGATGGGCGCGAGGCGGCCCCGGGAGCGCAGCGCGCGCACCAGGTGGGCGAGGTCGGGCCCGGCCACGTACTCGAGCGCGAGGTAGCAGGTGCCCTCGCAGGCGCCGGACTCGAGCAGGCGCACCACCCGCGGGTCGGCCACGTGCGAGAGGGCCCGCGCCTCGTCCTGGAATGCCAGCAGGAGCTCGGGGTCGCGGGCCAGGGAGGGGCGCAGGCACTTGAGCGCCACCAGCGGGGCAAGCGGGTCGTCGCGGCGCGCCAGGAACACGTCCGCCATCCCGCCGCCACCCAGCGGGCCGAGAATGCGGAAATGTCCGAGCCGATCCAGCACGCCGGCCCGCCAAAGCAAGCCGTGATCCAGCGAGGCGGGTGAGCGGCGGCAGGCAGGAAGGGCGAGCGCAGCGCCCAGGCAGGCGCCACAGGTGAGGACTCCGGTCCTCGTTATCGACGCCGACGGGGGAGAGGAGCGTCCTTCGACCCGGGCCCCGCCGCTACGGGATGCCGACGCTCGGGGCGAGCGGCCCTAGCGGGCGCGCTTGGCGGCGCGGCGAACGCGCTTGGCGGCCCGGACGCGGCCGGGCTTGGGCGCCGGCTTGCGCCCGCGCGAAGGCTCGTCGACCAGGCCGAAGGCCCGCGCCTTGCGCGCGCAGGTGTTGCGGTCGAGGCCCAGGATCTTCGAGGCCCGGCCCAGGTGGTTGCGGGTGTGGCTGAGCACCGCCTTGAACAGCCCGCGCTCGGTCTGGCCCATCACCGTCTCGTGCAGGGCGGGGACCGCGTCGCCCAGGCGCGAGAGCAGCGAGGCCGCGCGCGCGGCGATCACCGACTCCAGCCCGCCGTCGGCCACCACGTGCGGGTCGGCCAGCAGGACGTCGGGCGCGGAGGGGTCGCCGTTGGGCCGCACTTCGAGGCCGGCCAGGCTCAGCGCCCGGGAGACGTCCGTCGGGACCCGCTCCGAGACGACGACGGCGCGGCGCGACGGGGGCGTGGGCGGCGTGGCCATGGGACCTTCCCTGCGGAAAAAGGCCCCGCCTCTTAGCGCCATCGCGCGGCTGGTGTCAAACCCGCAAACCTGAAGTTTACCGTCGCGGTCGCTTCAGGCATGATGGCGCAAGTTTTTCGGGGCGGGAGGAAAAGCAGCGGTGGAAAAGAAGCGCATTCTGCTCATCGACGACAGCGAGATCGCGTTGCTCATGGAGAAGTCCGTCCTCGAGCAACGCGGGTACGAGGTGCGTGCCACCTCCACGCTGGCCGAGTTCGAAGCCACCCTCAAGGGCTGGCGCCCGGACCTGATCCTCACCGACATCCACATGCCGGAAGCCAAGGGCACCGACATCTGCCGGGTGCTCAAGCACGAGTACGACACCCAGGACATCCCCATCGTCCTGTTCAGCTCGCTCTCCGACGAGGAGCTGGGCAAGCTCGCGGAGCAGGTCGGCGCCGACGGGTACCTCTCCAAGGCCAACGGACTCGACGCCCTGGCCTCCAAGATCGACGAGCTCGTTGAGAGCATCCTCTGGTAGCTGCCGGCCTCCGCGCCGGGGCGTGACGGGCGTGCGGTGGAGCGTGCGGTGGAGTGTGCTGCCCGCGCTAGCGCTCCTCGTCGCCGCCACGTCCTGCCCGCGCACTCCCCAGGGGACCCCGCGCCGCGCGCGCACCGTCACCATCCTCGCCACCGCCGGGCTGCAAGGCCAGCTCGAGCCCTTCGCCGCCCCCGCGCGCACCTCGGGCGGGCTGGCGCGGATCGCGACTCTGGTGCGGCGCGTGAAGGCCCAGTCCCCCGAGGCGCTGTGGGTCGAGGCCGGCGACGCGCTCTTCGGACGCAGCGACCTCTCGGCGGAGTGGGTGCCGCAGTCCGAGCGCCGCGCCCGGGCCATCGCCGAGGCCTACACCGCCACCGGCAACGACGTCTTCGCCGTCGGCGAGCGGGATCTGCTCCTCGGCCAGGACCTCCTGCGGGCGGTGGGCCTGAGGGGCCTGCTCAACGCCGGGCGCGGCCCGGACAGCGCCCCGGCGGCGACCCTGCTCGACGCGGGGGGCGTGAAGGTCGCCTTCCTCGGCGCCGGCGGCCGCGAGCCGACCCGGGCGCTGGCGGAGCAGGCGGCGCAGGCCCGCGGGGCCGGCGCCGAGCTGGTGGTGGTGCTCGTCCACGCCACGGCCGAGAGCGCCCAGATGCTGGTCGAGCGCCTCCCGCCGGGCTCGGTGGACCTGGCCGTCGCGGGGCACGCCGCCAGCGAGCTCGCCAACGAGGCGGGCGTGCTGCCGGGGCGGGCCCCCGTCTTCGCGCTGCCGGGGCGGGGGCGCGCCGTGCTCAGGCTGGACGTCGGGTTGGGCAAGCCGGGGGCGGGCGTGGTGGCCATGCCCTCGGCCGAGGAGCGCAAGGCCGCGGTGGCGCGGGCGCAGGCGGCGCTGCTCGAGGCGGAGGCGGCCCTCGACGGGCCGCTGCGCGACGCCCGGGTGCAGGCGATCCGCCAGCGCATCGAGGAGGGCGAGCGAGTCCCTTCGGCGCCCGACGGCTCGACCGTCGTGGCCTGGCAGTTCCTGAGGGTCTCTCCGGAGGTCCCCGACGACGCCGCCGTCGCGCAGATCGTCGCGCGCTGCGCCGCGGACATCGCCCAGCTCGTCCCCACCGGCGGCTCGGACAAGGGCTGCGCCTCGGCGCGCATGGGGCAGCCGGTGTACGTCGGCGAGGACGGCCGCTGTGCCGGTTGCCACGCCGCCGCCTCGGCCCAGTGGAAGAAGACGGGCCACGCCCGGGCGCTCGAGGGCCTGTCGGCCTCACGGCGGGCCCGGGACCTGGAGTGCGCCCGCTGCCACGTGACCGGCCTGTTCGCCCCGGGCGGGGTCTGCCTCATCGACGCGCCGCAGGGGCGGGCGGGGGTGCAGTGCGAGGCGTGCCACGGGCCGGCCTCGCTGCACGCGGAGGAGCCCGCCCGCGGCGCCCTGCTCGACGTGACCGAACAGACCTGCAAGGCCTGCCACACGGCGGATCACGACCCAGGTTTCGACTACCGGCGCGACCGGGCGCGGGTGCTCGGGCCGGGGCACGGCGAGCCGCCCTAGCCCGCGCCGCGGACGCTGCCGTCCGGCCGGGGGCGTGGTAGGAGAGGGGCGACTTCCGCCAGAGGGGTGGTTCGCCATGTTCACGCTGATGCCGCGAGAGCGGATCTTCTTCGATCTCTTCGAGCAGGCCGCGAAGAACGTGCTGGCCGGCGCGGAGGCGATGGCCGCGCTGCTCAAGGACTGGACGGACGTGCCGGCGAAGGTGAAGAGGATCAAGGAGCTGGAGCACGCCGGCGACGAGCTGACGCACAAGTCGCTGGAGCTGCTCAACAAGACCTTCATCACCCCGCTCGACCGCGAGGACATCCACAACATCACCACCCGGCTCGACGACGTGCTGGACTTCATCCACACCGCCGCCAACCGGATGCTGCTCTACAAGATCCCCAGGCCCACCGACGACGCCCGCAAGCTGGGCGACTGCCTGGTGGAGGCCTCCCGCGCGGTCCTGGACGCGGTCATCAAGCTGCGCGACATGAAGGACCCCGAGGGCGTGCTCAAGCTGTGCATCGTCATCCACACCCACGAGAACACCGGCGACCGGCTGATGGCGGACGCCCTCGGCGCGCTGTTCGAGTCGCAGTCGCCCATCGACATCATCAAGTGGAAGGACATCTACCAGGACCTGGAGACGGCCACCGACCGCTGCGAGGACGTGGCGAACGCCCTGGAAGCCGTGGTGCTCAAGAACGCCTGAGGCGCCCATGACCACCGGCTCCCTGCTGTTCGTCGTCGCCATCATCGCCATCGCGCTGGTCTTCGACTTCATCAACGGCTTCCACGACGCCGCCAACTCCATCGCCACGGTGGTCTCCACGCGCGTGCTCAGCCCGAAGCTGGCGGTGCTCTGGGCGGCCACCTTCAACTTCGTCGCCGCCTTCGGGATGGGGACGCTGGTGGCGGCGACCATCGGCAAGGGCATCGTCGTCGGCAGCGTCATCGAGCCGCAGCTCATCTTCGCGGCGCTGGTGGGGGCCATCGTCTGGAACCTGCTCACCTGGTGGCTGGGCCTGCCGTCCAGCTCCTCGCACGCGCTCATCGGCGGGCTGGCCGGCGCGGCGCTGGTGAAGGCGGGGCTGGGGGCCCTGGTGCTGTGGGTGCCCACCTCCAACCCGCTCGTCTACAAGGGCATCCTGGGCATCGCCGCCTACATCGTGATCGCGCCGGTCCTCGGCTTCGTGCTCGGCCTGTTCTTCATGACCACGCTGGCGTGGGTCCTGCGCCGCGCCCGGCCCTCGCGCGTCGACAAGTGGTTCCGGCGGCTGCAGCTGCTCTCGGCGGGCGTCTACAGCTACTCGCACGGCTCCAACGACGCGCAGAAGACCATGGGCATCATCTACGCGCTGCTCGTCGCCACGGGCCTGGGCGGCTGGGCGCACGCCGACGGGATCGTCGAGCTCAAGGGCACCGTGGTCCCTCCGGCGAGCCAGAGCGCCAGCTGGGTGCTGCGCACCGACGCCGGCGAGAGCTTCTCGCTCTCCGGCGGCTCCGAGCTGGACGCGCTCAAGAAGGAGAAGGCCGGCAAGACCGTCACCGTCTACGGCGAGAAGGTCCAGGGCAAGCTCGGGCCCGAGCTCCAGCTCAAGGACCACATCGCCTGGTGGATCATCCTCGCCTGCCACGCGGCCATCGGCTTCGGGACCTACTTCGGCGGCTGGCGCATCGTGAAGACGATGGGCTCGAAGATCACCAAGCTGCAGCCCTACGGCGGCTTCTGCGCCGAGACCGGCGGCGGCGTGACCATCCTCGCCATGAGCCACTTCGGCATCCCGGTGTCGACCACCCATACGATCACCGGGGCGATCATCGGGGTCGGCGCCACGCGGCGGCTGTCGGCGGTGCGCTGGGGCGTGGCCCGGACCGTGGTGTGGGCCTGGGTGCTGACGATCCCAGCCTCGGCCCTGGTCGCCGCGCTGGTCTACCTGCCTTTCAAGATCTTCGGGCCCCAGTAGCGGCCGGCCTCGTCGCTCCGGCTTGCTCGGCCCCGACTCGAGCGATCCGGCGCCCGGCGCCCGGCGCGCCGTGGGAATTGCGAGCGAAGACGCTTGTTTGACGGCTAGGAGATCGACCCCTACGATGCCGCTCCTGCGGCCGCTTCGCGTCCCACACCGCCGCCGGGCAACCTGATGCCGCTTCTCCTCGTTGGTTCCCTCGCCGCCGCGCTGTTCGTCGCTGCCGCCGGCAGCGAGGCCGTCGCCCCGGTAGCCGAGACCGTCGCAGTCGACGCGGGAGTCCTGGTTCCAGCTCCAGCTTCGGCTCCGGCGGCCGCGCCCGCCGACGCAGGCGCTGCTGCCGCCGATGCCGCCGATGCCGCCGATGCCGCCGGTGCCGCGGATGCCGAAGAAGGGCCCACCGCCGAGGCGACCGAGGCGGCGGTCGCCGAAGAGCCCGCAGCCCCGTCGGCCGACCTTCCCGAGGATCCTGCCTCCACCAAGAAGCAGGACGAGGCCAGCCGCGAGATGGAGGAGCTGCGCGCGGCGGAGGCGGCCGTGGTCGACGAGGGGGCCAAGCGCGCCTTGGAGCTGTTCCGGACGCTGCGGCGCGCCGGTCCCGCCAGCCCGCTGCGCCAGCGCCTGGGCGACGTGCTGGGGCCCGGCCGGGCGCTGCCGGTGGTGCCGGACGAGGGCGAGATGGAGGCCGCCGCCCTGGCCGAGATCGGCTCGTTCGACGTGGAGAAGGCCAAGGCGCTCTACGACATCCCCATCGACAAGCACCCGCTGGTGGCGGAGTTCATCCACTTCTTCCAGGTCCCGGGGCGAAAGCACTTCGTGCGCTGGCTGAGCCGCTCGGGGCGCTACCTGCCGATGATGAAGAAGGCGCTGCGCGAGGCGGGCCTGCCCGAGGACACGGTCTACCTCTCGATGATCGAGAGCGGCTTCGCGCCCGCGGTGCAGTCGAAGGCCAAGGCCGTGGGGCTCTGGCAGTTCATCGAGCCCACCGGCAAGCGCTTCGGCCTGCGCGTCGACTTCTGGGAGGACGAGCGGCGCGACCCGGTCAAGTCCACCTACGCCGCCGCGGCCTACCTCAAGGAGCTCTACACCGAGTTCGGCGACTGGCGGCTGGCCTGGGCGGGCTACAACTCCGGGGCGGGCACGGTGCGGCTGGCGGTCAAGAAGGCCAGCTCCGCCGACTTCTGGACCCAGATAGAGACCAAGCGCGCGTACAAGCAGGAGACCCGGCACTACGTGCCCAAGCTGATGGCCGCGGCGCTCATCTCCAAGCACACCAAGTCCTTTGGCTTCCAGGACTCGGAGATCCCGCCGGAGCCGCCGCTCGACTACGAGGACGCCGAAGTGCCGGAGGCGACCGACCTCGAGGTCGTGGCCCGCGCCGCCGGCACCACCGTGGACCTGCTCAAGGACCTCAACCCCTCGCTGCGCCGCTGGTGCACGCCGCCGTCGAAGAGCTCCTCGGACGTCTACAAGATCCACCTGCCGCCGGGCACCGCGGAGCGCTTCGCCGAGGAGTTCCCGAAGATCGCCCCCAAGGACCGGATGCACTTCGTCGTCCACCTGGTCGGCAAGGGAGACACGCTCAGCAAGATCGCCCTCCGCTACGGCAGCGCCTCCGAGGCGATCATGCGGGCCAACGGCCTCCGCGACTCGCGCTACCTCAAGCTCCGCTCGGAGCTGGTGGTCCCGGTCCCGCGCGGCGGGGGCGGGGCGGCGCGCGAGGCGTTGGTCCAGTCGGCGCGCAGGCAAGGCTTCAAGGCCGCGCCCAGCGACGAGGAGGTCCCCGCGGCGCCTCCTCCGCCACGCAAGACGAAGAGCGGCGCGCTCGCCGGCAGCACCCGCACCGTCACCGAGAACGGAAAGACCCGCACCGTCTACGCCGTGGCCGACGGCGACAGCCTGTGGAGCATCGCCCGCAGGTTCGACGTCAAGGTCGCCCAGCTCAAGGACTGGAACGGGATGGTGGGCGCCGCGAAGCTGCACATCGGCGAGGAGCTGAACGTCTACCCGGGCGCCAAGGCCGAGCCGAAGCCGCAGGAGGCCAGGGCGCAAGCCGCCGCGGCCCCCGCGGGCCCCCAGCCTGCGAAGGAGCCGGCGCCCGCCGCCGCGCAGGACAAGCCGAAGGCCGCCGCCACGCCGGTGCCGGCCTCGGGCAAGCACCTGGTCGAGCAGGGCGACTCGCTGTGGAGCATCGCCCGCCGGTACCAGATCCACGTCGAGGAATTGAAGCAGTGGAACGGGCTGGAGAAGAAGAAGCTCAAGGTCGGCCAGGAGCTGCTGGTACGGCCGCCGTGACGCCTCGCCGGAAGGGGCCGGCAAGGGCCAAATTCCCCTCGTGCGCGGTTTGACTCACCCCTGGGCACCTGCTAAGTGAACGACCGGCCAAACCGCGGTAATGCCTGGAAAACGCGCGCTCCGAGGCCTGTTGGATCAAGGCAAGTAGCGGGGATCGCAGGCCGGGCATCACCAAAGAGCCGTTTTCAACCACCCGGTAGCGCCCGAACAAGGGCGCAAGAGGCGTGTCATGAATGTTCAGGACCCGCGGAAGATCCGTAACGTAGGCCTTTTCGGACACCAGGGCGCCGGCAAGACCTCGCTGGCCGAGGCGCTGCTCTTCTCGGCCAAGGCGCTGGCGAAGTTCGGCTCCGTCGCCGAAGGCACGAGCGCCCTCGACACCGAGCCCGAGGAGGTCAAGCGCAAGTCCTCCATCGCGCTGCACCTGGGCAGCTGCGGGTGGAAGGAGCACAAGATCAACGTGCTCGACACCCCCGGCGACTCGAACTTCTTCATGGACACCCGCGCCGCCGTCTCCGCGGCGGACATCGCGATCATCGTGGTCGACGCCATCGCAGGCGTGCAGGTCCAAACCGACCGCGTCTGGGGCTTCGCCACCGACGCCAAGCTGGCGCGCCTGATCTACATCAACAAGCTCGACCGCGAGCGCTCCGACTTCGAGACCGCGCTCAAGGACATCAAGGAGTCGCTCACCGAGAAGGCGACCCCCATCCAGATGCCCATCGGCAAGGAGGCGGGCTTCGTCGGCGTGGTCGACCTGCTGACGATGAAGGCGCTCAAGTACAAGGCCGACGCCTCCGGAGCGATGGTCGAGGAGGAGCTGCCGGCGGAGCTGAAGGCCGACGCCAAGAGGGCGCACGAGGCGCTGGTCGACGCCGTCGCCGCCACCGACGACAAGCTCACCGAGAAGTACCTCGAGGTGGGCGACCTGACCCCCGAGGAGCTCAAGGGCGGCTTCGCCAAGGCCATCACCTCGGGCGCCATCGTCCCGGTGCTGTGCGGCTCGGGCGCCAAGAACATCGGCGCCTCGGCGCTGCTCGACTTCCTGGTCTCCAGCTGCCCCTCTCCGGCGGACCGCGCCCCGGTGAAGGTGGTGGACGTCAAGACCGGCACCGAGTCCGACCGCCCCTGCAACCCCGTGGCGCCCGTCACCGCGCAGGTCTTCCGCACCATCGTCGACCAGTTCCTGGGCAAGCTGACGCTGTTCCGCGTCTGGTCCGGCACCCTGGGCGGCGACGGCCAGCTGCAGAACACCACCCGGCAGATCACCGAGCGCTACACCCAGCTGCTCAACATGACCGGCCGCAAGACCGAGCCCGCGCCGGGCGCCATCGCCGGGGACATCGCGGTCTTCGCCAAGCTCAAGGAGACGCTCACCGGCGACACCCTGTGCGACCCCAAGAACCTGGTGAAGCTGCCCGACCTGCCCAAGACCAAGCCGGTCATCACCTACGCGCTCAAGCCCAAGACCAAGGCCGACGAGGACCGCATCGCCCAGGCGCTGCACCGCCTGGTCGAGGAGGACCCCTGCCTGGAGCTCAGCCGCGACGTCGAGGCCGGCGAGACCCTCATCGGCGGCGTCGGCCAGACCCACATCGAGGTCACCGTCGAGCGCCTCAAGCGCAAGTACTCGGTCGACGTGGACCTGCTGCCCCCGAAGATCCCCTACCGCGAGACCATCAAGGGGACGGCCAAGAACATCGAGGGCAAGCACAAGAAGCAGTCGGGCGGCCGCGGCCAGTTCGCCGTCTGCTACATCGACCTCGAGCCGAACGCGCGCATGGCGGGCTACGAGTTCGTCGACGACATCGTCGGCGGCTCCATCCCCCGCAACTTCATCCCCTCCGTCGACAAGGGCATCCGCGGCCAGCTGCCCCGGGGCGTCGTCGCCGGCTACCCCATCGTCGACGTCAAGGTTCACCTCATCGACGGCAAGTACCACGACGTCGACTCCTCGGACTTCTCCTTCCAGATGGCCGGGTCCAAGGGCTTCAAGGTCGCCTTCGCGCAGGCGCGCCCCTGCCTGCTCGAGCCGATCATGAACATCGAGGTGACCATCCCCGAGGAGTGCACCGGCGACGTCATCGGCGACATCAACCAGCGGCGCGGCCGCGTGATGGGCGTCGACACCAAGGGCAAGAACCAGATCATCAAGGCCCAGGCGCCGATGGCCGAGCTGCTCACCTACGCGCCCGACCTGCGCTCCATCACCAGCGGCCGCGGCTCCTTCACCATGGAGCCCAGCCACTACGACGAGGTCCCCGCCCAGCTCGCCGAGAAGGTGATCGCCGTGCACAAGGGCAAGCAGAAGGGCGAGGAGGAGGAGGAGGAGTAACTCCTCTCTTCCCCCCCGGGCGCTCGAGCTGATCCGAGAGGGTCGGGCCTTCCAGGGCTCGGCCCTCTCGGCTTTCCGGGCCGCGACCTCTCTCCTCAGAAGCTCGAGCCCACGGACAGCAGGTAGAAGGCGTCGCCGCCAGCCTCCAGGCGGGAGAAGCGCACGAAGCGCTGGTGCAGTTCGCCGGTGACGGGCTCGTAGGTGGGGTACACGAACTCGACGAGCGGGCCGTTCTCGAAGTCGAAGCTCGACGCCCAGGTGGTCGGCGCGCCGGTGCCCGCGAGGTAGCTCGTGATGAAGCGCTCGCCCAGGTGCCAGCCGAGCGCGACGCCGAGCCCCTGCTGGAGCCTGGCCGACGGGTCGAGCCTCTTGAGCCACAGGAACTGGTAGGCGAGATCGACGCCCGCGTGCGGCATGAAGAACGGGCCGGCCCAGGTGGTGCCGCTGGGGCTGCCGACGAGCGCGCCCGCGAGCAGCCCGAGCGAGACTCCGATCAGCCCGGAGTGCTGCAGGCCGCCCCCGGAGTCGGGCAGGCGCTGGCCGACGAGGAAGCGGGCGTCGAGGCTGGCGTGGAGCAGCGGCATCTCGTACGAGGTCCGGCTACCGTACCCGCCCGCGCCCGACAAGCCGACGCCCCAGCAGAAGTACCGGCGCGGGGCCTCGGACGGCGCCGGCGTCGGGGCTGGGGCCGGGGCTGGGGGCAGGGTCAGGGTTGGAGGCGGCGGGGCGACCAGCTCGGGGGGCGCGGGCTGCAGCGGCGGCGGAGGTGGCATCGCCAGCGCCGCCGGGGGCGCGCTCGCCGTCTCGACCGGCGCTGCCCCAAGGGCGTCGGGCATGCCGACCCAGGCGTTGGTGGGGACGGTGGATACGAGCAACGAGGCCGCAGCCGCGACGAGGCACATGGCGAACGCTCCTTACTCGTTCGTGTCGGGCCGAGGACGGTTGATTGCGCACACTCCGCTTGGGTCGGGGGCGGCTGGTGGGCCACAATGGCGGCCCCGCCTAGGAGGCCTTCCATGGAACCGATGTTCCTCGAGATCATCTTCGACCAGCACGATCTCGCCGCAGCGGGACTCGGCCGCGACGAGCTCGAAGACCCGCTGGCGGAAGCGTTCAAGGAGTCCAAGCTCGGGGCGGTCACCGGCGGCGGCAGCAGCAGCCACACCGCCATGATCGAAGTGGAGCTCGTCGACGGCTCGAAGCTCGCCGACGGCATCGCGCTCATCCGGCGGGTGCTCATCGAGAACCGCGCGCCGTCGACGACGAAGATCAAGCAGCTCGAGCCGGAGCTCCACATCTTCGGGCTGGCGGGCTGAGCGAGCGCTCCTGAAGCAGGACCTGAAGGTGCCCGAGCAACGGGCGCCAAGAAGGCGAAGGCCCCCGCGCGCCGCGAGCGCACGGGGGCCGTCGATTCTTTGGGGATGCGTCCTAGTCGGCGCCAGGCGTCTCGGGCGCCACCGCCGCGCTGGCCAACGGGACGGACGGCGGCGCGAGGTCTTTGACCTTCACGCCGGCTTACTCTTCGAGAGAGGGAGGGCCCTGCGCTCCGGGGAGCCGCGGGCCCGACCTAGCCTTGGGGTTCCGGCACCTTCACCCGCTCGCCCGCGTGGGCGACCATGCTGACCGTGCTGCGGTCGTCCAGCGCCAGGCCGTCGCCGCGCTCCTCGGTGCCCTCCACCGCGATGACGTCGCCGCGGAACAGGCGCGAGAACGCGGCGTTCTTGGGGGTCTGGTGCTTGTCCTGCAGCGCGAGGCCGACCCGGCCCTCCGGCCCGCAGCCGATGTAGCGCTGGCGGCCCTTGGAGGCGAGCGGCTCGGAGACGATGCGGAACAGCCGGCCGGGAGGCGTCGCCGGCCAGCCCTCGCCGGGCGCGGCGAAGAGCATGTAGCTCATCTTCAGCGCTTCCTTGTGCAGCCCCGCCTGCCGGGCGATGTCCGCGACGAGCTTGGGCGGCTCCCACGGGCGCTCGGCGTGGCACCAGTCCGTGGCCTTGACCAGCGCCGGGCAGTGGCCCTTGAACAGGCAGGGGCTGCGGACCGCGAAGCCCTTGTCGATCATCAGGTCGCGCACCTGCAGCAGGGCGCGCGAGGTCTCGCGCAGCGCCGGCTCGACGACCAGCACCGACCCGCCCGGCTTGACCCGGGTGAACGCCTTCTCCAGCACGCCGGCGCGGCGCGGCGCGGCGTCCGGGGCCTCCGGCCACAGCTCGTTCACCACGTGCGAGAGCGTGACGAGGTCGTAGGCGGGCTTGCCCGGGCTCGAGCTCGGCCCGTCCGGCGGGGGATCGCCACGCTGGCCGTTCCAGGCGCGGGTGTAGAGCGCCTCGCCCGCCTCGGCGGCGAGGCCGCGCGCCAGCTCCATGGCGGCCGGGCTGCGATCGGCCGCGGTGATCTCCCCGGCGCCGGCGTCCATGCAGGCGAAGGCCACCGGGCCGGGACCCGAGCCCAGGTCGCAGACCTGGCGGGGCCGCTGCGGCAGCTCCTGCAGCGCGTGGCGGGCCTGGGCGTAGGAGACGGGCCAGTAGAAGAGCAGGTAGCCGCCCAGCAGCCGCGGGTCCTCCATGTAGCGCGCCCCGGCCAGCTCGCGGTCGCGCGTCAGGCCGCGGGAGAGCGTGCGGACCGCGGCCGAGACCTCCTGCATCTCGCGGGGCAACAGCCGGTCCTCCGGCCCCTCCGGCATCTTCCGGGCGGTGCGCCAGACGGAGAGCAGCCGGGGGATCCACTTCTGCAGGTCGCGAACAATGGCGTCCATCGGGTTCCTCATCTCGGTTTCAACAATCAGGACGCGGCCGTCTCGTCACTCGTCAGGCGCCGCGCAGCGAGAGCGCCTTGCCGACGCGGCCCACGGCCACCAGCCAGGCGGCGGTGCGCAGCGAGACCTTGCGCGACTTGGCCAGGGAGGCGACGCGCTCGTAGGCCTCCTTGAGCGTGCGCTCGAGCTCGGCGTTGACGCGCTCCTCTTCCCAGGAGAAGTGCTGCAGGTTCTGCACCCACTCGAAGTAGCTGACGACGATGCCGCCGGCGGAGGCGAGCAGGTCGGGGACGACGATGATCCCCCGGCGCTCCAGCAGCGCGTCGGCCTCGGGCAGGGTGGGGCCGTTGGAGCCCTCGACCACGATACGCGCGCGGACCTCGGTGGCGTTGTGGGCGGTCAACGCGCCCTCGAGCGCGGCGGTGACCAGCACGTCGCAGTCCAGGGCGAGCACCTGGTCGCGCGAGAGCGCCTGCCCGGGGAAGCCCTTGACCGTCGCGTTCGACTTCACGTGCTCGAACAGGGCGCGCACGTCGAGGCCCTCGGGGTTGGCCACCCCGCCGAAGGCGTCGCACACGCCCACCACCACCGCGCCGTCCTCGTGGAGCAGGCGGGTGGCGTGGCTGCCGACGTTGCCGAACCCCTGGATGGCCACGCGCGCGCCGCGCACGCTCATGCCTACGTCGCGCAGGATCTCGCGGCAGACGAGCAGCACGCCGCGGCCGGTGGCGGTGTCGCGCCCGCGGCTGCCGTACAGCTCCACGGGCTTGCCGGTCACCACCGCCGGCGAGTGGCCGTGCAGGCGCGAGTACTGGTCGAGGATCCACGCCATGACCTGCGGGTTGGTGTTGACGTCGGGGGCCGGGATGTCGCGGGTGGGGCCGATGACGTCCTGGATCTGGTCCACGTACTTGCGCGTCAGCCGCTCGAGCTCGCGCACGCTCAGCGTCGCCGGGTCGCAGGCGATGCCGCCCTTGGCGCCGCCGAAGGGCACGTTCACCACCGCGGCCTTCCAGGTGACGAGCTGGGCGAGCGCGCACATCTGCTCGCGGTCGACCGAGGGGTGGAAGCGCAGGCCGCCCTTCATGGGGCCGCGGGCGTTGTCGTGCTGCACCCGCCAGCCGGTGAAGGTCTTCAGCTCGCCGCTGTCGAGGGTGATGGGCACGTGCACCCGGACCTCGCGCAGCGGGGTGCCGAGCATGGAGACCATCGCCTCGCTGACGTCCAGGATCCGAGCGGCCTTTCGGAAGTAGGCGTCGGTGGCGGCGGCCAGGTTCATGGCGGGTCTCCCAGGCAGCTGAACGGGACGGGGAGACTACCACGCAACCTCAGGGCGGCCCCGGGGAAGTCGGGGGTCCGGGAGGGGGTGCGCCGGGCGCCAGAGAGGCGCTCTCCCAGCGCCCGGCGCACAGGTGCGCGAGCCGGGCTCCCTCGTCCAGCACCTCGGCCAGGACCTCCGAGCGGGCCTTCGCGCCGGCGGCCCGCACCACGGCGCCCAGCAGCGCGCCGCCGCGCGCGACCCGCGCCAGGCCCGCCTCGTCGCCCTCGGCGGCCGAGCGCCAGATGGAGCAGTCGAGCGCCTCGTCGAGCAGCGCCCGCATCGCGCCGCCCTCCTCCTCGCCGGCGAGCCGGGCGGTCTCCTCGGAGGCCAGGCGGGCGAGCCGCCAGAGCAGCGCGTGCAGCTCGTTGGCCGGCGCCGACCAGCGCGCGAACGGCACCCCGGCCGCCAGCTCGGCGGGCAGGGTCCCCAGTGCGCAGGCCATCGGCTCGACCTCCTCGACCTCGGGGAACAGGGCCAGCAACTCGCGCAGCGTCGCGGCCGCCGTCGCCGAGGCCTGGCCCAGGGAGCCGAGCAGGCGCAGGGCCGCGGACCCGGGGCGCAGCGAGCGGGCGGGCACCCGGAGCACCGCGTAGCCGCTGGAGCGAGGTGCGATCGTGCGGTGCAGGTCCCACGCGTCGTGGAGCGCGCCGCGGTCGACGGCCGCGGAGAGCGCGCGGTCGACGAAGAACACGCCCAGGCCAGGCCGGCCCTGGAGCGCGAAGTGGCGCCCTCGCGGGAGCGGCTTGCCGGCCTCGAGCGCCAGCGAGTCGGCCAGGATGCGGGGCAGCCCGCGCGAGAAGGCCAGCTCGCCGACGCTCCGGCTGTACCCTAGCTGGGGTGGGAAGAGGCCCTCCGGGCGGTAGACCCACTCGCCGAGCGCTTCGCGGTTGGCGGCCTCGTTCAGGTCCAGCTGGCGAGTCGCCTCGAGGGGGGGCACCAGAGGCAGGAAGGCGCCGCCCGAGGCGGTGGCGAGCATCGAGACCTGGCCGCCGCTCGCACGCTCGGCCAGCTTCTGCAGGGCCCGCTCCTCGCCCCAGCGCAGCAGGCGGGAGGTGACCGCCGACGAGAGCGCGACCTCCAGCCGAAGGGCCCCGTCGCGCTCGAGCAGGCCCAAGGCCGTGCGCAGGCCCTCTCCCAGCGCATGAACTTCGGCTGGCGCCTCGGGGACGGGGAGGGAAAGATCCAGCACCAGTGCCGCGTACGCACGCTTCATGCCCCAAGATAGTGACGCCCAGTCAATCTGCTTTGCGAGTTAGTCGTTGCTCCCTGCGTATGAATCTCGGGTTGAGAATTGGAAGCTTCTGGGATACCAATAGGTTGAAAGATTCCTTTCCCACTGAACAAGGAGGAACACCCCATGAAGCCCCGGACGGCCGCCGCGGCGAAAGTTGAGCCTGTGGTTCCCAACGCGTCAGAGATGCTCAAGGCACTCGCAGATCAGATCCGCATGTGGCGCAAGCGGCATGCGATGACCCAGGCGGACCTCGCCCTTCGCTCGGGCATCTCCGTGTCGTTCATCTCCATGATCGAGCGCGCCGAGCGCAGCCCGAGCTACGAGACGCTCTTCGAGGTCGCACGCGCCCTCGACATCCCGATCTCGGAGCTGTTCCGGACCGAGAACGAGCCGCCGATCGACGACGGCTACTTCCGCAAGCTGGTCGACTTCGCCCGCGGCGCGCACCTGAGCCGCCGCCAGGTCGAGCAGCTGATCTCCGTGGGCCGGGCGATGTACGAGCTGCCCGAGGTCGCGGCCGCCGCCATCGCCGAGAAGGTTCCCGCCAGCCGCCGCTGCAGCATCCCGGGCTGCAACCGCCCGCTGCTCGCCAAGGGGCTCTGCCCGTCGCACTACCGCCGCAAGCTGCGCCAGAAGGGCGCGAAGTAGGGCGGTAGGTCTTCGAGAACCAGCGAGGCCGGTCCTGAGTCGAGCTCGGGCCGGCCTCGTCCTTTGCGGGTCGCCGTCGAGGCGCGGCGAAGACGCGAAGAAGCGAAGAAGCGAAGAAGCGAAGAGGCGAAGAAGCGAAGAGGCGAAGAAGCGAAGAGGCCGTGCCCGAGCGAACTCGGACCCGGCCTCTGGAATCTCAAAAGATGCCTACCGCCTAAGACTCAAGCCGAGAGCCAGGTGCTCACACCTTGGCGCGGGCCTTGAGCTCGGCGGCGTCGATCTCGAAGTTCTTGAACGCCTTGCCGTCCTTGTTCATCCACAGCGTCTTGCCGTCGCTGGTCTGCAGGCGCACGTAGAAGGACAGGCCGCCCGAGTCGCCGGCCAGCTTGCGCAGGTCCTTGACGTCCACGGAGGCCGCCAGGAACTTCTTCTCGGGGATCCAGGTCGAGCTGCCGCCGCGGTTGAAGCTCTGGTAGCCGTCGGCCGTGGCGGTGTTGAGCGGGATGGTCACCATCTCGTCGAGCTTCGAGCCGGAGTCGGGGGTGAAGCCCTTGGGGCCGATGACGATGGTGGCGCTCTCCACGCCGTTCTCGATGAAGTTCTTGTCCATCAGGTCGCAGTCGACCAGGAAGTTGTAGGCGTCGGTGTTCTTCTCGGCCAGCTGACGGCCGGTGCGGATGTTGCCGGCGCCGAAGCCCGGGATGCTGAAGTTGCCCTTCGAGTCGGGCGCGTAGGTGTACAGCGTCTGGTAGTAGTCGCGCGCGAACTGGGTCACCTTGTGCTCGCGGCCGCCGGCCTTGGTGTAGACCGCGCTGGGCGACTTGGGCGTCGCGCCGCTCTTGCTCGTCGAGGCGTAGTAGCGGTCCTGCTCAGCGGGATCGAGCAGGTTGTCGTTGTTGGTGTCGAACTTCTTGAGCTCCGGCTCCTTCGCCTGCTTCTTCAGATTGGAGATGGAGACGAACTTCTCCTGACCGACCTTGAAACCCATGTTCTGACTCCTTCCGAGGAAGAGGCGAGGGCCCGGGGCCCAACTGAGTGCGCTCGGATTATCACACTTTGTCCTTCATCGGTTGCGTGGGCGGCGCAGAGGCAAGAGGCGCGAGGGGAAAACCCACGTGACTACGCCGGGATGGCGGGCGGCCCGGGCACGGTCAGCAGGCGGGCCGCGCTGCCGGGGAGCACCGAGTCCCGGCGGGCGCCGGAGTCGTTGACCGACAAGAGCAGCTGCGCCGAGTCGGGCACGTCGGCCACCGGCATCGCCTCGCTGCCGGCGTTCAGGTAGGCGCGCACGGTCAGGTCGGCCGAGACCCGGTCGAACACCAGCATGCGGCCCTGGGCGCGCACCAGGCGCAGGGCGCCGCTGCGCAGCGGCTCCAGCTCGCGCCGCAGCCGGGCCAGCTTGGAGATGAGGACATGGGTCTGGTTGGGCGTGGCGCCCTCGATCGGCGGCATCGGCAGCCGCTCCGACCAGACCTCGTCGTCTTCGTAGCCGTAGCCGGGCGCGGTGCTCGCCAGCCCCAGCTCGGTCCCGTAGGTGATGGCCACCGGCTCGGGCCGCAGCAGCAGGTAGGTCAGGGCCAGCCGGAGCCGGTCGTGCAGGACGGCCTGGGACAGGAAGCGCGTGGTGTCCGGGTGGTCCAGGAAGAGCAGGAAGAAGGCCGGGTCGAAGGGCCCCGCGCGGAAGCGGTCGAAGGCGGTCCGCTGCCAGAAGCCGGCGGCGTCCTCCGCCCCGCCGGCAAAGAAGGCGAGCAGGGCCTGCCGATGCTGGAAGTCGGTGGCGAGGTCGACGCCGCGCTCCTCCGCGAAGCGCGACGGGCAGTCGCCCCGGACCTCGCCCACCAGCAGCAGGTCGGGGTGCTTGGCGCGCAGGCGGGAACGGAGCTCGGCCCAGAAGTCCGGCGGGGCGTCGTCCATGTCGCACAGCCGCAGGCCGTCGATTCCCCGGCTGGCGAGGCTCTCGGCAGCCTTGAGGACGTAGCGCCGAGCGGGGCTGGCCTCGGAGAGGTCCAGCCGGGGCGCCTTCACGCTCTCGGTGTCCAGGTCGACGCGGAACCAGCTGGCGAACCGGGACCGCCGGCGCTGGGCGAGCACGTCCTGGAAGGCCGGATGGGACGGGTGGAGGCGGGTGGCGGCGAAGTCCAGGACCAGGCGCAGGCCGCGGCGGTGCGAGTCCTCGACCAGCCTCGCCAGGGCCTCCTCGCCGCCGAGCATCGGGTCCACGCCCATCAGGTCCGTGGAGTCGCGCCGCAGCGGCGAGGGCGAGGGTTGGACCGGGCTCAGCAGCAAGGCGGTGGCGCCCAGCTCCTCGAGGTAGCCCAGGCTCTCGCGCACCCCGTCGAGGTCGCCGCCGTAGCAGGTCTGGGCGGTGGAGGGCGCGCGCCGGGAGCGGACGTTCGGCAGCGCCGGGGAGCCGTGGCCGCGGTGCCAGCGGTCGAGGATGATGGCGTAGAAGACCGCCCCCTCGACCCAGGCCGGCGGCTGGGCGCGCGCCGTTCGGGGCTCGGGCAGCTGGAAGAACTGCTCCGGCGCTCCGCTGAAGCCGAAGAGCGGCCGCGCCCGCGGCTTGAGCGGGCCCAGCTGGGCCTCGGCGCGCAGCAGGCGCCAGTCGCCGCGGCTGGCGACGAGGCAAAGGGGCGCGAAGACCCGGCGGCGCGGCTCCTTGGGGTCGTCCTGGATCCAGACGTGGGAAGGCTCGCAGGTACGGTCGGCGACCTCGAGGTGGAAGACCGCGCGCCCGTCCTCGCGCAGGCAGACGTGCCGGCGATCGGGCGCGAACAGGAGCGGGGGCGCCGTGCCGCCGACGACCACGAGGTTGTTCTCGAAGACCTCGCCGCGGTCGAGGCGCGCCGCGGGGTCGCGCACCCAGGCCAGGCCGTTGACGAGGAACTTGTAGCGGTAGACGCCGGGCACCAGCTCGAGGTCGCAGGCGTACAGGCCGCCGGACATCTCGGCCATCGGCACCGGGCGCTTCCAGTCCGGGAAGTCGCCCACCAGCTCGACTCTCTGGCCGGGCGGTCCGGTCCAGCGGAAGGAGCAAGGCACGATGGTGGGGGCAGCCATGGCACGCCCTTCTACCATCCTTGGCGCCGGCGAGCCGAGCCGGGCGGGGCCTCGCCTCGCGAAAAGCGGCCGGGCCCGCCTCCGTGAGGAAGCGGGCCCGGCCTTGAAGCGACGGCTCTCGGAGGAGCCGCTGCGAACCGATTACAGTTCGCTCGTCGTGGCGGTCATCAGCTTGGTGACGGTCGCGTTCAGCACGTCGAACACGAAGGTCGGGTTGTGGATGACGTTCGCGGCGGGGTTCGCGGTGACCGAACTGACCAGGTTGTAGTTCCAGGCGGTCTTGGCGACCACACCCGTCGCCGTGAAGACCTTCCCGGTGACGTTGCCAGCGGTGGTGTCGATGCCGGTGCCCACGTCGGTGATGCCGACCTTGATGGTGCTGGTCGTGCCGCCAGTGGTGCTGAACGGATCTGCCACGGGGGCCGCGAAGTGCAGCACGAGCTTGGGCTGGCCGTGGAAGCTCTCGAACGTGATGGTAGTGGGCTTCACGGTCATCTGGGCCGACAGCGCGGTGGCGCCGCTGACGGTGTCCAGCGCCTTCACATAGTAGCTCGGGGTGGCGCCGCCGACGGCGTTGCCGAACGCGTTGGCCAGCGCGCCCTCAACCTTGGCGCGGGTCACGAAGAACTGGCCCTCGAGCGCCTCCATGTTGACGCCTTCAGCGTGGCACTCCTTGCAGATGGTGCCGTTGGTGTTGAAGGTGTGGTTGGTGTTGGTGGCGGTCAGGCCCTCAGGCTTGATCTCCACGTGGCAGCCAACGCAGGTGTTCTCGACCGCCAGGTGCTTGGAGGGGTTGCCGCCGGCGCCGATGAAGTAGGCGTTGACGCCCTGCATCAGGTCGGTCTGCACGGGGGCGTGCGGAGCGCCTACGGAGGTGACGGTGACGAAGTCGCCGCGAGCGCCGTTGCGGGTGTTGTGGCAGACCATGCAGATGGCGCCCGTGCCGGCGCCCTTGACCTGGGAGGTCATGCCGGTCTGGTTGCCGTTGGGCAGCAGGCCGGTGTCGCCCTCGATGCGCAGGCCGGTGGTGTGCGGATCGTGGCAGGCAGCGCAGGTGATGGGCTGGATGTCCTTGTTGGTAAGGCCGAGGCCGCTCAGGTAGGTCGTGAACTCGGCGTCGGTCATCGGGCTGCCCGAGGCGTTGTTCGGGCGGGCGATGCCGCTGACGAAGCTGTCCTTGGTGGACAGGTAGCTCACGAAGCCCTGGGCGGCGTGGCAGCGGCCGCAGTGGGCAGCGGTGGTGCCGCGTGCCTCGACCGTCGCATCCTCGAGGGCCAGCTCGGTGTTCGAGTGGAGCGAGGCGCGCCACAGCTTGACGCGGTCGTGGTTGGCGGGCTTGTCGTGGCACTGCGCGCAGTTGTTGACGTCGTACTCGGCCATCGGCTTGTAGGTGCTCGCAGTGGCCGCGCTTCCGGCGTGCTTGCTGAGCGGGCCGTGGCAGGCCTCGCACTGCATGCCCTCGTACTTCTTCACGGCGGCGGGGATGGCGTTGTAGACGACCATGTTCGGCGCCGCGGTGGTGGCGTCGCCGCCGAAGGCCGCCTTCAGGTCGGGGAACGTCCAGCTGGCAGCGGCCATCTGGTCGTCGAATCCGCCGTTCGCGGCGAGCAAGTTGTAGCCGGTGGTGTGGCAGGCGGTGCAGGTCTGGCTGTAGTGCGAGCCCTCGGCGCCGGTCATGCCGAACTCGAAGGTGGTCATCGCGCCGGGGGTGGTCCAGAAGATGGCGGGGTCGGCGGTCGGGGCGGGCAGGGGCTTGCCGGCGGCGTCCTTCTTCCAGGTCAGAATCTGCTTCGAGGGATCGGTGGGGAATGCGGGATCCTGGGTGTACTCCATGAACTTGAAGAAGTGGTTGCCGTGGGCGGAGTTCGCCCAGGCCTTGAACTTCCCGCGCACCGCGGTGTCGACGGCGGCCGAGTGGCAGCTGCCGCACTCGGAGCTGGCGCTGAGGTAGGTGCCGGCGTTCACCATCACGTTGCCGACCTGGTAGTCGCCCGCGACGTCGGGAATGAACCACGCCGTCTTGGCGTCGGCCTCGTGCAGCACGGCGGTCGAGCCGGCGGGCTTGGTGAGGGTCAAGGTCGCGGTGTTGGCGGGGGCGCTGACGACGACCATCTGGTTGAGCGGCGCTTCCTTGAGGGCGGGGGCCAGCGTGCCCGGGGGAACGGTGACGGTCAGGGTCTTGGTGAAGCCCTTGGCGTCGGTGACCTTGCAGTCGAAGGCGTAGGACATCTGCACCAGCTGCTGCGCGGTGATGCCGACCAGGCCTTCGCGGAGCAGGTCGCGCTCGATGCCGAGGATCTTGCCGCTGGCGATGACGGCGGCGAGGGTGCCGGTGTTGAAGCCGAGGGTGTCGGTGGTGTCGCCGGACAGCGTCGTGGCGGTGGGGTTGGCGGTCTTCGCGGTCCACTTGTAGGTGTAGGGAGCGGTGCCGCCGGTGACGGTGACCTTGACGGAGACCGGGGCGTCGAAGCCGGCCGGGGCGGCGAAGACCGGGCCCTTGACGGTGACCGGGTTGACCGCGGCGATGGTCGCCGTGATGGTCACGGTGGAGCCGGCGACGACGGAGAAGGCCGGCAGGTCCTTGGAGGTGTAGCCGGCGCCCGCGAGCTTGATGGTGAAGGTGCCGAGCGGCAGGCTCATCGTGAACTTGCCGTCGACGTCGGTGGTGGTGCTGGCGCCGACGTCCGGGGAGGTGGTCACGGCGAGGCCGGAGGCGACCCAGCCCATGTCGGAGGTCACGGTGCCGTTGACGGTCGTGTGGTCGACCGCGTTGGTGCCGTCGGTGCCGTTGGTCCCGTTGGTGCCGTTCGTCCCGTTCGTGCCGTTGGTCCCGTTGGTGCCGTTGGTCCCGTTGGCGACGGTGGTGGTGGTGGTGCCGCAGGTGATGGTCTTGGTGCCGTCGTTGTTGTCGACGACCGCGCAGCTCTGGCCATCGGCGCCGTTGGTGCCGTTGGTCCCGTTCTTGACGGTGATCACCGTGCCGTCAGGGCAGGTGACGGTGAAGGTCCCGTCGCCCTTGTCGGCGGCCGTACAGCCCTCGCCGGCGGGGCCGGCCGGACCAGCGGGGCCCTCGGACCCGGTGTCGCCAGTGTCTCCCTTGCAACCAGAAAGGGCGAAGATCATCGAAATTGCCGCGGTGGCCACGAGCACCAGTCCGGGCCGGTTCCGCAAATCAGCCTGCTGCATGTTTTTCTCCTCCGTCAAAAAGGGCACAACATCCACACTCGTGGCCGCCTGTACTCAAGATCCCTGCCAGACTCGGCAACCGGTGGGACGACGCCCGTCCGGGACGGTCCGGCCGGTCGCGTCGGAAGGGGACAATGCCTCACAACCCCCTGTAAATACAGGCCTCAAGATCGAATGTCCGGTTGGGGCTCGGGCTGCCGGAAAGAGGATGGTCCGGCCAACCGTTCATCGGCCAGCGACGACGTCGGTCATCAGGGGGGTAGGCGAGCGATAACTGCTACCTGTAGGTAACAATCACAGTCCTCATGCCCATTTGGGTGTTGTGGCTCTCGGCCGCGAACCTGCCGAGGGCGGAACCGCACCGCAACCCATACATGGGGGGCAATTCGTGAATCACTGCGTCACCTTCCGGTAACTTGCTATGGCCCCCAAACGGGGAGTCCGCGAGCATGATCAGGCCCCTCGGAAAGCGTCTCCGAGGGGCCTCGTTCGACCCTCGTTTTTTGGGTCACTTCGCGGCTGCGCGGTACTCGGCCAGCTCGTCGAACTGCAGGTAGCGGTAGACCTGTGCGCGGGCCGGTTCGATCTTCGCCTTGAACGCCTCGAAGTACTCGGCGGCCGTGGGCAGCTTGCCCATCGTCGCGGCCAGGGCGCCCAGCTCCGCCGAGCCCAGGAAGACCTTGGCGCCGTTGCCCATGCGGTCGTCGAAGTTGCGCGTCGAGGTCGAGTAGACCGTCACCCCGTCGGGCACGCGCGCCTGGTTGCCCATGCACAGCGAGCAGCCGGCGATCTCGATGCGCGCGCCCATGCCGCTGTAGACCGAGAAGTAGCTCTCCTCCTTGAGCTGCTGCTGGTCCATCCGCGTGGGGGGGCATAGCCAGGTGCGGACCTGGCCCGAGTACTTGGCGCCCCGCCACAGCTCGCCGGCGGCGCGGAAGTGGCCGATGTTGGTCATGCAGGAGCCCAGGAACACGTCGTCGATCTTCGTGCCGGCGACCTCGCCCAGGACCTTCACGTCGTCGGGGTCGTTGGGGCAGGCGAGGATGGGCTCGGTGATCTCCGCCAGGTCGATCTCGATGGTGGCGGCGTACTCGGCGCTCGGGTCGGCACGCAGCAGCTCGGGCTTGGCCAGCCACTTCTCGACGGCGTCGATGCGCGCCTGGATCGTCTTCGGGTCGCCGTAGCCGTCGGCGATGAGCTTCCTCATCAGCGCGACGTTGGAGCGCAGGTAGGTGGACACGGTCTCGACCGACAGGTCCACGCAGGCGGCGGCGGCGCTGCGCTCGGCGGCGGCGTCGGTCAGCTCGAAGGCCTGCTCCACCGTCAGGTCCGGCAGCCCCTCCATCTCGAGGATGCGGCCGTTGAAGACGTTCTTTTTGTTCTTCTTGGGCACCGTCATCAGGCCCTGGCGGATGGCCCACAGCGGGATGGCGTTGACCACGTCGCGCAGGGTGATGCCCGGGTTGAGCTTGCCCTTGAAGCGCACCCGCACGCTCTCCGGCATGTCCAGCGGCATGAAGCCCAGCGCCGCGGCGAAGGCGACCAGGCCCGAGCCGGCCGGGAAGCTGATCCCGATGGGGAATCGGGTGTGGCTGTCGCCGCCGGTGCCCACCGTGTCCGGCAGGAGCAGCCGGTTGAGCCAGGAGTGGATGACGCCGTCGCCGGGACGCAGCGAGACGCCGCCGCGCTCCCGGACGAAGCCCGGGAGGGTCTTGTGCATCTTGACGTCGGCGGCCTTGGGGTAGGCGGCGGTGTGGCAGTAGGACTGCATCACCAGCGGCGAGAGGAACTTCAGGCAGGCCAGCTCCTTGAGCTCGTCGGCGGTCATCGGGCCGGTGGTGTCCTGCGAGCCCACCGTGGTCATGCGCGGCTCGCAGGCGGTGCCCGGCAGCACGCCCGGCAGATCGCAGGCGCGGCCGACCATCTTCTGCGCCAGCGTGTAGCCCTGGCCCGGCTTGGGCCGCGGGTTCTTGGGCGTGGCGAAGAGGGTCGTCGGCGGCAGGCCCAGCGCCCTGCGCGCCTTGTCGGTCAGCGCCCGGCCGATGATGAGCGGGATGCGGCCGCCGGCGCGGAACTCGTCGGCGAGGGTGTCGGGCGCGAGCTTGAAGGTGGAGAGCACCTCGCCCGCCTGGCTGCGGATCTCGCCCTTCCTGGTGTCGACGACGATCGCGTCGCCCGTCTTGAGCCTGGCGACGTCGGCCTTGAGGGGCAGCGCGCCCGAGTCCTCGGCAGTGTTGAAGAAGATGGGGGCGATGACCCCTCCCAGGATGAGCCCGCCGCGCTTCTTGTTGGGCACGTGGGGGATGTCCTCGCCGATGGCCCACTGCACGCTGTTGCAGGCGCTCTTGCGCGAGCTGCCGGTGCCCACCACGTCGCCGACGAAGGCCACCGGCAGGCCCTTGGCGCGCAGCTCGGCGATGGTGCTCAGGCCGCCCTTGAAGCGGGTCTTGCCCATGGCCAGCGCGTGCAGCGGGATGTCGGGGCGGGTGGAGGCGTCGCCGGCCGGGGAGAAGTCGTCGGTGTTGATCTCTCCCTCGACCTTGAAGACCAGCGCTTCGACCGTCTCCGGCACTCCGGGCCGCGAGGTGAACCACTCCGCGTCGGCCCAGCTCTGCAGGACCTTCCTGGCGGCCGCGTTCTCGCGCTTGGCGAGCTTCTCCACCTCCTCGAAGCCGCCGTAGACGGTGATGCAGGCGGACAGCGCCTTCGCCGCCTCGTCGGCCAGCTCGGCCGACTGCAGGGCCGCGAGCAGCGGCGGGACGTTGAAGCCTCCCAGCATCGTGCCCAGCAGGCGCACGGCCTCCTTCTTGGAGAGGACGGGGCTCTGCTTCTCGCCGCGGGCGAGGGCGCCCAGGAACTCGGCCTTGACCTTGGCGGCCGGGTCGACGCCCGGCGAGACGCGGTCGCGCAGCAGCGAGAGCAGGAGCTCCCCGCGGCCGGCCGGCGGGGAGAGCAGGAGCTCGCAGACCTCGAGGGTCTGTTGCGGGTCGAGCGGGCGCGGCGGGATGCCCTGCGCCGCGCGCTCCTCCACGTGCTTCAGGTAGGCGTCGATCATCGAGAGATCTCCTGAGGTTGGCCAGTTGGGCTCCGGGGCGGAGCGCGAGGGATTTCTAGCGATGGGCCCGCCGCCGCGCATCGTCACGATGCGTCGCGGCATCGAACGGGCGACCTGTCCGGCCAAAGGACGACGGTCGACCGTCCGCGTGCCTACGATGAGGCGAGGACCCAGGGGCGGCGGCATTGCCGGCCGCCCGCGATCGACCGATGCTCCGGCGCCTCGGTGGCGAAGCGGCCACCAGAAAACCGAGGGGACCATGACCACCGACCTCTTCCACTGCGAGCGCGAGTTCTCCCCGGCCGACGGCGAGAAGGGCCGCCTGTTCAGCCTGCCGGAGCTCGAGAAGGCCGGCCTGGGCGCGCTCTCCCGCCTGCCGGTGAGCCTGCGGGTGGTGCTCGAGTCGCTGGTGCGCAACCTGGACGGCAAGCGCGTCCGCGAGCAGGACGTGCGCGCGCTGGCCGGCTGGAAGCCCAAGGCGCCTCGCACCGACGAGGTCCCGTTCGTCGTCGCGCGCATCCTGCTGCAGGACTTCACCGGCGTCCCGCTCCTCGTCGACCTGGCGGCGATGCGGTCGGCGGTCGAGCGCGCGGGGAAGTCGGCGGGGCTCGTCGAGCCGCTGGTGCCCGTCGATCTCGTCGTCGACCACTCGGTGCAGGTCGACCGCTTCGCCGCGCCCGACGCCTTCCGCTTCAACCTCGAGAAGGAGTTCGAGCGCAACCGGGCCCGCTACGAGTTCCTCAAGTGGGGAACGCAGGCCTTCCGCTCCTTCCGGATCGTCCCGCCCGGCATCGGCATCTGCCACCAGGTCAACCTCGAGCACCTCGCGCCCGGCCTGCAGCACCGGGACGGGGTCTACTTCCCGGACTCGCTGGTCGGCACCGACTCGCACACCACCATGATCAACGGCCTGTCGGTGGTCGGCTGGGGCGTGGGCGGCATCGAGGCCGAGGCGGGCATGCTCGGCCAGCCGGTCTACTTCCTGATGCCCGACGTCGTCGGCGTGCACCTGTCGGGCGCGCTGCGCGAGGGCGTGACCGCCACCGACCTGGTGCTGCGGGTCACCGAGCTTTTGCGCAAGGCCAAGGTCGTCGGCAAGTTCGTGGAGTTCTTCGGCGAGGGCGCGGCCAGCCTGGGCGTCGCCGACCGCGCGACCCTGGCCAACATGGCGCCGGAGTACGGCGCGACCATGGGCTACTTCCCGCCGGACGAGGCCACCTGCCGCTACCTCGAGCAGACCGGCCGGCCGGCGAAGAGCATCGAGGCCTTCCGCCGCTACTGGAAGGCGCAGGGCCTGTTCGGGATGCCGCGCGCCGGGCAGATCGACTACTCGGAGGTCCACGACCTCGACCTCGCCTCGGTGGTCCCCAGCGTGGCCGGGCCCAAGCGGCCGCAGGACCGCATCCCGCTCGACCAGATCCAGCCGCGGTTCCGCGAGCTGCTCGCGCGCGCCGACGGCTACGCTCGCGGCGCCGCCCCGGCGCGGCGGGTCTCGGTGGAGCTGGACGGCGAGGGTCAGGAGCTGAGCGGCGGCGGCCGGCAGGACTCGGACTCGACGCCCGACGGCCGCGCGACCAACACCAGCACGCTCACCGAGACCGAGATGATGAACAACCGGCCGACGCCGGACCCGGTCCAGGGCCCGCTGCGCGCCGGGTTCAAGTCCGAGCTGGGCGACGGCGACGTGGTGATCGCCGCCATCACCAGCTGCACCAACACCTCCAACCCGAGCGTGATGCTGGCCGCGGGCCTGCTCGCCAAGAAGGCGGTGGCGCGCGGCCTCGGCGTCCGGCCGACGGTGAAGACCTCGCTGGCCCCCGGCTCGCGCGTGGTCACCGACTACCTGGAGAAGACCGGGCTGCAGACGAGCCTCGACCAGCTGGGCTTCAACCTGGTGGGCTACGGCTGCACCACCTGCATCGGCAACTCCGGCCCGCTGCCCGGCCCCATCGAGGAGGCCATCGGCAAGAACGACCTGGTGGTGGCGAGCGTCCTGTCGGGCAACCGCAACTTCGAGGCCCGCATCCACCAGGCGGTGAAGGCCAACTTCCTGATGAGCCCGCCGCTGGTCGTCGCCTTCGCGCTGGCCGGCCGCGTGGACATCGACTTCGAGCGGGAGCCCCTGGGCAAGGGCAAGGACGGCCGCGAGGTGTTCCTCAAGGAGGTCTGGCCCACCGCCGCCGAGGTCGCCGACCTGCTCGCCGCCGCGCGCGACCCCGAGACCTACCGCCGCCGCTACCGCGACGTCGCCAGCCAGAGCCCGCTGTGGGGCGCCATCCCGTCCGCCGGCGGCGAGGTCTACGCCTGGGACCCGCGCAGCACCTACGTGCGCGAGCCGCCGTACTTCGAGGGCTTCTCGGCGCAGCACGCCCCGCCCGGCGACCTGCGCGGCGCGCGCGTGCTCGCCATCTTCGGGGACTCGGTCACCACCGACCACATCAGCCCCGCCGGCTCCATCAAGCCCAAGGCGCCCGCCGGCACCTACCTGCAGTCCCACGGGATCCCGGTCGCCGACTTCAACAGCTACGGCTCGCGCCGCGGCAACCACGAGGTGATGGTGCGCGGCACCTTCGCCAACGTGCGCATCAAGAACCTGATGGTCCCCGGCAGCGAGGGCGGGGTGACGAGGCTGCAGCCCGCCGGGACCGAGATGTCCATCTACGAGGCCGCGGTCGCCTACCGCTCGCAGCAGGTGCCGCTGGTGGTCTTCGCCGGCCAGGAGTACGGCACCGGCAGCTCGCGCGACTGGGCGGCCAAGGGCACCGCGCTGCTCGGCGTGCGCGCGGTCGTCGCCGGCAGCTTCGAGCGCATCCACCGCAGCAACCTGGTGGGCATGGGCGTCCTCCCGGTGCAGTGGCCGGAGGGGACGAGCGCGCAGACGCTGGGCCTGGACGGCAGCGAGGTGGTCGACGTCGAGGGGCTCTCCGCGGGCCTCGCGCCGCGCCAGCAGGTCACCGTCGCCATCCACCGCAAGGACGGCAGGGTCGAGCGCGTCAAGGCCACGCTGCGCATCGACACGCCCATCGAGGCCGACTACTACGCCCACGGGGGGATCCTGCCGTTCGTGCTGCGCCAGCTGCTCGCGCGGGGCTGACGGCGATCCCGGCGTTCGCGGTCGCCCCGCAGCTTCTGGTAGATCGTTCTCCGCCGCACCTCAGGCTCAACTCCGGGAGGCGATGTGGCGGACGGCGAAGCGCCCAAGAAGAAGCGCATCACGACCAGGCCTGGGACGAAGTCTGGCTCGCGCGACCGGGCGACCGGGACGCACGACAAGCAGACCTTCGTCGACGGGGGCCCGCGCCCGAGCGGCCACACCGGCAAGCACACCGGCAGCCACTCGAACAGCGACTCGGTCACGGCGGACGGCACCGGCAGCCTGCCGTGGGAGAACCAGAGCGAGGACGAAGAGGTCGAGCAGGACGAGGACGGCGAGGACTTCACCGGGGAGCGTGACTACCCCGTCCCCGCGGGCTGGGACCTCGACGACCTCACCAACGAGGAGTACTGGACCAAGGTCTTCCAGATCGAGGCGGCCTTCGAGGAGGGCGGGGTCGCCCAGGGCAAGGCGGCGCTCCGCGCGGCCGGCTTCTTGAGCGATGGGCACTTCGAGTGGGTGCGCGAGCGCTTCACCGAGAGCCACGGCGGCGACACCAACTTCCCGCAGTCGATGATGGACGCGCGCCGGAGCCTGCAGCACGCGCAGCTGCGCGACGCCGTCGGCGCCGAGCTGCTCGAGCCCATCGACGGCATCTCCCTCGAGACCTACGCCACCATCCAGGCGCGGCGCCGGGTCCTGCCGCCGACCGCGGGGGCCTTCAGCCGGCTGCTGGAGGACTACGACCTGACCGACAAGATCTGGGCGCGCATCGACGGGCTGTGGCAGGCGCGGATCAGCGACCCGGCCAACGCCAGCGCCACCAACTCGGTCAACGAGGCCTACCGCAGGCACTATGCGGAGGCAGCCAGGCGGTTCAAGGCCACGCGCTGACGGGCGCGACCAGACGCCTGTGCCGGTCGGTCTCCTCGCGAATGAGTCGACCGAGGCGGAGCTTCGCTACGCCAGCGGGTTGAACCAGCGCAGCCCCGGAAAGCGCGTGAAGTCGGCGTCGTTGGAGTGCAGCTCGCACTGATGCTCGATGGCCAGGGCGGCGAGGTGCGCGTCGGAGGTGAGGCTCGCCGCGACTCCCGCCGCCTCGAGGAGCTGCCGGACGATGAGCAGGTGCCGGGGCCCGGGGTCGAGCATGCGGACGTGATCGAGGCGGAGCCAGTCGTCGACCAGGTCCAGGGCCTCGCTCGGCGGAAGGGGGACCCGCTGGATCTTCGGGTTGGTGGCGATGCGGACGAAGCCCATCGCCACGGCCCAGGGGAGCCGCACGGGGATGGAGCGCTCCGCGAGATCCAGCCACCAACGGCTGGCTGTGGCGTGGGCGGGCGAGCCCTCGTCGTGCGCGTAGAGCAACAGGTTGACGTCGGGGATGATCATCGCGGCTGCTTGCCCAGGAGCTCCTCGTCCTCGAGCTCGTCGGCGATCCGGCCGAGCTTGGTGGGATCGATCCCCGGGCGAAGACCGCTCTTGAACGTGCGGATCCGGTAGGGCTGCTTGCGCCGGCTGGTCTCCTGCGCGGCGAACCCGCGGCGCAGCACGGTGTCCACCGCTTCCTTGAAGGAGATGCGCTTCTGGTGAGCGAACTCCTTGAGCTTGGCCGCCAAGTCGGGCTCGAGCGTGAGCGTCGTCCGCATGTAGGCATCATGATGCCTCATGTAGAAGCAGTCAAGATGCTCGCCCCGGGTCCGCCCGGGCAGGCTAGAATCGCCGACGTCCAGGGGGACCGCGCCATGCCCGAGCTCCGCCAGAACGTCGCCACCCGAGAGTGGGTCATCATCGCCACCGAGCGGGCGCAGCGGCCGGACCAGTTCGTCGACGCCAGGCGGGCGCTGGCCGAGTCCCGCCCGCGCTTCGTCGCCGACTGCCCGTTCTGCCCCGGCAACGAGGCCCTGGTGGGCAAGCCCTCGCTGGAGATCTCCGAGGCCGGCCGCTGGCAGGTCCGGGTGGTCGCCAACAAGTTCCCGGCGCTGGTCGAGTCGGGCGAGCCGGTGCGCCACTTCAAGGGCGTGGAGCGCAGCATGGACGGCTTCGGCGTCCACGAGGTGCTCATCGAGTCGCCGCTGCACAACGCCACCACCGCGCTGCAGAGCGAGCAGGAGGTCGGCCGAACGCTGCGCGCCTTCTGCGAGCGCGGCCGCAAGCTCTCGCACGACGAGCGGCTCCTCTTGACCATCTTCTTCAAGAACCACGGCGCGGGCGCCGGGACCTCGCTGGAGCACCCGCACAGCCAGATGGTCTCGCTGCCGGTGGTGCCGCACCACGTGCGCCAGCGCCTGCAGGACGCGGCGGCCTACTACGACGAGCACGGCAGCTGCGTCTTCTGCGACATGTGGCACCAGGAGCTCGCCAAGGGCGCCCGCGTGATCGTCGAGGGCAAGCACAGCCTGGCGTTCGTGCCCTACGCCGCCTTCTCGCCGTTCCACACCTGGGTCGTCCCCAAGCGCCACATGGCGGTCTTCGGCCACGCCCGCGACGAGGAGCTCGACGACGTCGCCGCGGTCCTGCGGGGCGTGCTGCGGCGGATGTACTTCGGCCTGCACGACCCGGACTTCAACTTCGTGGTGCGCACCGCGCCCAACCAGGAGGACCGCAGCCGCTCGTTCCACTGGTACATCAGCATCGTGCCGCGGGTGACGCGCACGGCCGGGTTCGAGGTCGGCAGCGGGATGTTCATCAACACCGCGCTGCCCGAGGACTCGGCGAAGTTCCTGCGCGAGGTGAAGACGCCGTAAGGCGAACCTGGGAGCTGTCCGCATGTCCGACCGAACCCCGAGCAAGTCGCAGGAGACCGTCGCCGTCGACCCGGCCTCGCTCGCCCAGCTGCAGAAGCTGGCCGAGCTGGGGCTGATGACCGCCGCGGTCCTGCACGAGATCCGCCAGCCGGTCTCCGGCATCAAGGGCTACGCGCAGATGCTGCGCGACGGCTGCCCCGCGCCGGAGGAGAAGATCGCCTCGCTGCTGGGGCAGGTGCAGCGGCTGGAGGAGATGATCGAAGGGCACCGCCGCTTCCTCAACCCGACGGTGAAGCCCGGCGCGCGCGCCGACCTGTGCGAGGTGGTGAGGTCGGTCGTTCGCCTGCTCGAGCCCAAGGCGCGCCGCAGCGGCGTGCCCTTGAGCGCGGTCTTGCCGGACGGGCCGGTGGAGGTCGCGGCGACTCCGAGCCAGCTGATGCAGGTCGTCGCCAACCTGGTCGACAACGCCATCGACGCCCAGTCGGCCGCCAAGCGCACTGACGCGCCGCCGGTGCAGATCGCGGTCCGCGGCGGCGACGTGCCCGAGCTGCTGGTCGCCGACTCCGGGGCGGGGATCTCGCCCGAGGCCGCGCGCAAGCTCTTCACCGCCTTCTTCACCAGCAAGGGCCCCGAGGCCGGCACCGGCCTGGGGCTGTTCGTCAGCCGGCGGATCGCCGAGGCCAACGGCGCCCAGCTCGAGCACGTGCGGGCGGACGAGGCGAAGGTGAAGGCGGTCACCGTCTTCCGGCTGCGCTTCGGCGCCAAGGGGCCCAAGCCCGCCGCGAAGGGCCGGGTCCTGGTCGTCGACGACGAGGAGGTCGTCCGCTCGCTGCTGGCCAGCCTGCTCGAGCCCGAGGGCCTGGAGGTCGTCGGCGCGGAGACCGGGGACGAGGGCCTCCGGCAGGTCCGCGAGGGGCACTACGACCTGGTCATCACCGACAAGAACCTTCCCGGCGCGACCGGCCTGGAGATCGCCAAGGCGGTCCGCGAGCGCAACCCCGAGTGCCCGGTGATGCTCATCACCGGCTACGCCTCGCTGGAGACGGCGCAGGAGGCGCTCGCCCTGGGCGCGGTCGAGTACCTGGAGAAGCCGTTCGACGACATCTCCGAGGTCCGCCGCCGCGTGCGCGAGGTGCTCTCGGCCCGGCCGCCCGCGCTCGAGCCCGCGGAGAGCACCGGCTCCAAGAACGTGGTCGTCGTCTGCTCGCCCTCGTCGGCCAACCGGGTCGCCGAGGCGGTGGCGCTGGCCGGCGGCGATCCGGTCGTCGTCCACTCCACCGCCGAGGCCATCCCCGTGGTCGGCCCGGAGACGGCCGGCGTGGTGCTGGCCATGGACCTCAAGGGCGAGACGATGACCGCGGATCTCGCCCGCTCGCTCCGGGGCGGCGGCTCCGTCCCGCTGGTGCTGGTGAGCGAGACGCTCTCGCTGAAGGACACCATCGTCGCCATCCACCTGGGCGCGGCGGCCTGCCTCTCCGCGCGCGCGCCGCGGCCGGACCTGGCGCGCGAGCTGGCGAAGGCGCTCAAGCTCCGACGGTAGCCAGACAAACAGAAAGCTCCAGGCCGGCAGAGCCAGCCTGGAGCTTGGATTGGAATCCTGTGGCCTGGCGGCCTAGGCCTGCGCCAGCGCCTCGTCGAGCGCGCGGATGAGGTCCTGGGGATCCTCGATGCCCACCGAGAGGCGGACCAGGCCGTCGGTCAGGCCGGCCTTCTCGCGCTTCTCCTTCGGCACGCAGGCGTGGGTCATCGACGCCGGGTGCTGGATGAGCGAGTCGACGCAGCCCAGCGAGACGGCCAGCGTCCAGATCTTGATGTGGTCCATCACCTTGCGGCCGGCCTCGAGCCCGCCCTTGAGCTCGACGGAGATCATCCCGCCGAAGTCCTTCATCTGCTTCTTGGCCAGCGCGTGCTGCGGGTGGCTCTCCAGGCCGGGGAAGAAGACCTTGGCGACCTTGGGGTGCTTCTCCAGGAAGCGCGCGACCGCCATGGCGTTGGAGCAGTGCTTGTCCATGCGCAGCGGCAGGGTCTTCAGGCCCTGGGTGACGAGCCAGGCGTCCATCGGGCCGGGGTTGGAGCCCACGTCCTTGATGACCTTGTAGAGCTCGTCGTGCATCTTCTCGTTGGCGGTGGTGACGATGCCGCCGACCACCGTGCCGTGGCCGCAGAGGTACTTGGTCAGCGAGTGCAGCACCACGTCGGCGCCCAGCTCGAGCGGACGCTGCAGGTAGGGCGTGGCGAAGGTGTTGTCGATGATGACCACCGCCTCCTTGGCGTGCTCGTGCACGAGCTTGGAGACCGCGGCGATGTCGGCCAGCTTCATCGTCGGGTTGACCGGGGTCTCGAAGAGCACCGCCTTGATCCGGGTGTTGGCCTTGAGCGCCATCTCCACCTTCTCGAGGTTGGAGAAGTCGACCTCGACGGTCTTGATGCCCATCCGGTTGAGGATGTTGGAGCACAGGTGCTCGGTGGCGCCGTAGACCACGTCGCCCAGCAGGATGGTGTCGCCCTGCGAGCAGGAGGCCATCAGCGTGGCGCTCACCGCCCCCATGCCGGAGGCGAAGGCCAGCGAGGAGACGCGCTTGGTGGGGTCGGAGAGCTTCACGCCGGCGCCCTCGAGGGCGTTCACCCGCGCCTCGAGCAGCCTCACCGTCGGGTTGCCCAGGCGCGTGTAGACGTACCCGCTCTGCGCGCCCGAGAACATGTCCGCGCCTTCCTGGGCGTTGCGGAACACGAAGGTCGAGGTCTGGAAGATGGGGTTGGCGTGGGCCGAGGTGTGGGGCTGGCCGACGTGCTCGCCGGCGTGGAGGGCGCGGGTGGAGAAGCCGCAGTCGAGGTAGAACTTCTCTTTGAAATCTGGGTGCTTGGAGTCTTCCATGGGGGGCCTCGTGGCTTCCTGGCGGATCGTCCGCCAGACGAAGAGGCAGGCCGTATCACGCCCGAACGGGGAGCACAACGAAGGCAGGCGGAAGCGGGGCGTCCGTCCGTGCGTTGACCGGCCTGGGGGGCGTTGGTAGATGAGGCGCACCCGCGAGGCGAAATGAACTTCCCGACCTCCCAAGATCTCCTCGAGCGAGCGCTGATGCTCGTCCCGATGATCCTCTCGCTCTCGGTCCACGAGTTCGCCCATGCCTGGAGCGCTTACAAGCTCGGCGACGACACCGCGGCGCGCATGGGGCGGCTCACGCTCAACCCGCTGGCGCACATCGACCCGTTCGGCACGTTCCTCATCCCGCTGCTCTCGCCCATCCCCTTCGGCTGGGCGAAGCCGGTGCCGGTCAACCCGGTGCGCTTCACCCGCAAGATCTCGATGAGCCGGGGGATGATGATCACCGCGGCGGCAGGGCCGGTTTCCAACGTGATCCTGGCGGTGGTGTGCACCGTCATCTACGCCCTGATGCTTCGCCTCTCCTCGGACCTGCTGAGTGTCGGCACCGAGGCGCTGCTCACCAAGAGCATCGTCCTCAACCTGGCGCTGGCGCTCTTCAACCTCTTGCCGGTCCCACCCCTGGACGGCAGCCGGATCGTCGACGGGCTCGTGCCGGCTCGCCATCGCGCCGCCTGGGAGACGTTCACGGGGTACTCCTCGTTCCTGCTCATCGCGGTCATGGTGTTCGGCGGCTACATCATCGCGGGCCCCCTGGGGATCACCCTGGGCTGGGTCGACTCCCTGATCCGCCTGATCACCACCGCCTAGCCGTCGAGCCCGCCGGTCCCCCATGTTGACTGCGCCCTCGCCGGCCGGCGGCGCGGGAAGCGTGGCCGACCTCTGCCTGTCGAGGATGAAGGACTCGGCCAACCCGATGCCGCCCGCGGGGCTGCTTGCTGCCTCCGAGGTCGCCGCGTTCGAGAAGTGGATCGTCGACGGGATGCCTCAGGGCACCTGCGCCACCGCAGTGGACCTTCCCGTCTGCACGAGCGGGCAGACCGACACCAGCTTCCAGGAGAGTCCCAGCATGCAGCCTGGGAAGGCCTGTATCGCGTGCCATGCCTCCGACGGCGAGGCGCCGCTGTTCACGCTGGCCGGCACGGTCTACCCGACCTTCCACGAGCCGGACCAGTGCGTGAGCCAGGTCGTCTCGGCGCAGGTGATCGTGACCGACGCGGCGGGCCAGAAGGTGACGATGAACGTCAGCCCGTCCTCGGGAAACTTCTCGAGCTTCCAGCCGGAGCAGTTCCCCGTCACCGTCGAGGTCGTCGACTCCGCGGGCAGGAAACGCCCCACGGCCAGCGGCGCGAGCAGCGGCGACTGCAACCTTTGCCACGCCCCCGGGCCGCGTGCGAATGCCGTGAGCCGTCTCAAGGGCGGACCCTCGGCCAGCGCCTCGGCCCAGGCGAAGGCCTGGGGGAAGTGGGGCAGGGCGGCATGGGGCTCGTCCCACCGCGACTCGCGGCCGACGGACCGGTAGTCGCCGGCGTCCCGGTCCGAGGCGTCGACGACCACGAAGTCGCCGCCGGCGGCGCCGCACGCCGGCTCGTGACGCTCAGGGACAGGCGGCCTTGGCCTCGGCGGCGAGCGCGTCCTTGGGATCGGCGGCGAGCGACTTCTCGGCGGACTTCCTGGCCTCGGCGCAGTTGCCCTGGGCGGCCAGCGCGGCTGCCCTCAGCCCCAGGCAGTTGGCGGCGTTGGCGTCGTGCTCCAGGCATTTCTTCGCCGAGTCGAGGGCCTTGGCGTAGTCCTTGGCCTGGTAGAGGCGCTCGCCCAGCTTGAAGAAGCGGCGCACCATCTGCGCCTCGCCGCCCTGCGTCGCCGCCGGCGGCTCGACGACCTTCTGCATCTCCTCGCGGGAGATCTCGCCCAGCGCGAAGCGGACGCGGGCGCGGATGACGTCGGCGTAATTGATCTTCGTGAACGCCTGGTAGAAGAGCAGCTTGTGGTCCTTGCCGGCGATGCCGATGCACGGGTGCATCGCGACGCCCATCGTGCCGTAGAGCGCGTCGCCGGCGTCGACGAGCACCGGGCCGGCGAATCCCGAGGCCTTGACCTCGGCGGCGACCTCGGCGGCGGCGAAGCGATCCGAGATCACCGCGGTCCAGCGCACCGGCTTGCCGGCCAGCTCCTTCTGCGCGGCCGCGAGCGCCTCCAGCGTCGCCCTGGAGTGCTCCTGACCGGTCCGGAAGAAGAGGAAGACGCTGACGTCGGTCTTGCCGAGCAGCGGCTCCTTCTTCCCGTCCAGCGTCGGCAGGGTCGCCTCGGGGACGGGGTCGCCCTCCGCCACGTTGGCGAAGGCCCCGCTGGAGGCGGAGAGCAGGTCGGCGGTGAGGAACGCCGCCAGGGCGGTGGCGAGCATGGGCAGGGGATGCTTTCGCACGGTTCGGTCCTCGGTCACTTCTTCTTCGACGGGACGGGGTCGCCCGGCTTCCGGTTCGTGTAGTCCTTGGTGGCGTGGCAGGTCTTGGAGCACGACCCGCCGGTCGGCGTCTGGGTGTAGCCGACCTTGAGCATCCAGCCCTTGGGCCCGTAGGGCACCGCCTCGCGGATGTGGTGGTCCTGCTTGCTGGCGTGCACGTCGTGGCAGGCGCGGCAGGTGCGGCCGCGCTCCTCCTTGTGGACGTGCACGTAGTGGAGGTTGCGGTCGCCGTCGCGGAAGCGGGTGAGCTTGGTGGTCGTGGGCGTGGAGACCACCTCGGGGTTGTGGCAGTCGAAGCACAGCTCGTAGTTCTTCGGGTCGAACGGCGCGTAGAAGGCCGCCGGGTACTCCAGGGTCAGCAGGCGGAAGTTCTCGCTGGCGTGGGGCTGGTGGCAGGCGCTGCAGTCCTTGGCGGCGACCGGCGCGTGCTGGCTGGGGTTCTCGTCGAGCAGCTTCTTGAAGTTGGTGAGCTTGACGCCCTTGGTGTCGGCGAGGTCGTCGGTGGAGTGGCAGGAGACGCACAGGTCGAAGGGGAGCTTCACCAGGAGCTTCTCGACGTTGGAGGCGTGCGGGTTGTGGCAGCCCGAGCACTTGGCCCCGGTGTCGACCGCCTTGTGGATGACCTTGCCGGAGGCGATCTCCTTCTGGACCTTCTCGTGGCAGGACAGGCACAGCGCGCCCGGCTCGGCCAGCAGCAGCTTCTTCTCGCGGGAGTTGTGGGCGTTGTGGCAGTTCGAGCAGCTCTCCTTGGCCGCGCGGTGCTGGTGCGGCCGGTCCTGCATCAGCCCCTGGAACTCTTCGTGGCAGCCGTAGCACAGCTCGTTGGTGCCGCCGACGATGGGCCCGGGGTTCTTGGGGTCGTTCTTCTGGTGGCAGATGCCGCAGTTGCCCTCCTCGAAGGGCGCGTGCGACCACGCCGCCTTCTCCCCCGCGGGCAGCGGCGCCAGCGCGCGCGCCGCCGTCGCCAGCCTGCCGGTGGGCTTGCTGGCGTCGGCCGGCGCAGCCGCAGCCTTGGCGGGCTCGGCCTTCGCCGGTGGCGACTTCGCGCCGCCCTTGGGCGCCGGCGCGGCCGCCAGCGAGAAGAGGGACACGGCCAGCAGGACTGGGAGGGCGCGCAGCGTCATGAGGGGCCTCGAGTAGGGGCGGGGTCTCGGTCGAGCCGCGAATATTAGCGCGGGGTTCGTCGGATGGTGAGCAACGCTTCCCGGCGCCCGACAGGCCTGCTCCCCCGAACAGGGGGCAGGCGTGCGGCGCGGCGCATTAGCGACGCTTGACCCTGGCGCCCAGCGCCCCTCATCCTCGAACTGTCTCGCAGCGAACGCCGACCGTCGGTCGCGCAGACGGAGCCACCGTGAGAACCCGAACACTTCTGCGGACCCTTCTCCTGGGATGGGTGAGCCTGTGGGGGGCCGGGGCGCGCGCCGAGGAGGCCGCGTCCTCCGCCGAGCCCGCGCCCGCGCCCGCCGCCGAGGTCGCCGCCAAGGCTCCCGGGTGGGAGTTCGACGTCGGCGCGCGCGAGGAGTACCGCTTCCGCGGCTCCGCGGGCGAGTCGAGCCACGAGCTGCGCCTCGACCTCGACTTCGGCGCGCGCAGCCCCGCCGGCCACTTCCAGGCGCTGGGCGATCTGACGTTGTGGTGGCAGGCCGCGCGCACGCCGCCGGAGGACTCGGGCGCGCCCTTCGGGCTGAACACGATCTACGCGGGGCGCAACCCCTGGTTCAACGTCTTCCAGCTCTGGGGCGAGTACGCCGCCGACGGCGTGCTGAAGATCGTCCGCGTCGGGCGGCAGGAGGCGGAGCACGGGCGCCCGGCGGCCTTCGACGGCGGCTACGTCCTGTTGCGCCCCGTCGAGCGGCTCGCGCTCTTCGCCTTCGGCGGGCGCAGCGAGCACTTCTTCGAGACCAACATGCCGCTGTTCGAGGACTGGATCGCCTCGGCCGGCGGCGTGGTGCGCATCGTCCCCGGGCTGCGCGTCGAGGCGGACTACCGGCTGCTGCGCGAGGACGTCCCCGCGCTCGAGGGCCGGCTCCCGGTGACCGACCACTCCTACGGCCTCGCCGCCTCCTACCGCAGTCCCGACCTGCTCACCGCGAAGCTCGCGGTGCGCGCTCTCAACGACTCGCTCAGCGAGGTCTCCGGCGTCGTCCGGGTGTTCCTGCCCAAGCACGAGTTCGGCGTCGACGCGCACCTGTACTTCCAGCCCGTCGAGCTGGGCGAGCACAACGAGCTCGACAACCCCTACTTCCTCACCCTGGGCCGCAGCCTGCCGCACGCGCGCTGGAAGCTGGACCTCTACAAGCTCGTGCCTCTGGGCAAGAAGGGCGGCGTGGTCGAGGCGCACCTGGGCTGGGCGGGCCGGCAGCTCCTGAGCGACCCGCAGTCGGCCTTCAACCGCAACGAGGGCCGGCTCTACGGGATGCTCGCCGTGCGCGACCTGGGCCTCAAGGGCCTCTTCGCGCAGCTCTGGCTCGACCGCCTCTCCGACCGCGCCTTCCCGGTGAAGGGCAAGGGCCTGTTCGCGGTCAACGCGGCGCTGGGCTACGACCGCGAGTGGATCCGCGGCGAGCTCGGCACCCAGTACCACCGCTGGGAGTACGTCTACTACCAGGACGTCCAGGAGATCGCCGACGTGCGCGTCTTCTACGTCGAGGCGACCGTCAAGCCGCTGTCCTGGCTCTCGGTGCGCGGCCGTTACAGCGTCGAGGTCTTCGACCGGACCCTGCACACCGCCACCCTCACCCTGGCCCAGGCCTACTAGGAGACGCGCCCATGAGAGCTACCGCCTGCGCCGCCGCGCTCCTCGTCCTCGCCGTGCCCGCCGGACTCGCCGGACTCGCCGGACTCGCCGGACTCGCCCGCGCCGACAAGATCCCCGCCTTCGATCACGCGCTGCACGCGACCAACAACGAGCGTCCCTGCTCGGCGTGCCACGCCGTGACCGGGCCGACCTCCCCGCAGGTCGACCGCCACGCCTGCGAGGAGTGCCACGAGAAGGTCCCCAGCTACGTCGCGCCCAGGACGCCGAAGGTCGGCATCGCCTTCCCGCACCCCGCCCACGCCAAGGCGATGCCCTGCCTGGACTGCCACGCCTCGGTGCTGGCCCCGAAGGCCGGGGACGCCGAACCGGCGCCGGTGATGCCCAAGGCGCGCTGCGCCCAGTGCCACGCCGAGCGCGGCCTGGTCCGCGTCGAGGCGCGCTGCGAGGCGTGCCACGGCCAGGACCTGAAGAAGGTGAAGCCCGCGGACCACACGACGTCGTGGACCCGGCGCCACGGCGAGGAGTCGCGCGAGCGCACGTTCGCGGAGCACGGCAAGGCCTGCTCGCTCTGCCATGGCACCGACACCTGCGTGCGCTGCCACCGCCAGAAGGCTCCGGACAGCCACACCGGCCTGTGGCGGGTGCGGATGCACGGCGTCGCCGCGGAGTTCGACCGCGACGGCTGCAAGGCCTGCCACGAGACCGGCGTGTGCACGCGCTGCCACCGCGTCACCCGGCCGGTGAACCACGTGGGCGCCTGGTCGCAGACGCACGGCCTGGCTGCGGCGACCACCGACAACCAGAGCTGCCGCGTGTGCCACAAGGCCTCGTTCTGCGCCGCCTGCCACCGCCCGGGGATGTGACCGATGCGCTCCGCGATCCTCCTCCTGTCCCGCCGTCTTCCGCTCACCCTCCTCGCCGCGCTGCTGCCCGCGGTGCTCTCCGGCTGCGAGCAGAAACCGCTCGCCGACGGAATGCCCGACGAGGTCCGCTGCGACGCCTGCCACGGCGATCCCGCGACGGGCCTCGCCGCCCCGCCGCGCGCGATCGACCCGAAGAAGACGACGCTCGACCCCGAGGTGGGCGCGCACCGGCTGCACGTCGTCGACGGCCTGGTCCGCAAGGGCCTCGCCTGCGCCGAGTGCCACCCGATGCCCGCGACCCTCGAGGCGCCCGGGCACATCGACCTCGCCACGCCCGAGCATCCGGCCGACCCGGCGGACGTGACCTGGGGCACGCTGGCCACCACCCAGGGCCAGACGCCCTCGTGGGACCGCAGCGCCGCGACCTGCTCGTCGGTCTACTGCCACGGCGTGACGCTCGCCGGCGGAACGCGCACCCGGCCGCGGTGGACCTACGCCGAGCCGCCGGCCTGGACCCGGGAGCAGACGAGCGAGACCTGCCGCGGCTGTCACGGCAACCCGCCGCCGCCGCCGCACCCCGCTTCCGGGCGCTGCTCCAACTGCCACCAGCGGACCGTCCGCCCCGACGGGACCATCGACCTCGAGGGAGGCCTGCACGTCGACGGGATCGTCGAGGTGGGCGGAACCTGCAACGCCTGCCACGGCAGCGACCTGAACCCCGCGCCGCCTACGGACCTCGCCGGAAGGAGCGACACCGCCGAGCGCGGCGTCGGCGCGCACCAGCAGCACCTCTCCGACTCCGCCATCCGCAAGGCCGTCGCCTGCGAGGAGTGCCACCGGGTCCCCGCCGACGTCGGCGATCCCGGGCACATGGACACCGATCTCCCGGCGGAGCTCACCTGGGGCCCGCTCGCGACCAGCGGCGGCCAGGCCCCGGCCTGGGACGGCGCGACCTGCAGCGCGGTCTACTGCCACGGCTCCACGCTCAGCGGCGGCCGGGCGACGGCGCCGAAGTGGACGCAGGTCGACGGCAGCCAGGCCGTCTGCGACAGCTGCCACGGCAACCCGCCTCCCGCGCCGCACCCCCAGCGCAGCCAGTGCCGCGTCTGCCACCCCGGCACCCTGAAGTCCGACGGGACCATCGACGTCGAGGGCGGCCAGCACATCGACGGCACCGTGCAGGTGGGCACCGCCTGCAACTCCTGCCACGGCAACCAGGCGAACGCGGCTCCGCCCCAGGACACGCTGGGGGCGACCGACACCACCGCGCGCGGCGTGGGCGCCCACCAGGCGCACCTCGTGGCCGGCCGCGTCCGCTCCGCCGTCGCCTGCAGCGAGTGCCACCTCGTCCCGGCGACGGTCGGCGAGGCCGGCCACATCGACTCCGACCACGCCACGCTCACCTGGGGCCCGCTGGCGACCAGCGGCGGCCTGGCTCCGGCCTGGGACGGGGCGAACGCCACCTGCAGCTCGGTCTACTGCCACGGCGCCTCGCTCACCGGCGGCGCCCACGTCGCGCCGCGATGGACGCAGGTCGACGGCAGCCAGATCGCCTGCGACGGCTGCCACGGCAACCCGCCTCCCGCGCCGCACCCGGCGAGCGGCGCCTGCGGAAACTGCCACCCCGGGACGCTGAAGGCGGACGGGACCATCGACCTCGCCGGCGGCCAGCACGTCGACGGCGCGCTACAGGTCGCCTCGGCCTGCAACGCCTGCCACGGCGACTCCGCCGGCGACCCCGCGAGGCCCGCCGACCAGGCGCCGCCCACCGACACCTCCGGCCGCTCCGCCACCAGCGAGCGCGGCGTCGGCGCGCACCAGGCGCACCTGGCCGACTCCGCCATCCGCAAGGCCGTCTCCTGCGCGGAGTGCCACCTCGTCCCCGCGACCGCGGACGCCGCCGGCCACCTGGACAGCGCGCTCCCGGCCGAATTGACCTGGGGTCCGCTCGCCACCGCCCAGGCCCAGGCTCCGCAGTGGGACGGCACCCGCTGCGCCAGCGTCTACTGCCACGGCTCGTCGCTCGCCGGCGGCGCCCACGTCGAGCCGGTGTGGACCCAGGTGGACGGCAGCCAGGTCGCCTGCGACGGCTGCCACGGCAACCCGCCGCCGGCGCCGCACCCGCAGAGCGCGAGCTGCCGGACCTGCCACTCCGGCACCGTCGCCGCCTCGGGCGGCATCGACGTGGCCGGCGGCCTGCACATCGACGGGGTGGTCCAGGCCGCGAGCGCCTGCAACGCCTGCCACGGCAACGCCGCCGGGGATCCCGCCAACCCCGCGGACCAGGCCCCGCCCAGGGACACCAGCGGCAACTCGACCTCCGCCTCGCGCGGCGTGGGCGCGCACCAGACCCACCTCGCCGCCTCCGCCGTGCACGTCGCCTTCGCCTGCGACGACTGCCACCTCGTCCCGGCCACCGTCGGCGCGGCCGGGCACACGGACAGCGCGCTCCCCGCGGAGCTGACCTGGGGCGCGCTGGCCAGGAGCGGCGGCGCGAGCCCGGCCTGGAACGGCAGCCAGTGCTCCAGCGTCTACTGCCACGGCGCGACGCTCTCGGGCGGGACCCTCACCGACCCGAATTGGACCGTCGTCGACGGCAGCCAGGCGGCCTGCGGCACCTGCCACGGCAACCCGCCGCCGGCGCACTACGGCAGCAACTGCTCCGCCTGCCACCCGACCGTGGACGCCTCGGGCAACGTCATCGACAAGGTCAGGCACGTCGACGGCCATGTGGACGTGACCGGCGGCCCGTGCGGGTCCTGCCACGCCCTGCCGCCGGCCACCGGAGCGCACGTCGCGCACTTCGGCGACGCCGCCACCAAGCCGGCGTACGAGGACACGCGCGTGCTCGCCGACTACTTCCCCTCCGGCAAGCCCTACTACATGTTCGGCTGCGGCAACTGCCACCCGCTCGACCCGTCGAAGCACCTCGACGGCGTGACCGAGGTCGAGCTGTACTCCGCCTCCGCGCCGGCGGGGACGCTGAAGGCCAGGGCGCTGCCGACCGCCTCTTACGACGCCTCGGCCAAGACCTGCTCCGGCACGTACTGCCACTCCAGCGGCCAGGCGACGCCGGTGAGCCGGACGAGCCCGGGCTGGACCTCCGGCGCCAAGCTCGGCTGCGACGGCTGCCACGACGACCCGCCGCGCTACCCCTCCGGCGGCGCCGGGAGCGAGACCGCCAACACCCACCTGCAGATGGGCGACGACGGCTGGGAGTTCGGCCACTACGGCGGCCTGCCCGGAGCCTGGCACCAGGTGCCCAACAAGCACGGCGGCGACCCGAGCTTCAACGCCTCGCCCATCACCTGCCAAGCCTGCCACTTCGACACCACCGATCCCTCGGCCACCGGGCCCTCCGGGTTCTACTGGCTGGACACGACGCAGGACGCGGTGCTGCCCGGCGGCGACGCCTCGCGACTGAGCCAGGTGCTCCCCGGGCAGTGCTCGACGTGCCACCAGGCCGGGGGAACGGCGCCGGCGGGCACCGGCAAGGTGCTGCCGCTCAAGCACGTCGACGGCCAGCGCCAGGTCTCGTTCGACCAGCGGACGCTGCCGAGCGGCTTCTCGTACCCGGGAGCGCCCGGCGGCGCCGACGCGCCGAGCCTGCCGTACTGGACCACGTGGACCACCGGGCCGGCCTCGGTGGACTCGGCGCAGAACGGCAGCACCTGGTCGGTGAACATGGCCAACGCCAGCTACGACCCGGCGACGAGGACCTGCTCCTCGGTGGCCTGCCACCTGAACGAGACCTCGGTGCAGTGGGGCGTTGCTCCGGTGGGCAACGCCACCTGCAACAACTGCCACCAATACTGAGCGGCGCTCGCTGGGCGGCCCGGGCGCCGGCGGCGTGCTGACAGGCGAGGAGAGCGTGCGGGTGGGCAGTTGTCAGGGCGCCGTCGCGGGGCTCCGGTGGACTCCGCTTGCGGAGGGCGAGCGCCCGTAGTTCGCGCGGCTCGTGCCGCGGTGGGAGGACACGGTGACCGGGGCTATCTCGACCGTGCCGGTGCAGGCGCTCAAGGCCAAGAAGCGCTGAAGGACCCGGAGCCCGGGGTGCGTGCGGTGGACGCGCTCCTCCGCGCCATCGTCGCCTCCTGAGCGCTGGTCAGGGGCAGAGCTTCGCCCCGCCCGCCGCCGAATACGCCTTCACCTTGGCGATGAGGTTGCCGTTGTCGGTGCTGGGCGTGGTCATCCCGCCCATCCCGGCGCCGAAGGCCATCGCCACGCCGTGCGCGGCGGCGACCTCGTCGGCGTGGGCGAAGAAGTAGTCCACCCGGTTGTCCCTCCAGTGATCGGCGGTGTCGTCGAGGGCCATGTTCCCCACCGGCAGCTGCCACCAGATGATCGGCTGGCCTACTTCCTCGGCCAGCGCCTTGGCCCAGGCGAAGGCCTGGTGGAAGTGGGGCAGGGTGGCGTTGGTCTCGTCCCACCAGCTCTGGCGGCCGACGGACTGGTAGTAGCCGGCGTCGCGATCCGAGGCGTCCACGACCACGAAGTCGCCGTCCGCGGCGCCGCAAGCCTTCAGGAACCGCCCCAGCTTGCGAGCCTCGCCGGCCACGTCGAACGCGGGGTCGGTGTTGCCGAGCACGTCGATCTTGGTGCCCCACGCCGAGCCGTGCAGGCCGACGCGCGCGTTGGGGGCGTACTTGCGAGCCATGGAGATCATGCAGCGGCCCAGCCCGGCGATGGAGTTCTCCTGGCCGGCGCAGTCGGTGGGGTTGGCGGAGGCCACCGCGGCGGGAGTGCCGTGCGGGTCGGCGTTGACGTGCTCGCAGTAGCCCCAGAAGTCGGGCTCGATATGCAGCAGCGCCTTCTGCATGCCGATCTGCTGGAGGACGAAGCGCCAGTCGGCCAAGAAGCGGCTCATGAAGGCCGGGTCGTTGGCGGCTGCGACCTCGCCCGCGCCTTCCGCGGCTCCGCTCGACTGGAGGATCTCGTAGTAGGTGATCATCGGGACGATGCCGTACTTGGGCGCGCCTCCCGCGGCGGCGAAGTTCCCGACGTACTTGCCCGGCGGCTCCTGGTCCCACTGCCAGCAACCCCACCAGCCGCAGCCGTGAGTGTTGTCGCAGAGTTGGCCGTCGGCGGTGCAGTTGGTCAGGCACGAGGCGCAGGGACCGACGCCGTCGGGGATCCCGCCGGACAGGTACTTGTACTGGAGGTCCCACGGCGCCAGCGCCTGGACCGAGTCGTCGTCGGCGAAGCCGGCCAGCACGCGTTCCTTTCCCAGGTGGGCGAGAAGCTCGGAGCCCAGGCAGGACGGTGAGCCGGCGGCATCAGGGCCCGTCGAGCCGCTCGCGTCCAGGGACGGGGTTGCGCCCGTGTCGCTCGCAGAGGCAGCAGCGGCGTCGGCTCCGGGTGCGGCGCTCGCGTCCCAGGAATAGGGGAGCCCAGAGTCCGCCGAGGGCGAGGCGCCTGCGTCTGCGGGGGGCCGCTCGCCGATCTCTGGGCAGGCAGAGCAGGCCAACAGGGCCAACAGGGAGATTGAGCGCATGGCTCATTCTCCTTGAAACCGGCCGCAGGGCGTGGCCGGCTCGGCCTGGGCCTGGGCCTGGGCTTGGGCCTGGGCCTGGGCCTGGGCCGGGGCCGGGGCCGGGGCCGGGGCCGGGGCCGGGGCCGGGGCCGGGGCGGGCGTCGACCTGCTGGCCCACTGCGAAGCTCGCGACGAACTCGGCGGTGGCGCGGGCGCCTCAAACGAAGCCGGGCGCTGAACCGGGCGCGGGCGGGCTAATAAGGAAGAGGGCAGGGGCGAGCGGCGCGTGTCGTTGTCGGCGAGTCGGCAGCAGACTTCCGGACGCGAGTCCTGCTGACGAGCACCCAGGGGTGGTAGTGGGGCGCGCGCGGGATTCGAGGCAATGACACCTCAAGGTGTCACGTCACCTTGAGGTGTCATTGGGCATGACTGCCCGGGGTCTTCAAAGTCCAAAGGGGGTCGCCGCTACAGGTCGAAGCCCTCCAAAGGAACTGGCCCCCGACTCGGCGCCGAGGAGGTGGAGACCACCGTGCGATTGGTCCGTCCCCCAGTAGCGGGCAAGCGGGCAAGGGAAGCGTCCGCGACGACTCCACCGCCAGGCGCCGGGGGCCAGCCCCTTCAGAGGGCTTCGACCCAGTAGCCGGGGGCCTTCAGCCCCCGGGTCTCCAAGCGTCGCCCCCGGAAACGCCAGCCGTCATTCCCGGTTGCAGGGCTCGAGGGCACCGGTACGCGCCTATCGAGAAGCAGTCGTAGGTGCCGTCGCTCGGGTCGGAGTCGGGGCAGGAGCGCGAGACGCCAGCGCGGTCCAGATGGACCGGCCCGCAGGCCTGGCTGCCGGCGCAGCCGATCCAGGCGTTCCGGGACTGCAGTGCGGACCGCCGCGGCGCCGTCGAGATTGTCGTGGCCGTGCCCGCGGAGGCGAGCACCGTGCGGCTGCCGGAGGAGCCCGAGGTGATGGCCGAGTCGACGATGGAGAGGGTGCCCGCGGAGCCCTGGTGGCCGGCAGCGACCGGCCTGCTCCCGAAGACCTCTACTGGAAGTCCTCGTGTCGCTGGTGCCGGACCGCAAGGACAATCACGTTCCGGCGCTCGACCCTGAAGAGCGCCACGTATCCGCGGTTGCCAAAGCTGATCACCATTTCGCGAAGAGAGGGGTCAGGCTTTGGCGCCCAGGCCTTGCGGCAGGCGAAAGGGAAGATCCCGAGCAGCTCGACGGCCTTCCTCACCGCCCGAAGCGCCCGCTGGGCCGCATCGACGTCTCTCTCGGCAAGAAAGTCGTAGAGCTCCAGGAGGTCTTTCTCGGCTCCCCTGGTGAACCGGACCCTGTACCTCACTGGGACCGTCTGGACCTGGCGAGCCGCTTCTCGAGCTTCTTGAGGACGGATGATGCGGTGACGAAGCGCCCACTCTCGCGGGCCTCCGCTTCGGAGGCCAGCCCTCGCGCGATGAACGCATCCTCGACTTGCCGCCACTCGACCCCTCGCCGGACGGCCTCCTCCACGAAGGCTGAGAGGCTTTCGCCCTCACGCAGGACACGCTCCGCTGCCCGGCGGAGCGCGGGCTCGACTCTAAGCGGGGGAAACGAGGCGCTCTTCACGATCCGCGTCCTTGCGATGCAAATGCGATGCACCAAAACGATAGCGGTGGGCTCGCCGGCTTTCAAGCAGGGGAGGATGACCAAGCAGGCCAAGGCCCCGGCGACGGCGCAGGAGGCGGCGTTCGCCGAGGTCCACGCCACGCCCCAGGCGTTGAAGAGGATGCTGGGCGAGAAGGAAGGGCTGGCGGCGATGCCCAACTGGCAGCAGACGCTCAAGTCGGTGGAGCTCCAGGTGGCGGCGCACAAGTGGGCGGCGAGGAGGCGGAACCGAAGGGCCCGAGGGGGCAGCCACTTGCTCCACGTGGCGCAAGTGAGTGCCGTGGCACGAGTCGGTGGCGGGCGGCGGGGCAGCTGAGCCAGGGCGTTCGCCGAGGCGAAGCAGGCGCCCGGGGGCGTCAGTACGGAACCTGGAAGTCCTTCACCACGCCCATGTGCTGCATGTTGAGCGCGGCGCTGTCGCCCACCAGCACCGGGTCGATCTCGTAGAGCGGCGTGTAGACGCGGCTGTCGAGGACCAGGCCGGCGGCGTAGACGCTGTTGCCGACGACCGTGGGCACCTGCAGGGCGCGCAGGCCGGGGTCGGCGAAGACGTGGTCGAACGGGAGCTGGCGCTTGCGGTTCGTGTAGATGTTGCCCTTCTGGTCCGCGGGGTGCGGCGCGGCCACGTCGACGGCCGCCGAGAGCGTCGCGTAGCAGTACTCGCTCATGGCGTTGGTGTTGAAGTCCCCGCCGACGACCAGGAAGGCGTCCTGGGGGACCCGGCTCGAGAGGTAGCCCACCAAAGCCTTGGCTTCCGCGTCGCGCGTCGCGGCGTCGTTGGTGCGCAGGTGCACGCTCACGGCCCACAGGTCGCGGGGCCCGGGCAGGTCGATCCGGGCGTAGGCGAAGTCGCGGCTGCCGAACATCGTCGTGTCGTCCCACGACCCGCACTCGAGGATGGGCCAGCGGCTGATGATGCCGTTGGGGATGGTGCCGGCCGGCGGCGGCGAGGCGTACTCGCGGCACCAGGAGAAGCCGGAGCCCAGCGTCGCGTCGACCATCGACTGCATCGTGGCTTCGAGGTTGTCGCCGTAGCGGAACTCCTGGATGAGCACGACGTCGGGCGAGACGCCCTGGATGAGCCGCAGGCCTTCGCCCGAGTCGTACGACTGCAGGGTGCCGCTGGTGAGGTTGGCGGCCATGACCCGCACCGGGAAGAACGAGGCGGCGCCGGAATCGGCCCGGCCGCCGTCCGGTGCGGAGACCGCGGCATCCCGTCCGGCGGCGCCGGCGTCGAGGAGGCCTGCGTCCGGAGCAGGCGCGGGCTCGGCGTCGGGCGCGTCGGCATCGGCGGCGGAGGAGGCGTCGAGGCCCGGCTCGAGGCCGGCATCCGGCCACTGCGCGTCGGCTCCCGGAGCCGTCGTCGCGTCCGGACCCTCGAGGAAGGCATCGGGTGCGGAGGCGTCGAGGGAGGGCCTGGCGCCGGCATCGAAACCTCCGACGTCTCCCGACGCGGCGTCGCTCGCTCCGAGGGGGTCGGAGCCGCAGGCCGCGAGGCCGAGCAGGGTGATGCCGAGGAGGAGGAGCGCGGGGTGGAGTCTCTCGAGGTGCATGGACGGGCTCTCGCGAACGGCCAGTGGAGGGCATCCTAACCTCGGCCCGCTTTACCTGCGCGCGCTACGTTGCGGCCCCAGGTCGCGGCGACCGCGGCGGCGGTCCTCTCCCTGATTCCCCAGGCGGCCGCGGGCGGTCGTGGGCTTCTCCGCGACTCGGGACACCTCCCTCGCCGCCGGAATCCAGGGGAAGTCCCCGGGCTCGGGGCCCGCGGGTGATCCACGTCACCTCGTGGCCCGCAACGATCACATGGGTGGAGCCGGTCGGGCCGCCGTCCGGTCGCACGGGGTCGTTGCAGCCGGCGGCCAGCAGGCCGAGGAGCATCCACAGGCCGGCCCGGCTCGCGCAGTGCGAACGCTTCAGGTTGGCTCCTGGCCTTGCCTCTTTGCCTTCGAGGCGGACCTAGCGGGAGTTTCGCAGAGTTTGGGCCGATCCTGGGGGCCGTTCCCTGTGAGAATGGCCTCCTCGATTGCTAGTTGAAAGAAAGCGCCGGCATCCACCTATCCAACTCGAAGACCTGGACCGCCTTCCGCTGGGTCGACGACAGCTCGGGCGCCAGCATGACGGTTGGCCGGCGCCCCTTCGTTCCGGAGGAGGTGCGAACGAGCGTCGGCCGAATCGCCGCCAACTCCTTCATTGTCGCCAGCGTTGACCGGCGCGCTCCAAGCTCCTGCTTGGCCAGCGCCACCAGGGTGAGCCCGAGCACTGTGGCGAAGGTGTGCAGACGCAGAGAGGTGTCGGCTCGCTGGTAGGACGGGCCCCACGGCACGAGGCCACCCTTCTTTGCGCGGCGGAACAGCTCCTCGACGTTCCACTGCCCCCGGAACCCGCGGACGATGCGCTCCGTGCCCCAGAGCCCGTGGTCCGTGCACAGGACGCGGCGCCCCAGGCGGGTGCGCTCGAGCTTGCGGCGGAGGTCGCCGTCTACCCTCCAGGCGATCGTCGGAGCCTCGTCGGTGCCGCCGATTTCGACGACCACGAATTCGCTCAGGTGCTCGCGGCCCAGCAGCTTGTCGACCTTCACCTTGAGCGACGCCAAGTCCAGCCGCTTTCCACCCTTGGGCCCCGTTCCTGCGAGGCGGCGCTCGAGCTTTCGGAGGCCGGACGTCGCCTTGCGCAGGGCTGCGGCGATGCCGCGCTTCTGCCCGCGCAGGAGTTCCTGGCTCTCGACGACCACCAGCGTCCGCTCCAGGTCCCCGACCCTTCCGGTCATCCGGGCCGCGCGCACGTCCTTGAGGGCACCGCTGAGCCGCTTCATGCGCCCCGGCTTGGCAGCCTCGGCCAGTGCCGCCTCTGCGGCGCCGTGGCCCAGAGGCAGCGAGATAAGCGAGTGATACCCCGCGCCCTCGAGGTCCAGCTCCAGCTGCTCGCTCCAGAACCCTCCGTCACGCACCACCGTCCGCTTGGCGCGCGGCCGGCCTTCGATGGCATTCAGTTGCTCGTGCAACCGAGCGAGGCCTCCCAAGCATGCCCCCAGCAGTGCCTGGTCCGAGCCGTTCCCGGGGTAAGTCAGGTGCAGCAGGGGCACGTGACCGGTCTCGCTCACCAGGACGCCCAGACCCACCACGCGCAGATCTCCGCGCTTGCTCTTGGCGTGGCCTCTGCGGGGGAGCTCGCATTTGGTGGTCGTGGCGATGAACGTGTCGAAGTTGGTGGAGTCGAATGCGAGCACGTCTGCCGACAGTCCGAACCGCTCGACCGCAGCCTTGGCGATGGCGATCTGTGCTCGCTCCACCTGCTCGTCGGTGACCTTGAGCGCCGCCCGGTAGAACGCCTGCCCGGTGAAAGCATCCGCGGGCAGACACGAGACGCGCGCCACGCTTTCTCCTAAGAACTGGGCGAGGTCTCGCTTGCCTCCTGGCTGGCACGCGCGCTGGAGAGCCACCGCCACCGTCAGCTCACCCGGCGAGGGCCCTGAGGAGGAAGCGGAAGACGGGCACGCCTCGTCGATCAGACGGATGGCATCAAGTTGCTCGGCGACCCAGGCGAGCGCGCCCGTGTCCCCGAGCCGGCGCGTGCCCAGGGTGCGTGTCTTGCCCAGGTCGGCCACGGGTGGCGGGTCTGCGGGGCCCAGGACGATCTGACGCGAAACCGGCTGGCCCTTCTTGGGGTTCCAGACAGACTGCGCAGCGATTCGGTACCTGCGGCCGCCGACGACCCGCTCGATGAAGTGCATTCCTTCAACTATGCCGGAACCGACAAGAAGGCAAACGGTTTCACTCTCGGCGAGCGGCCGCTCTCCGAAAAATCAAAGCCGAATTTGCGAAAGTCCCGCTAGAGGAAGGAGGGAAGCCTGGCCCGGTGCCGTGGAGTCCCCTCCGTCCGGCCACGAGGTAGACCGGCGATGCCGTGCCAGGCCAGGCACCGGGCCTCGGCGGTCAGGGAAGTGGGGAGGAGAGCCGCGCGCGGCGTTACAATCGCCTCGACCACATTCCCGAACTCGTCCCCTAACCTGCGGAGATTCCCATGGGGCGCGTGAACTTCATCGACCACAAGGGCAGGAAGATCCTCGTCATCGACCTCTCCAACTTGAAGGCCGAGCAGGCCGTCACGGAGAGCCAGGAGGCGCAGAGGATCATTGCCACCCAGCCCCTCAACTCGCTGCTCACCCTCACCAACATCTCCAACTCCGAGTTCACCTCCAACGTGACCGGGGCGATGAAGAAGTACACGGCGCACAACAAGCCCTATGTGAAGGCCGCGGCCATCGTCGGCGCCGACGGCCTGCGCAAGGCGCTGGTGTACGTCGTGGCCGCCTTCAGCGGGCGGGACCTGCGTCCCTTCGACAAGATGGAGGACGCCAAGGACTGGCTGGCGAAGCTCTGAGACCCGACCTGATCCGCGGTACTACCCGGATCGCAGGAAGAGGTCAGGGTCGCCTCGCCCAGCCGGCTTCCTCTGCTCGCTCTCGCGGGGACCGCCTGGGGCGACTGCGTTGGGCATCGCCACGCCGCGCGTACCTTGCGGCATCGTGGCGCCGGATTCACACCGTCGGGGATCGCCGGAGCGACGCGTCCAGCTGACGGATCAGCTCTCCGACCCGACCACCGCCAGGCGGGGCGACCGGGTAGCGCCTCAGGACGTCCACCACGACGGCAGGCGCGAGGATCCGCGACTGAGCGACGTGGTCGGCTCCGACGGCGGGATCGTCTCCGGCGGAGAGCTCGAACGCCCGTGCGGCATGAGCGGCCGACCCGAGGATGTGCTTGACCTGAGTCGCCTTCGCCAGGGGATGGAGGAACGCCGCACCGGCCGCGGCGAGGGCCGCGCGCGCGGCGTCGCTCGCTGCAGCCTGCCCTGCATCGCGGGCCTGCTGAGCCGCCCGTTGCGCCGCCCAGGCGCAGTCGCGCAGCGCCTTGGTCCGCTCGGCTCCGTCCGCGAACGCCTGCGCAGCGTCGATCGCGGCTCGTGGGCGCCGATCGTCGGGGCGTTCACGTTCGAAGATCGCCAATGCAGGCCGCGCGCACGCCGCCGCGTAGCCGGCGACCTCGCGGAGCTCGGACCGGCTGAGTTCGATCGTCGTGGAGTCGTCCGCCATGGCGTCCATCCTTCAGCACAGGGGCCGAAGTCTCAACGAGGTCCGGACCGGCCGGGGTCGTGGATGCGGCGGTCAGGGTTCGACTTCAGATTTCAGTGCTCCGCCCGCGCCCGACGTCCTCGGCGCTGGCAAGGTCGTCTTACCACCGCGTGCCCTGGGGCGCCGAGGCCACGCAAGGGGAGAGGCGCTTCTGGATCGTGGCCGGAGCCAATGCCAGCGAGAAGGGCCAGGTAGGCGGCGGGAGCGCGGAAGCCGAAGCGCCCGAGGGGCGGCCACTTGCCCCACGTGGGACAAGTCCGCGGCGTGTGGCAAGTGAACGCCGCCGACGTCTAGCGGCGATGCCAGAGGGGCAGAAGGGCGGCCACTTGCCCCACGTGGGTCAAGTCCGCGGCGTGTGGCAAGTGAGGGCCGCCGAGCGTTCAGGCCGCGATGCCATTACGAGACCGGGGCGTTTGAGGTCTCGCCGGGCGAGACGACCACGGTCGAAGTGAAGATGGCGAGTCGCAGCAGCGCTACGGCTGGCACTGGAGGTGCTGGAACTTGACGACGTAGGTGTCCGCCTCGGCCTCCTGCAGCTTCTTGCACCAGGCGTCTCCGAGATTCAGCGCCGTGCGCGACCCGTCGGTGAAGCTCCAATCCGTGCCCGACTCCAGGGTGGCCTCCGTGCCCGCCTTCTTGTTCGACACCGTCACCACCAGGCTCGACTCGGTGACCGCAGCCTGGTCGAGCGCGAAGGTGCAGGCCTGGAGCACCGTCCTGATCTTGTCGAGGATGCCCTCGAGCTTCTCGGTGTTGGCGGCCAGGAAGAACTTGGCGTCGGGGTAGTCCGGGTCGTTGGCCGTCCGACCACCGGCCTCGGCCGCGTCGTTGAGGGCCTTCTTGGCGTCCGGGTTCGAGAAGGCGCTCCCGAAGCCGATGACGAAGGTGTCTATCGTCTTCGCCTTGAGCGTCTTGACCGCGGCGGTCAGCGCGACGTCGTCGAGGCAGTT